>DUMZ01000001.1 GCA_012839565.1 Anaerolineaceae bacterium
AAACCAGTCCAGGTCACTTCAGTCGTGCCATTGGGCAGTTCTTTGATCTCCGCTCCCGGCACCTCTTCAACCGCGCCACCTTCAATATTGCGGTACAGTTTGAACCATACCATCGGGCGGGGTGTGGGGCCATTCTCCCAGACCTTATTCGCGGTGGCTGTGCCATTGGTCGGAATCGTGTAAGTATTGGTAACCGTCAAGGTCGCTTGATCAAATGCCGCGCTGTAATTCGCCGGTACAACCGGTTCCTTGACGTAATATTCATACTCATGACCAGTCGGGTCATGTTTCGCCAGATTGGTGAATTTCTTGGTCAGCAACACCGCTGTCGCAGTGAATTCACCCACTTTTTCATCAATATCTGGTGTGGCTGGCAATGGATTATTGGTGCTGAAGCCCTTGCGCCACAGTTCAATAACCACATTCGGCTTGGGACCATTCACCCAAACCTTGGTGACGGTCTTTTCTATCACCGTGTTGGCATTGCCGGTGTTGGTCACCGTTATCGTGGCACTACCAGCCGCGGATCTAAGAATCGCTGTCTGACCAGGGTTATAAGTCGCAGTATAGCCCTGGGTATTGGTTTCAGTTACTGTGTATTCGCCATAGTACAGACTGGTTAATACTATCTGTTCTCCAGCAGCCAACTCAAAGCTATGAGTGTAGCCGTAGGGGCCCACAACTTCAAAGCCAAATTTAATCGGATTGGCGGTTATGCCAGCGCCTTTATCTATCAGGTTCTTCTTAATCGTCAGCTGAGCAGTCGGTGTCTTCAACTCGTTGGTAAAGCTGTTTGTAGCCACATCAAATGCGCCAAGCGTCCAGTTGTCGTTTCTCGGGTCGTCCGCCTTGAACGCTTCCTCCACATAGAAGGTATAGGCATTACCATCACTGTCCGTCAATTCCAGTCCGGTCCATTCCGCGGTCGTTACCGTGCCGGTAATGTCTTTGACTGCCGCGCCAGGCACCGCTTCACCCGCCCCGGCACCTATCTTGCGCCACAAAGTGAAGGTCAGGGTTGGGCGTTCAATTGTCGCGTCACCCACCCAGTTTTTGGTCGCGCTAAAGGGGCCGGTTGGAATTTCATAGGTGTTGGTGACACCCAAGCCACTTTCAAGTTTTGTATAGTTTTCTGGTGTCCAGTCCGCGCCACTCGCGTCAACTTCCTTCACAGTATAGATGTAGGTATTACCCAAATCATCAGCTACAGGCAAGTTTTCCCAGTCAACACTCAACACGCCATTGAGCAGTTCCTTGACCGGCGCTTCCGCGATCGGCACTTCTACTACCTGTCCACCCGCTATATTGCGGTACAGTTTGAACCATACCGTCGGATGGGTGGTGGGACCATTGACCCAGGTCTTGGTCGCGGTAACCTTGCCTAGCGAGATGTTATAAACATTACATTCCCTTGTATACTGGTTTGGCGTTTCACAGGCTTCACTGCCAAGTTTATAGCCATTTGGCGCGCCACGCAGGTCATATACAGGAGGCACCGCTGTTGGATCAGACGAATGGTATTCCTGAATAGTGTATTCCACCAAGGTATTGTTGATGGTGTACCATGGCAAATTAAAGAAGGTGGCTTTCCATGGCGCGGTTTCGCAGGCGATGGCATTACTGGCATTACAACCAGCATCCACGTTACCATCCAGAATGATGAACATACCTGAATCCCAGGGATCCGTCTGATACACATAGCGCTTAAACACGCGCATTTGCACCGGCGTGGTTGTGGGATTTTCGCCAATCCAATGCTTTTCAACCGTTAAATCGAAGGATTCAGAGTTCCTGAAGTCACACTGCACTTTCGTGCCTGCCCCGTCCGGAACGGTAAGACATCTGTCTTCAGCGTGCACCACATAGTGGGGAATACCAGGCACAAAGGCTTCTGGGGTTCCAGTCATGTGGCCTTCTTCAACCCAATACTCATAAGCTTCGCCTTGTTGATTAAAGCGGGGCAAATAGATGGGTTTACCAGCAGGCTCGCCATGAATCCAGGTATAGTTCCAGTCTGGATCCGCGCTGGTTCGGGTTTGCGTATCCAAAACTTCTACCACTTCTGTGACCAAATTCTTGCGGAACAAACGATAAGTGATCGATTCTGCCGGATTAATGAACCATGCCTTAGTCGCTGCGACTTTGGTAAGCGCTTCGGGTGAATAGGTGTTGGTAACGATATTATCAACCGTGTTGTATTCCTGCGCGTAAGAAGGAATCGGACCAGGAACAAAGGGGTCCGTGGGATTAGCAGGTAAATCAGGCCCTTCTTTAAAACTAAAGGTGTAGGGGTAGCCATGGGGGTCTGTTTCGGGCAAACCAATCCAAGTGACTGTCCAGGGCGCGCTCTCATAGCCACAAGGTGTATCAGTACAGGGCGCGTCTGCCGTGCCATCCAAAGCGACAATGGTTTCATATCGACAGGGCGAAGGTTCGGCCATCTTTTCCGACTTATGGTAAAGCTGGAAGTAAATGGTACCTTTATCGGTTGGTCCATCGACCCAGGTCTTGCTGGCTTCAAAGGTGGCATTCATACTCACCTGATAATCGTTCCACATGGTCAAGTCATAGACCGCGGGGGTGTTCCAGCCCCAGGCCCCACCATCCGTTTGTTCATTCACCTGGCTGGATACAAAGCCATCCGGCGCGTTATTCGGGAAAGCTATAAAATCACTATAGGAACCGTTGCCGTTATCTATACATGTGCCTTCCAACATCATATATTCATAATAAACTTTACCGTCCGGGTCGGCATATGGACTGCCTGGCTCAACTTTGTAGAGAGGAATATTCGGCCAGTTATAATGCCAGTGCAAGACGCCATTTGGATCCGTTGTTTTAGGTTCCTGCGAATAATCGAGTGTAAAGAAAAATGGGAGCGGATCAAATGCCCCGGACGAGCCATAATCACGACGTGCTGGCTGGAAACAAACAACCCGGTCTACTCCGTTAATATTGACAATCTGCGGAATCTTCTCGAGTGGCAAAAACGTTCCGTCAGCACCGCGCCAATACTTATGGAAAAGACCTGCACTGGTAGTGGTGTCTCGGAAGTTATTTGTGGTAAAAGTTGCAGCTGTGGACTGCATCGTTAGATTAACGATTTGATTCGCAGGGTTATACGTTGTGTTCATCGTAGCAAGTGGCCGTTCAGTCACTTTGTATCGCAATAAGGGTAAATTAGCAATTTCCAAAGCGAAAGCTTCGCCGGGATGAACCTTATACGGATTAGCAATAGGTGCCGGGCATGTTTCGTTCGGCAGATCAGGACAAGTAACGTCGAAGAAAAACAATTCATGCGTTGGATCTGGGTTTAGTGGGTCGTAGATTTCTTCCTGTCCATTGTTACCATATAAACGCTTCACCAGGGTGAGCGAACCAATTGCTGGTTCCTGGTTGGTAGCGACGACCGCGTAATCATTAGTGGAACCCTGCGTGACGGTGAATTGGTTTCCAGTGATGGTGCGCACATAGTCATTCAAATTGCCACCATTGAACACCCCTGTTTCAGCAACTTCATAATCCGCGGCATATCTCAGGTCGGTGAGCAAATAGGTTTCACCAGCCTTAAGTTCAATGGTCTTCGGGAAGTTTGGATCCGCTGTTCCACCAGTTTTACTGATGGTAAACTCAAAACGTCGGTCTGTAAGGGGATCAGGGTTAATCGTGTTACCCTGATAATCCTTTAAAACCTTCTCAATAGTAACGAGCACGGGGTTGACCGTGGGTATAGGGAAGTACAAAGTGTGGGGTTGACCATCAGGACCGGTGTAGTTGAATGCCGCATCGCCGTTGGTCGGATAGTTGCCATTCGCATCCGGCTCTTGATTTAAAAGCTCCTGGTCAAGTTCAATGCGATAGGTCAGCGTAGCACACTTATATCTTGGATTAGGATTAGGCAGAGGCAAACCCGGGGGTTGATTGGGACATTGCGCCGTCAGCGTGCCAATCTGCCAGTCAATGGTTTTTGTAGTCGGGTCATAAGTCGCCGTACCCACACTTGGGTTGAGCGCGGTCACATCGCCATAGACGGCAAAGCCGGCGCCCATGGGGTCCTCAACGGATCCAGCCCGCACCGTGGCGGAAATTTCGCCGGCGATTTCAAGTAAGATCGCTTCCAGTTCCGAAGATGTACCGGTATAGGCTTTACCCGGCGAAGCCATCTCGCCCAGGATTTGCGTTCCCAGCTCGCCAGTCTCCAAAGCGATAGTATAGACGGTGTAGCCGTCCGTATTTTTGGCAAAACCAGATTCAGCAATCGCGCTGTTGCCATGGTTGTAATAGTAACGATAATAATTAGGCCAGCCTTGAGATTCATATCGGGTTCGAAGAACTGTTCCATCTCCCACAGTTGTAGTCAGAAACTTATCCATGGGAACATTAATAGTAGTTTCATACAAGGTGTAAGAACCTGAAGTACCGAATCTCGCTAAATTAGCTCGATTCATTCGCCAGTCGTAGTCAATCCCATAACTAAAGGTCGGCTCACCGTCCGAAAGGAGCACAATCTGCTTGAAATTAGCCGTGGAGCCACTCAATGCCACCCGGGCCTGGTGCATACCGCCCTGGGTGTGCGTGCCACCGAGGGCATTTAAACCACTAATCTGACTTAATAAAGCTGTCCTTTGATTAGGGCCAACAAGCCCGGAAAGATGCAAGGTTACATCAGACGCAAAAGAAACCAGGGCAATTCTGTTAAATTCCGAGGTTGGACCAGTCAAAAGCGTGTTGACAAACTGCGTTGCAGCCTCTTTCGCTTTATTCATGCGTGTGCCAGCCATGCTACCGGAACGATCGATAACCAAAACGGTATCAGAATAAACCGGGGCATCCATTGCCCAGACGCCAAGGGTAATATCCCAGGTGTTGACCATGCCCGGGACAGGCTGAGCTTCCTTACCTACTGCGACCTCACCAGGTTGCAGTACCGGAGGCTCGGCCATAATGTCTGTAACAGAAAAGCCAGACGGAAACTGGTTAGGCAAAGGCTCAGTAGGAGGGTAAACAATGGTGATAGTTTCTCCCTCAACCGGACCACCAAGATTGTCGGGGTCATCAAGGGGATCAACATAGTCCAGACGAGATAAAAGCAGGTTCTGCACCAGCAAACCACTTTCAATCTTCTCGAAGCCTTCCGGCGCAAAATCTTTGCCTTCAGCGTCAACTTGCTTAACGCTGTAAATATAAGGCATTCCATTGGCGTTGGCACGCGGCATATCCTGCCAGGTGGCAGTAGTGGCACCATCAGCCAACTCAATGAGTTCAGTGCTAAGGAGGGCGATGGGCACTTCAAACTCATTCGCCTGGCGGTAAAGGCGTAAATAGACTGTGGGAACCTGGACGTCTTCTGGCACTTGCGTCCAGTCAATCAGTTCTTTGGGTTCCAATGATTGAAGCCACTCAACGTTGGCGGTGACATCAATCATGCTGTAATCTTCGTAAGTGAAAGTTAGGCTTAGACCTTCAATCGTGGTGGTGTAGCCAGGGAGAGTATAAGGTTGACCGTCTTTATCCACCACGGCAAGGGTATATTTGGCATCCGCGGCAAACAGGTCTTTTAGAGTCCAGGTAACACGTGAGGCAAGATTGGCCTGGATGAGCTCTGTGCCAGGGACATCAACGGTATTGCCAGAATCCTCCAGTCTTTGTAATTTAAGCCAAAAAGCGGGCCGGGGAAGCTCGCCACCTAACCAGCTAATCGTCGCTGTCAGGGAGTGGGGTTGGACAGTTTCTTCGGGAGGGGTTTCGGTTGGATCCGTTGGCTCGGGAGTCTCAACCGGGTCGGTTGGATCGGGAGTCTCGATCGGGTCGGTTGGATCGGGCGTTTCAACCGGGTCGGTCGGTTCGGGTGTTTCAACCGGGTCTGTTGGTTCAGCAGTATCGACTGGTTCTTCAGTTTCCCCGACGACCGGGTCCAATGATGGTGGGTCCGTTTCAACAGGCGTGATGTTTTCATCCGCAATAAAGATATTGTGAATGGTCAGCCCATCAAGGCTATGCTTGGCGCGATAACCTTCAGGAACGCCTTCGTGGAATTTCTCCTTGAGCGCGTCCCAAATACCTTCGTGAACTCTGTAGATGATTTCAGTGCCGTCTTTATCATACTTAGGCAATCCATACCAAGTGACAGCGTTCTTCGGTTCGCTTAATTCCTTGGGCAGAATATTGGGTACAGGCTCATATTCCTCTACACCAATTTCCCGCAAAAGCAAGAACCAAAGTTCTGGTTTTTCTTCAGGACCACCCTGCCAGACTTTTGTGGCAGTGATATCCACGGTAGCAGAATCGCGATCTGAAATAATCTGAGCTTGAACAGTTGAGCCGGCAAGACTCGACAATGGGTTCAAGACCATCAAAATCAGAACTAAGATATTTAAGACGATTTGGCTTGTTTTCTTCATTGCACCCTCCCTGGGTAGAATTTATTAATATTAGTTTTGTTCATTATTACTTAGCAAAAAAAACAACTACATAAAGTATTTGTTTTTGTTAAATAATTATTAGCCGCAGGTATAAAAGACCCACAGATTGCGAAAAGCCACATAAAGCTTAGCAATAAGATATTGTACACCTGATGTCGTGTACGGCGCGTGAAAAGCTTATACACCCTTGTGCATTCAGCGCATGTTATACGATGAAACATTCCATTTATTCCTAAACCATAAAGCTTTTTAACGCCCCGGCAAAATGAGGGAGTACCAGGAACATTTATAATTCCGTCTATTGTACACAAAACTCAGGATTACGCAAGGGTTTTCATTGACATCTGTCCATCAAGATGACAATTGTCATGTATTTTTCACTTGTATTTTTATACGGTTTTTGACCATAATTTGGTTGTTACAAAGTGATTTTTGGGGTCAAATTCGCCTTTTTTCACCAGTTAGCACCTGGTTTTTTAGATTTAGATATTCAAACCTATTTATCGCCCCTTTTTTCAGCTTAGATTAGAGTTCTTTCTCGCCTTTTCCTTTTGCTTGTAATTGGCGTGTATGTGGCGTGTTTGCTCATTTGGGCTTGTTTTTCAAAGTGCCATTATGGGTCTTGCATTCTGTTCAGTCCATTGCGAAATGAGCAGTATAGGGTGATTAACAAAATCGCCACTTGTCAATACCCTACCAGGCACTAATCAATGCCTGTCAAATTTTTGCAATCCTTCAATTCGTTAGAATTTCAGCAATTTTACGCGAACGGACGCCCTAAAACCTACCAACTCATCACGCGACCGCTTAGTCACAGGCTTTTGAAGCTCCGCTCGTACTCAAGTCTTTTGGCTGCAAAAGCGTATGACCGATTGGTCACCCTTGCTTACTAAAGTATGACCGCGCGGTCTTATTCTTTCCTGAGCTATTTTAGAAACTTTTTTATGATACGATTTTGCCAAATTCTCATCAGGCCATAAGAACGAGATATACCTTGAAGTACTGCATGCCATTTTTCTGTGCCTGCATCTGGATGCTTGTATGAAATAATCGCATCCCGGCATGGATGACGGTACAATAGGGGCAAGGAGAAAATATGATTAATTACGTTCACGAAGCTGACAGAAACCGTGTCGCGGCCTATTTGCAGGACGGCACAGAAATTGGCGAAACCACTTACATCAACCGCGATGGTGTTTGGATTGCCAACCACACCTACGTAAACCCCGCCCATCGTGGCAAGCACATCGCCGCGTATATGCTTGACCTGCTGATCGAAATCGCCCGCGAAGAAAAGCTGAAAATCAAACCGTTTTGCCCTTACATCGTTAAGGCGATGGTTGGCAAAGAAGAATACGCCGATATCCTCGCCGATTAAGTGGCGTTGCATATGGCTTGAATGCCACAAGTTTTTTTGCTGACAGTGCAGTTTTTTCAGCATGGAAATCCTCCTGCTGATTAATGGTTAGCCCTGCTTAATGATTGCTTCCGATTGTGGATAAAACGCGCGTTTGTAGCGCGTTTTTTAATGGCAAGAGATGTCTATAAGTCCTTCTTTTCTATGCGCTTCTGGTAAAATAAAATTATCAAATATTTCCAACAGGTGACAGACGATGTACCACGAAGCTATTAAAGAAGTTTTAAAAAACGCCAAACGACAAGCTATCTTTTTATCAAAAAACCCATTTGGCTATCTTGTGTCCGCGATTATATCCGGCATTTTTATCAGCCTGAGCGTGATGCTTAGCGCCACGGTTTCGGTTCAGAACCAAAGCAGTCCAATCATTAATTTTCTAAGTGGGACGACAGGTACCTTCGGTTTGATCATGGTGGTGTTCGCCGGCACGATGCTGTTCACTGCCAACACTTTTGTGATCACCCTGGGCGCGCTGAAGAAAACCATCACCTGGCTGGAGCTGGTAAAAGTTATCGCT
This sequence comes from Anaerolineaceae bacterium, assembly GCA_012839565.1. Taxonomy (GTDB): domain Bacteria; phylum Chloroflexota; class Anaerolineae; order Anaerolineales; family Anaerolineaceae; genus Mesolinea. Next base: position 8,357 of record DUMZ01000001.1, read on the forward strand.
GCGGTTTATTTCGGCAACTGGATCGGCACGCTTATTCTTAGCCTGGTCTATAAAGGCAGCGGGCATTTAGCCGGAGCCTACGCGCAGTATTATATCAACGCCTTTAGCAGCAAACTCGACCTTTCGTTTATGCAAATTATGCTGCGTGGTTTTTTGTGTAATATTTTGGTCTGCGCTGCCATTTGGTCAACCCATCGCTTTTCATCTTTCTCGGCGAAGTTTATGATTATTTTCTTCGCGCTGACAGCATTTATCGCGACGGGTTACGAAAACTCCATCGCCAGCATGAGCCAGGGCTCGCTCGCCCTTCTCGCGCCCGGCGGACTGGAAGCGATCGGCATCGGTAATTATCTCAGGATTGTGTTTACCGACACCCTGGGCAACATTCTCGCCGGCGTCTTGGTTTTCGCCTTACCACTTTGGCTTTTCTCGAAACACAGTAAAGCTGAACTGGAAGAACATCAAGAACATGTGTTTTAAAAAACACAAAATTAACAACTAGTCTTATAAAATGGGTCCCGGTTTAAGATGCTGACCCATCCAGTAGCTTTTATTTTATAATCAGTGTATCTGCTGATAAAGGTCATTGTGAGGTCTGGAAAAGTAAATCGTTTTAAAGATTCAGGTTTTTCCCGCATCATAACAGCGTTGGTGATGTTCTGTTTGCTTGCCACGCCTACCTTATATATGGCAGCTGACGTCCACGCGCAAAGCCATACGGCCGAAATTATTTTAGGTGAAGTTGATAAATCTGAATTTCCGGAAATCAGCCTGGACTTTTCCATCAGGAACGCTTCACCCAGTCAGCTTGAGCCACTCAAGACCGGTCAGGTCAGCATTCTTGAAGGCGATGAAGTTTTGCCCATCACCCGCCTGGAAAGCGAATACACCGGCACGCACTTCATGCTCGCCATCAACCCCGCCCGCAACTTGGCAATGCGTGACCCACTGGGTGTGAGCAATTACGAAAAACTGATGCGCTCCATCAAAACACTGGGCTCGAACCTTGCGCCAGAATCGGGCGACCATTTTAGTTTGTTTATCAACCCCGATTCCGAGTGGAACGAATTGAGCAATTACAGCGAATGGCTCACCGCGCTGGAAAGCTATGATGATATCTATGGAATGCGTCGCCTGGAGCAAAGCTTCGCCAGTTTGGAGATGGCGATTAACGCTTATCAAAACAGCCAGCTGGAGCAAGACACAGTTTTGCTTTACATCGCACCCTTTATCTACCAGGCATATATAGAGACCTTTATTGAGCAAATCGAACGCGCCACGCAACTGGGCCTGCCTGTCCACACCTGGATGGTTTTGGAGTATCCGAATACAAGCACGCCCTACGATGCCAGTCTGCGCGAGGCCCTGGAAGCCGGCGGTGGCAGTTTGTTCTATTTCAGTCGCGATGAAGACTTGCCCGACCCGAAATCTTATCTGGAAGGCATGGGCTATCGCTATACCGCGAGCTACGAAACCAGCCTGCGCGCAAGCCAAACAGTCAAACTGGCTGTGCAGCTTGATACACCCAGCCTGGGCAAATTACAAAGCGCGTCAAAAAAGCTTAGCGTCGTCGTGGAGCCCGCCCTGCTGAGATTTTTAAACCTGGTCACCCAACTGCCCATAGAACTCAATAAAAATGGCGCACCCAGCCCCAAAGAGCTCCCGCTGGAAGTCAGCATCGAATTCACCGATAACTTTCCCAGGGAGATTATCGCGACAAGCTTATGGGTGAATGGCAAGCAGGTTCAGGAAAACCAAGCCCCGCCTTACGGGAATTTTTTGATTGAGCTTGAGCCCTACACCGAAAGCGCAAGTCTAAATGTGGAAGTCAAACTTGATGATGGCTGGGGCATTCAGGGCAGCACAGGTACACAGGAAATCGCCCTGGAAATTAGCAAGCCGGAGGACTTCCTGCAGGAAGTCAGTACCGGCAGCAACCTATGGCTGATACTTGGCGCGGGAATCGGCATTTTGATTTTAGGCTTTGTTATTTTCTTTCCAGGCTTAAGTAAAAAGCGCCTAGCGAAAGCATCCGCAAAAGCCAGCCCCGCGAGCGATATAAAAACAGAAGAAGGTCAGACAGAGCCAGAAAAATCAAGTGCCCAAACTCAAAATGAAGGCTCAGGTATTGATAGCAAGCAGGCGCAAGATAAAGCAGATGCTTCTGACAAAATCGTTGAAGAAATAATTTCAGCAACGCAACAGGAAACGCCCACCGTACCTGCGTATCACTTTGGCAGTCTGCACAAGCTCGATAAAGACAGCACCCCCAGCGCGGTGAAGCCCTTTTTGCTGAGCAAAAAAGTAATCTACATCGGGCGCGACCCGAAACTTGCTGACCTGGTGCTGGACGACCCCGCTATTGAACCCCTGCACGCGGAACTGCAATTCTCTGATAGCGGGCAGGCAACCCTAACTGATTTCAAAAGCACCGCGGGGACTTATCGCAATTTTAAAGCCATTACCGAAACAGCCACCCCTATCCAGCATGGCGATATTTTGAACTTTGGCACCCAAATGTACCGTTTCCACAGTTCCACGCGTACCAGGTCCGGTTCAATTTGAGAACAAGACCCTATTTGCCCGCAAAATGAGCTTATTAGGTAAAATAATGCTTGAATTAGCCACCCTTCCGTGTTAGAATACTTGCTCTGTGGAGGGATGGCCGAGCGGTTGAAGGCGCCTGTCTTGAAAACAGGTTTAGGGAAACCTAACGTGGGTTCGAATCCCACTTCCTCCGCTGAAAAGACCTTAACAAATGATATGGGGAGGTGCCAGAGTGGACGATTGGGGCCGCCTGCTAAGCGGTTGCCGGAGTAGAATTCGGCCCAGGGTTCGAATCCCTGCCTCCCCGCCTTCAAAAAACTGCTTTCGGGCAGTTTTTTGTTTAAGCCAGCAAGATTCTAAAAGAATGATAAGCAAGCGATAGTTTACAAAACACTAACTTAAGTGAACGAATCAGGCAGAATCTAGTATAATTTCAGCATGACCCGAGCTTATAAAAGAACTTCTTTCATCCCGTGGTTGCCGGCCTTTTTCGCATTGCTGATTATCGGTGGCGGTGGAATGGCTGTCATACTCACCCAAACCTTGCCCACACTGGGCCCACGCTGGCTTTTCTTTTTCTTTCTGATGCTGTTTGCTTCTGGATTTTTCCTGCCCCTGGCCTGGTTTATCAACCTGCGTTTTCCGTCGAATCCGCCAGCTGAAAGCATTGTCATCATCAGACAAGCCATTTTGGGTGGCATATTTGTTAGTCTGCTCGCCTGGCTGCAAATGGGACGCGTGCTCACGCTTCTGCTGGGTGGCATCATCCTAATCGTGCTGATCGTGATTGAGTTCTTCCTGCGCCTTTGGGAACGAGGCCGCTGGAAACCAAACCAAGAGGCTGACTAAACATGGCTGACTTTCGCCAAATCCCATCTGTTGACCAACTGATTCAATCAGATAATTTTCAAGCCACCCTGCAAAGCTACGGTCACGACTGGACGGTATCCGCCATCCGCGAAACGCTGAATGAAATACGCAGCGCGCTCAAGGCGGGAAAAGCTTTACCCAGTCACGCTGAGATTGCCCAAAGCGTCAACCAACGCCTGGCAGCGCAATCCATGCCCGAACTCCAAAACGTCATCAACGCGACGGGCGTGCTCTTGCACACCAACCTGGGACGCGCGCCCCTGAGCAAAGCCGCCAGTCAGGCAGCCAGTGACTTAAGCCAAACTTACAGCTCGCTGGAGTTTAACCTTTCAACCGGCAAACGGGGCAAGCGCGAAAGCCACTGCGCTGAATTTATCAGCCGTCTGAGTGGCGCGGAAGACGCGCTCGTGGTCAACAACAACGCCGGCGCGGTACTGCTGGCACTCAGCGCCCTGGCCAAGGGCAAAAAGGTGGCCATCTCGCGCGCGCAACTGGTGGAAATTGGCGGCGGTTTTCGCATTCCCGACGTTATGCGACAATCCGGCGCGAAACTCGTTGAAATCGGCACCACCAACCGAACGCACCTGAAAGACTACGAAGAAGCCATCGGGCAAGGCGCGCAACTGGTAATGACCGCCCATCAAAGTAATTTTCAAATTCTGGGTTTTACCACCGAGCCAAGCCTGACTGAAATCTGCGCACTCGCCAAATCTGCCGGACTGCCAGTCTATCTTGACCTGGGTTCCGGCTCTTTTATCAACATGGAACAGTACGGACTGGCACACGAGCCCACCGTGCCGGAAGTCATCGCGCAAGGTGCCGACCTGGTCAGTTTTTCCGGTGACAAGTTGTTAGGTGGACCACAAGCCGGTATTTTGGCTGGCAAAAAAGCGCTGATTGATAAAATCCGCAAGCATCCCCTGTATCGCGCCCTGCGTCCGGACAAACTGTGCCTGGCTGCTCTTTCTGCCACGCTTTTGCACTATCTAAAAGGCGATTATGAGCAGGAAATCCCGCTCTACCGGATGCTTTCGCAAAGTGAAGCCCAAATCAAGCAAAGGGCTCAAGCCTGGCAAGCCCAGCTTCCAAAAAGCCAAATCATTCCAGGTGAATCTACGATTGGCGGGGGCAGTCTGCCCGGCGAAACACTGCCCACCTGGCTGCTTCAATTTAAGCCCAAATCAGCAAACAAACTGCTCAATGCGCTCCGCGCGGGAAAGCCCCCCATCATCGCGCGTATTCAAGAGCAAAGTGTAGTGCTCGACCCCCGCACGGTGCAAGCTGAAGAAGAACTTATCATCATCCAACGTTTAAAGGAATTCTTAGAATAGAGGAACTATGAAAAAAGATATCGACCAACTCATGCAAAAACACAACGTAGACGTCATCTGGGTTAGAGGCGCCGCAACGAACAACCCCACCATGTATTATCTGACTGGTGGCGGACACATCACCAACGCTGATCTTTTCTATCGCGCTGGCAAAACACCGATTCTGATGCACGGCACTATGGAACGCGACGAAGCCGCTAAAACCGGCTATGAATTACTTAGCTACGCGAACTATCCGATCATGGATTTGCTCAAGCAATGCGATGGTGACCTTGCTCAGGCGACCGTTTTACAGTTCAAACAAATCCTAAGCGATTTGGGCATCACCCAAGGCAGAGTGATGCTTTATGGCAAGCAGGAAATCAGCAAAGTGCTGCCCTTGATTCAAGGACTAAGCAAAGCCTTGCCCGAGATTGAATTTATAGGCGATATGGACGACACCATCTTGCTGGAAGCGCGTGCTACCAAAAGCCCTGACGAAATTGAACGCATTCGCCAAATGGGTGTGCGCACCACGACCGTTGTGGGCAAAACAGCCCGATTCTTACAAAGTCACCCCGTGGGCGAAAATGAGACGCTCATCAAAGCCGACGGCAGTCCACTGACCATTGGCGACGTTAAGAGCCAAATCAAACTATGGCTTGCCAAAGCTGGCGCGGAAGACACCGAAGGCATGATTTTCGCCATCGGACGCGACGCTGGCGTGCCCCACAGCAGTGGCAACCCAGATGATCCCATCACGCTGGGTCGCACGATTGTTTTCGATATTTTCCCCGCCGAAGCCGGTGGTGGTTATTTTTACGACTTCACCCGCACCTGGTGCCTGGGATACGCCTCAGCCGAAGTTGAAAAAGTTTACAACGACGTTGTCAAGGTTTACGACACCGTTGTTGGAGAATTAAAGCTGGGCGTGAATGCCGCGGAATACCAGGCCCGCACCTGTGAACTCTACGAGGCTATGGGCTACGAAACCATCCGCCAAAACCCACGCCTGGAACAAGGCTACATTCACAGCCTGGGACATGGCCTGGGGCTGAACGTTCACGAAAAGCCCTGGTTCGCGCGCAAAGAAGACCCCAGCAACGTGCTGCAGGTTGGCTCCGTATTCACCATCGAGCCCGGTCTCTACTACCCTGAAAAAGGTTTTGGCATCCGTGTCGAAGACACCTGGTATGTCAAAGAAGACGGCAGTTTTGAAAAGCTTGTGGACTTCCCACGCGACCTGGTACTGCCTATGAAAGGATAATCTTATGAAACAAGCCCATTTACGCGTTTTAGGCATCGAAAGTTCCTGCGACGAAACCGCCGCCGCCATCGTTGAAGGTGGGCGCGTTATTCATAGTAATGTTGTGGCAAGTCAAATTGACCTGCACGCCCAGTATGGTGGCGTTTACCCCGAACTGGCTTCGCGCGAGCACGTGCGCGCCATTTACCCCACAGTGGAAGCCGCGCTAAAAAACGCCTACATGAATCTTTCGGAAATAGACGCCATCGCGGTCACCCAGGGGCCAGGCCTGGCAGGCTCCCTGGTGATTGGCGTTAACGCCGCCAAAGCGATGGCGCTCGCCAGTGGTAAACCGCTCATCCCCGTTAACCATCTCGAAGCCCATATTTACGCTGCCTGGCTCCACAAAGCCGGCAGCAAACCCGGGCCAGAACCCAAATTCCCCTTAATCGCCTTGTTGGTTTCCGGCGGACACACCGAACTTGTGCTGATGAGCGACCACCTGCAATACCAAAGCCTCGGCTCCACGCTTGACGACGCGGCAGGCGAAGCATTTGACAAAGTAGCGCGACTGCTCAATCTGTCTTATCCCGGCGGGCCCGCCATCCAGGCTGCAGCGCTTGATGGCAACCCCGAAGCGTATAAGTTCCCCATCGCCAGGCTTGACAGCCCCTGGGATTTTTCATTCAGCGGGCTCAAAACCGCGGTGATGCGCCAAGTGGACGCCTATAAGGACTTTGCCACCGATGTGCCCGTGGCAGACATCGCCGCCAGTTTCCAGGCGACCGTCGTTGAAACGCTCTTTAGCAAAACCATGGCCGCGGCCGAAACGCACAAAGCCCGGGAAATCATCGTTGCCGGCGGGGTCAGCGCGAACAGAGCCCTGCGCGACGCTTTCCGCGGGCAAAATAAATTCAAAGTGCATATCCCGCACGTTAGTCTCTGCACCGATAACGCCGCCATGATTGCCGCGGCTGGATTTAGGCATTTGGTTAACGGAGAAAGCTACGGGCTTGATTTTGACGTCCTGCCCAACTGGCCACTCTCTACAAGCGCTTGAAAACCAAGTCGAATTGTCCGAAAATAGATGCACTAGATAAGCAAACATTGGAGGACATATGCAAGCAAAAATGAACTGGAAAGAAAATATGCACTTTCAGGGCAGCACTGAAAGTGACTTTATCGTTGACCTTGATGTTCCCGCAGCAGATGGTAAAAACAGCAAAAGCCTTACCCCTATGCAACTCATCGCCATGGGCGTTGCTGGTTGCACAAGCATGGACGTAATCAGTATTCTCGAAAAACGGCGTTTGGACGTTCGGGATTTTAGTGTTCAGGTTGAAGTTGAGCGCCGCGATGAAATCCCGCGTGTTTTCACCCACTTACATTTTATCTACACCGTGACTGGCAAAAACATCAAACGCAAGGACGTCGAATTCGCTGTTAAGCTTTCCGAAGAAAAATACTGCCAGGGCATCGCCATGATGCGCGCCAGTGGAGCAGGCATTAGCAACGAGATTGTGATTAACGAAATTTAATATTCAAAGGCCAAAAGCCTAACGCACAACCCCCAAATATTCGGTTCTGTTTCTCAAGAATGACCAGTAAAACCCAAATAACTGGTCATTCTTTGGTATACTCAACACGATTCGTCATTAATCAAAAATCGTGTAAAGGATCGCGACTAAATGAATGAAAAACTAAAAGAAACTCTTCTTTCCATCATGCCTATCACCGTTATGGTGCTTTTGATTCACTTTAGCACGTACGCAGCACTTGATTCCGTCTTGCTTACGCGCTTTATCATTGGCGCAGTGATGATGATGATCGGCCTGCCCATCTTCCTGCAAGGTGTTGATATGAGTATCGAACGCATGGGCGAGCAGATGAGTGGCGCGTTGGTCAAGTCGAACAAAATGATTATCGTGCTCATTGGTGGCTTTATTCTTGGCTTTTTGGTCAACGCCGCTGAACCAGACGTGCATATCTTTTCGCGCCAGTTTGCCGCGCTCACCGCGCCAGAACTCAGCCATTGGATTTTCGTGCTCATTATGTCAACTGGTTTTGGCCTGGCAGTCGCCGCAGGTCTCTTGCGCATCATTCGCAACATCAAAATGCGCTATTTTATGGCTATTTTCTTTGGTTTGCTGTTTGTGCTCACCCTTTTTACCGGCGAAGAGTTCATCGGCGTGGCTTTCGACACCTACGGCGCCACAACCGGCGCTATTGCCACGCCCTTTCTTTTGGCACTCGCCATTGGTGTATCTTCCAAAACGCGACGCAGTACCGATGAAGCCGCCGAATCCTTTGGTATTTTGGGTATTGGCTCTGCCGGCGCGGTGCTCGCTATTTTGGTTCAAGGTGTCCTACTTAAAGACAGCAACGTTGGCGCCATACCAGATCTTGCTGAAGTCAGCTCCAGAACACTTTCACATGGTGCGTTTTTCCTTCAAACATTACGCGAAACCGTTGGCGAAGTCAGTTTAGGCCTTTCGCCGATTTTATTAAGTTATGCGATTGTGGCTATTCTTTGGATTAAACCCAAGAAACGGGACATCAGACGCATTGGCATCGGTGCCATTATCACCTTTCTGGGTTTAGTCATCTTTTTGACTGGCGTTTATTTTGGTTTTCTCGAAGCCAGTCGCGAAGTCGGCACACAACTCGCCTTGCGCGGTGAGATGTGGCTGCCACTGGCGGTTGGAGCCCTGTTTGGTCTGGTTTCGGTCTTTGCCGAACCTTCAGTCGCTATCTTAAACACCCAGATTGAAGAAGAAACTTCCGGTTCCATCCGCGGGAAAACCGTCCTGTGGACATTGGCCATCGGTGTATCTCTGGCCGTCACCATCTCGATTTTACGCATTCTCATTCCGGAATTCCGTATCACCCACGCCCTGCTTCCCGTGCTGGGTCTTGTCATTGCCCTCTGTTTTGTTGCGCCTGATATCTTTATCGGCATCGCTGTTGATGCAGGAGGTGTGGCTTCAGGTACAATGGCAGCTGCCTTCATCCTGCCCTATGCACAGGGCATCGCCAAGAACACAGTCGGCGCTGACCCGCTGATTGACGGTTTTGGCGTAATTACCTTTATATCAATGATACCTATTCTCAGCATGCTGGTTCTGGGCTTTATTTACCGCGTGAAAGCGCGCAAAGCCGAACAGAATCAGTCAGCTTAAGTTTTCTTTAGCTAAAAGTGAGTTAATATGAACAAAGAACAAAAACCAACTGTAACAGAAAAACCAAGTGATATGCTATTAGCGTGTGTCGTCACCCGCGGAAAAGGCAGCCAGCTGATGAATCTGCTGCGACGCGAAGGCGCCAGCTACGCAGTTAGCACCTTTGCGGAAGGTACGATCCCCAGTCATATTCTCAATATGCTCGGCATTGCTAAAACGAAAAAAGAACTTGTTTTTGCTTTCATCAACCGGGAAATTGAAGAAACTTGCTACCAAAGCCTTGCCCATGAGATGAAACTTGACCAAACCGGACACGGCGTGGCTTTTTCAATCCCATTGTGTAATCACCCGGAACCACCGGCAGAGACCAAACTGGCAGCCACCTTTATCATCGTTGACAAGGGCAGAGGCGAAGATGTGTTGGATCTGCTTGATGAACTCGGACTGCGCGGTGGCACCTTGATAAGCGCGTTTGGTGGCGCGTCGATGACCGATATTCGCTTTAATCTGCCCATCCAGCCAGAAAAAGAGCTTATTTTCATGGTCGCCCCCAAAGAACCGCTTCCAAATATGCTCAAGACCCTGGATGAGAAACTGTCATTCAGCGAACCCCACCAGGGCATCGCAATCACCTTTGCCATCACCCGCGCGATTGGTCTTTACAGCGAGGAAAAGAAAGGTAAGTAATATGGAAAAACGAATGTTAATGGTTAGTGTTCCCCTCGGCAAAGCCGAACGTGTTGTGCAGTTAGCTAATAAAGCCGGCGCGCGTGGTGCCACCATTTTGCACACCCGCGAAGCTCTGCCCGAACCGAAATCTTTTCAGCTGGAACCACAACGCGATATCGTTCTCATTGTGACCAGTGCCGAACTCCAACAAGGAATTGAGGAAAGCATCCGCGCTGGTTTTGAGCAAGCCATAAAAGTCTATTGCGTCCCTATTTTGAACTCGGTAGGCTTAGACCATAACAGCTAAACAGTCAGCAAACAACTAAAAACTTTAGAAGCTGGCACACCATTAGAAATATCTGTATTTCGAATAGGCTGTGCCAGTTTTTGTATCTTCAAAAAGCTGGTAAAATGTTCTGTAAGTATGCGTAACAAAAGTTTCCACAAGTATTCACTCATTTTCCTGGCCTTGCTTCTGCTTGTCAGTTGTGCCAGGGAAACACCCGTGCCAAGCGAACTGCCTGCCCCGCAAGTATCTGTTAGCCAACACAGCGAGACGCCAACCGCCTTGCCTGCGGAAGAGCAAAGCACCGAAATCACCGAAACCGCTCAGACACAAAACCAAGTCCCCGAACCACCTGATAACCGCACACACTATAAGCTCGACCTTATTCTGGATTATTATTCCAAATACGGCACGGTGAGTGAAACCATTACCTACACCAATCGCACAGGCAACACCCTGGATGAAATTTTACTCCTGGTGCCACCGCGCGATTTTCAAAACGCAATCGAACTACAGTCTCTCACTGGCGAACGGGTAAGTAGCCATCACGACGAAGGCATTCGTACCTGGGTCAAATTAGACCCTCCGCTCCAGGCCATGGAAAGCACATCCCTAACCATTCTGTTCCGCTTGCGTTTTCCTGCCAATGAAGGCGTATTTGGCTACACCAACCGCCAGCTCAACCTGTCTGACTGGTATCCACTCATCCCGCCTTACGATCCGGAAACAGGCTGGATTGCCTATAACCGGGTTACCGACCATAACAACATTATTATCGGCGAATACGTCGTCCAGGAAACAGCAGATTTCAATGTCAGTCTAAAACTCATCAATCAGCCAGAATTCATTGAGGTCGCCGCCAGCGCGCCAGCCACGATGATCGACGACACTTACTATTACGAACTGCCCCTGGCTCGCGCTTTTGCCTTTTCGGTCAGCGACAGCTATTTTGAACATGAAATCGTTCACAACGGCACGCGCATTCACACTTATTTGTTCATGAACCACCAGGAATACGGACCAGACCTTTGCGAAATCGCCCGTAAAGCTCTCGAACTGTTTGAAGAACTTTTCTATCCCTACCCACGCGAAATGATTTCTATTGTTGCCGGTGACTTTTTGCATAATATGGAAATGGATGGCATGTTCATGCTTAGCCACAAGGTGATTGATAATTATCACAGTGGCGAGAAAAATAACATGACCATTCTCACACCGCATGAGCTTTCGCATCAGTGGTTTTACAGTTTGGTTGGCAATGACTCCGTCAAAGAGCCCTGGCTTGACGAAACCCTGGCCACATATATGGAAGTGCTTTACTACGAACGCTATCACCCCGAAACCGTTGATTGGTGGTGGCGCAACCGCGTTTACGAATACGACCACAGTGGCTACGTGAACTCCGATATCCACATTGACGGGGGTTACGAAAAGTACCGCGCGGCAGTATATCTAAATGGTGCCCGCTTCATGGCAGATTTGCGCGCCACTGTTGGCGATGAGGCTTTCTTTGCTGCATTAAAAGAGTACGCTTATGAGAACACCTGGCGCATCGCGACGCGCGAGGACTTCTTTAGAGCCTTTGCCAACCACAGCAATGCTAATCTCAGCGGACTTCTTCATCAATACTTTCGTGATTAGCTGATTCATGGAATTTTCCAAATGGTATATAATACATAGTTAGTTGTAACTTACAAAGTTGGAATTTAGCAACGATTCATAAGGAGTTAGTATGACTAAGCACAACGAAGAAACGACTGGCAATTTGTCTGGAGCTGATTTGTCCAGCGAAGACCTGTTGCCATCTAAAAAGAAAAACAAGAAAAAACCTTTCTATAAAGAGCCTGTACTCCTGGCAGTTGTTGGTCTTTTGCTGGTGGCTGGTATATTGCTTGGCATTTGGCTACGCAAATCAAAAGATGACTTGAGCAAAACCCCAGATATCGCCACAGCCACGCATGACCATCAGGCAACACCTTTCGTCAAAAAAGAAACGAGCATCCCCACCGCGACAACCGCGCCTACCGAAGTTCCCGAAGTGGTCATGGCTACCGAAGAACCGCGCACGGAAGTAATTACATATACGATCCAGGAAGGCGATTTGCTTACCGAAATCGCTGAACGCTTTGGCATCTGGCCCGACACCATCATCTGGGCAAACCGTTACGAACATGGTACAGACGTGCTGGAATATAACGCCGGCGATACGATTTTCATCTTGCCTGTAAATGGCGCTTATCACAAATGGTACCAAGGCGAAGGCCTCAACGGCGTTGCCAAGTATTACAACGTCACGCCTGATGATATTATCGATTTCCCAGGCAACAATCTCAACCGCGATACATTGGGGTCGCTTTCAAACCCCAACATCACACCAGGCACCAGACTGGTCATTCCGGGTGGCACACTGCCCGATTACTTTGCCAGCGACGCCCTGCTCTACCACGCCGCGGTGCAAAAACTGCGTTCCTTGCCTTTAGGCGATGCTGAAAGCTATCCGGAACCCCGCGCGGAGATTATCGCTTACGAAGTACGCGAAAAAGACACCCTTTTTAGTATTGCAGAGGACTTCAACCTGGAACCCGAAACGATACTTTGGGCAAACCGCTATATTATCGGTGATACACCGGACGGTATTTACCCAGGACAAAAACTCATCATTTTGCCGGAAGATGGCGTTTACCACGCCTGGTCCTATGGCGAAGGATTAAATGCGGTTTCGCGGACTTATGGCGTTACGCCCGAAGAGGTTCTCGCTGAACCGATGAATGAAATTGACGAAGAAAGTATCGGCGATTTTGCTTTGCCAAAAATTGCTACGGGCAGCTTTTTATACATCCCTGGTGGCAAAGGCATGACTCCCAGCTGGGTATCTTATGTGCCAACAAATGATCCCAGTGTGAAACGCGCTGATGTATCTTATTTGGGTCCCTACGCTTGCCAAAGTGTACTCGTCTTAAAAGGAACAGGTGCCTGGCAATTGCCTACACCGAGTTCATATATTTCTGGCTATGAGTACAATCCACCCGTGCACAATGGACTCGACTACGGTGGAACAATTGGCACACCCTTGTTTGCGGCAGACAGTGGTGTTGTTATTTACGCGGGTTGGTCTGACCGCGGTTATGGCAATACCATCGTGATCGACCACTTGAATGGCTATATCAGTCTCTACGCGCACATTATGCATGGTGGCTTTAATGTTGGCTGCGGGCAAGCTGTTCCTGCGGGTACCACCATCGGCTATATGGGCAGTACAGGCAATTCCACCGGGCCCCACCTGCATTTCGAAATCCGCTACAATGGCTCGCCAGTCAATCCCCACAGCTTTGGGCTTTAGCAGATTTAGACAATAGCCTGAATCTGCCTACAGAAGACACTAAAAGAGATGCGTTTGACCGCATCTCTTTTTCATTCAAAGAATCTACCGGTTTTTCTCATCAATATAAAAACCATCAACTGAAACATGACATCCCTGTCATGCGTTAAAAAATTACTCTTCCGCCGGAACCATGCTCTCCGCATCCGAAAGAACACTCGCCCGCACGGTGTCATTACCTCGCACCAGCCAGCCTTCGTATGGGCTTTCACCGTCAACTGGAATCCATCCAGAAAGATTGAAGGGTAAAACAGGCGAAGCAGCAGGTATCCACTGTCCATTATATTTTCGCGCCAAATGCACATGCGTACCCGTTGAACGTCCACCTTCACACGAAGGATAACCCACGGGGTCGCCCTGTTTTAGCACGTCGCCAACTTGTACCCGTCCCTCTTCGGCAATATGCAGATAAAACACCACCCAGCCTGTGCGTTCATCGCCATCGCCATCCAAATCAAGCATCACAATCCCCGGTCCAGTGCGTACCACAACGCCATCAGCTACCGCAAGCGCGAAATGGTTAGTTTTAACACAACCCTGGGTCGCCAGTGGGGGCGCGAAGTCAATCGCCGACCAAGGCTTACCGGTGCCCCAGCCGGAGTGTGGCCCACCGGTATATGACCAGATTGTGTTTTTCGGAAAAGGAAGTTGCATTTCTGGTTGTCTGAGATTACCCGGAAGCACGGTCAAATCACGCGCCCAAGGGTCACCAAACATACCCATAAAGGTGCGCGCGAAACCATCCGGCCCAATCGCGCGTTTATAGAATTCACCATCATAAACTCGCATAAAATATAAATGCAAAGCGACCGTAGCAGAATTTTGCCAGGGGTCTATATTTTCCACCCTGCCATCTTCATGGGGCATTTCATCGATTTCCATGTTGAAATAGCGATAAAAACAATCGTTAAGCAAATTCGCAACGTAGGAAATTTGCAAAGGCACGCCTTTGTGTTGATTTTGAAAACCCAAAAAGGCTTCTTCGCTGGCTTTATTTCGCTGGTGATTACTTAATGCGCCAGTTTGGTATTCAATGAGGGCTAATAAAAGCTTCGGGTTAATGCTGTAATTGATGGCATAGTATTCAATGATTTCGTCCGCGTCCATCAATCGCCCGTCCACTGATCCACGAAAATGCTTAAACCATCCCGGTGTTGAGTTAAGAAAAGCTTTCGTGTCAAAACCAATCGCGTCCGGTCCATTTACAAAAGTTGCGTCGGGGATGATTTGAAAACTCGTTCCCCAAAACGGTTTGTAATAAATAGGCATTTGCATGGGATAGCCAGGCGGTAAGGTGGTGATATCTTCGGGGATATCCGGATTATGAAAAAGAATCTCGCGCCGCGTCGTGCCAAAACGCCACGCCAAATGCTCCAGGGTGTCGCCACTTTGCACCACATAATCAACCAAAGTTCCTGGGTCGTAAACTGGTCGTTCAGTGAACTGTGTTGCGGTAGGCAACACCTCGCTGGTTGCCACTTCACCTGCAGTGATGATGTAATGCGGTCTCTCAGGCACGCAAGCTACCGCATTTAAAAGCAGTAAAGTCAGCAAAGCGGCTATTTTGAGTGTAAGACTTTTCTTTTTCATAAATAATGCCCTGCGGGCAAGAAAAACTATATCATAAAACTGCCCAGGCGGAATTTAACGAGAAATGTGAGAACTTGGCACACCATATAAATCCGCTGTGACGACCTCATCACCACGAACCAACCATCCACCCAGCGAGATGGGATCCATCACCGCGCGCCAGCCACTCATGATAAAGGGCATGGGGCCATCCGCCGGCACCCATTCGCCGTTATATTTCCGGGCTATGTGTAAATGACTGCCTGTGGATATCCCACCTTCACAACTGGGATGACCTATGTTGTCGCCTTGCGCCAACCAGGTCCCCACCGGAACGCGACCCTCCGTGGCGATATGCAAGTAGACAATCACCCAACCGGTTTCTTCGTTGCCATCGCCATCCAAGTCCACAACGACTGTGCCATTTTCAGAACGCACAACATAACCATCGGACGAAGACGTCACCCAACTGTAGCTCTTTTCACAACCAGGCACAGATTTGGGTGGCGAGAAATCCAACGCGGCGCGCACATCCACCACACCCCAAGCAGCGTGTGGGCCAACCGTCATTGTCCAAACCACCCCTTCAGAAAAGGGTAGAACTAGCTCCGGTTGCACGACATCAGCCGTAATCAATGGCTCATACTGGGCTGCGATACGCCAGGGGTCATCAAACATTCGCGTATAGGTATTCGCGAAACAAGTTTCGCCATAAATCTGTTCCAGCCATTCAGCCAGCGTGCTCTCGCGTGCAAAGAAATGCATCAAAGCCACACTACCCGCGTTCAGTTCCGCGGCCAGGCGTAAGGTCTCGCCATCTTTAAAAGTCAAGACCACAGTTCTGCCTTCGCGCCAGCCGTAATAACCCGTCCCTAAAGTACCCGCCGTTTCCTGCAGCTGATTGTAAAGCCCGGGACGATTCACGTCTAAAATGCCCAGCGGGAAAGCTTTTTGATTCGGCGATTGTGGCTCGCCATAAACCCATCCGCTTCTGTGCTCGATCAGTGCCAGCAACAAACGCGGATGAATCGAGTATTCCGTGGCAACTTTTTCAACAATCTGCGCGCCGGTCGCGGTACCTGTACGGTATAAGACTTCGGTATACCGCGACAAAAAACCACCAGCATTATTGACATAGGTTTCCACATCGAAACCAACTGCCGATGGAGAATTAACAATCTCACTGTCTGGGAAAACTTTCTGATTAGGTGATGTGTTTTCCAGACGGTTGGGAATAAAAAGCACCTGTCCTTCGGGGATTAACTGATCGGCTGCCAAATCGCCTCGTCCTTGAATATCGCTGATGTCAACACCAAAGCGCACTGCCAAAACACCCAGGCTGTCGCCACTTTGGGCGTAATAGGTTACCGGCGCGGTTTCTGAGTATGTATTCAGCTCAGCGTTTGTAGGCAAAACAGATGTTTCCGGCTCGTTTGGTGTTTCTTCACTTGGTGGTAACTGCGTTTCAGCGGGTGCATCAGGCTCACTTTCTTTTTCGGTTGTCGGTTGCAGTTCTTCATTTCCAGCCATAGCCAAAGCATCTTGTTCAGGAACTGGCTCGGGGCTGTCGATATCATTTTCAACGGATCCAAGAGAATAGCTTCCCAGCAAATTCGCAGCGGGCAGGTCTTTCAGTACAGCCGCCTGGGGTGCACGGTTACGCCCCGCCTGGATAATAAACGTACCTAAAACCAGAAAGGTAACTGCAGACCATACCAGCAAAATGCGTCGCCGGGTTAAGCGTTTTTGTTGTCTTTTTTCTTGTTTTTGGCTATCTCCTGATTTCATTGACAGGGGAACGGCCATAGTAAGCTTCAATTCTCTTTCCATTTTTTTCCAGGTATCCGTTGTAAGCAATGCCAGTGCTATATGCAATCCAACCATCTAAATTGAAAGGCACCGCGCCATAAGCGTCGACCCAAAGTCCGTTATAGCGTCTGGCAATGTGAAAGTGCGTGCCGGTGCTGTAACCGCCTTCGCAGGATGCAACACCGATTACATCTCCTGTTGCAACATGTGTGCCAGCCTTTATTCTTCCTTCTGAGCCGATATGGATATAATGCACCGTCCAGCCGGTTTGTTCAGAGCCATCGCCATCCAAGTCCAAAACCACAAAACCGACGTCGGAACGGGCAATCACCCCATCTGCAACAGCCAAAACTGGCGAATAACTGGTGTAGCAGCCCAAATCCTGTTCACCACCGGGTGGCGCAAAATCCAGTGCCGCCCAGGGACTGCCCACACCCCAGCCGTAATGCGGACCACTGGTAAACGACCATGTCTCCCCATACGAAAAGGGCAAAATAAATTCAGGCTGTGTTAGCCCTTCAGGCAAACTTGCGTTCGCGGTAAACGCGAAAGGGTCACCAAACAGTTTCTGATAGGTGGCATAAAGTCCCGTTTCCGATACCGCTTCAACAAATTGAAAATCGTACAAATAGCGCGCGTAGAGGTTCTGAACACCAGCCGTACCAGCGTTAATCGTTGGCGCGATGCGGTAGACCTTTTCGTCCGGCAAACTCCAGGTGCTCAAATAAGCTTTTGGCCAGGCAGTGTAGCCACCCATCAGACGGTCAGCCGCCCAGTCGAGATACTCCCACATGCCGTCCAGTTTGTAATCTTTATACCCTATCGGATAAAGCCTGGTTTCTTCGCTCACCCTTTCCTGGGTCAGCCAGCCCCCGTGATACTCCAAAATCGCCAGCAGCAAGCGCGGATTCACCGCGTTTTCATCAGCGACCATCTGCACCACTTCCGCGCCGGTATAGGTGCGACCATCCCAAAAGGTCTCGGTAAAACGGCTCAAAGCGCCGTTGAATTGATTGACGACGTCAATCGTGTCGAAATCTTTCAAGGATTCGCCGTAGACCAACTCTGAATCTGGGATGATTTTGAAATCAGACGCGAATGGGTTTTGGCTGTCAGGCGGAATGACTAATTTTTGATCAGGATGGATAACGCCCAAATTGACACCCGCATTCGCGCGGATAATCTGATTAACCGAAACGCGATGTTTTGTGGCAATCGCGCCCAGGTAATCACCCTCTTTGACCGTATAGATGATATTCTCAGTACGTTCTTCCGCGTCAAGAAAAGCCGTATTGGGCGTTGGCATGGCTTGCTGGGGCGCGCTTGTGAGGGTAATTTGGGGCACCGCCGTAGCTTCAGAGTCTGGCGTGGGTTCCGTTTCTGGAGTTTCAACCTGTGCCAAACGTGATTGTGGCGTGGCTGCCTTCCAGGGTTCAAACGGTCGCGACACCTGAACACAAGCGCTCAACAAAAAACCGGGGATTAAAAGCGCGATAATGATTTTTCGCAAAGATTTTGAAAGATTCATAAGCCTGTTCTCAAATTACTGTTGAAATAGCTTTGCATCTTCCGTGCCAGCGCATTCTGAAGCCGTATTTTTATGGTGGCGAGTTTTTCCCTTGTTCGCCCCCTTTTCTAACGTGGTTTTCCCTTGTTAGCATGGGGTCAGGAGACCACATTCACAATGAGATTAGAATTTTTGATTTGCGCACTCAAAAAACATTGACTATTTTAGGATTTGCGCTAAAATAAACGTCCAGGCCGAAGTGGCGGAATTGGCAGACGCGCTACGTTCAGGGCGTAGTGGGCACAGTGCTCGTGAGGGTTCAAGTCCCTCCTTCGGCATCAACAAATCAGTTATAGCTTTCAGGCTGTAACTTTTTGTTTTTAAAAAAGCAAAACGCCACTATAAGCTGTTCCACAAAGAAACTTAGATGGTACAATAATTGCAGATATTAAAACGATGGAAAAGATTAAAAACCTGCTCTCGAAAATCAACTGGACCGACAAACGTCTCATCGCGATTGTGCTTGTGGTATTGCTTATCCTCCTGATGATGGGTTTTAATAACCGTCTTGTCAACATGAACCGCCTCATCCGCCAGGAAAATATCCTGCAAACCCGCATTGCCGGGCTCGAAAGCACCAAAATCGCGGTGGAAGAACAAGTTGCCTATGCCACGTCCGAAATCGCGCTGGAAGAATGGGCACGCGAGAGCAACCATATGATTGAACCCGGCGACCAGGCCATCGTGCTTATCGCCCCAGACGAACAGCTCAGCACCCCGGTCCCCACACCGGTCGCGGAAGAAGAAATCAAGCTGAGCAATTTTGAAACCTGGAAACTACTACTCTTTGGTGAGGATTAATTTTGAATAACCCCAATTTACAAACTGAAAACGCTCCAAACAAGCGCTTTGTACTGCCCGCAGAAATCTCGCTCCTGCTGGGTTTAGTGCTACTCACATTTAGCATCGGCTTCATCCGCGCCAGTAACTTTGGCGTGGCAGTGCTCACGTCGGTGCCCTTTGTCATCTCGCAAAAGTACACCTTTTTCAGCGCTGGCACCTGGTCAACAATTATCATGCTTCTTTTACTGCTCGTGCTCATCATTTGCACCAAGAAAAAGCTCACCGCGGCTTTAATGTCCCTGATACTTTCTTTCGCCTTTGGTGGACTGTTAGACCTTGCCGAAATGGCCCTTGCCGGCTTGCCTACCGGCTTGCCCTTGCGAATCCTGTACTACATCATCGGCTTTTTTATGATTCCGTTGTGTATCACCCTTTTTGAAAAATCCGGCTATCCCATGTTGCCCTTTGACAGCTTTGTGCGCGACATGAGCAACTATTATGGCTGGAAATTTAGCGTCGCCAAAACCATTTTTGACGTCGGCTTCGTTGGCTTTTCAGTTCTGTTTTCAATCTTCGCGCTGGGTGGCCTGCGCGACGTTGGCATCGGTACGGTTATCAGTGCTGTGTTCACCGGATATTTCATTAAACTTTTTTCAGATCTGCTGGATAAAGTGATGGTCGTCGAACCCTGGTTCCCCAAAGTGCGTGCCTTTTTCAGCGACACGCCACGCGAAAAAGAAAGCAGCCAAGCCTAAACGACACCGTGACGGTATAGTAAGAAAAACAACATACAAAAAAACAATATCGTTAATTGCCTTATTTTCATTGACGCATATTCTTAGCCTATGGTAATATTAATATCAGCCAAAGGCTATTTATTTTAATAAAAAGGAGAAAAAGAGATTAGCAGTAAACAAGAACATCGTGTAAATGAACGCATCCGTAGCGAACGAGTTCGCCTGGTGGATGAAAATGGAGAAAACGCCGGAATTGTAGATCTTGACTATGCCCTGCATCGCGCCGAAGATGTTGGACTGGACTTAGTCGAAATCGCCCCCAACGCCAACCCGCCTGTCGTCAAAATCATCAACTACAGCAAGTTCCTTTACGACAAAGAAAAGAAGGAACGCGAAGCCCGCAAAGCCCAAACCAAAGTGGAAATCAAAGAGATTCGCCTGCGTCCCAAAACTGGCGATCACCATCGTGACATCAAGGTGAAAGACGCGCGTCGCTGGCTGAATAATGGCATGAAGGTACGCGTAACCGTGCGCTTTAGGGGTCGCGAAATCACCTATCCGGAACTGGCACTGGAAGACTTGCGCGAAATTGCCGAAGAACTTGCCGACGTGGCAGATATTGAACAAGCCCCCAACATGGAAGGGCGTTCAATGTTCATGATGTTGGCACCCAAGAAAAACTAAGTTTATCAATCAACAATTCAGTACTGCAAAGACGCTCCGCTCATGGTGCCATGAGCGGGCTTGATTAAGCTGTACTGATTTGAGTTTTTCAAGCTGGTGTCATAAAAAGCTGCTTATCATGATGAGATTCGTCAATTTATCAGTTCAAGCCTATTGACTTTACAGAATTTCTG
The DNA here is from genome assembly GCA_012839565.1 of Anaerolineaceae bacterium. Taxonomy (GTDB): domain Bacteria; phylum Chloroflexota; class Anaerolineae; order Anaerolineales; family Anaerolineaceae; genus Mesolinea. The sequence goes on from DUMZ01000001.1 coordinate 29,165, forward strand.
GTATAATCTCAGTTTGGTATTTAAGCGACGGCTGAGTACGTTATCAGCCGTTGAAATTTTCTTAGAGGAGTTTAATCGTGGCCCGCAAAGCTAGAAGTGGAAAATATAAACTGAAAACTCATAAGGCGACGTCTAAACGCTTTAAAATGACAGGTTCCGGAAAAGTCATGCGCACTAAGATCGGTAAAGGTCACTTGCGCCGACACACTTCCCAGCGAACCAAGTATTTGCTCGCCGAAACGCTTGAGGTTACCTCCAGCGGCTTGGTTAAGCACATCAAGCGCTTAGCACCCTATATGAGCAAAAGGGACTAATTTTAGCCCTGTCGAACCCGTTTTTTTAGTGGCTGCTGGGTGTTTACAACGAGATGTGATTAATCTGACGCCCAGGGGACCGCAAAGGAGATAAATTATGGCAAGAGTTAAAGCTGGACCATACCGAGCAAGACGACACCGTCGCTTGGTTGCCCAAAACAGAGGGTACGAAGGTACCCGAAGTAAACTTTTTAGACGTGCCAACGAGACCTTTATGAAGGCTCAATGGTATGCCTATAACGACCGCCGCAATCGCAAACGCGACTTGCGCCGGCTTTGGATTTCGCGTATCAACGCTGCTGCCCGTATCAACGGCACCACCTACAGCAAACTGATCGCGGCCTTACGCAGAAGCGACATCATTCTCAACCGCAAGGTTTTGGCTGATCTCGCCGTGCGCGACCCACAGGCTTTCGCCGCTGTGGTCGAGACTGCGCTTGCGTAAAAATCCGAAATAAATACCATCTAAGAAAAGCCAATAACCCCGATAAACTCGGGGTTTTTTCTTATTTATGCCTATTCACAATCAGTTTTCTTCAGCGATGAGTCGTTCATGAACTGCGTCTATCAATGCGAAAAGACGCTCAGGCTCACGGGCCGTCAAGAGAGTTTTCATCTCGTCCCTGGGCAGATTATAAGGCTCCAAATAAGCTTTGAGATATTTCCTGAAGGGCATAATGGCATTTTCCGGATTTACTTCCAGCATTTGTCGTAATTGATAGCGCGCCAAATAAAACACTTCTTCCACAGCGACCTGCTCACGGTCACGCCATGAAAATATCCATGGGTTCGCCTTGGCCGCGCGGCCAATCATCACCGCGTCACAACCGGTTTCTTCAAACATACGTTTGGCGTCGGCAACACTGCGCACTTCGCCATTGCCAATGACCGGTACCGGCATGGCTTTCTTTAGCGTGGCGATATGCTCCCAGCGCACCGTTTTTCCAAAGGCCATCTTTTTTGTGCGCGCGTGCATCGCCACCGCTTTCGCGCCCCGCTCTACCGCGATGGACGCAATCTCCATGTAATTCATCGAATTATCATCCCAACCCAGGCGGATTTTCGCGGTCACCGGGATCGTAACCACCTTGCAAACCTGTTCAAAGATCTGCTTGACGAGTTCGGGGCTTTTCATCAGCGCGCAACCCGCTCCCCTGCCGGAAACCGTCCGCGCCGGACAGCCCAGATTGACGTCAATCATGTCTGGCTTGAAGCGTTCCTGGATATAAGCCGCGTTTTCTGCCATGCGCACAGGGTCGTTATCCAATATTTGCGCCACAAAGGGGCGTTCATCTTCGTGGAAAAACAAACGCTTGCGCTGATAGACCTTTGAATACATGAAATCGAGCGTGTTGATGAATTCGGAGACCGAATAAGCCGAGCCAAGTTGACGCGTGATGCGCCGAAAAACCATATCAGAAAGCCCATCCATGGGTGCCAAAATCAGGCGTCCATGGATGGGAATATCGCCAATATAGAAGTCTGCTTTTTTGTCCGTTCCCGTCATTTAGGCTTTCAACCCAAAGTAAACCGTCACAATTTCTTTTGGTCGGGCTTCAAAACGCACCGCGCCATCCGCGCTAAGAGCTAATTCTTCCACAAAAGTCTCATCCAAACGTACCTTAGCAGCCCGTTTTGCCAGCATATGACTACGCAGGTTTACGAGAATGGGCTCATCACTTTGGTTGTAACCCCGCACGATATAGCCTTGTTTGTCTTCGGCTTCCTTGATGGCAGTAACGTGAAAATCGGGATGGTTCACGTCAATCATGTAAGCATCAGATGGCAAATCGCCAGCCTGTAATGGCGTTACGACGGTATGTGGCTGGCTTTGGAAAGCGTAAGCCAAGGGGCGCGCCACGGAGCTGTTTCCGTCATGGGGAATAATACGCAGGTTATATTCCAGATTCTCACCCAGCATTTGCGCGGCGGGGGTTGTGTATTCCGGGCCGGCATGCCCAAAGCGGTTGAACAAATCAGACCGCGAAAGCTCGCTGACCGCGCGCAACAAAGTGATGGCAATGCTCGAAGAGTCCGAATCTTCATAGCGTTTTACCGCGACTTCCGGCAAGCCCTGGTTGGCAATCATCAAGCCCTGTTTGTGACCAAGCACATCCACAAAGGCGCCCTGCGGTTGTTCGGGCCGGGGGTGTTCGCGCCAGCTTTCGTCAAATTCAGGCAAATCAAGCGGGCGTTCAACGATATCAAAATGGCCATCATAAAGCACCTTTTCGATGGGGAAATCGACGTCAAAATGCATCGCAAGGCGATGGTCACACGCGTTGTTTTCAAAAAACACGGAGATATCCACACAAGCCTGACCTGGGTCAAGACTAATCAGCATCATGCCCCGGCTAACGATTGTTTCTTCAGAACGATCCATCGTTTTATAATCCAAACCTTCCGGCAAGACCATATCAAAAACAACGCCAATTGCGTGGTCAAACGCTCGCGGAACATATGCCACGTCTTTGACTTCAATCAGATATAGCGAATCGTCGGGGGTGGGTGTAAAGTTATACTCATCGCCTCTGTCACCCACAGATGCCAAAACACCCTGATTTTCATAAACCGCGCCATTGCGTTTGTCCAAAATGCTGAAACTGCCATCAAAGCGGTCCAAAGTAATCTTCAGCCATTCGTTTTCCAGCTCCGCAATCTCATCGTCAGCCACTGGTTCAAAATCAAGTTCATCTTCTGTTTCTACAGAGTCGCTAAAGCACAGCCAATAAGTTTTATAACCAAAAGCGGGCACATCGTTGGCGTAGAAGACCAAATTACCTGGATACCCAGTAAAGATAATCACTTTTACGGGTGTCTCGGGATTTAGCTCAAGAAGCTTGTTAATCACTTCCTGCGTTTTCTTTTCCAAAAGAGCTTCATCAGGCGAGATGATATCCGACACAATGGCATGAATACTCCAGACATTTTCTTCTTCGTCAAAATCAATTTCAAGGTCCAGCAAGTGTTTGCCGTTGTAACCGCTTTCATTGACTTCCTCGAATCGCGTACTTAGATTAGCGATGGTGTAGATATGTTCTTCAAAGCTGGCATAGTCCGAGAATGTCAGGGATTTATCCACAAGATTGCCATTTTCGTCTCTCAAATCAAAGTCGTCATCAAATGGAATCGTGATATCGGTTTGTACCATGCCCGAAAACCCGACCGGCGCGCCATTAAAGACCGTAATCGCCAGAACAGGGGCTTCCACACCCTCTGGTGCAGTTGTGGTGATATGCGAGAGAATAGCATTTGTGGACTGATTAAGAAGATATTTGTTAAGCTCATCCACTTTATCGAAGCGCGGCACCATATCCTCGTGCGTTTCGTCAACCGAACAGCCACAAATCGAGTCGTGGGCGTGGTTTTTCATTAAAGTTCTCCAGGATTCACGAATTAATGAAGCCGGGTTGGCGATGCGTGGCGTGCCTTGATGAATCGTTACAGGACCAAAGGCGTCTGTGCCTCTTTCAAGTGTTTCCGCCCAAACGCTAAAGGGTTCCACCCAACGCTCCAGCATCGTTTGCGCGAACCAGTTACGTTGCTTAATCCACATGCGCGTGCTCAAAACGCCGGGCAGCATATGCGCTTTTTGCGGGTCGCGCAACTCGCCGATATGCACCGGCAAAGAGATTCCTTTTTCTTCAATTTCCTGTTTCAAAGCTGCAAAATAAGCGGGCAAGGTGGAGTGAATCGCAATGTTTTTATCGGGATTGTTTTCGTTGTAAAACCGGATATGCTCCGATGTTTCCGGATGGGGTTCGAGATGGTCAGTGCCCTGCATCATCAGGTACTGCGACGTGTTGCTGTGGGGCTCCAAACGCTTGACAGCATTCTCAAGCAACTGCATGGAACGTTCCTTGTCAGCCACGGGCCAGTGCGCGATATTGCCATAGCCATAATAGAGATGACCCAGCAAAATCTGGCTGCCATCGGGGGCTTGCCAGGTGAACGCGGTGGGCATCTCTGGCACGACACCGCGCCACAGAGCGCTTGTATCAATGCCAAAACCGCGCAAAATCTGCGGCATCTGCCCGATATGACCAAATGGGTCGGGCAGGTAACCAATCATCATTCTTCGCCCAAATTGCTCGCAAATCTCCTCGCCAACCAAGAGATTGCGCACGGTCGCTTCAGGCGAAACCAAAAATTCGTCGGGTAAAACGTACCAGGGGCCGATTAAAATGCGACCTTCCTGAATGTATTTTTTAAGCTTGCTGGTGTTCTCCGGGCGCATGCGCAGATAGTCTTCAAGCACGACGGTTTGCCCATCCAACATATAGTACAGGTAGTTGGGGTCGTTATCTAAAATGACGAAAAGATTATCAATCAGATGAACCAGTTGCAGACGAAATTGTTGAAAAGTATGGTACCACTCCCTGTCCCAGTGAGTATGTGAGATAACGTGCAAATTTTTCATGCGAGCCTCCGCGCAAAAAGTTGATGGCTTAATTATGCCATATTCTGATGACATCACAAGAAAAACGCTTGTAAAAGCTATTGCAGAGATGGTTTTATGGCATAGATAAACGATGGCGGACAACTTCAATCGCCCACTGCATGGCGTCTTTGCAAATGGGGTCTGCTTCGTGCACGATGGCAGACTTGAGAATCTCCAGGGTTTCCTGGCTGATTGAATCCGCCATCGCCAGGATGACATTACGCCTAAAGCTCTTGTATTTCAGGCGCGAGACTGCCGTTTTGCCAAACATCGCTTTATAGCTTTCTTCGTCCATCGCCAGGCAGGCTGGCAAATCCAGTTTGGCAGGTAAGACCTGGTATAGTCCTAAATCAGATTCAGAAGACTCCAGCCCTTGATTCATAGGACAAAGCAGCTGGCAGATATCACAACCGATCACCTGCCCCGACATTTGCCAGCGAATTTCAGGTGGAATATCCCCCCGATTTTCAACCGTCAAATAGCTTAAACAACGACTGGCGTCCATGGTTTTATCGCCCAACAGCGCGCCGGTTGGGCAGGCGTCCACGCAAATCGTGCAGTCGCCACAATAATCCCCAGTCAGGGCTTCGTCCGCTTGCAGGTCAAGATCTACAAACAACTCTCCCAGAAAAAAACTCGAACCGTAAGTTTCATTAATCAACAACGTGTTTCTGCCTACCAGACCCAAGCCCGCCTGAACCGCCAGGCTTTTCTCCAGTACCGGTGAACTGTCCACCGCGATATAGGTGTCAATTTTTTTAAACAGCATTTCTTCGATGAAACAGGCCAATTGCTCTAATTTTTCGCGCAGGACGATATGGTAGTCTGGCACGCGCGCGTAGGCGGCAATGTTAGCAATACCTTTGGCAGGCGGATAGGGCAAAGCCACACATATCACACTTTTGCAGTTCGCCAGCAAGCGACCAGGCTCTTGGCGCTTGGCAAGCGTATCCGGACGGGCAAGATAACCCATATCCGCATGGAGTTCTTTTTCAAGCCAGGCCTCAAAACGCTGAAAGCCTTCAACGCTCTCTGGCTTGGTGATGCCACACAAAACAAAGCCAAGGCGGCGTGCCTCGGCTTTAATTCGTGTTTCCAAACTGGGAGTGTTCACTTTTGTTTAATCAATCTCGTATTCAAAATAGAAATAGCCAATAGCGACGTTATTTTGGTTGAAAATCGCCCAGTCGCTTTTGACCGTTCCAATCATAACTGGCGCGGTAAATTCAATATCAAATGTAACCGACAATCCCGGCGCCACACTCGTTGGCATGTTAAACTTCTTGGTAACACCCATATCAGGTCCACTGACGTGTTTTATATAATATCCCGTGTTCCAGGTGGTCGTGCCAGTATTGACGATAGTCACCTGCACCTTGAACGTGGTACCCCCATCAATCAAGGTCCCATCCGCGGGCACAGTACGTCCCCAATCGCCACGATCAGTCCCGCCAGCCATGGTGGTAGGAGTCGCGACTGGATTTGTAACAGCAGGTGGCGGGGATTGCGTAATGCCATAGATGGCGGTCATATCGAAAGTGGGTTGTGGTGAAGTTGGTTCAATCGGTGGAATGGTAGGCATCATGGTCGGACTGGGTATGGGTGTGTCACTCGGTCGCGCGATAGCTGTGCGAGTTTCGCCCATGGTTATTGTTTCCTGCACCGCGGTCGACATGGCCGAATTCATGTCAGTTTTATTTGATTTTCCACACGCCCCAAGTCCAACGAGAAGCGTCAGACCGATAAGAATCATTAGATAGCGTTTTATGTTTTTCATCATTACTCCAATGCCAGTTTACAAATGGCAAATCCTCGTTACAAGGTTTTTAAAAGCCAGGTCCGGTAAAGAATCAAGGTTTGATTACAGGCTCTAATAAATGAATTTTACCATCTTCTGCGGAACCCATCGCGCGCGCGATTAATATGATCTTTACTGTCCTTCCGCCTAACGCACTTAAATCGAGTGCAATCTTTGTAAACTGTTCGTCGTAGTGTTCTTCCCAGGACCCAAGTTCATACATTTGCCCTTCGCCTTCCTGATATGCCAGGGTAAACTTCACATGGCAGCGGCTCAAGCCATATCCACAGCCCAAAACAGTGCTGAACTGCGCTTTTTCGGGGATCTTCATCGCGGGATAAACGCCCATAATGTAGCTATCTTGCCCCGCGCCTAAACCCAGCCAAAGGGTCGGCTCATCGTCAATGCCACCGGTTTCCAGCACAGGCGCGTTATCAGAATAGACATACCCACCAGCGTCACCTGGCTGACCGGGACAATGCAAAGTGCCCGCCTGGCTTGTCCATTGCGCGCCACAATAAGCGTGAACCAGGTGAATTTTGCCCTCCACCACCTTGATATCCGCCCAAAAGCTATGGTCGGGATTTCTAAACGCGAATATTACCCCTGCCGCGTTGCGCAATTTGAAATGAGCGCGATACTCGCCGCCCAAAGTTGGCGCGATCAGGGGCATGGTTATCACAAGGCTTTCGCCTGGCTTGATGTCTTTTTCGGTCAAAGGCATCACGGCTGGCGCGGACATTGAATCGCCACTGATAAAGACCACCGAGTAATCTTTGGTCCAGGTACAGCTTCCTTCGTTACGTAAAGTCCAGGTTTTTTGGAACACGGTGCCGGGATAAAGTTCACTCCCATCGGGAATCGTTTCACCTTCGAAAAAAGCCAGGTCGCATGGTTTTTCTACAGTCGGTACAGCATCAGTCGGTACAGGCGTAGTATCAAAACTGGCGCTTGGAACCGCTGTGTCCGTCGCGGGGGATACTTCGCTTGGTGGTGTTGGCGTTTCATTGTCTGAGAATCTCGTTTCGGTCTGTCGGGCATAATCGGTTTGCAGCATTTGCGTGGTGAGTGCTTCAATCGTGCGCGCTGCCACCGTGCGAATATCGTCCAGCTGATCTGTTGGGCTCGCGTCTGAACTGTTCGGTTTACAGGCACTCAATATCATCGCAACGACGACAATAAACAGGCTGATTGTCTTAAATTGTTTCATAGATCCTCCGAAACACCGTCTTTTCACATTCACTTAACGCCAATAAGCATAGGATTCTGATAGAGTCCTATGCTTATTCAGTTGCAAGTTACAATCCAGAAAAGGTTATGCTTTTTGGGATTTCTTTCCGAACAGTAACGTAGAGAAAAAGGTCTTCAGGTTGAATTTTTGACCTGAAAGCAGGTTTTGGGAACTGAACAAGTTGGCGGCACCCCGCACAACAAGCCAAACTGCCAGCACCAGCAACAAAAGCGCGACGATCAGCTGCCAAATCGGTACGGCGCCAATCACCAGACGCGTGGGCATTACAATCGTGGATGTGAGCGGGAACAGGCTAAGAAACAGGGTTACCGCACTATTCGGGTTAGTAACGAATTCACTCAATGCAAGATACGCCAATATCAGGGGCATATTCATGATAAGAGAAAACTGCCCTCCCTCACGCGTATTAGGCACCATCGCGCCCAAACCCGCCATCAGACTTCCATACAACAAAAAGCCCAACAAGAAGTAAGGAATACCCCAGGTAAATACCGCTGTTGGAATTTCCAGCTTGAATGGCAGATGCAAGGTAAGATTGCTCAACTTTGCCAACAGTAAAATCGTAGCCAGCCAAACCACAGTTTGCAAAAGTGATGCCAAACCGCGCGCCAGAATCTTACCCCCGAAGATATCCACGGGTTCTGCTGACGAAAGAAGAATCTCCATGGTACGATTTTCCTTCTCTTTTGTCACCGAATCCAACATCAAACTTGAATTGATGATAACCAACATGTAGAAGAAAAACGAAATGAAGAATGGCACCATAAAGGTACTGGGATCTTTTTGGTCACGGGTATCAGCTTGTTCAATATCCAGATATTCCGTCGTTACTTTAACATGGTTGACCAGCTTGGCATACAATTCATCGTTCCCATTGACCAGGTTATAGCGAATCAGCTCCTCAAACGTCGCGTTATATGCCATCTCCGCGACCATGCTAACTTCAGGCTTCACCAGCAAAACATCACCCGTTTCGAGATAATCCGCCGAAACGACGTAGAAACCGTCCAAATTGCCAGCCTGGGTTTCTTGCCTGGCAGAACTTTCATCTTCAAAGGGTATCAGCTGCCCCATGGCCCAATTTGGATAGTCATTAATCAAGCCACTTTCATCAACAACACCATAAGGTTTAGTAGTGCTGACTTCTTTAACAATCGTTTTCACTAAATCGGGTGAGTCCTTGGGTTTCAACAAGCTTACCAAACCGATAATGATCGTTGGAAGCAAAGGCACTAAAATCAAACCCAAGATAAACGAACGGCGACTGACCACGCTCATAAATTCATATTTAAAAACACGCCAAATCTTACGCATCGCCAGCCTCCTTTTTGAACAATTTGAAAAGCGAAACTTTTTTGTTAAACTGGAGCATGCCCAACTCAAACGCGCGCCCTGCCAGCCACATCGCACCAATCGCGAACAATACCTGAACAACGAGTACAAGCAAAATTTCAAGCGTGGGCACGTGCGTAAATGCCATCCGCAGGCTCATGGCGAGAGGTGAACTGAAAGGGAAAAAACTCAAAATTCGCGCCAGGACACCGTTAGGTGAATTCATAAAGACGCTTAATGTATAAACGGGCAAAAGGATCGGAACGACAACCAAACCAATCATCTGTTGTCCTTCCTGCGATTCGGTCACCGTGGCGCCAAATATAGCCAGTACTGAGGCGGTAAACACAAACGAAACCAACATTAAGACCAGGCTCAATGCCATCAAAGCAGGATCAGGAATCAGCTCACTCAAAAGCGGTATGCGCGCCCGGAAAATAAAGAGTGCCACAGCAATGATGACCGCCCACACAAGCAACTGTGTAACACCCACCCCAATATTGCCGATAATCTTACCAGCCATCAACTGTTTGTGAGAAACTGTGGTGAGCATAATTTCAATTGTGCGGTTTTCTTTTTCTTCCACCAGGGACTGCAAAAGATAGTTGCCACTGCCCATCACAAGAGCAAAATACAGCATGCTGATAACGATTGGCGGAATGATGCGTTGCCACGATGCACCCGCTGATTTAATGGAACCATCCAGACTTTCGAGTCGCAGATTCATTCCTTCTTCAATGCGCGCTTTATTAGGGATAGTTTCGTTGACAATTAAGTTCTCGCTGAGATATTGCGTCGCGAAATCCATAACCTCTTCCGTAATCGCCTTGTTTCCCTTCCAGATTATCTCATAACTTGTAGTGTAATCCTCCGGGATAATGATATAACCTTGATGTTCCCCCGCCAAACTGGCTTTTTTAGCTGCGTCTTCGTCGGTAAATGGAACAAACTCAATCTGAATTTCAAATAACCCCGGTTTTTCCTTTAGCTTTTGGGCTTGCGTGATGATTCCAGCCCTGTCAATAAGCCCAACCGGACGCGTATCCACCGACTTAAACGAGATGAAAGTCGAAATCAAACTAAAAAGGATAAACAGCAACGGTACCAGCAACAACGCCACCCAAAAACGTTTGGTAAAGACATTGCGCGTGTACTCAAATTTGGCGACCTTGAAAAGCTTAGTCATTTTGCTTTTTTCCTTCGGCCACCACATGAATAAATATTTCATCCAGAGATGGAACCAAGACCTTGTAACTTTCCATCGCCACGCCATTGCTCACCAGCGTTTCCAGTAACTGGCTGGGGGTCACGCCTTCTTCCGGGCTAAGCTTGTAACTGCCATTCACCCGGCTAATCTCACGCACATCTGGCAAACTCGCAGGCAAGGCGCTAACGGGTTTAATCAAGACTTCGTTGGTTTTATAGTGCTCAGCAATTTCTTCCAGACTGCCGGTTAGCAAAACCCGACCCTGGTCAACCAAAACGAGGCGGTCGCACAAGGACTCCACCTGGCTCATCTGATGCGTACACATCACAATCGCCTTGCCCTTGTCGCGCTCTTCTTCAAGCACATCTTTCACCAGTTGCGTGTTGATGGGGTCTAACGCGGCGAAAGGCTCGTCGATAATAATCAGCTCAGGGTCATGAATCAAGGTCGCGATAACCTGCCCTTTTTGTTGCATACCTTTACTTAACTCTTTGCACTTCTTCTTGGCATGCGCGGCGAGATCAAATTTTTCTAAATAGGCAGGCAATTTTGTTTTGATGTCCGCATCCGCCATACCTTTTAAACTCGCCATATAGGTTAGCACCCGTTCCAGCGCCATATCCTGATACAATCCACGTTCCTCAGGCAAATAACCAATATGATTTTTCTTATCGGCGGTCATCGGGCCGCCCAAAATAGCCACTTTGCCACTATCAGGCTGATATATGTCCAGAATGATGCGGATAGTGGTCGTTTTGCCAGACCCGTTTGGCCCCAAAAGACCAAAAATTTCACCGGCGCGCACGTCAAATGAAATGTCCTTTACGGCACGGGTTTTGCCAAAACTTTTAGAAATATTAGAAACTACTATTTTAGACATATTTTCTCCTTACTTTACATTATACCCCTTTTTCATTGTCTAAAGAATAAGAAATTGTAAAGTTTTTGCATTAATTAAACAAAAAACCTAAATCATGTAAAACAAAGTTATTTTACGCCAGTTTCTGCTTGTTTACCTTATGGATTCTAATCTTCATCCGATTACCTGGAATCGTCACCGCCCAGTAAAAAATACAGGCACCCTTTCAAGTGCCTGTATCTTATCTCATTCGCTTGCTTATTCTGAAATATGCCCAGCCATCAGCAAGCCGATTTCTTCGCGACTCGCTTCAGCAGCATCCAAGACTGCCAGAATTTCGCCACGGTAAATCACCGCGATGCGGTCACTGATCGACATAATTTCATCAAGTTCCGAAGACACCAGCAAAACACCAACGCCAGCATCGCGCATTTCAATCAGCGTCTTGTGGATATACTCAATCGAGCCCACGTCCAAACCGCGCGTGGGTTGGTTGGCAATCACCAGCGACACTTCACGGCTAAGTTCACGCCCCACAATCACCTTTTGCTGATTACCACCGCTCAAATCACCAGCGACGGTAACAGGCGATGGCGCGCGCACGTCGAAGCGTTCCATGAGTTCCTCAGCATTTCGCAAAATCTCATTTTCGTTTAAGATGCCATGCCTTGAAAATGGCTCGCGATAATACGTGCAAAGCACAAAGTTGGATGTCAAAGGATATTGCAAAACAAGCCCGTGTTTTTGTCGATCTTCTGGAATATGCGCCATACCGTGTTCAACCAGCGTTCGTGGTTTCTCTTGGGGCATACGTTTGCCATCAATGCGAATCTCGCCACTGTTATAGCGACGCAAACCGGTAATGGCTTCCACAAACTCACTCTGTCCGTTACCTTGAACACCCGCAATGCCCAGCACCTCACCGGCACGCACACTTAGTGAAATGTCACGCACGCTGTGCATCTGATTGTTGTCATGAATGTTTAAGTGCTCAATTTCCAGAACCACTTTTCCGACTTGCGCGGGCGCTTTTTCAACTTCCAAAATCACTTCGCGTCCGACCATCATACTTGCCAGTCCATGCTCGTCAGTTTCAGCAGGTGTAGTGGTGCCCACCACTTTGCCGCGGCGCATAATGATAATGCGGTCAGCAACCGCCAAAACTTCTTTCAGTTTATGCGTGATAAAGACGATGGAAACACCGCGCTCGGTCAGACGGCGCATAATCTTAAAAAGCTCTTCGGTTTCCTGTGGGGTCAGTACAGCAGTTGGTTCATCCAAAATCAAAATCTCAACGTCGCGATAAAGCGCCTTGAGAATCTCAACGCGTTGTTGAAGGCCAACCGGCAATTCTTCGATAATAGCATGTGGGTCAATTTCAAGCCCAAAGCTTTCAGATAAATCGCGCAGTTTAGCCTCGGCTGCCTTTTTATTCAAAAAGGGCCCCTTTGTGGTTTCCGCGCCCAGCATCATGTTTTCCAAAACCGAGAAAACCGGCACCAGCATAAAGTGTTGGTGAACCATGCCGATTCCAGCATTAATCGCATCATGCGGATTGTCGATGGCATAAGGTTCGCCATTCAGGAAAATTTCGCCTTTATCCTGGGTGTAAAGCCCATAGATGACGTTCATCAGGGTCGATTTTCCCGCGCCATTTTCACCCAGTAATGCCAGTACCTCGCCTTTGCGCAGTTCAAGGCTCACATCGTCATTGGCGACCGTACCCGGAAAAGTCTTGTAAATATGTTTTGCTTCTAAGATAACGCTTTTATCAGTATCCATAAGGGCATCAGCTGTTTTAGAATATGTATTGTCCATACTTACTCCTTCTCGTAGGGAATGCCTTCAGCCGCGGGCGCACGCGACCTGCCCACAAAGCCAGAAACTACAATAATGGTCAGCAGATATGGAATCATACCCACAAACTGATGTGGAATTTGAATTCCCATGAACTGTAACTGAATTTGCATCGCGTTAGCGAAACCAAAGAACAAGGCTGCCAGCGCTGATGAAATCGGGTTCCATTTTCCAAAAATCATCACTGCCAAAGCGATGAAACCCCGGCCGTTAGTCATGCCACGTTCAAACATGCCAACCCCTTCCAGGGTCAAAAATGATCCAGCCAAACCTGCCATGACGCCACCAATAATCACATTCCAATAACGGATTTTGAAGACATCAACACCCAAAGTGTCAGCCGCCCGGGGATGTTCCCCAACCGCGCGGGTGCGCAAGCCCCATCGGGTATGGAACAAAAGCACCTGCGAGAAAATGACAAGCAATATCGCGATATAGGTAATGGGAGGATTATTGAACAAAACCGGTCCGATTAACGGAATTTTAGCCAATGGTCCCAGGGGAATATTCCAAAGTTTGCCTTGCGTTGTTAAGCCAGTTTGATAGAAATAGCCCGTGATACCTGTTGCCAAAATATTGATAACCGTACCGCCAATGGTTTGGTTCAGCTTAAGCTTTATTGAAAGAAAAGCTAAAAACAGGCCTAAGACCGCGCCGGTCAACATACCCACCAGCAAGGACAAGAGCAAATTACCGGTCCAAACGTTGGTCATATATGAAAGAAAAGCAGAGAATAACATCTGCCCTTCAATACCAATATTCACAATTCCTGCCCGTTCACAGAAAATACCACACAAGGCGCCCAGGATGAGTGGCACCGCGTAGCGTAAAGTACTGCTTAACACAGCAGATGTTTTTTCCGGAGAGCGGGCGTTGAAAAACAAAATCGCGGCCACTATAACCAAGCCTAGAATGACCTGACGCAACAATTTCCAATTAATGGAAAGCTCACGCTTCTTATCGACTGTTTTGCTAATCATCTTTGCCCCCATCCTGAGGTAACCGTGATTTCGGTATCTCGTTGTTTACGTAGTTTAAAGACCCATCGAACCACCATTTCAGCCGTCACAAAAAGTAACATGGTGCCCTGAATGATGTCGATAATCTGATTAGGAACATTCGCGTAAAACTGCATCGTATTCGCGCCACCTTTCATCGCGCCTAAAAAGAGCGACGAAAGAATAACTGCAATCGGATTATTGCGGGCCAAAAGCGCGACAGTAATACCATCAAAACCAAGGCCGGTATTAAAGCCTGGCTGGAAACGACCTACCACACCCATTGTTTCCACCGCGCCACCCACGCCTGCCAACGCGCCACTAACCACCATTGCCGCTACAATAAGCAGTTTCGTGCGCATACCGGCATACTTTGAAGCATGTGGGTTCAATCCAACCGAGTTGATCTCAAATCCAAAAGTCGTGCGATTAATCACAAACCAAATCAACAAGGACGTTAGTACCGCCACGATAAACCCAACGGGTACAGGCCCAATGTTTGGTATCTCTGCTGATGGTTGAATAGCAGGCAAGCGCGAAACAATGTTACCCGGAGTGGTGTCTTTCCATGGACCTTCAGAAAAATAGTCGCTAAGGTTGATTGCCACATAGTTAAGCATGATGGTCGAAATCACCTCATGGGCGCCGGAATAAGCCCGAAGCAAGCCAGGAATCGCGGCAAACACAGCACCGGTCAGTAATCCCGCCAAAAGGGCCAGAGGGATGTGAATATAAGCAGGCAAACCTTTGACTGCAAAACCAACATATCCGGCCATAAGCGCGCCCAACAGGAGTTGCCCTTGCGCGCCGATATTAAAAAGACCCGCCTTAAAACCTAATGCCACGGCTAAACCCGCAAAGATTAAGGGGGTAGATTTTTCCAGGACTCTTTGGATATTTCTCCATGAGCCGAAAGCACCTTTAAAAAGCTGCCAATAGGCTTCCAGTGGATTCGCACCTGAAACTAATAAGATAATCGCGCCCACTAAAAGCGCTAAGATAATTGCTAAAAATGGAATTCTTACGGAAAACCAAACTTTTTTTAACCAGTTATTTTGGGAGGGTGTTTGTTCTTCCACGCTGGATTACCTCCAATCTTTTTTATAGGAATAAGGTGCCACTTTCGTGGCACCTTATTTTGCTGTTGTTTACAGCTGGTAACTAAACTTACTTTTCAGGAAGTTCAATCTTGCCAGCATTGTAGGCTTCTAAGGCCTCTTTGAGTTTGGCTTGGATTTCTTCCGTAATGATGCTTTCAAAATCGTGGAAAGGTGCCAGTGAGGAACCACCAACGTAGTTGCCTGAAGGGAAGTTGCCTTCATAAGCAAGCTTGATAAGTTCAACCACAGACAAAGTGATGTCTTTCGTCGCAGATGAAACCAAACATTTGTGAGCTTCAGGAACGGTCAGCCACTGGTCAGTGTCAACACCGATGCAGAACAGACCATCATGCTGAGCGGTTTCAATCAACGCGCCATTACCGGTATTACCAGCAGCAGCGAAGACAATATCAGCGCCTTGTTCAATAGCTTGTTTAGCGGTTGATGCACCCCACTCGGGGTCAGTAAACGCTACATCCATGCCACCGGGATGGTAGGTGGAAATAATGCTGATTTCAGGATCAAACCATTTAGCACCACCAACATAACCGCGGTTGTAGTTAACCACTGGCGGAACCAGGTCAGTACCTAAAACAGCTGCGATGGTTTTGGTTTCGGTGAGATTAGCAGCCAAAACACCAGCCAAAACACCAGAAAGCGCTTCGTCAAAGATCAAGCCTGCGACACCAGGAACGACTTCGCCCTGGAATTGGTCAACACCAATGAAGGCAATTTCCGGATTGGCTTTTGCGGCATTGATAGTTGCTTCGCCAAGGGCAAAACCAACGGTCACGATGACATCAAAACCTTCATCAACGAAAAGTTGGATGTTGGCATCATAGTCTTTGGCGTCTTTTGTCTCGATGTACTTGGCTTCAAAACCGAGTTCTTTTTGCGCGGCAAGAACACCTTCCCATGTTGCCTGGTTGAAGTTTTTGTCATCAACCACACCAACGTCGGTAACCAAGCCGACTTTAAAGGTTTCGGTTGGTTGATCAACATCTGCGCCTTCGGGGGCTTCATCCACTACGGGGGTTTTTGGCGTACATGCACCGAGCACTAAACCGGCAACGAGCAAGATAGCCAAAATTGATAATAATCGTTTCTTCATTCCATACTCCTTTTATATTAAATTTTGGTAAAGTTGGTACCCATGGTACCGTTATGCGTGTGTTAAGTATATATTAACAAAGCAAATCCCGCAATGAAATTCCTTGCTTTCTTTTGCGGGATTTGCAAAAATTTACAATTCAGTTATTAGAAAAGACGCTACAAAATCGCGTCAATACCTTCGTACTCTTCTGTATAGTCTTTGGCATGGCGTCGGTCAGCTTCAGGATTAATCTCACCGCGTTTCACAAACACAATCGCGAGAAAAGCCAGTGCCATGAAGATCGGCCCCACCAGCATAATCTGACCATAATCGCCACCGGAAAGTTTTACAATCAAACCGTTCAGCAGGGGTCCGATGATGGCTGAAAGCGTCGAGAAGAAGTAGTAGAGTCCCGTATAGGTACCCACACGGTCTTTGGTCGTTAAATCAACCACCATCGGCAAGGAGTTGATGTTAATCAGAGCCCAGCCAATACCCGCCAAAAGCAGGATGATGGTCACGTTCATAAAGTCGCCCAGGATCGGAATGCGACCATGCGTGGTGAGTAAAATATCCTTGGGAATAAAGAACATTGAGCTCATCGTCAAAACCATAATCGCGAGACCGGTCAAGATAGTTCTGCGTCTGCCAAATTTAGCGCCAATTAAGCCGGCGGGGATGGCAAACAGCAGGAAGCTCGCGCCCACGCTGGTAATCAGTTGCCCGGCGCCACTATCGCTGAGCCCAAGGAAGTTTCTTCCATATAACGACAGGAAAGTTTCAATCGCGTTATAGGCGATAAACCAAAAGAAAATCGCTAAAAAGATCAGAATCGCGTCGCGTTGTTTGCCTGTAAAGACTTCTTTCAAACCATCCAGTGTGCTGGCACTTTTTGGTTTTTCTTCGCCTTCGTGTTTTTCATATTCTGGTTCGCGTACAAAGATGAAGACCAGCACCGCCGCAAGAATAACCAGAATGGAGCCAAACCAGAACGGGAACGCGCCAGCTAAGGGATGGTCCATCTTTACCAGGGCCGCGCCAACGGAAGTCCCCAAAACCAATCCCAAGCCACCCATAAAGTTGATTACGCCGTTGGCTTGCGAGCGGAACTTGCTGGGGGTAACGTCCGGCATCAAAGCCACCACGGGCGTGCGCCAAAACGCCATCGCCAGCAGTGTTGTTACCGTACAAGCCAGGAGTACTGGTAATGTTTGCGCCAGGGGGATAAGCCCAAAGGCTACCGCGGCGAGTGGCGCGCCAACGATAATGAATGGCAAACGACGCCCTATTTTGGTGCGTAAATTGTCTGACCATACCCCAACCGCGGGCTGAATAAGAAAAGCCGCGATGTTATCGAGTACCATAATGATTGAAATTGCCACGGAATCAAGTCCAAACTTGGCATCTAAAAGCAATGGCACGTAGGTATTGTACAGGCTCCAAAGCACACTGACACCAAAAAAGCCAAAGCCGATCAAAAATAGTTTTCCCCATTGAATACGGTCTTGTTTTTGCATTGAATGACTCATTATTTCTCCTTTTGTATGTTCTATAATCTTAAACACAAAAGCCAGGCTTAAGATGCTGGCTTTTGTTCATTGTACTCTTCAAGTGATTTTTTATAGTTTTCCAGGAACTTTTTGTCCTTGTCTGTCAGGGTTGCTTTTTCAAGCAGGTCGGGTCGCCATTCAAAAGTGCGGATAAGCGATTGCTGGCGTTTCCACTTGGCTTGTTCCACATGATTGCCCCCCTGCAGAATTTCCGGCACTTCCCAGTCCCTGAAAACAGCCGGCTTGGTATATTGCGGATACTCCAAAAGCCCATCCGGAGCAAACGAGTCTTCCTGCGTCGCTTCCGCGTCGCCTAAAACACCCGGCACGATGCGCCCCACCGCGTCCATCAGCATCAACGCTGGCAGTTCGCCACCCGTCAAGACAAAATCGCCGATTGAAATCACCCGTGTCGCCAGATGTTGCCGGATACGTTCATCAAAGCTTTCATAACGTCCGCAAATGATGCCGATGCGTTCGTGCTGGGCAAGGTCGCGGGCAATTTGCTGGTTTAAAACTTCGCCCTGCGGACAGAGCAAAATGACTGGGTCAGTGGGTGGTTTGCCCATCACATCTTCCACCGCGGCAAAGACCGGTTCGGGCTTC
Source organism: Anaerolineaceae bacterium (assembly GCA_012839565.1). Lineage (GTDB taxonomy): Bacteria > Chloroflexota > Anaerolineae > Anaerolineales > Anaerolineaceae > Mesolinea. The sequence goes on from DUMZ01000001.1 coordinate 47,572, forward strand.
ATAATCATGCCACCGCCCCCACCATAAGGCGTGTCGTCGGTCATATGATGTTTATCAAAAGCCCAGTCGCGGATATTGTGCGTATGCACTTCAATAAGGCCATGCGTGATGGCCCGTTTGAGAATACTAATCGCCAAATAAGGTTCAAATATCTCTGGGAACAGGCTAAAAACGTCAAAACGCATACGATAATTGTAGACCATTCAACTACCTACCGCAAGGGCTTCGGTTTTATCGTTTTTGGGTTTTCACTATTCCGCTCCGCACCTGTCAGTAAACGACATCGATAATGCCCTGTCAAAATAACACCGATTAAAGCTTTGAAGGTTACAATTAGCTTATGTGTCCAACAGCCTATCTGCCCGGTGACCCTGTCAATCTTAGCTTTTGCGCGGATCTTAGCCAGCAGTTTTTTGGAAGCGCACCCGACGCGGTTTGGCAAGTTAAGCTGCAGGATAACGGACCGATTACGCTGAGTACCAGTTTTGGACTTCGGGCACAGAGTTTTCAAATCTTCCCTGTCTTTATGGCAAACCGAGTCGGATTTCGCAAAATTTCCGAATTTTTCAGCCCACCTCAATTCCGTAATCTTTTACCGAACCATCTTCAGCTTGGTTTGAGCCCCAGTCCTGTTTGCAGCGCGACTTTTGACATTTGGCTGCCTGCGCCAGACCGGCTCGATGGACGTATCAGCGTCAAAAATACTGATAATGTAGCGCATGAACTTGGCGCGCGACTGGCAGCAGAACTCATCGGATTTGACCCCAGAAATGGCATGACGCTTACCAGACGCAAAATCCACACCTATCTCAAAGGTGAAAGTGACGGACTGCAAATTTCGGTCATTGTGGATGGTATGCACAAACCGACCATCAGTCCAGAGCTGGCGCTGGAAAACACGAAACTACTCAGCCCTGGCGAAACCTTGAACATTTTTTGGCGCTGCAAAGTATCTGAAGGCACCAAACCTGAAGATGACCGTGTTTTTTCGATTTTTCCCGTCAACTGGGACGCTGAAATAGCGCGCCAAGAACTCGCCCAGCAAACCCGCGAAATTAGCATCACCACGCCAAATTTGGACTGGGATATCGCCCTGCGCATGGCGCAACATCAGGCCCAGCATCATCTCTCGCGTGCTGATGCCGATAATGATTCACTCACACTTATTGCTACGCGCAATCCGCACAGCCAAAGACATACCCCGCTTTTAAAGGCGCCCATCGCAAAGAAAAACCGCGTCAGCGCGCTTTCCGTCTGGCAAATGGTTCACGCTCTCTTACCCGCCAGGGTGGACGATTGCGTTCGCTTGTTCAAAAGCTATCTCAATGCGCTTCCCAAACCTGGCGAAACCCAGGACGCTGAACTGGCTTTTCCTGTGCTCTGCCAAACCGCTTGGATTATTCACAGCTATCTGGACCACAAAGAATTTCTTGAAGAGCTCTACCCCGCCCTTAGAACTTCACTCTTCGCCTGGTTTTGGCGTCAAAACGATGCCGATCAGGACGGCCTGCCTGAGTGGTCCAGCTTTGAGCAAACCGCGCTAAGCGATTCGCCCACTTTCAATCTGCTTGAAAGCCAGCGCCTGATAACGCCGATATCCACGGTGGAAACACTTGGACTGGCAGCCTTATTGATGAAAGAATGCCAAAGCCTGAACCTGATGGCAAGAGTAATTAGCGACCAGCAAACCCAAAAGGTGCTAACGACGCTCATCAAAAAACTGGAAATCAGGATGCAAGAGTTCCGCCAAAATGGCCTTCTCACCCGCGACCGCGACTCACACCGCGCGCATTCCAGCGAACTCTACTTTGAAGGCAGCCTTGATTCTTTGCCCAAAGGAGCCCTGAAAATCGAGCCTGCCAGTCGCCTTAATATCAAAATAAAGCCCAGCTTTCAAGCCCGCAAACCATCGGGCTTAGGCCTGCAAGGCGCAGATGCTGAAGGACACGTCGTGAACGAAGCCTTGCAAAGCGAGGCAATCCAGTGGCTGCCTGGCGTTTTTCTGTATACAAGCAAAGCGATTTTCTCCCAGCTTGATGACATAACGGGCACTTTGGAACCAGATACACAAATTAGCATCTACCGTGCCGACCTTGAGCAGGCTGAGATCGGCCACCTTTTGGCATGGGATCCTAACCTGGACTTCCCCGCCTTGCAAGAGATTGTTGACGCCTGGCTTCTCGCGGAAGACGTGGGACAAACTTTTGGCTTGCCCAAGCAAGTCCCTGTGCCCAAACCTAGCCCCGCGAGCGGTACTGCCAACATCGCCTGGAACGGCTTGCTCATTCAACATCTCCTGACCTTAGGGGAGCAAGACATGGCATTTCAACTCTTTAACCGCCTGCTAAATGGCGCGATTGTTATGTTGAAGCAAGAACACGCCCTGCACGAAAGCTTTAGCGTGGCAAATGGCCAAGCTTTCGGCAAAGCCAACCATATCACTGGCGTTTTTCCGATCACGCTTTTTTTGGACATACTCGGTATCAAAATTTACAGCCCAACAAAAGTAAGCGTGAGTGGCGTCAATCCTGTGCCGTGGCCAGTCACCGTGCGTTACATGGGGCTTGAAATTACACGGGACCAAAAGAATAGTACAATTACTATGCCGGATGGCACAACGCATCATCATTTTGGCAGCGCGCACAAAACCTTTACGATGCAAGATACGGAGTAAATATGGACGACGTTAATAATAAAAAATTCAACTTGCTTCCCCAAACAAAACTGGGTAAATTCGCCTTTGGACTGGGTATTTTTACCTTAATCATCTTACTGCTTGCCCTCATCAACTCAGGGCTCATCAACCCGATGTCCGACAATTTGCTTGGTTTTCTCGTCTTTTTGGGCACACTCGCGGCACTGGTTGCCTTTGTGCTGGGTCTCATCGCGATTTTCAAGCAAAAAGAGCGGGCACTGCTTGTGTACTTAATGAGCGCTCTCGGCCTGGCAACTTTTGCGTGGCTGATTGTGATGATTATTAAGGATATCGTCAAGTAGACTTCAAGCTAACACATCTTTAGTTCACAGAGACTGAAGTAGAAACTGCACGGCGAGACGCCGGCAGAAGAGAAAAAACGCGTTCGCGGAGGCGTCTCGCCGACGTAACATAAACGTGGTCAGGAGACCACGTTTGAACGAGTTAGCCAACCTACCACCTTTATGTTAAACCACCCAATCCGTTCGCGGAGGCGTCTCGCCGACGCATAGAAAAAGTCTGGTTAAATGCCTGTTAGAGTCATTTCTATATTTCTCACCCCGGCGTCCTGCCGTGGCTTATCCATATTAGCAAAATCACAATCAGAGAGAAGTCATTAAATAAAAAGAGTGAGCGCGCAGAGGATCGAACTCTGAACCAACGGCTTAAAAGGCCGCTGCTCTACCATTGAGCTACGCGCCCATCTCGGACGAATTGCAATTCTACCACCGACATTCCTGTTTCGTCAACCAAAACACCGAAAACTGCAATCCCAATTTTGACAATATTAATGTTCACCTTCTTTAGACCATACTCACAAAAAAAACACAAACAAGCTGGCTAAAAGCATTGTTTGTGCTGGACTATAAATCTAAGGCGGAGAGGAAGGGATTCGAACCCTTGACATCTCTCAGGATACTTACTTTCCAAGCCAGCGCACTAGACCAACTATGCGATCTCTGCGGGCAGACACTTATTATATCTGAGGTTAAAATTTTCAAGCTGTTTAATCCGAGAATAGTTTTTGTTACCATACAAACGAAGTTTCATGGCTTCAGACCACAAAAAAATTTTAGCAATGGCATAATGTTAGATACAAACAAATCTTTAAACGACTAGGGCTATCCAAGAATAGTCGCGGACAGCCCCAGATTCACTTAGTATCAGAACACAAGCATATTTTACTTGTCAATTGCGTCACGCCATCGTGGATATGGCGGATACGGATAGCTTTGCACAAAGTAAGCCGTAATCGTTACATCACTGTTCATCGTGACAGTCGTTATACGGCTGGTACTTCCATTGCTCCAACGATCAAACACCCAGCCACTGTAAGGATATGCTTCCAGCGTAACGACTGTTCCAGGCATATAGAGGCCACGATCCGGGCGTACCCAGCCTTGTCCACTGGTATACACAATCAGGCTGTACATATATTGGGTGAATGTTGCTGTAATTGATATGTTACTGTTCATGGTCACGGTGATTGTAGAGCTGGTTTCACCTGTACTCCACGCGCTAAACTCCCAGCCCCCTGCTGGTGTGGCGGTTAATTTAACCTCGGTGCCCGCCTCATAGCTACCACCAGACGGATAAGAACTCACCCAACCTTGGCCATTAACAGTAACCGTCAACGTGTACATGGTGGGTGGCTTTTTTCTGAAGGTCGCGGTAATCGTCTTATTGCCATCCATCGTCACCGTCGTGGTAGTGCTGGTAGCTCCCGTACTCCAAGTTGCAAATTCCCAGCCTTCTGCCGGGCTGGCAGTCAGCGTAACAACTGAGCCCGCTTGATAGTGCCCCCCAGGTGGATTAAGACTGACCGTGCCTTGTCCTTCAACAGTTACCGCAAGCTTGTAAGTGACCGGTGTCATCTCCTGAAATCGCGCTGTAACGGTCATATTGTCATTCATGGTGAGCGTTGTGCTCAAATCTGAACCACCCGTACTCCAGCCGACAAACTGCCAGCCTGAAGCTGGGCTAGCGGTCAGCGTCACCCTGCTGCCCGCCTCATAACTGCCACCATTGGGACTTACCGAACCTTGTCCTTCAACAAGAACCGTTAGCGTGTACATCGTAACTCCCGGTTTAGGTGTTGCGGTGGGCGTGGGCGTGTGGGCTGGTTTTGTGGGTGTTGCCTCTATCGTAGTTATTATCTCTGTATCAAGCGTCGGCTCTGGCGCAAAATTATAGGGCATACACAAATTACACTTGTTATTCCACGAAACGTATTCGTCGTAACGCTCAGAAGGTGGCTGATAATCTTCAGGTTCCGAGAGAGTCTCTTCTAAGGGTTTATAAACCCTTATCTGCCCTTGCTGGAGTTTCATAAATTCATCGCCATATTCCAGCTGACAGTCTTCGCTAATACACCAAAAGCTAACGCTTTCCGAATCTGTCACAAAGAGTCCAGAACCCCCGATTAACTTCGCTGCTACATTCCGATGTCTGGGAAATACGATTTGAGCGATTTCAGCTTCATCAGCCATTTTTAGAAAAACAGCGCCTTCGGTCAGAACAATATCAGTAAGACCTTGTTCGTTAATCAGGTCAAGCCTGGTACCACCATAGACGTAAAGATGGTTATTGCCCGAGGGCATACCGGCCTGGCTAAGAGAGCCAAACGAAAACATCACGCCCACATCGCCAAAGCTTTGAATACTAACTGATTCATCCAGTGTATTGATTTGATCAACTTGTATTGGTTCTGGAGAAACTGAATTGCTTTCAGTTGTCCACAGTGGATAATCTCTGCCATCTTCCAGACTATAATCGCTATAGCCAAGCTCCGCATTATAATATCCAACGCGCAAAGCCTGAATGTTACTTGACGAATAAATAAGTTCAGCGGATGGTGTTGACGATGGTTCAGCCGTTGGTGTTGACGATGGCTCAGGGCTTGTAGTGATGATAACTGGCGTATCGCTGGGGTGTGAGAAAGATTGTTTGAGCGTTTGCTCTTCTTCGCGCTTCACGTTAAACAGCAAGGCCACTAAAACAATCGCGCCCACCACCAAAATACTTAAAAAGACATAAAGCAAAGTCCGACGAGTTGATTTTTTATCTGTATGGTCAGGGATGCGGGGTCGCGATGAAGGGTTTGGATTGTATTGGTTTGAGTTCATGGGTTTCTTTCCTTATAAGCTTTAGGTTCAGGTATTTTCTTAAAGTGTTTAGATCATTAATTCCAGCAATCCGGAAACTTCCATTGGAATGCCAAAGTGACAATATTAATGTTCACCTTCTTTAGGCCATACTCACAAAAAAACACAAACAAGCTGGCTAAAAGCATTGTTTGTGCTGGACTATTATAAGGCGGAGAGGAAGGGATTCGAACCCTTGATACCTCTCGGTATACTCGCTTTCCAAGCGAGCGCACTAGACCAACTATGCGACCTCTCCGGGCAGGCACTCATTATATCAGAGTTTTAAAATTTTCAAGAAGTATAATCCATTTTTAACAAAGCAAACTGATAATGCACAAAGAATGGTTCGGTACTAATCGATTTGTTTTCTTAAGAACGAGAGAATTGGGTTGAAATATTTCCAGTTCCTACAGTATACTTATGTGCCTTGGTCGTTCTTCTATGAGAGCAATTAATTCAGAAAACTTATTCTGGTACTCTTTAACCAAAAAAGGACTTACATTTCTTCTAACAATCAGATAATCCAAGTATACTTAACAAGTAGTGTTAAATCCTTGGGAAGGTATAAAATGGAAAATCTTGCAATTATTTCTAACGAAAACAACGAAAGCTTATTTGGCTACAAAATTCTATCAAACAAAAACCATGTGGTTGGGCTTGACCCTTACGTAGTCTATGAACTCCATCGCAGAAAACTCTCCAAATTCATCAACATGCTTTATGATCCTGAGCGCAAAATTACCTATTGCTTAAGAACAATTACTCGGATTTACAATCAAAAAAATACTGGCGGTGAAATTAACACCTATTTGCTGGTTAAGTTCCCAAATAACTCAGCTGCGAAAGTTAAAAAACTTGCTTTCTCAATTAAGCTATTACTTGCAGGGAATTTTGAAAACACCTATTGGCAAGAACTCACCACCATCGAGGAATTAAAATACGCACTCAACCCTATTCCTTTCGCGGAAAGCCATCACGCTGAGATTCATAGACGACGAGAGGAAATAAACTTAGACAGCCTAATGTCCGAACATGGCTATGGTTTTGTTAAGTATAACGACAAAGCCAAGAGCAACAAAACACAAAATTCAATCTTCTATGTTCATCCTTTCACACCTCCCAACGGCGGATTCGAAAAGCTGGTTACAACCATGCTTAACAGTCGCCAAGACATGGTGTTCAGTTCAATACTCTCCCCCACCAGACTTTCTGACGACGAAAAAGAATTCCTTTACAAGCAAATATCCTTATGCGAGGGTAAAACTTCTCCCGACGGTTCAAAACTATCCATTCCACAAAGCCGCTCAATCGGGCTCACAAATGCGCTGCTCAAGCAATATCTCCTCTTGCAAGACGCGCCCTATATGATGAGCTTTTTTGTCTCAAGCCCCCACCCAATCGACAATCTCATCCTGGAATTTTGCGGTTTGGCTCTCACTGAACCCGTTGCATATGGCGCTTATGCCGATAAACTAGCTCACGCAGACTTATACAATGTTGGCGGTTACGATGTGGAAGTACCACAAAGCCCCAGCGAAAACACTGCACTGGCAAAATGTGTTCAAGAACTATCCCATAACATTTGGCTTGAAAAGGGACAAAACCCCATTCATCATCGTCTGCTCCACCTCGTAGAGGCAAACGAAGCCTTGTGTAGCTTTTACTTCCCAATCAACGCGGAGGTAAACCTCTCCGGCATGAACGTGCACTCCCTTGTCGAACATCCCCTGCCCAGAGAGCTTGTTCAGTTAGGCTTCTCCTCAACACCAAAATTACTGATCGGGAATAACTTTGCCTCCGGCTTTGAACAAGAAGTCTATCTCCCGCAAGACACAAGAAGACAACACACCTACATTGTCGGTCAAACCGGTACCGGAAAATCCACTCTCATGAAAACCATGATTGTCTCTGACATGAAAGCGGGCAATGGCCTAACAGTCATAGACCCCCACGGTGAGCTTTACAACGATCTGCTCGAAATGATCCCCGAAAGCAGAAAAAATGATGTCGTTTTACTCGATCCGGGCGATTTTCTTTATCCTTTCGGCCTCAACATTTTAGAATTTGATAAAGATGAGCAACGCCAATCAATCGTCAAAGAGCTAAAAGCGATTTTCAAGCGTCTCATCACTGAATATTATTCCCTTCCAGGCGAATATGCGGGTCCGGTTTTTTTCCAGCATGTACAAAACAACATGCTCCTTACCATGTCGGATTCCAACAACCCAGGCACGCTCATGGAATTTTACAACATCTTTCAAAGCAGAGATTACTGGCGCCGATGGCTTCCCTTAAAATGGCAAAGCGCGGCACTCGAATCCTGGTGCAATGTTCTTGAACGCTCAAACTACTCCGCCGTCGACAAAGGACAACGAGTAGGCGATTATTATTCGAGTAAGTTTGAGGATTTTATTAATGATCCTCGTCTTGCGAATATTCTCGGCCAACCGAAATCAACAGTAAACCTCAATAAAATCATTGAAGAAAACAAAATCATGCTGGTTAACCTTTCCAAAGGGCTCTTAGGAGAAGCAAACTCAGCCTTGTTCGGTATGTTGGTCATGGCAAAGATCAACGCCGCGCTGATGTCAAGGGTTGACCTCATCAGGCAAGGGCAAAAACTAACGCCACATTATCTCTACGTTGACGAATTTCAAAATATCGCCACCGAAAACTTCTCCATCCTGCTGGCAGAAGCAAGAAAATTTGGCCTAGGCTTGATTTTAGCCAATCAGTATCTCAGTCAAATAACCAGCTTCAAAATCCGCAACGCCATTTTCGGTAACGTCGGTACCGTCATCTCCTTTAGGCTCGGAATAGAAGACGCGAAACTTCTCGAAAGCGAATTTGCGCCTTTGTTTGCTCATCAAGATCTCTGCAACCTGCCTAACTATTATGCCGCCCTGCGCACCAATGTCCGTGGCGAACGCACAACCCCTTGCCACTTCAAAACCATTCGTTTGGAACCCGAACAAGGCAATGTGAAAAAATCGCAAGTTCTCACAATTTCGCGAAACAAATATGGCACCCCTAAAAAGCTGGCTGAGTTTTTGCTGTTTTCTTCCCAGGCAAGCCCACGAGACATCAGCCAAAAAGTATTAATTGAAGAAACAAAAGAAGATGGCAGTCTCACATTAAACGACTTTGATTTATCCGAATGCTATAAACTCATCGACAAAGAAAATCAGTTTAATCATTACTTGCAAACGCAAACCACAGATTTTAAACGACGCGTCATAAAATATCTCATGGACTCAGACCGTTATACCAACAAACAAGTTCTCGGCATACTGGAGAAATTAGAAGCCATAAACATGCGCGAAATCCTTGAGATACCCGCTCAATCGTCTCAAATTGAAAAATGGTTCACCAACAAACAAGACCAGAAAATGGTCAAAGGCTTACTGCTGGACGTCAAAAGAAATTATCTTTTGCAAATCTTAGATTACGCAATAGATTTCACTGATGATTCTCCTGTCAATGAGAATATCGAACTTGCTATGAAACACATTGAAGAGAACAACTTCGATGCTGTGCATGCAGCATACCGCAATGTTCTGGAATATATAGAACAAAACAAAAACAAACCCAAAGCAGAGAAAAAAGATAATCATAATAGATTCCTGGAAATCTTAAATGATGATGATATAGACTTTTAAACCACCCATCTACCTGCTTGTTCATCTCATTATTTGCTTGATTCAGCCCATTAAATAAAAACATCTCGTCTGCGATAGGCGAGATGTTTTTTGCATATTATCAATACCCCGAAAGGTAGAGTGATCGTTCCTGTGCCTGTTCGGTCATGGCCTCCTGTCCATGACCCATGAATCAATATCATTCACCCATAGTAAGACGCTAAGGCAGGAGGGTTTGACGGAAAATCGAACGCTTGTTTCTCTAACCCGCTCCTGCCGGCGTCTCGCCGAGCAGATTCAGCGCCATTACTCCCGAAGAGTAGAGTGGTTATTCCTGTACCTGTTCGGTCATGGTCTCCTGTCCATGACCTGTGAATCGGTTTTCATTGCCCGCGGCGGGACGCCGGGGCGAGCTGGAATGATAAAGGGTTAAGCACTCGTTTCTACTCCTTTCTGGATGAAAACAGAAAAAGGTTGGATAAACGGTCAAGTATCAATACCCCGTAGGGTCGAGCGCTCGTTTCTACATGGTATGCATTCCGAATGGATTGCGAATTCAAATGTATCAATACCCCGAAGGGTCGGGGGCATGTTTCCACTGCCACATATTGCCCATTTTACCACACTTTTTTGTTTTTACCCCCATATATTGCCGTTTTTTCGTTTGCGAGCATCTCAATAATGTGATTTTACCCCCGAGATGCTCGCAAATGCGAAAAATTGAGATGAGTTTTAGTTTAATTCTTTGGCTTTGCGCCTGCGAAGACAACTCGCTGCAGGGACATGATGTGGTGCCCGTGGTCAGGAGACCACGAGCGAACCGCACTCAGGAGTTGGTTTTCCTAACCCGCTTCTGCCGGCGTCTCGCCGAGCAGATTCAGCGCCATTACTCCCGAAGAGTAGAGTGATTATTCCTGTACCTGTTCGGTCATGGACAGGAGACCATGACCTGTGAATCAATATCATTCACCCATAGTAAGACGCCAAGGTGGGGGGATATGGCAAAAAGTCGAGCGCTCGTTTCTACTAACACTGGTATTACTTTTTGTAATGCTATGTGTGCTTACAGTATCAATACCCCGAAGGGTCGAGCACTCGTTTCTACCTTTTGAACTTAAGGTATGGGATCATATCCCTAAGCATAGTATCAATACCCCGAAGGGTCGGGGGCGTGTTTCCACGTATATATGGTAGAAGATATTCCCATGGAGTATACACCAGGAGTATCAATACCCCGAAGGGTCGGGGGCGTGTTTCCACATCCTAAAGTTAGGATTGTTATTAATCCTTGCAATTAGTATCAATACCCCGAAGGGTCGGGGGCGTGTTTCCACTGAAAGATGTTTTTAGCAAGAAATTGCTGATATTTATGTATCAATACCCCGAAGGGTCGGGGGCGTGTTTCCACATGTGTCCCACAGGAGCCCGTAACTGTTGAGGTTGAAGTATCAATACCCCGAAGGGTCGGGGGCGTGTTTCCACGGTTACTGGTTTACAATAGTTGAATTCGAAGGTTTAGAATGTATCAATACCCCGAAGGGTCGGGGGCGTGTTTCCACGTTCAACAATGTATCTGACGGGAAAGACTATGTCA
>DUMZ01000012.1 GCA_012839565.1 Anaerolineaceae bacterium
TTTGAGCTTGATTAAGAATACAAAAACTATCACCCATGTGGGGGCTTATAAAAGCCCCCACATTTTTGAGTTTAAGGAGGATTAGTGAGTCCATTACAAATCATTATGGTCGTCATCTTTGTAGTCGCGGCTTTCGTTGGCTACAAGATTATTAACCGCGTACCCAGTATGCTTCATACCCCATTGATGTCGGGTACGAACGCATTTTCGGGCATTACCATTACCGGTTGTCTTAGCGTTACAGCTATAGCCATTGGCCTTGGCAGCAAAATACTTGGTTTAATTGCCATCGTATTGGCTATGATCAATATCGTCGGCGGTTTTGGTGTGACCCACCGCATGCTCTCCATGTTCCAGAGTAAGAAGGATAAATAACTATGGCTAACACACTACTAAGCATGCTTTCATCCACCCCTATAGCTGAAACTACAGACATTATCTATTACGCTATTGCCGCCATTCTTACCCTTGCAATTGTGCTGGGAATCGCCATGCTAAGCAAAGTTAAAACTGCGGTTGCTGGCAACCTGATTGGCAGCGCTGCCACACTCCTTGCTATCGTTCTCGCCATGTGGTATTTCAAGATCTTCTCATTGATTGAGCTTTGGATTGCCATGTTGATTGGTGCAGTCATCGGTATCATCATTGCCATTAGAGTTAAGATGATTCAAATGCCACAACTTGTGGCTTTGTTGAATGGTTTTGGTGGTCTTGCTTCAATGATTACGGGTATTCTCACCGTCATCAACGACACACAATCCGATACTTTCTCTATGATTAATGCTGGCATAGCGATTATCATTGGTGGAATTACCTTCTCCGGCAGCATGGTAGCAGCGGGCAAACTCCACAAAATATTCCCGCAAAAACCAATCGTTCTCAAAGGCCATCAATTCTGGACAGCCCTCACCCTGATCCTCTCGCTCGTTACCATACCATTGTTTGTTATTCCAGCACTGCAAGCACAACCCTATCAAACGATTGTCGTTATTGCTGCAAGCGTCTTTAGTCTTGCCTTTGGCGTGATATTCTCTATTCGCGTTGGTGGCGCGGATATGCCTATCACGATTTCCCTGCTCAACTCGCTGACTGGTGTTGCCGCCGCAGGCGCGGGTATGGCAGTTAACGATATCCTTTTGGTCTCAGTTGGTGGTATCGTCGGTGCATCTGGTTTGCTTTTGACCCAAATTATGTGCAAATCAATGAACCGCAAACTGATGGACATTCTCTTAGGAAAAACATCTGCCCCAGGTGGCGCTAAAAAAGCAGCCGCACCAGCAGCCCAACCCAGCCCCGCCAAAGTTGAAGTCAAACCTGCCAAGCAAAGCCCAACCGACTGGTTACGCGACGCCAAGCGCGTGATCATCGTGCCAGGCTATGGCATGGCGCTTTCCCAGGCCCAACCCCTCGTCAAACAACTTGCCGAAAACCTGGCTGAAATGGGTAAAGAAGTCGATTACGCCATCCATCCCGTTGCCGGTCGTATGCCCGGACACATGAATGTTTTACTCGCTGAAGTTGATATCCCTTATGAGAAACTGCGCGAAATGGACGATATCAACCCTGAATTCGCCAACACCGACGTTGTCTTGGTGGTTGGTGCCAATGACGTGGTCAACCCTGCCGCCAATACCGCTGAAAGCACACCCATCTATGGCATGCCTATTCTCCATATAGAAGAAGCCCAGCATATCATCTTCTGTAACTTTGACGACAAACCCGGCTACGCGGGTGTAGACAACCCCCTTTACCACGCCTCAGCTGATAAAGCCGTTTTGCTGGCCGGTGATGCCAAAGCGACCCTCAACCAACTTATCAATGGCCTGCACGAACCCCAAGCTGACGCGCCAGTCAGCGACAGCGGTCCTGCGTCCTGGCTCCACAATGCTGAACGCGTTATTATCGTTCCCGGTTACGGTATGGCACTTTCTCAGGCACAACCACTTGTCAAACAACTGGCTGAAACGCTTACTGAGATGGGTAAAGAAGTTGATTACGCCATTCACCCTGTTGCCGGCCGTATGCCCGGACACATGAACGTTTTACTCGCTGAAGTTGACGTGCCCTACGAAAAACTGCGCGAAATGGATGACATCAACCCCGAATTCGCCAACACCGATGTGGTCTTGGTAATCGGCGCGAATGACGTGGTCAATCCCGCAGCCAACACTGCGGAAGGCACACCCATTTATGGTATGCCTATTCTTCACATTGAAGAAGCCCAGCATATCATCTTCTGTAACTTTGACGACAAACCTGGCTACGCGGGTGTGGATAACCCCCTCTATCACGCCTCGCCTGATAAAGCTGTCTTGCTGGCCGGCGATGCCAAAGCAACTCTTAACCAACTCATGACCGCATTGATGGCGCAGACGAGCGACACGAAAGCACAAGCAGGTACCAGCAACCCAGCTGCATGGTTACGCGATGCCAGCAAAGTGATCATCGTGCCCGGTTATGGCATGGCGCTTTCCCAGGCCCAACCACTCGTCAAACAACTGGCTGAAAACCTGGCTGAGATGGGCAAGGAAGTCGATTACGCTATCCACCCCGTTGCCGGACGTATGCCTGGTCACATGAACGTTCTCCTCGCCGAAGTTGACGTGCCCTACGAAAAACTGCGCGAGATGGACGATATCAACCCCGAATTTGCCAATACAGACGTTGTGCTGGTCGTTGGCGCTAACGACGTGGTCAACCCCGCCGCCAATACCGCCGAAGATACGCCCATCTATGGCATGCCCATTCTTCACATCGAAGAAGCCCAGCATATTATCTTCTGCAACTTTGACGACAAACCCGGCTACGCAGGTGTGGATAACCCCCTTTACCACGCCTCGCCTGATAAAGCCGTTTTGCTGGCTGGTGATGCCAAAGCGACCTTAAACGCCTTGTTGCGTGATTTGTCGAGTTAAGTTCAACATTCTTAAAGACCAAACGCGGAGTTTAAAATCTCCGCGTTTTTGTTTTGGCTGGCGGTAAAGGATTCGAACCTCTACATACGGATTCAGAGTCCGCTGTCCTACCATTAGACGAACCGCCAATCGAGTGCGTATTATACCAAAGTTTTTAAACAATGGAAGAAATTCACATAATTCCTTCCGTTAAGAAGTAAGCGATTAAACTTAATAAAAACATATATGATTGAACTCTCTCGTTTAAGATCTCAGTTATTTCAGTTTATACAGCTGCCACCTTTCGAATCAAGTTTAATAACCATAAAGTAAAATCATTGCAATTTACTTGCTAATCATGTAACCTAGATGAAGAAAATCTCAGTTAATTTCGGGTTACAAGACAATGATTTTTCCGGATTTTAACAAAACATTCGTTATTAACCTAATCTAAACAATAATTCAAGTGTTTTCAATTATCAGCAATTTGTTGGTATTCATTGCCTATGTAGTCTGTTTTATCAAACCTTTCTAGTTTAAATGAATATATACAAGGAAGTAATTACCAGCTATAAACTATTTTGTCAATGCTTGAAATATGTTTATTATATCTTGAGAGTTTATGAAATAAGTGAAAAATGGAATAAGAATTGATCCTATAATTTGTAAATAAGTGTCAGATGCAACATCAAAAACAGATACTGTAGAAATAATGTTAATTTGATGACAATAATTTATTATCAAAATTCCATCTTTAATTGAGCAGTTTTTTTCATTTTCAATCAAATCAGTTGCTAAACATTTTAATTTTCCACCTAATTCGTTCAAATACATATCTCGATGTTCATTTGCATAGTCATACAATTTTTTAATCGGAATAAAGAAAGTCATTATCAATATTACAGTAAACAGTATTATTGATAGGTAAAGAGCCACTTTTACCCTAATATCACTAGTATACAGAATGTAATCTAGCAGTATAGGGAAAAACAACACACCAGTTGCAAATAGTTTTGCTGCAGTGTAGATTAGTTCTTTGAAACATTTGAGACCACCCATTTTATCTGAGTTGTAAAAATCAAGTTTAATTTTATTTTCATTGACTAATTCATTGATAAGCTGATAAACAATAAGAACACCTCTAATCCCTACAGAAGTGAAGTACAAAACATATGCCAACATCAACAAGAAAATATAGAAATATGGATCGGTAAAATTCCCGATTCCGAATCTATTTAGGTATGAATTATCAAACACCGCAATAGCCAAAATAAACAACACCCATATCACATTAAGCACACCAAATTTTCCAAGTTTAGTATTTGCATCAACTAGTGTTCTATTGTAATTCTCAATTCTCAGGATTTTTAAATCCTTTGCATTCAAAAATGTCTCATTAATTTTTTGGACATAGTTGTTAATCAAAAAAGGCCCTAACCAAATCCATATTAAACCGCAAACAATTCCAAACCACATTCTAGAGGTAAAACTAATCAATAAATGCCACCTATCTATTAAAAATGGTAAAAATAAAACCAAACCAGGTATAAAAATGAAAAATGCAGAGAAGAATATTGGTTTTGTTCTAGATTGTTTTCTGTTGAACAATCTAGCAATCCATATTATTCTATTGTCGCTTTTGTTTTTCATTTTTCTTTCTTTGCCTCCTTACTTTAATATATTGAGGTATTAATTTTGTATATGGTACTTTATACTCAGAAACCAAATTATCACAAACATACCTTGTAATGTTTGCTTTTCCTTTCACAATAAACAGAAATAAAGGCTTGAGTAAATCGCTAAAGAGCAAATTGAAACGATTTGCTTCTTTGATTTTTTTTTGAATGATTTTAATCTTTGAATTATACGTTGAAGCTAAATCATGTTTACATTCGATTAATTCTATAATTGCTTCATATGCACACTTAGCTGAATATAAAGCAAAGAATAACCCCTCTCCTGTAATGGGGTCAACAAATCCGGCAGCATCACCAATCAATACTAAATTTCCAACACTTGGTTTTTTTACATATTCTCCATACGGAATTACTGCTCCTACAAAAGGTGAAGAATTAGAATACTTATCAATTTTTCTAGCAAAATCAATAAAACTACGTTTTATGTCTTTATTTTTCTCGATTTTTCCGCCTATTCCAACAGTATAATGATTTCTTTTTGGAAAACACCATCCATAACCGGATCTAATAGCTCCAAAATAGATCTGTATCTCATCTGAAACATCATTTGACACGACATTTTGTTCTATACATAACGCGTTGGGTCTATAATCTTTATCAATATATTTTCTTATCTGGCTATTTGCACCATCAGCGCCTACAATAACCTTATACTCAATAACTTCATCATTGTCGAGAATGACCTTATGGTTGGCTTGATCTAACTTTATTACTCTCCGATTTTCTTGTAAATTACCACCAATGTTCTTGTATCGGGTTATCAAGTTAAAGTCGAAATCTATTCGTTCAACAAAATAAAATGGCGTAAAAGTCGTGACATTGGAAATTCTTTCATGACCGCAAAATAATGTAACATTTGTTGATATCCGCTCAAAAGGGAATTCGGTATCGCCATAGATGTCATTGAGTATGTCATATGTTTTTTTTGTCAATAATCCCCCGCATACCTTATTACGTGGGAACGTTTTTCTTTCAATAATGCAATTTGATATTCCCTTTTTTTGGAGTAAATATCCTAGAGAAGAACCTGCTGGTCCGCCACCTACTATTATCACATCTACCTGCTTCAAGACAACCTCTTTTCACTTATTTATAATATTATTTTTTTTCTTCTATTACTAACTACCTATATTTTGCTAATCTTAAACTGTCAGTTTATTCCATTCTTGTAAGTTTCTTCAATTAGGAAATAGTAATATAAGTCCAATTCCATCCTAATTTCATTAATGAATGAAACTAATTTTAGTTCATTTGTATTGACTCATTCTAAAATCTATCGTCATTCTAACTTATTATAACATCACTCTATTGTTACAGACTGCCCATTATAAGATCCATATAGTGTGGGTTTTTTCTAATCTCCCGTGATATATACTATATTTTTCAATATTAATGTCCTTACTCATATACGAAATAGAAGTCGACTTGTTTATCAAACCTTGACGAAGTCATAATTTCACATCATTTTATATTCAGATAAAGCTTTGTCTCCTACTGGACAGCACGAAAATATCATGATATATTATTTGGCGTGATTCCCATATAAGTTTTAAGTTTCTTCCTTTCAATAAAGTGCATAGCCGTATAACCAAGGGAGTATTGCGCCTCCTGGCAAAATGTTTGGTTACGGTCTGAAAAAGCTTCGCACTTTAACAAGAAAGGAAAAAATGAAACTCGTATATCTCGGCAACTGCTTTCACATCTTTGACACAAAGCAAAATAAATACGTCAAACTCTCCACGAAAAATCTTTACGCTGCAATCGCTATCAATGACCCTAACCTATCCAAACGCGAGATACTATCCAAAGTGCTTATACACATCAACAGCCCACGCCTAAAAAAGTAAAAGCATAAAACCCTAAACAAAAAATCAACCCAAAAATTCACCAAGCGAAACTAACATCAGTAAAAATCTCCCAACTCCCAGGGAGATTTTTTATTAAAGCTGCCAGGCTTTCCAGACATAAGCAATCACCAGCATCTGACAACTTTAACACATTCAAACAAACTAAACATCATTCTCAATAAAAAATGTTGCATTTTTTCACGCCATATTGCTTTATGATATAATCTCGGCAATAGATAGCGGAAATTTTTCGCTTGGAGATAAGCTTTGGCAATTTGGAACCCAATAAAATGGCTGCTTGGTCTTTTATCCCTTGATTTAGGGATTGACCTCGGAACAGCTAACACACTGGTAAACGTCCGCGGAAAAGGCATTGTCATTAACGAGCCCTCTTGGGTTGCTATTGACAAACGCACCCGCGAACCACAACGCATTGGTGCTGCTGCCAAGGCAATGGTTGGTCGCGCGCCTGCCAATATGGTTGCTATGCGCCCATTGCGAGACGGTGTCATTTCTGAATTTGACATTACCCAAGCCATGCTTGAATACTTTATCCACAAAGCCCACGAAAACAGCATCGTTCTCTTCCCGCATTCCCGCGTGGTGGTCGGCATCCCTTCCGGCGCCACTGAAGTCGAAAAACGTGCTGTTTACGACGCCGCCATGAGTGCTGGCGCACGCGAAGCCTACATGATTCACGAACCGGCCGCCGCCGCAATTGGCGCGGGACTGCCTATTGATGGTTACGGCAACATGATTGTCGATATCGGTGGTGGCACAACTGAAATTGCCATCATCTCTATGGGTGGCATCGTCATTTCGCGTTCTTTGCGTGTGGCTGGCGACGAGCTTGACCAGGACATCATCGAATACATCCGCAGCAAATACAACCTGTTCATCGGCGAACAGATGGCAGAGAAAATCAAAATCGCGCTTGGCTCTGCGTATCCCCTGAAAGAAGAAAAAACCGCCGATGTGCGTGGACGTAACTTAATTACTGGTTTGCCAGAAGCCATTGAAGTCTCATCAATCGAAATCCGCGAAGCTTTAGCCCCTTCGGTGCAGGTGATTATCGACACCATCAAAGACGCGCTCGACGAAAGCCCGCCTGAAATTTTGGCAGACTTGATGGACTCGGGCATCTGTCTGGCAGGCGGAACGTCACAACTGCAAGGACTGGCTGAACGCCTTGCCAACGAAATCCGCGTGCGAGTTTGGGTTGCTGAAGACCCCTTAACCTGCGTAGCACGTGGTTGTGGCATGATTTTTGATGACGTTGAACAATACGAAGGACTCTTGGTGGGTATCGAACGCGATCCCTATTCAAGCGGTCAGTCATAATTCGCATATCCCCTTGTGGGATTGTTTTGCACAGGTTCTTTTAATATGCGAGACCTATTTTCACTTAAAAACATTCGTAACCTTGTTATTGTAACCATCGTATTTGGCATCATCATCATGGCGATGTCGGGCTATTTAACGCCAGTTTTCAGCTTTATCTTCAACCCTGTCATCTCAACACAAAGCTGGCTTTCGGAACGTTATGTCGCATTTCGCGATTTTTTCACATCTCCCCGCGATATGGCAACCCTGCGCGCCCAAAATCAGGCACTGGAACAGGAAGTAGCCCAACTGCAAAGCGAGATTGTTGCCCTGCAGGAAAGTCTCAGCCAATCTGAAATTCTTTTCACCTTGCTTGATTTTGCCCGTTCCCATCCCGAACACGAATACATCGCCGCAACCGTCATCGGCCGCGAAATTAGTCCCTATCTTCAGTACGTCATCATTGACAAAGGTTCAAACCACGGCATACGCTATGGCATGCCGGTTGTTACCGAAGAAGGATTAGTAGGCCGCATCGACGCCGTCATTGCCAACGCATCGCGCGTGAAGCTCATCACCGACGCCAGTATGACCGTCAATGTGCGCCTGAAAACCGCCAATGTTGACGCGCAAACCACAGGCTCAATCACGGGCGAAATATCGCTGGGCATGGTTCCACAAGACGCAGAGGTGCAGACTGGCGATGTCCTGCTTACCAGTGGGCTTGGAGGTACCTACCCACCAAACATTTTTGTGGGTCAGGTGCTCTCAATGCAATCCAAGCAAAACACGCTTTTTCAAACGGGTTCTGTGCAAGCGGTGGTTGATTTTCAGGGCCTGAGCGCTGTGTTGGTCATCTCCGACTTCAACGTCGTGGACATCAGCCCCTTGGTGCCTTAAGGAACTCGCATGATTGAGTACCTAATTAGCCCCGTCAGCTTCTTAATTGCCATCATGCTACAGTATGGCATTTTTAGCCGCTGGACCTTACTCTCGGGTTGCGTGGATATCGTTTTGTTGTTCATCATTGCCTTTTGTCTCCACTCCAACGCAAAACGTCTGTGGCTTATTATTTTGTTTTTCGGCGCGATTGTTGGCACCATATCCGCATTACCCTTTTATATACCCCTGGCCTTTTACTTTGGAGTATTTCTCCTGACTCAACAATTGCGCAAACGCATTATGCAAACGCCATTACTCAGCATGTACTTATCGACTTTTATCAGCACCCTGGCATGGCATGGCATTAACATTGCCTGGCTTTTCGTCAAACGCATGCCGTTTGAGTTTTCCACCGCGTTTTTCGAAATCTTACTGCCATCAGTTCTATTGAATATGCTGTTTTCATTTCCTGTCCACGCCATCACCCAAGAGATTAGCCGCGTTATCACTCCGAAAGGAGCCGAAGCATGATTAACAATAACAATAACAATAACCAACAGTACGAAAAACCAACCATCGCCCTAAACCGCTTCCGTTGGGTTTTCCTGATTATCGCCCTGGTTTTTATGTTTTACGTCTTTACGCTTTTTGACTTACAAATTATCCAGGGTGCCAGTTTTCGCGCCAAGGCAGAAGAAAACCGCGTTCGTGTAATCAGCATCCCCACCCAGCGGGGTATGATTTATGACCGCAATGGTATCCTTCTCGCCCGGAACGTGCCTGTATTCCATGTAACCATTACGCCGGCCAGTTTGCCAGCCTCAGAAGGAAAAACTTATGAGATTTTCCGTGAACTGAGCGTGCTGCTGGATATGCCCGTTAGCCGCGGAGAAGTCAATGATGAAACTTCCGCCCTGTTTACACCTTGTTATACCGACTTTGGCATCGAGCAAATCGTGGAAATTTCCAGCACACTTTGGCCTTATTCAGCCACGCGGGTTAAATGTAACGTTAGCAGAGAAGTTGCCATGCAAGTCACTGAAAGAAACAACGACTGGCCTGGCGTTGACATCGAAATCGATTCCGTTCGCGAATACCCTACCGGCGAGAACACCGCTGAACTCATCGGCTTTTTAGGTCCCATTCCTGAAGTAATGCTTGACTATTACACCGAGCAAGGCTTCGTTTCCGGACGTGACAAGGTCGGTTACATGGGCGTGGAAAACTCCTTGCAATCTATCCTGGGTGGCACTAACGGGAAACGCGTTGTTGAAGTCAATGTTGGTGGCGAAATTCTCCGCGATATTGAAGAACCCATCGAACCAGTTCCAGGCCAGGACGTTTACCTGACCATCGATTACCGGCTGCAAAAAGCTGCCCGCGATGCCCTTGTTTCCGAACTGGATATCTGGAACCAACGTTACCTGGAATGGCGTGGCGAAATTCTGAGTACAACAGGTGTGGTCATCGCCATGAATGTGAAAACCGGTGAGATTTTAGCTATGGTATCCATCCCAAGTTACGAAAACAACCGCATGGCAAATTATATTCCTGGTGATTATTATGAACAACTTAGTGTGGACGAAGCCAAGCCGCTGCTTAACAAAGCCATTTCCTCCGAATTGCCCCCTGGTTCTGTTTACAAAATGGCAACCGCCATCGGTGCCTTAAACGAAGGTGTCATCGGCCCCTACGATACAGTTTATGACCCTGGGGTTATCACACTGGAACAAAAGTTTATTGAAGGCGAACGCGTAACCATGACCCAGGATTATGTCTGCTGGTATGAGATTGGCCACGGTGATGTTGATTTTGTGCATGGTATTAAATGGTCTTGTAATGTCTATTTTTACAAAATTGGCGGTGGCTATGGCGACGAAGTTGCCGACAACGGACTGGGCATTTGGCGCATGAACGAATACGCCCATGCCATCGGTTATGGACAACTGACCGGTATCGAATTGCCCGGCGAAGCTGATGGCCTTTTGCCCAATCCCACCTGGAAACGCTTAAACCAGGGCGAAAACTGGGCTACTGGTGACACTTATCTCGCAGCTGTCGGTCAGGGTTATGTGCTGGCAACACCTTTGCAAGTCTTGCATTCTATCGCGACACTTTCCAATAATGGCCAACACATGCAGGTCACCCTTGTTTCTAAAACAACCGACGCGGAAGGCAATATCATAAGCAGTTTTGAACCCAAAATGCTTTGGGACATCACCAAAGATGAACTCATCGAAAGCTACATTGGCAACAACAAAACCGGCGAATTCAAAGCTGTTGAACCCTATGTCCTGGAATTTGCCAAACGTGGCATGGAAGAAGTGACCTACCCTGGCGGTACGGCATCAGACCTGTTTGAAGGCGATGACAAAAAGATTGCCGGCAAAACCGGTACCGCGGAATATTGTGACGACTGGGCAAACCGCGAAGGCCTTTGCGTGCCGGGCAACTGGCCCGCCCACGCCTGGTTTGTTGGCTACGCGCCTTATGATGACCCGGAAATCGCCGTGGTCGCTTTTATCTACAACGGCAGCGAAGGCTCCGCCGTGAGCGCGCCCATTGTGCGTCGCGTTATTGACTTTTACTTCGAACAAAAAGCTATTGATGAAGCCCTGGCCCTGCCCGGAGGTGGTCATTGAGTCAAAAACCCGAGTTGACGATTAAAGGCTATCGTGGCGGGGTTCTAATTACCCTGCCTGCGGTTTCCTGTTTCGCCCAACGGGATTTACTCATTCGGCGTATTCAAAGCCAGGAACGTTTCTTCAAGGGCGGTCGCATCGCCCTGGACGTTGGCGAAACGGCGTGGAACGAGGAGCAAATTTCCAGACTTTTACGCGATCTTTCTGACGAAGGCGTTTGCTTATGGGCTATCCTGAGCACGTCCCAGGTGACCCTGGATTCAGCTGCCAATTATGACATTCCCACGTCAATCAAACGCGATGGCGAGCCAAAAGGCCAAACCGAAACCAGCCCCGCCCAACCCGACTTGCCCAAGACCACCTGGTTAGAGAAAGATATCTCAGCTGATTTACCCGAACAAGAACGCCATTTTGAAGGCAAATTCTGTCTCATCGGTGACGTAAAACCAGGCGCAAGTCTGAGTGCTGATGAATCCATTCTCATTTGGGGTAAAGCGTCTGGACAAATAACTGCAGGTGAAAAACCCTGCGCCAACAACTGCATTTTCGTCCTGTTTTATGACGGCGCGCAGTTCCGCCTGAACGGTAAAGAAGTAGCCCTGCCCAAAAAATTAAAAACTGGTGTCACGCTCAAAATTTGGCAAGAAGACCAAACCATCATGGTTGAGGTTCTTAAAGAGAAACGGTTTGGTATCTTATGAACACCCGAGACATCTGGCGACGCTTTGATATCCCCCTGTTCGCGGCAGTACTCTTGCTGTGTATTTTCGGCATCGCGCTCATCAGTTCAGCAATCGCGGGCAACCCCACACTTGAAGGACACCCCAAACGCCAGGCTATATTCATGCTCATCGGTTTGGTCGCGCTTTTCGCCTCCGCAGCTTTCGACTATCGCATTTGGCAAACCATCAGCAAACCCTTCTATATCTTTGTGCTCGTTCTTTTACTCGTTGTATTCATCATGGGCGCGGCCCGTTTTGGCGCAGCGCGCTGGCTCGAAACGGGTCTGGTTACCCTGCAACCAGCAGAACTGGCAAAAATCGCGATCATTTTGAGCCTGTCCAGTTTCTTTGCGGCGAACATCTCTAATATCAACAACTGGGCTACTATCGGCAAAAGCATTATGCTCACGGGTGGTATCGTGCTTTGGATTATGCTCCAACCCAACTTGAGTACCAGCATCGTTATTCTTGTCATATGGGCGACTATGCTCTGGATTTGCGGGCTGGAAACCAAATACATCCTTTACGCGGTCTTGTTTTTTGCGGTTTTCATTGGTTTAAGCTTCGCCTTTGACTTTCCCTACCTGGCAGACTACCAAAAATCACGCATCACAAACTTTTTAAGCCCCGATGAAAACGCCCGCTATGGAGACACCTACAACGTAGACCAGGCTAAAATCAGCATCGGTAGCGGCGGCTGGTTTGGCAATGGCTTCGGACAAGGTTCCCAGGTACAACTCCGTTTCCTAAAAATCCGCCACAACGACTTTATCTTCTCCGTGCTTGCCCACGAATTTGGCTTTGTCGGTACAGTGATTGTGCTGGCGCTCCTGGTTTTCATCATCGTTCGCTGTTTTATGATTGCCAAAGAAGCCCCTGATGCCTACGGCTCGCTTATCGCCTACGGTTTTGGTATTTTGATGGCTTTCCAGACCATGGTCAATGTTGGCGTCAATCTCAACGTGCTACCTGTCACAGGTCTCACCCTGCCCTTTATCAGCTATGGGGGCAGTTCGCTGGTTTCAATGCTTTTAGGCATCGGCATTGTGCAAAGCATTCGCATGCGCAGTTCACCAAAAGAAAAAGGCATTGCTAATTAAGTGTTTTTTGCGTTATCGCTCTCCACAGTGTAGAATATTATTAAGACACTTTTACAGCTGATTGGAGGCATATGAGCGAATCTTTTAACCTATTCCGATTGCAACAACTTGACCTAAACCGTATGAAGATTCGACGACGCCAACGGGAAATTGAGAAAATTCTCAACGCCGACGAATCCGTCCAAAAAGCTCAGCAAATGCTGGATGTAACCCATCAGGAGCTGGAAAAAGCCACCCACGCTTACAATGAAATCCACGACCAGGTTGAAGAACGCAACCTAAAACTCAAATATTCCCAGGCAAAACTGTTTGGCGGGCAAATCACCAACCCCAAAGAACTGCGGGATCTGGAAGCAGAAAGCGCGGCACTCAAAAGCTATCTCTCTGAACTGGCCGAGCAACAATTCTACGCGCTTGAAGCCCTTGAAAAATGCCAGAATAAACTTGCGAAAGCAGAAGAAAACCTGGCACAAGTCAAAAGCGCGTCAGCCACAAAACATTCAAAACTGATGGGCGAAAGCCGCCAGCTAGAAGAAAAACTGCCCGCTATCAACGAACAGCGCGAGAGTTTACGCGCTCAAATATCACCGGCCAATTATCAAGCCTATGTAAAACTTTTGAAGAGCAAAGGCGGACGTGCTGTGGCGGAAGTGATTGACTCAAGTTGTAATGCCTGTGGCGTCAATGTGCCCCCTGGCGATATCCAGCGCGCCAAATCTCCCTCAGAAATCGCCTACTGCAGAACCTGTGGCAGAATGCTTTACGCCAAATAACTACTTTACAAACCGCCCCAAAACGGCGACGACAACAATCTCAACAAGCAGGATCAAAACCAGCAAAATGAGTGGAGCGAAGTCAAATCCCTTATAGGGCTTCACTCTTTTTCGGATAGGGGCTAAGATCGGGTCCAGCAAGCGCGCCAAAACCCCACGGCGTTCTGAGTTTGGAAAAATCATCTGGATGATAACGTACAAAACAACCAAAACCGCCAATAACTGACCCAGGATATTAATCGCTGTAATAACGCCTTTCATCTCGCTCCTTAATACTGTCTTTCACCGAGTAAAATACTGCCCAAGCGCACGATGGTCGCCCCTTCTTCCACCGCGATTTCAAAATCATAACTGGTACCCATGCTAAGTTCCGTGAGATTAAGCGACGGGTCTTGCTCATTCAAATAATCACGTAACTCGCGCAACTGCCGGAAGTAAGGCCGGTTATGTTCGGGGTCATCAAACAAAGGCGGCATTGTCATCAGCCCAGTCAATCGCAAATTCGGATATGCTTTCAGTTCCTGAGCAATCGCTAAAATATCCTGCCAGGTCTCACGTTTGGTTGCCACAATGCCTTGTTTGGAATCTTCGCCACTCAAATTCACCTGCATCAGCACGTCAAGTGGCCCATTACCAGGCTCACGATGGCGGTCCAAAAGACGCGCCAGCTTTAGCGTACCCAGCGAATGTATCCGCGAAAAAGCGTTCGCCACCAGCTTAGCCTTGCGGCTTTGCACATGCCCAACCATCTCCCATCGCGCTTCACTCAAATCATTCAGCGTCTCAATTTTTGGCAAGGCTTCTTCAACATAGCTTTCGCCAAACGCGCGAATGCCGGCGGAATAAACCGCGCGAATCTTTTCAACACTTTGCAACTTGCTCACCGCCAGAACCAAAACATCCTGCGGTTTGCGTCCGCTACGCCGCGCCGCGTCTGCAACACGTGCCATCACTTGGGTATAACGACTTTGCATAGCTTCAACAATATCGAGTTCAGACATGATTATGCCTCATCCTTCAATGCCAGCAAAACCGCAAAGCGACCGGTCAGACCCTTTTCCTTGCGGTAGGAATACCATTCATGCAGATTTTCTGCGGTGCAAATGCCCGATTGCTCAATCTGCGTCACACCGGCTTTTCGCAAAACGTATTCGTTGGCACCCAGCATATCCAAATACAAACTCTGGTCTTTTTGCTTAAAGAATTGCTGATAGTTCTCTTTCCAGTACTTTTCAAAGCGCCTGACCACGTCTTCGCCAACTTCGTAACAATCGCCACAAATTGCTGGCCCGATGCCAACCACAAGGTCTTGTGGTTTCGAGCCATAGCGTTCGGCAAGCGCTTCCACAGCGACCCGGCCAATCTGCAAAGCGGTACCCAGCCAGCCCGCGTGAACAATGCCAATCACTTTCTGAACCGGGTCATGAAAAAGCAAAGGAACACAATCCGCAAAGCGCATCATCAAGGTGACGCCAGCTTTATCCGTAAAAATGGCATCGCCAGGCATATGTTTTTGCTCAGGCGGACGTGGTGCTTCCGCGAAATGGATTTGAGTGCCATGCACCTGCCACACGTCAAAACGCGTTGCCAAGGGTCGCCCAAAAGCGCCAAAGAGAATCTCATGGTTTTGCGCAATCGCGGTTTTATCGTCCCCCACCGTGCCAGCGGTATTCAGGCTCTTCCAAATCCCCTCGGATACACCACCAAAACGCGTATAAATGCCATGGCCCACAGCATTCGCGTCAAAACTTTCAAACTGATAAGCGCGCGTGCCGTTGACATCAATCGTTTTCATCGCTTTGCTCTGCCTCCTCTGCTAAATTTGAACGATCCGGAATGATTTCGGTGGCATATAATGCGGGATCTTCTTCCCCGCGGAATGACAAGATAATAAACCACGCGCTAAAAATGCCAAATAAAGCACCCGTCAGCACCCGCAGAAAAGGGGTACTCTCGCGGGCTGGGAGCCACGCCAAAAAGGCGATATCCAACTGGCTCAAGACCTGCCAAAAGCCATCCAAACCGATGGGCACGACAGCCAGCAAAAACCAAAGCCACCAGGGAAGCGGTTTGATTCTCTTTTCAAAAATCGCATAAACGATGATGAACAAAAGAATCGACCCAAAAATCGCTAAATCTCGCTGACAAAGCGCGGTTTTATAACCCAGATGTTCATTACCGATGAAATTTTTGGCGCTTTCAATGTCTTCCGCGCTGAGACCCGTCACCGCTTCATAGCTTTTCAAGCCCTTCACACCCGCCAGGTCGCGAGGATAAACCGCCTGTTCACCATATAGAAAGAAAGACCGATATGCCAGCTGATGACACGCCGGCTGATAAGCTTTATAAATGCGCCTGGCTTGCGTTGTGTGTCCTGCCTTCATCAAGACCGGCGCGAGAACAGCACCCCCCAGATAAACAACCAAAAGAATTGCGACAAGCACCAGCAACCACCTTTGAAGGCGGTCGCGGTCTTTTTTGCTTTTTCGTTTTGTCAGGCGTTTTCTTGCAAATTTGGCCATTTATTCAATGACCTCAACTGTGGTATTGCCAACAAAGCCCTGAATAGTCTGCTCTCCTGGATAGTAGCCCACATAAGGCTCAGACCAGCGCCAAATCCACTTGGCATCATGGGGCAAGCAGTTCACACAACCATGCGAAAGTGCCACGCCAAAATTGTTGTGCCAGTAAGCGGTATGAATCGCCTGCCCATCGCTGTGATACAAAAGCGTCCAGGCAATACCCGGTGAATCGTATTGCGACACCCCACCCGCGCTCATATGTAACGAAATCATCTTGCGCCAGGTATGATGCACGCCGGGCGTCGTCGTCCATTTTCCTTCTTTCACATAGCCGGTAGACACTTCGCAAAAATAAACTTCCCGTTTGCCTTCAAAGGCGTACAAAGTTTGATTGTAAAGGTCAACCACGATGCGCTTTTCGCCGGCTTCAGGGTGAATGGGGGCAATTTCTTCGGGCGTGATTACCCGGCAAGCCCGGGCGTCAACCCAATATTGATCTGGCAACGCGCCATATTTCTCACTCAGCAAATACTCCGTGCGCCCATTGTGCTGACGAATATCCGACACCCAATGCACTTGCGAATAATAAAGCCTGGGCTGGGGCACCGAACGAATCCAATAGGATGAATTTTCCTTTGAACCCTGCACCTGGATATCCACTTTGGGAATGGTAATCTCCACCCACATCCCGTGCTGGCCATCCGCCTGCTCGGGCAAGGCATTAACCACCGGGTTGTAATAACTGCGACAAGGCTGCATCATCCAGGAATGCACATAACCTTCTGGCGTTTCGTACCAGCGTTGTTTATAGCGGTTGGGGTCCAGTTTGTTGGCAACCAGTTCACGTTTAATCTCAAAAACGTCATCGCGGTAAATCGTTTTCACCACCGGCGCGTCAACATTCGGCTCGCTGCGCATTTCGGTCCATGCGCCAACATCGCCAACCGCGATACGCCCATAAAGCTTGCCATCAATAAATTGCTCCACGGCCTGGGTTCGTGGTTCCAGCTTTGGCAAGGCCAAAGCGCCCATCACCATGCCACTCATTTTCAAAAATTCTCTTCGGCTAAGTTTCCAGTTTTTCATCATCACTATTATACGGTCTCAACTAAACATTACAAAAAAGCTTGTGCAACGAAACACTCCCAGGCTTGTTTTCAGCCAGGGCGCTAAAAATCACCGCCCCGGCGGGAGCTTTCGCGCTGAATATCGCGTTCTTTAATGCTTTCGCGTTTGTCATATTGTTTCTTTCCGCGCGCCACGCCGATTTCCAGTTTGGCGCGTCCAGCTTTCAGGTAAACCCGCAAAGGGACAATCGTCATGCCCTTAATGCGCACGGCGTTCCACAACTGGCGGATTTCCTTCTTGTGCAAAAGCAGTTTGCGGTCGCGCGTCGGATTATGCTGCGCGGTCGAAGCCTGCTCATAAGGCGCGATATGCGCGCCAACCAGCCAGGCCTCCTCGCCATCGGTGCGCACATAAGCCTCCTGCAGGCTCATCTTTCCCTGACGAATCGACTTAATCTCGGTCCCCTTCAGCACCAGTCCGGCTTCGTAAGTATCGCTCACAAAATATTCAAACCGCGCTTTGCGGTTTGTCGAAACAACTTTTACGTTCATAAGCCTATTTTAACATATTCCCAAAAGAATAGCGCTGCCAAGAACAAGGAGCATAACTCCCCTGAAAAAAGAAGAATAAGAAGTATCAGCCCTATTAGTTCAGCCAAAGCTGAAAATCGTTTGGTACAATACAAGTGTCACATCTCATCTTTTATATGTCACTTGCTGATCCTACTAAGGATAGTTGCCATGAAAACGCCAAAAACACGCAAAATAATCTCTTTGATAATCGTACTTCTCGTTGCCATCACATCCCTTTGTGGCTGCGGAAAGCCCGATTCTGTTAAACACAAACTCGTCCGCGACCTGAGAGCATTAGCAAAAATCGACAATTTTGATGATTTATATGTGTCCATCTATTGGATCGAATCATATGTGCTTAATCGATATCCTTGGTCGAAAAATGATTTACTTGAACGTGCAGACAACGTCATCATTCTCCAGGGAGATGAGATTAAAGGAAAGTTGGAATGGTTCAAAGACATCAGTGAAAAAGACATTGAACTGCTTGAAGAAGACCAGAAACCCGACACCAGGTTTTATGTACTCATTGAGTCTGTTGAAAAGGGAAAGCTTTTTGAGTTACTCATGTTTGGAGATTCTTTTTCCTATTTCGTGAATGGGTATCTAATCCAATGGAACGATAAAATAATTAATGCTCTTATACCCTTGCTCGATGAGAAAGCTTTTTCTGACCTTGAATTGTATAGATACCAATATTTATACGGGAGTATTTATTAGCATGGCGTGCTTCAAACAGTCATAAACCAGATTTTGATTGTTCAGGAATAACAATTTGACAAAAGGAACAACACTGATTGAGCGGTTTTTAAGTTTACAGATTTTAGGAGTTTGCTATGAGAGAAAGAAAAAACAGAATTTGGCATCTATTAATTGGCTTTGTATTTGCTTTAACAACACTCAATGCTTGTCGGAGCCAAGATGCGGTCAAGCAAAAATTAGTCAGCGAGCTGACAAGTTTGGCCACAATACAGGATTTTGACGATATCACCGTTTCAACATATTCCATCAACCCATGGTTGTTCCCGCGTGAGCGTTATACTGTCGCGGAAATAGAAAAATTTGCCGCAACTAAAAAATTCACACTCAATGGGGCCGAAATTGAAGGAAAGTTAGATTTATTCGGCGAAATCAAGGAATCCGACTTTGAACTGTCTCATAAAGCACATCCCAAAAAGACGCGCTTTTATGTGCTTATTGAATCAGCAGAGGATGGCAAGTTGCTTGAAATGCTCTTGTTCGGTGGCTATAGCACGTATATTGTCAATGGCGTTGAAATTAAGCCAAGCGACAAAATCCTAGAAGCGCTAACGCCTTTACTTTCAGAGAGCGCCCTGCGCGACCTTGAAGTCTATCGCGATCGGGAGTGCTATTGCGATTAAAAAGACTGAAACACAACGACAAACAGCGAAAGATTGAAAGTGCTATGCGTACAACACTGCTGACCAAATTATCCGCTTGACTTATTTATTGATATTTTCCAAGCAAGGTCTGATAGATAGGAAAAATCATGAAATGGACTAAAACCAAACCAATCAAATTAATACTCGTTCTTGCGCTCACCTTTTCTCTTATCAACGGGTGCGCGAAACCAGAGCCAGTCGTTCAAGAAAGCATTGACCTGGACCCAGTTAAACAAGAACTATTAAACGATATTAACAGTCTGGCTGAAATAAACGATTTTGAAGGACTGAGTGTGTCTGCTTATTGGGTCAGTATTCATTCACATTTCCGAGCACCATTAAACATTAATGATTTAATTCGATTTGATCGTGGTGGGTTCCATTTGGAAGGGAATGAAATCAAAGGAAAATTAGAGTTGTTTAGTCAGATTGAGATGAATGATATTCAATTGGCAAGGATAGGAAATTTTGAAAATGCCAGATATTATCTAGTAATAGAATCAGATAAGGATGGAAAACTTTTTGAATTGCTTTTGTTTAATGGTTGGTCCAATATGTCCATCAATGGGGTTGAAATCGAACCAAGTAAAAAAATATTAGACGCAATCTATCCTTTGCTCACACCAGGTGCAAGGTATGAACTCCGAAAGTATAGTAAATGGTTTTAAGCTTTTACAGTTGTTGCCATTTAAATTCAATCAAATGAGATTAGTAAAGTGTATTTCATCACTATTCGAAAAGAACAGCTAAGTATGCTGGTATTATGAGGACAATCATGAAACGTTTGATAAAAAAACTCAAGCTTATATTTATCCTTTTGCTTTTTCTCTTTGGTTGTTCAAACTCTGTTTCCGAAAAAGTTCAACCTTACTTTCTTCTGAGTGAAAACACCTGTTCTTTTCCATGTTGGATGGAAATCACACCAGGTGAAACCACTGCTTCAGAAGCTGAAGAGATGCTCGAGCGACTTGTTCACAGATATGCTCAAAAAGGAATTGAGATTACATACACAAAAGATTTTACCACCAACACCTATGGTAATAAAGATTATTTTTATTATGTACTAACACCTGGAAGCGAGATATTTATCGGTCTCTATGGTGATGACCCTGTATACGAAATTTATATTGTCTTTCTTAACACCCCAACTGTGTCAGAATTTGTTGCGAATTATGGGGTTCCAAACAGAGTAGGTGTTTGCTATACAGGAAATTTTGTGCAAACACACCTAATCTACGAAGGCTTGCGTGTTCTTACAAAATCAGATATACCCGTCTATGATGAGAATACAAAAACAGTCGCGATTGAAAATTTTTATGACAATCAGGTTGATGCGGTCTTTTTCAACTGGTGGCGACCTGAAGTCATTTATGGATTCACATTTGACTGGGAAGATATGGCCCAAACCGTTGTCATTAATCTTGATGAAGAAGATTCAAATACAAATTGTTACGGAGAATTTATTCCATAATTTTGGAATTTACTGAATTAATTTCTGGAAAGACACCATGAAAACAAACACAAAGCTAACCAAGTTATCATTAGTTCTTTTGCTCACCTTTTCTCTTATCAGCGGGTGCGCGAAACCAGAGCCAGTCGTTCAAGAAAGCATTGAATTGGACCCAGTTAAACAAGAACTATTAAATGATATTAACAGTCTGGCTGAAATTAACGATTTTGAAGGACTGAGTGTGTCTGTTTATTGGGCCCATCCAGAAACAAGATATCGGGCTAAATTGACACTTGACCAACTCATAGAATGGCCGGATAAAACCTTTAATCTTGAAGGGGATGATATAAAAGGAAAATTAGATCTGTTTGGACAAATCCAGGCAGAAGATATTCGGTTGGATCCCCTTCAACGCGGGGATGTTGCCAGGTTCTATTTGGTGATTGAATCTGTTGAGAAAGGAAAGCTTTTCGACATTCTGCTATTTGGATACAGAGGCGATATTTTTATCGTTAATGGAGTTCATATTATGGCAAACCAAAAAATCCTCGACATGATTATGCCTCTCCTTAATTACGATGCGAAGTATAACCTAAGAGCTTATGGCGAATGGTTCTAAATTGCCTCTTTATATGAGTTTATCAATCAATCGAATGTATAAGTGCGTTCACATCCCTAAAGACTTTAGAGACATTACGCAAAAAATTTTGTGAGGTAAAACTTGAAAATCTTATCAAAAATAATCATATCATTTTTTGTTCTATTACTATTCTTTTCTGGCTGTCAATCTGAAGAAAAAGTTCAACCTTACTACCTTCTTACAAAAAACACATGCGATTTCCCATGTTGGATGGGGATTACACCAGGAGAAACGCCATATACAGAACTCAAAGAAATAATTGACCTACTCGTTCGAGATTACGCAAAAAAAGGTGTTGTCATCACATATGAGGAGAAACCGATTGTACATCGGAACTGGGTAGAATATATTTATTTAGAGATGCCGGGAAGTGAGGCGTATATAATTTTAGATAGCAATATCGTGAAAGAAATAAAAATAATCTTTCTCAATACGCCAACAGTTGCTGAATTTGCTGAGAACTTTAAAGTACCCGATAAGATTGGTATATGCTTGTCAAGCAGTCGCGCCCGACCCATCTTGTTTTATGATGGCGCACTTGTCTTTACGAAAACAGGATTACTGAATATTGATGAGAGAACCGGATTGGTTTCTATTGAAGACTTTTATTTGGGCCGGGTTGACGAAGTCCGGTTAAAAGTTATACCAGAAGACAATCATCACTTTGATTTCACGTTTGACTGGGAAGATATGTCCCAAACCGTTCTGATAGATATTAATAAAACAGATCCAAACTCTGATTGTTTCGGAGAATTTATTCCGTGATTTTGGAATTTGCTAAATTAACTTGCAGGAAAACACCATGAAAACAAATACAAAACCAATTAAATTAATACTCGTTCTTGCGCTCACCTTTTCTCTTCTAAACGGGTGTGTGAAACCAGAGCCAGTCGCTCCAAAACCAACAGTTCAAGTGCCAACTGACCAGGACCCAGTTAAACAACGAATATTAGACGCGGTATTTAAAGTGGCGAATATACGGGATTTTGAAGGATTAAGTGTTTCTGTTTATTGGATGGACCCGTATGTGATAATGGAGTTGGAGCATCTGTATAAACTTGAAGATCTTATAAAAAAGCCAGATAAATTCATCAAACTTGAAGGAGACGAACTTGAAGGAAAATTGGATTTGTTTGCTCAAATCAAAGCTGAGGATATTGAACTTGTCCCACCAGATTATATTCGTACGGAAATACACAGGTTTTATTTGGTGATTGAATCAGCAGAGGAAGGAAAACTTTACGAATTCCTTTTGTGGGGAAATTATAAAAACTTTATCGTTAATGGTACTCATATCAGGCCGAACCAAAAATTTCTCGACATCATCATGCCCCTTCTCAATTACGACGCAAGGCTTGATATAAGAGGATATAGCGAGTGGTTTTAAAGTTTAACCGTATGTATTTGTCCATCAGGTGAATGTTAACATGAGAATTTTGTGAGGTGCAACTTGAAAAAATTATCAATATTAATCCTATTAACCTTTGGGCTGCTGTTGCTTTTTTCCGGATGTAAAAATGAGCAATTGGATATTGAGCAAAATCTTCAACCGTATTACCTTCTGACAGAAAACACTTGTTCTTTCCCGTGTTGGATGGGGATTACACCAGGAGAAACGTCTTATCCAGAACTCAAAGAAATAATTGACCAACTCGTTCAAGATTATGCGGAAAAAGGTGTGGCAATCACATACATAGAGGAACCATTTTCTAAACATATAGACCAGATACTCTACATCTATGCAGAGATGCCAGGCAGTGAGGTGTATATAATTTTAGATAGCATCAATATCGTGAAAGAAATAAAAATAATCTTTCTCAATACGCCAACGGTTGCTGAATTTGCTGAGAACTACAAAGCACCCGATAACATCGGTATATGCATGGCACACAGGTATGCCCACACCAATTTAGTTTACGATGGAGCGCGTGTTCTCACGAAAAAAGAACTTCCAAATTATGATGCAGAAACAGGACTGATTTCTATTGAAGATTTCTATCTGAACCGGGTTGACGAAGTTCAACTTAGAGCAGTTCCCCAAAACAAGCATTACGATTTCACATTTGACTGGGAAGATATGGCACAAACTGTTTTCATAGATATAAACAATACAGACCCCAATTCCGATTGTTTAGGAAGGTTTCAACCATAATTTTGGTGTTTGCTGAATTATTGAGATGGATTTTGTTGGGTTTATTTTTCTATATTCGCAAAATAGATTAGTGCAGTGAGAAAATAAAGGGTTTTTAGTATTAAAAGGAATTGAAATGACGATCAAAGAGATTAAAAAACCAGTGTTTTTCATTTTAGTGGCTATTTTTCTGTTGGCCTTTGGTGTTATTCACCTTTTAAGAGTAACAGGCTACATACGCGAACCGGAGAAGGTTAAATTTATAGACCCACATTTCTGCAACTTTGATAAAAGCCCAAATATTGAGAATGCATTTTTTGTTGGTGACACAATTTGTGTCTGCGGAAGATTTAAAACAACAGACCCGAATTTTAAAGGTTATGTGCATATTAATATATATGAGGATGAAATTGTTAAGACTGAAGAGGTCTATAAATTCACACATTACATCGTCAACCATGAAACAGAGAAAATTCCAATTGATTTGGAACTGCCACCAGGGAAATACTCGGTTTTGTTGGGTTTAGGTCGAGATATAATCTTTACTGAAAACTTTAGTGTGTTGGATCCCTGATTTACAGTTAACTGATGACACTATTGCTTGAAAAGCATTCCTGATCATTATTTGGATCAATTCTGTCTAATCTTCAGATTATTGAAAAGTGCCAACAGGCAGATGGCACGAGTCTCCGAAACCAGAAAGCGATTTTTGATATGAAAATTGTTCATTTTAAGTTGGCTTTATCTGCATTTTTTGCAAGTATTCAAAATGTCTGAGAGCCAAGCCCATAATTGCTCCCAAAAATCCTTTGTAATATTCGTATAAGAAGCGCTACGAAAAATACGATTTCATGAATTTCGGTGGTATACTAATCAATTGGTAAAAACAATATAAACCGGAGGAAAATGTGGATCCAATTATTAATGCAGTTCTTGAACCAAAAAGCATCGCTATTGTAGGCGCTTCAGCCGACCCTGAAAAAATCGGTTACAAAGTCGTTGCGAACTTAATTGCAGGTGGCTATGAAGGGGCCATTTACCCCATCAACCCCAAAGCAGAAGAAATTCTCGGGCACAAATGCTACACTTCAGTTAAGGAAGTACCCTATGTCATCGATGCAGCCATCATTACGGTTCCCGCTAAGTTTGTGCATGGCGTTACCCAGGAATGTGGCGAAAAAGGCGTCAAGGGCATTAGCATCATCACTTCCGGCTTCTCTGAAGTCGGCGAACATGAGCTCGAAGAACAGGTTGTAAAGACCGCGCGCGAATATGGCATGCGCATCATCGGGCCAAACATCATCGGTGTGCTCTCAAACAGCGGCAAGATGAACGCTTCATTTGCGTCGCAACTGCCAATGAACGGTACAGCGGGTTTGATTTCACAAAGCGGTGCCTTGCTCATCGCCATGATCGCCGCCACATACACCCGCCGTGTCGGTTTTGACAAGATGCTCTCCATCGGCAACCAATCTGACCTTGACTTTGCAGACCTGGTCACCTACCTTGCCGAAGACGACGTGACGTCTTGTATCACCCTGTACGTTGAAGGCATTAAAGACGGCGCGCGCTTTATGGAAGCAGCCCGCAACTGCGATAAACCCATCATCGCGCTCAAAGCGGGAACATCCGCGCATGGCGCCGCCGCGGCTGCCTCACATACCGGCTCATTGGCTGGCGCGGCAAAGGTTTACGAAGCGGCTTTCAAACAGGTTGGCGTTACCCAGGCAGATGACCTGAACGATCTCTTTGACCGCACCTTAGCCCTTTCGCTGCAACCCCGCATGCAAGGCGACAACCTGCTCATCCTCACCAACGGTGGCGGTGTTGGCGTTTTGGCAACGGACGCGGCTGAAAAATACGGCTTGCCCCTCAAGTTTGCCCCACCCGAGGTTCAGGCAGAACTCAAGAAGCATATGCCCGACTTCGGCTCCGCCAAGAACCCGGTTGACATCACCGGTGGCGCTGGTCTGGAAGGCTACTACGAAGGCGTTAAATACTCCTACGCCCACCCCTGGGTTGACGGTATGGCAATCCTGTACTGCGAAACCGCCGTCACCAATCCCCTGGAAATTGCGGAAGCGATCTACAAAGCCCTGCAAGATTCCGGCACAACCGGCAAACCCGTAACCGTCTCCTTTGTTGGTGGCGAACGCTGCGAAACCGCGACCGCGTGGCTCATTGAAAGAGGTATTCCAACCTATAACGCGCCTGATATCGCCGTGAAAGCACTCGCAACACTGCGCCAGGACCAACTGATGAGCGAAACCAGCCACAGCGCGCCCTACAAACCCACCGACATCAACCCCGAAAAAGCCCGCGAAATCATCGCTGGTGCCCGCGCCAAAGGCCGCGACGCGCTGACCGAAGTGGAAGCCAAGCACGTCTTTGCCGCATACGGTCTGCCTGTTACCCCCACGGAACTTGCCAAGACCGAAGAAGAAGCTATCAAACTCGCCAACGAGATTGGTTTCCCCATCGTGATGAAGATCGTCTCCCCCGACATTCTGCACAAATCCGATGCCGGCGCGGTTAAGGTGAACATCAAAAATGATGACGAAGTGCGCGAAGCCTGGAAAGTCATCATGGAAAACTCGCTCAAATACAAAGCCGACGCTGAAATCGACGGCATGGCAGTGCAAGAGATGGCCCCCTGGTCAACCGAGGTTATCGTTGGTTCAGTCAACGATGCTACCTTTGGCCCAACCGTCATGTTCGGTTTAGGTGGTATCTTCGTGGAAGTGCTCAAAGACGTTACCTT
The DNA here is from genome assembly GCA_012839565.1 of Anaerolineaceae bacterium. Classification (GTDB taxonomy): domain Bacteria; phylum Chloroflexota; class Anaerolineae; order Anaerolineales; family Anaerolineaceae; genus Mesolinea. The sequence goes on from DUMZ01000012.1 coordinate 26,428, forward strand.
CCGCGTTGCACCCATCGACGAAGCCGAAGCCTTGCGCATGCAGAACGAAATCAAGAGTGCCCAAATTCTGCACGGTGCCCGTGGCGAATCCCCACGCGATATGGCGAAACTGGCCAGCATTTTGGCGCACTACTCCTATATGATTTACGACTTGAAAGACGAAATCGCCGAATCCGACGCCAATCCCTGCCTGGTTTACGAAGAAGGCAAGGGCGTAGCCGTTGTTGACGCGCGCATTATTCTTACCAAGAAGTAAGCTGTAGTTAGTTCGTAAAATGAGAGCACTGTTGGTAGAATCAACAGTGCTCTTTTATTTGCAAATTTTTTACATGTCATTTAAACTGCTAGTGAACAATGATATTATGATATATGATAGAGGTAATATGAAAAAAGAAAAGAAAAGTTACTTGATTGATATGGACGGCGTCCTGGTGCATGGTTCTGTGCCCATCCCTGGCGCTGCTGAATTTATCCAAAAGCTGATTGAGGAAAAACGCAAGTTTCTCATCCTGACCAACAATCCGCTTTACACCACCCGCGACCTGGCGCACCGTTTTCAGCTTTCCGGTCTGGACATTTCGGAAGACCGCATCTACACCAGTGCCATGGCAACGGCCTCCTTTTTACATCGCCAGCGACCCAACGGCAAGGCCTTCGTCATTGGCGAAACAGGGCTGACCGAGGCAATTCACGCCATTGGCTACGTGCAAACATCCGTTGAACCGGATTATGTCGTGCTGGGCGAAACCAACACCTATAGCTTTGAAGAAATAACCAAAGCCATTCGGCTCATCATGGGTGGCGCGCGCTTTATTGCTACCAACCCCGATATCACTGGCCCGACCGAGTCGGGCATCGTCCCCGCGACGGGTTCGATGGCAGCGCTCATCGAAAAAGCCACTGGCAAAGCGCCGCTTTTCATCGGCAAGCCCAACCCGCTGATGATGCGCTCCGCGCTCAACTACATCAACGCTCACTCTGAAGAGTCGATTATGATTGGCGACCGCATGGATACGGATATCCTTTCCGGGATTTCATCTGGTTTGGAGACTGTCCTGGTGCTTTCAGGCGTGACATCACGCGAAGATATCGACAAATACTCTTACGCGCCTAATTACATCTACGATTCCGTGGCGGATATCAATCCCAGCGATCTGGATTAATGAAGGAAGCCAAGCTAAACCGCAGAGATTTTCTAAAAGCCAGCCTTTTGGGGCTGGCTTGGTCGGCTTTAGCACCCCTTGAGAAAGCTTCTGCCAGCTACAAAAATCCACGCTTTATGCTGGTGGGCAACAAAAAAGGCGCCAGTGTCTTTAAGGAACCCGATGACCGAAGCGTCATTATGTATCAGCGTCAGTACAACGAGATCATCACCGTTTACGATGAAGTCATCGGGCCTAATGGCCCCGCTTTCAACCCCATTTGGTACAAGTGTTGGGGCGGTTATGTTTTTAGCGGCGATTTGTACGAAGTTAAATATCAGTACAACGAGATGAAACAGCCCAAATATAAAACCGGGCAACTAGCAGAAGTCACCGTGCCTTATACACGTTCAATGTATTATTCAAGGACGAACGGCTGGGAACCGCTGTGGCTCTTTTATTACAAGTCGACGCACTGGGTGATGGATATTTTTGAAGGGCCGGATGGCTTACCGTGGTACAAAGTTCACGATGAACTGGGCAAAACCGAAACCGCGGTGAGACCGGAGCATTTGCGCTTGATACCCGATGAAGAGTTCGCGCCCATCAGTCCGGATGTTCCCGTCCATGAAAAACGCATTGAAATCAACAGTACCCATCAAATCTTACGCGCCATGGAAGCTGGCAAAGTTGTCTTTGAGCGAAAGATATCAACCGGCTACCCCGCCCATGAGGGAAAATACGCAATAAAAATCAAAATGCCAACAAAACACATGGGCGATGCGCTCTTAACCCGTGATGATAAACCCCGCATTTTCATGGGTGTTCCCTGGACATCCTTCTTTGAAACCGAACTTGGTCTTGCCATTCATGGCGCTTTTTGGCATATGAACTTTGGCACACCGATGAGCGCGGGCTGTATTAACATGGCACCAGACGACTCCAAATGGATTTACCGTTGGAGCACCCCCATTGCCAAACCAGATGTTTGGACAACCAACGGTGTTGGCACCGTGGTTGAAATTGTCAAATAATCGCTAAACGAATTCCTGAAAAACCCGATTGCCCAAGAGATAGCCATTTTGCGTTAATCGCAAATAACGCGCGTTTTGGCACTCAACCCACTCAACTAAACCAAGCTTTATTAATTTGCTGATTTGCTGAGAATATCGTTCTTCAAGCTTTACAGCAAACCGCTCATAAAAAGCTCTTTCCGATACACCTTCCCTGGTCATGCGCATTCCCAGCATCATCATTTCGTTCATTTGTTCTTCGTTGCTTAGTGTTTCAATTTCAGTGACTGCCGGGCTTAGATAAGTGGCATTTTTAGCAAACCCATCAAGGTTCATTTTTTCCGCGCCCTCACCACCATTATATTGACTACGCGCATTAACTTGCGTTTTTCGGATATACTCGCTAACAGATTCGGTGTTTCGCCAGCGCACCGACCCCACCTTGCCAACCGCCCCAGCGCCAAAGCCAAGATAGACTTCTCCCCGCCAGTAGACTTTATTGTGTCGGCTCTCACGCGCTTCGCCCAGCGCCCAGCTTGAAATCTCGTAATATTCATACCCGAATGCTTCCAAGGCCCGCAAAGTTTCTTCAAACATATCTGCTACTAAATCATCATCGGGCAAAGCCACAAGACCTTTTTCAACCCACTGCGTCATCAAGGTGCCTGGCTCAAGGATGAGTGAGTAAATGGATAAATGCTCGGGCAGCAACCCTTTTAGCACATCCAAATTCTTTCGCCAGTCTGAAAGTGTCTGTTCGGGCAAACCGTAAATCAAATCCAGGCTGATATTGTCAAATCCAGCCTCCCGCGCTTGAAAAAACTGCTCTATCGCTTCATCCGCGCAGTGAATTCGTCCCAGCAACTGCAATTCCGCATCACTGAAAGACTGCACACCAAAACTCAGCCGATTGACACCCAAAGCACGAATTTGGGCATAATAACTGGCGTTAACCGTGCCTGGGTTTGCCTCAACCGTAATCTCAGCATCTTTAGAGATACCATAGCGTTGACGCACGGCTTCCAAAAGGCCGGCGACTTGTTCGGGACTCATCAAAGATGGCGTTCCCCCACCGATGTAAACCGTTTCAGCCTGGTCACACTCCCTTTTGGAATTTAGAATTTCCATTTGCAATGCGCTCAGATAATCTGGTAGCATAGCCTCAATATTGGCATACGTGATAAAATCACAATAGTTACAACGACGTTTACAAAAGGGAATGTGAATATAAACCGCAGTCATAAGCCTATTTTACCTGTGCATTCCCTGATATGAAAGAAAACGAATTGGATAAAACAATGAAGAAAACAAGTTTTGATGAACACTCACATAGAAAGAATACGGTCTGCTCAGTATGTGGCACCCGCCTGACCGATAACGCGACACGCTGTTTGGTCTGTGGTACGCCAGTGAGTCACACGGGCCCAGGCTCAAAATCACGCGGGCTGGACAGTGGCGCGCCTGAAATAACGCTCAGATTACCCGGCATGATTATTTTAGCGCTTGTCTTTCTGGCGCTGGTGGCTGTCATCGTTGGTCTGCTGGTTAGCTCAAAAATGTCCGCCTCCGCCAAAGATGCGGAAATCGCGGAAAGCTCTCAAACACCCACCGCCACCGTAACGCTGACCGCCACGCCAACGCTTACCAACACACCTGAACCCACCTGGACGCCCCTGCCCCCTGTCGCCCACACCGTGGCACAGGGCCAGCAGTGCTTAACCATTGCTTTGCTCTATAACACATCGGTGCAAGCAATCATTCTTGAAAACAAACTTGATGCCAACTGTACGGTTTCAGAAGGCCAGGTCTTAATGGTGCCCCTGCCCACCTACACCCCATCTCCGGTACCATCCGCCACACCGGAAGAAATTGTTGACGATGAACGCTGTACTAACGTGATGCCCATCACCGTTAGCGCTTCCGACACACTTAGCTCAATCGCCGCTAATTACTCCGTGACCATGAAAGACATCATGGAACACAATGGCATGAGCAACGACATTGTACGCGCGGGTCAGGCGCTGGAAATCCCCCTGTGCTATCGCCTGCCTACCCCTGGGCCCACTCCCACCGCGACACCGGTGCCGCCTTATCCCGGACCAAACTTGCTCTTGCCCCGCTCGGGCGCTTACTTCCCACCCAGCGAGGAAACCGTGACCCTGCAATGGGCTTCGGTGGCTGATCTTTATCCAAACGAACTTTACCGTGTTGTGGTCAAGGACCTGACATCAACCGACGAACGCAGTCTGGTGGAATATGTTAGCGACACGAAATTCATTCTGCCTGCCAGCTTTAGGCCCGACGATGACATCCCGCATATCATTCAGTGGACGGTGTCCATTGCCCGGGTCATTAATAACGATCCGGCCAATCCGATTTACGAAGAGGCCGGTGCGCAAAGTGTACCAAGAGTATTTATCTGGAGTAGTCCAAACGTTCAGCAATAAGCCAAACGGAACTACCGCACTACTTAGCTGAATTAACCATCAGCGTTTCCAAAAAACGCGTTGCTGAAATTGCCGCGGCGGCTCCCATGCCTGCCGCGGTTACGATTTGGCGGTAGTGCGGGTCGGCAACATCACCTGCCGCGTAAACCTGGGGCACGCTGGTTTCCATATTTTCGTCGATAATGATATATCCCTTATCATCAGTTGCCAGTTGCTGACCCACAATTTCTGTGGTGGGCTTTTGACCGATGTAAACAAACAAACCCTGGCTGGGTATAGTGCTCAATTCATCAGTTTTAACATTTTTTAAGACAAGCGCTTCAACAGCATTTTCGCCTTTGATTTCTTCCACGACGGAATTCCAGATAAACTTGATTTTCGGGTTTGTACGCGCACGTTCTTCAAGGATAGCGCTGGCCCGTAAAGCATCTCGACGGTGGATAACGGTAACACTGTCGGCAAAGCGAGTCAGGAAGATAGCTTCTTCAATCGCGGCATCTCCGCCACCAACCACATGCACATTTTTATCTTTTGTGAAATAGCCATCACAAGTCGCGCAGTTTGAAATACCGCGTCCTTCCAGTTCTTTTTCACCGGGAACGCCTAGTTTATTGTATTCGGTACCCATTGCCAAAATAAGAGCGTCAGCGCTAAAAACGCCTCCATAGGTATGCACCTGATAGGGTTTTTGGCTCAAATCAATTTTTTCAACCGCGTCATAAACCACTTCAGCACCAAAGGCGCGTGCTTGTTCTTCAAAAAGCCGGCCGAGTTCTGGCCCTTCAACACCGTTCGGAAAACCCGGATAGTTTTCTATGGTAGCGGTTTTGGAAGGCTGGCCGTAAAGCTTCATCCCCGAGATGAGCATGGGGGCCAAGTTAGCCCGCGCGGCGTAAATTGCGGCAGTAAAACCGGCTGGCCCAGAACCGACGATGATGAGTTGTCGATGATTTTCGTTTGTCATAATATTTCCTTCATTTTTTATTGTTACTTATAATGACCCTATAGTTCAATTTGAAGGGTCGATCTTTTTTCATGCTAATCCTATCACGATAATTCGCAGTTTGGCATATAATGTATAGCGATAAAGCAAACAAAAAGAAGAGGTAATTATGGATAAAGAACTATCTGCCATAAACTATTTTTTAGAAAATCAAGATGCCTTGATGGAACAATACCTTAATGTCCTTAGAATTCCCTCCGTTTCAACTGATCCAGCCCATAAAAAAGACATGGAACGCACGGCTGAATTCTTGAAGGACTATTTCGAAAAACTGGGCATGGACTATATTGAAATCTTCCCCACAAAAGTTCACCCCATTGTTTTCGCGGAGAAAAAATCAGCCCTGCCCGATGCAAAAACCTTGCTCATCTACGGGCATTACGACGTACAACCACCTGACCCACTCCACGAGTGGAACACCCCACCCTTTGAACCCAACAAAGTCGGTGATTACATCTACGCACGGGGCGCGTCGGATATGAAAGGCCAAATCATGGCTTCCATTTTCGCCCTGGAAAGCGTCTTGAAAACCAACGACCTGCCCATCAACGTTAAATTCATCATTGAAGGCGAAGAAGAAATCGGCTCACCATCACTTGTAGACTTTCTGGAAGACCATACCGAACTTCTCAAGTGCGACATGATTCTCAACCCAGACGCTGGCATGATTTCCGCCACCCAGCCCACCATTGTATATGGTTTGCGTGGTATGGTTTACATTGAACTGCGCATTGATGGACCCAAGATGGACTTGCACAGTGGCTTGTTTGGAGGCAACATCGCCAACCCCGCCAACGTCATTGCCGACATCATCTCGAAATTGCACAACCCGGATGGCTCGGTCGCCATTCCCGGTTTCTATGATAAAGTGCGCCCGCTTACCCCAGAAGAACGTGAACTCATCGCTATGGCCGGTTCGCTTGAAGATTCTTACATCAAACTCACCGGCGTTCCCAGACTTTATGGTGAAGAAGGCTTCACCTTACTCGAACGCCAGGGTGCCAGGCCTACCCTGGACGTAAATGGGCTTTACTCTGGTTACATCGAAGAAGGCGCAAAGACCATTATTCCTGCTTATGCCAAAGCGAAAATTTCATGTCGTTTAGTACCGGACCAAAACCCTGATGATATCTACCGGCTTATTAAAAGCTACATTGCCAGCATCGTACCCAACACGGTGCGCGCTCAAATCTTCAAACACTCCTTGGGTCCCGCCTATCTGGCAGACGACGCGCCCGGCTATGAAAACCTGGCAAATGCGCTAAGCGAAACCTGGGGCAAACCCGTTACTTTGAAACGCGAAGGCGGTTCAATTCCTGTTGCCACTAATATGCAGGAAATTCTGGGCGTAAAATCGCTTCTGACCGGCTTTGGATTGCCCGATGACGCTATCCACTCGCCCAACGAACGCCAACACTTGCCCACCTGGACCAAAGGTGTGCAAGCCTTGATTCGATTTTTAATGAGTTTTGCTGAGTGAGTACTAAACAAAAGTCCGAACTAAAAATGCCCGCCTATGGCGGGCAAGCTGTTATTGAAGGCGTCATGATGCGTGGCAAACGCTTTTTGGCAATGGCTGTTCGCGATCCCCACGGTCAAATTCAGCTTCACGAAGAAGAATTGCCCGCGATTTACAGTTCCAAATGGATGCGCGTACCGTTTTTACGCGGTATTTTAGCTTTGTGGGATTCCCTAAGCCTCGGCACGCGCATGATTAGCTTGTCAGCCAACATCTCTGGCACAGATGATGAACAAATCGACTCCAAAAGCATGGCACTGGTAACCGTCCTGTCCCTGGTCATCGGTGTGGCAGTTTTCTTTCTCTTGCCAGCATTCGTCGCTGGCTGGCTGGACAAACACTTCACCTTGGGGCCCTGGTGGAGTAACGTTATTGAAGGCGTTTTACGTCTTTTCCTGTTAATCGCCTATATGGCTTTAGTCGGTCAGATGAAGGACATTCGCCGTGTATACGCCTATCATGGCGCGGAACACAAAACAATTAACGCCTATGAAGCCAACGTCGCGCTCACCCCATCCGAAACAGCCAAACAAAGCACCCAACACCCACGTTGTGGCACCTCATTTATGCTGACCCTGGCGCTTATTAGTGTTTTGGTCTTCTCCTTGTTGGGACCCATGCCTATCTACTGGCGATTAATTTCGCGTATTCTCATGTTGCCGCTTATCGCGGGTATTGCCTATGAATACATTCGCTGGGTGGCGAAATATATGGACGATTCAGCTTTTCTGCGCTGGATCATCAAACCAAATTTGGCTCTTCAAAAACTAACCACGCGCGAACCTTCCGAAGATATGCTCGAAGTCGCCATCGCGGCCTTTAATCGTTTGCTGGAACTTGAAGAAGGCAAAGACACCGTCAAAACGCCTGCAAGGCCTGACACGGATTTATCAGCATGAAAACCTGGCAGCATATTGCCCTTGGCATTCTCATCGGCTTGATTTTAGCCGGGGGCATTTTGCTGTTTATCCTGCCTAACCGTGGTTCGCCAATCACATTAGTCACCAAAACCCCTGACCTGACCCCACAAGCCAGTGCGACACTGGCGCTGATCCGTGTGCACGTTACAGGCGCGGTGAATGAGCCAGGCTTAATCACATTGCCCAAAGACGCCTGCCTGGCAGATGCCATCGAAAAAGCAGGTGGATTGATTGAAGGCTACGACCAAAACTTACTCAATCTCTCAGAACCTATCAGCGACGGGCAACGTATCCACATCCCACGCCTTGACGAACAAAGTATCAGCAACTTTAACCAAGGACGGTCAATCACCTTCAGCACCGAAGAAAGTCTCATCAATATCAATACCGCTGACTTTGAAACCTTATGTCTTCTGCCCGGCATCGGTCCCACCAAGGCACAAGCAATCATTCAATATCGCGAAGAAAACGGATTATTCCTGGATATCGCCGATATTCAAAAAGTGAAAGGGATCGGTCCTACCCTGTTTAACACCATCAAAGACCAAATCACAATAGGTGATTGAACAAAAAGTGCAGACATGCCATCTTGCGGGTATAATTAGGGTGGTTTTTGCAAAAACAAATTAACCCAAGGCTAAAACATTATGTTAAAGCTAAAAGAAACAAAAAAAACACCTCTCACGCGAACACGCAAACTCACGCTCGCTGTTATTTTAGTGGTGAGTAGCTTTATCGCGTATCTATTCATGATTTTACCAGGCTATCTCGATAACCGTGGTGTGCAGATTAACATCGGCGAAGCAGCCACTGAAGATATCCTTGCGCCTTATTCCATCAACTTTGAATCAAAAGTGCTTACCGAACGCGCCAGGCAAAATGCAGCCAACGCCGTTGAAGATGTCTATCTCACATCTGACCCAAGCATCGCCCGCCACCAACTCAATGTCTTGGATGCTGCCCTAAGCTATATCACAACCGTTAAAAACGACCCACTCTCAACACATGAACAAAAAATTGAAGACTTGCTGATGATGCAAGACTTGAAATTAAGCGTGGACGATTATTCCAAAATTCTCTTGATGGAAATGAACGACTGGCAAGCCGTAGGCGTGGAATGTTCACGTGTGCTTGAAACCGTATTGCGTGAAAACTTGCGCGAAAACCAAATTGAGAGAGCCCGAACAAACCTGCAAAACATTATCAAATTTAATTTCAAACTGGAGCAAACCCAAATCACAACTGCCATTGTGTCGGATTTAATCGTTCCAACCAGCCCCTTCAGCCCTGAAGAAACCCAACGCGCGCGTGCACTGGCTATGGCAAACGTGCAGCCCATTACCCGTCAGATTATTGCGGGCGAAGCCATCGTCAGACGTGGCGAAATTCTCGCTGAAGCCGATATGGAAGCTCTAGACATATTTGGGCTAACCAACCCCACCGACCAAACCAATGCTTTCATCAAAAACGGTGTTGCTGTTTTGATTTCCGCCTTGTTGATTTTCATCTTCTTTAGGTATCGCAGCACCCAAATCATGCTCCAACCTTTATGCATGATTATGGTGGCTTGTTTCTTCCTAATCTTTTTAGGTCTTGCCCGGTTTTTGGTGATGGGCAACGCCGTTTGGCCTTACTTATTCCCGCTTGCCGCATTTGGCTTGACCATCGGTATCATTTTCAACTTTGAACTGGCCGCCATCCTAAGCCTGATTCTTGCCTTTTTATCTGTACTTGGCTTTGGCCGCGAAGCCGAACTCATAATCTTTTATCTCGTTCCAGGACTGGTTGCCATGTTTATACTGGGAGATGCGCGCAGATTGTCCACCTTCTTCGGTACAGGCTTTGTTACTGGTGTCATTGCCGCATTAATTGTCGCTATGTTCCGTTTGGGCGATTCATACACAGACTGGCTCGGTCTGGGCACGTTAATGGCCGCTGCCTTGTTCAACGGTATCGCAACCGCCACACTTGCCCTGCTCCTGCAACACATTTTCGCCTCAATTCTGGATTTACCCACATCCCTGCAACTCATGGATATTTCCCGCCCGGATCACCCCTTATTGCAGTTATTGCTCAACAACGCGCCAGGTACCTACCAACACAGTCTGCAAGTCTCCAACCTGGCCGAACAAGCTGCTGACGCTATTGGCGCTAACCGACTTCTTGTGCGTGCCGGAACACTCTTCCATGACATCGGTAAATCGTCAAATGCCAGCTTTTTCATCGAAAATCAAATACGGGGCAATATTGACTCTCACGACGAGAGTGACCCCTACGAAACAGCACAAACCATCATCGCGCACGTCACCGATGGCGTTGCACTGGCGAAACGTTATCGTTTACCCAGTCGCATCATCGACTTTATCCTTGAACATCACGGCAACAACATCACCCGTTATCAATACGCAAGAGCCGTTGAACTCGCTGATGGTGACGAAAGTTTGGTGGATGAAGATAAATTCCGTTATCCTGGCCCTACACCACAATCGCGCGAAACTGCCATCTTAATGCTTGCTGACGGAACTGAAGCGCGCGCGCGCTCAATGAACCCCCGCACTGATGATGAGATAAGGTCTGTTATCGACGCGGTCGTGCAAAGTGTGATGTCAGCAGGACAACTCGACGACACCGAACTCACCCTAAGCGATATGAAAGCTATCAAAAAATCCTTCTTCGAAACCATCAAACGCTCCTACCACCCGCGCGTTAAATACCCAGACCAACGCAAAGATGATAAAAAAGAAGAAGATTTTGATGATACAAAAGAAGACTCAGATGCTGTGGAAGATAAAGCCAGTTTAGAGCAAACAGAAAACGAAAACAGCCCTGTGAAAGAAAGCATTTTCCCGCAGGAAACGACAGAAATTGACTTACGCGAAGGGTATTAGTTTGATTCATTTTATTGTTCCGCCCACTTATGAAGCCAGGTTTAATCGCCAGCGATTAGAAGATATCGCCAAAACAACCATTTCAAAAGCCATTGATGAAACAAATTGCAGTTTTTCCTTGCGTCTGACGAACAATCAGGGCATCCGTAGCCTAAACCGTGACTATCGCGGTATCGACCAGGCCACCGATGTCCTCTCTTTTCCCACCGGCTTTGATGATCCCGAAACTGGCAGTTTTTATCTTGGTGATATCATCATCTCACTAACGATGGCGAACAAACAAGCCGCGCAATCCAACACAACGCTCCAGGCAGAACTGGAAATGCTCATGGTGCATGGCATTTTGCATCTCTGTGGCTATGACCATGACACCGCTGAAAACTACGCTGCAATGAGCAACCTGCAAGATGATATTTTGCGAAGCGTTCAAAACCTGCTAACCGGGAGTATTCATGCCCAGTAAACTCGTTCAGTTTATAAAACACAACAAAACACGCATCGACCTCGCAAAAAGTGGTTCTTTGCTTATTTTGGGCATCGCCATGCTTGTGCTGCTCATCATCTTAGCGGTCACGCTGGCTAATGGCACCCGCGAACTCATCCACATTGCCAGTACTGGAATAGATACCTTACAGGAAACCTTGTCTTCTGTCAACGATGGTCTTAACAACGTTTCCTCAAGCTTTGACACGCTCAAAGACTCCTTACAAACCGTAAAAGACTATGTTTATGGTATCGAACCCATTCTTGAAAACATGACAGACCTGGTAGGCAGCGATTTGGTAAAAATCGCCCAGGATGGACAAAACTCTTTGAAAGCCGCCGCCCAGGGTTCAAAACTTGTTGATGACGCTCTAACGCTCCTCTCGCGCTTACCCTTGCTCAATTTCGACTACGCGCCCGAAAAAGCCCTTAACGAAAGTCTGCTTGAGCTTTCCGAAACTTTCGGCAGCATTCCCGAGAGTCTTTCCGGGCTGGAAAAAGAGATAAGCAATTCAGCCGCGAATATTAGCACTTTTGACACGAATTTCGTTGACTTTAATACCAACATAGACGATTTAAAAGCCAGCGTCGATAATACCGGATTATCACTGGAAGGCTTTATTGACCAACTGCAAAGCTATCAGCAAAAGCTCCCCAAAGTCCAACGCACAATCATCACCTGGATAGCTGTTATCACCTGTGCTTTGTGCCTTCTGCTGGTAATTTGGATGGTAAATCAGTTTTTCACTTTCATTATGGCACTCGAAGCCATAAAGTCTGATAAAATAGCCATGCGAAAGCGACCGGAAGCATAAACAAAGCCATGTTCCGGCGTTTTTTATGGCAGTTCAAAACACTTTTATAAGGAGTAAAAATGAAAAAAGACTTTCTTGACATCACGGACTTCAGCAAAGAAGAATTATTAGGTTTTCTGGACCTCGCTACCGAACTCAAAAAAGAATATTTTGCCGGTGGCAACGAACCTGTTCTCAAAGGCAAAAACCTGGCGATGATTTTCCAAAAACCTTCGTTACGTACCCGCGTGAGCTTTGAAGTTGCCATGCGACATCTCGGTGGCGACGCGCTCTACCTTTCTCCCAACGAGATCGGTCTGGGTGAACGCGAATCCGTAGCTGATGTCGCCCGTGTATTGTCTGGCATGGTTGAAGGCATTATGGCACGTGTTTTTGGACACGAACTTGTTGTTGGCTTGGCAGAATGGGCAACCGTCCCTGTTATCAACGGTCTTAGCGACGCCAGCCACCCCGCTCAAATTATGGCTGACTTCCTGACAATCCGAGAAAAATTCGGTAATTTTGACGGACTCAACCTGGCATATATCGGTGATGGCAACAACGTTTCCGTATCACTCATGCAAATGTCAGCAATTCTTGGCACGAACTTCATCATCGCCAGCCCCGAAGGTTACGATATGGAAGACCGCTATGTAGACGAATGCAAAGCTATTGCCGAGAAGACCGGCGCCAAGTTATCTTTCTTCCGCGACCCACACGAAGCGGTTAAAGGTGCTAATGTCATTTATACCGACACCTGGATTAGCATGGGCCAGGAAGAAGAATCCGCTCCACGCCTTAAAGTTTTCCCACCTTACCAGGTGAACGAACAATTAGTTGCAGAAGCAGACCCCGATGTCATGGTATTACATTGTCTGCCTGCTTATCGTGGTATTGAAATCACCGACGCAGTCTGCGATGGACCTAACAGCTGGCTCTTCCCGCAAGCTCACAACCGCTTGCATGCCCAAAAAGCTATCCTTTACAAATTGATGAAGGACTAAACCCCAAACAACCATGCGACCCGGTATAAATAACATACACTACCGGGTCGCTTTTAGTATATGGAGATAACCATGGAACGTTTCGCGAAAATTGTGTCAACTTTAGGCCCTGCCAGCTCAGATGAAACCACGCTTAGAAAAATGATTGAAGCCGGTTTGGACGTTGCCCGTCTCAACTTCTCGCATGGCACACAAAACCAACACGAAGAAAACATCGCCTTAATCCGTCGTTTGTCAAAAGAATGCAACAAACCCATTACCATTCTTGCCGACTTACAAGGCCCCAAACTGCGCATCGGCAAACTGGAGAACAACGAAATTACGCTCACCGAAGGTCAAATCATCGCGCTGAGTTCCAGCAAAAACCCCAGCGCTATACCAGAAGACGTCACCTTCATTCCCTTTGACGTTCCCATGCTCCACGAAGCTGTCATACCCGGAAACCGTATTCTCATGGACGATGGCAATCTCGAAATCGAAGTCACCCAGCTTGATGGGGTAAACATTTACGCCAAAGTCATCGTTGGGGGCTTATTGCGTTCGCATAAAGGAGTCAACCTGCCCGGATCACGTCTTGCCATCCCTATCCTGACCGAAAAAGACCTTTCAGATCTCGAATTTAGCCTTAATCTTGGCATTGACGTTCTCGCGGTATCCTTCGTAAAATCAGCTGACGATCTTATCCTTGTCAACGACACCCTCAAACGTCTCTGTAAGAACCGTCGCATTCCGCCTGTCATCGCCAAACTTGAACGCCCCGAAGCTATCGACAATCTTTCGGAAATCTTTGAACACTGCGATGGCGTGATGGTCGCCAGGGGCGATTTGGGCGTGGAACTTCCGCCCTGGCAGGTGCCCGCCATTCAAAAACACATCATTCGCGAAGCCAATCTGCGCGGGAAAATCGTCATCACCGCGACCCAAATGCTGGAGTCGATGATGACAAACTCCCTGCCCACCCGTGCTGAAGCCGCTGACTGCGCCAACGCCATTTACGACGGCACAGACGCGCTGATGCTTAGTGGCGAAACCGCGATAGGCAAATACCCTGTGCAAAGCATCCGCATGATGAACGCCATCATCATTGAGGCTGAAAAACATCTCGCCAAATGGGGAGAAGCGGATTCAATCAGTGTTTCCCGGATTGATGACGATGCTGTTACCACATCAATTGCCGCAAAAAGCATGGCCGAAGACAAAGATGTCACCGCGATTTGTGTTTTCACCTTTAGCGGCAACTCCGCGCGCTGGGTCAGCAAGGCCAAGCCAAGTGTTCCCATCTATGCTTTCACATCCCACATAAGTACCTATACCTGGCTTGGGATTTGTCGTGGCGTCATCCCTTTTCTCGTCAAGCGTTCGGATTCCCTGGAAGAAATGCTCGACCTTATCGAAACGGAACTCATCGCCATTGACCCCAACATTGTGGGCAAACAAGTCATCATGGTCGGCAGTTTCCCCGTTGGCGCGCACGCCTCGCCTAACCTGGCATTATTGCATACTATAAAAAGCCATAAGGATGCTTAAAAACAACTTATATATCAAGGGGATGGAGTGCGCGCTACTTTCGATATCCCGTTAACAAAATGGAATATGTTTTTATCAAAAACACGTTCGCGGAGGCATCCATTTAATTACCCAACTGGCTCCTGGCGTCCTGAATGACACGAACGCTAATCTATCAACACCCCGCCGCGCGCAAATCTCAAACCGTTCCAACGTGGTCTCCCGACCACGTGTTAGCCACGGCCATGGTCAGAAGACCATGACGGAACAAAAAAAATCTGCTCGGCGGGACGCCGGCAGGAGAACTAACAATGCTCGCCCCGGCGTCTCGCCGCGGGCATAACCATTATGCACTCGGTGTCCACACCAAAGTGCTTAATCGTGTCGGCGGGAAGCAAGCACCAGGCTTGCACTTCGGCCTCCACGAACGAAAGAAAGCTTCCACGGTCAGGAGACCGGGAAGATGGGTGGTTTAGCTAAAACGACGCGCGCGGTGAGGACACCGGCACGAGATGATAGAAGAATTTTTTTAGTCATTCGCCTTTAAAACCACAACTTCTATAACCACCATTATCAATGGCAACAACCTTGTCTCCGGCGGCCTTAATGGTGACAAAATCTCCCGGACAAAAAAAAGCCCTCTCCCATCTGGGGCCAGTTTTTTGTGAAACTCTTAAAATTCGATTGGGGTGAGCCAAGCTGGGAATAAAGATAATGCTCTGAGTAGGGTCCAGAGTGAAAGAATGTAGTTGCGATGAGTCATATTCTTTAATACGCAAAATTCCCTGATTAAAATTCCAATCTTCAACTAAACCAAGAATATCCTTGGTTTCAATCGGTTGACCGTGAACATCGGCAGTTAATGAGGTTGCTTGGGTAAAAGAAGTGGTTGTTTTCTGGGTATTATTCAAAACATGGCGATTTTTTAGGAGAACGGATCCAATCACAATCCCTATGATTACAACTAGAACATGCCACCATTTCATGGTTTAAGTATACCTGATTTTTGCAAAGAGAGTATGTTTTTATTCTTTATAAGTTCCACCTGATCCAAGCCCTAAAGCATATTTATTAGGTCTATCTTTCCATAACATTCCTGGTTCCATATTGGACCAGGTACAAGTATGTCCCTCACAAATAAAATCTTTCCAATTATAGTCGCTGTGTAAAAACAGTTGGATTTCTGGATTGGGATCGCCTCCCAATATATCGTCTGTTTCACCACGTAATTCGGCAATTTGTTCACCCATATTGATTCTCTTTATAAAATCGAAACCATCGTCTCCATTTTGAGATTGATCATGGAGAATAAAGGCAAAGGTGCCAATATTAGTATTATTGAAACCTGTCATTGTGAAGATTAAAACCGGATGGACCTTGCCTTTGTGTTTAAAATAAAAAATAGGTGGTTCGTTTAATAGGGGTTGAGCATAATTTTTTTGTAACCCAAAAGTAAATCTGTTTATGTTATTACCAGGGTGATCAAGAAACGCATTAAGTTCTAAATCTTCTTGATTACCTAAGGCGGGGATGCATTTTTCGGTCCACCAGTTATAAAGAGCCTCTGGATCACTAAAACCGTCGGGGGCTTCGACAAACTCGTCCAGGTTGGCCACCATATATTCATAACTTTCGGGGAAATTGTGAAGTTTTTCGATATCAATGGGGTATTCTTCAGGCACTTCAGTAGGCGCAGGCGTGGGAGATGGTGTTTCAGTCGCGGTTGGCGTTAAGGTTTCGGTGGGTGTTGGGGTCAGGGTCGGAAGCTGGGTTTCGGTCGCCTTTTGGGTAGTGCTGGCCTTTTGGTCAAGTTCCAGGGGACTGGGTTGGGAATTTATCGGCGTACAAGCCACAATGACACAGATTATCAATAAGACTGAAATTAAGCTTTGACACACACTGATTTTCATCTTCATCACTTTAGCACAACCTTATTAAATACGAAATGTTTTGTATATGAGAATTATACTCCAGAGTGTCTCGTCCGCAGGCTGCTTTTGTTGCGTGTCGAGCGCTTTTCTCATACGCAAGCAGTGGCGAAACGGAAAGGATCTGCACGGCGGAACGCCGGCAGGAGAGGTATTAAGTATTAACCCCGTTCTCACGTGGTCTCCTGACCACGTTTTTTATTATGCTCGCCCCGGCGTCCCGCCGCGGGCATAACTCTGTTTGCTGAGGCCGTAGTGCAGGTCTTTTGCCTGCTTCTCGCCGAAGCAAAATAACCCAACTGGCACTCGGCATCCTGAATGACACGAACGCTAATCAATCAACACCCCGCTACGCGCAAATCTCAAACCGTTCCAACGTGGTCTCCTGACCACGTGTTAGCCATGGTCAGGTGACCATGACGGAACAAGAAAAAACTGCTCGGCGGGACGCCGGCAGGAGTAGGTTTTATTTCTCGCCCAAGCGTCCTACCACGGGTACCATTCTGTTTACTGAGTCTTCTTGCCACAGTTCGAACCCCGTTCGCGGAGGCGTCTCGCCGACGCACAGGATAAAGATAAACCCAAACAAAAAATGGCCGGGATGACCAGCCATTTTATTATCCTATGCTTAAGCCTTACAATTTAATCAGTTTACTTATCTGCCCTAAACACCAAAATCATAGTTGATCTTATCCAGCATCGCTGGCGTTGGGCGTAAGCGTTCAATGCCGATGCGGTTCAAGGGCTCTTCAGGTAAATCATAGCGTTCCTGAATGGTTGGCGGAACTTCTGAAAAATAAATCAATCCCGTGGCAAAATAGTGCTTTTTATAGGATTCTGTAAGAATATCCAAAGCAGCAGCTTTATCAGATGGGTCATAATCCTTGTCAAGCTTACGAAGCATCAGGTAAGAACCATCCTGCAACTGAATCTCTGAGAAAGTACCGGGTTCAATTGTTTCAGTTTCTTCGTCGATTTCTTCCTTGGTATTAAAGTGCTTGATTGCTTGCAATGGCGTTTGATTCATGCGACCCCAGGTGTAGGATTGCATCGCTTCGGCACGGTTGTTAAAGGTCACACACGGACTGATAACGTCCACAACCGCGGTACCTTCCTGGGCAATGGCGGCTTTGAATATTTCCTTCATCTGTTTCGTGTCACCAGAGAAAGCGCGCGCGACAAAGGGCGCGCCACTAATCAGCGCTTCCATACACATATCCAAAGGTGGCAACAGGTTCTCGCCCTGGTGTTTCAAAACCAAGCCTTGGTCAGAAGTTGCCGAGAACTGTCCTTTGGTCAGTCCATATACACCATTATTTTCGATGATATACAGCATGGGCACGTTTCGGCGAATAATATGTTTGAAGTGGCTCAAACCGATGCTCGCGGTATCGCCATCACCGGAAATACCCAAAATTTCGATTTTGTAATCCGCGAAACAGGCACCCGTGACCAGGGTCGGCATACGACCGTGCAAACCATTGAAGCCAAACGATCGATTTAAGAAATAGTTGGGGCTCTTACTCGAACACCCAATACCACTAATCTTTACAACCTGCTCAGGTGCTAAGCCAAGTTCATAAACAGCGGCCTGAATAACGTTCGCGATCGCCGTATGACCACAACCGGGGCAAAGCGTTGACTTTTTGCCGGCATAGTCGCTAAGGGTCAAGCCGATAAGATTGCGTTCAACTTTCTTTTCAACAGTGCTAGGCATATTCTTCCTCCGCAGCTAAGATATTTTCAACAGCCCATATAGCCGTCATCGGCAAACCACCGATATCAGTAAGAGAGATGAGTTTTTCGGAAAGATCCGAGTGTTCCAGCATCAAGATTTCCTTCAGCTGACCATCGCGGTTCAGTTCCAGAACGTAATTACGTTCGTGCTCTTCGATAAATTCTCGAACTTCACAGCAGCTTGGCAGTGCACGAATTCGCATGTAGTCCGTTTCAATGCCTTGCTTGGCCAATTCTGCCTGTGTTTCCCTGATGGCGTCGTCCGTCGATCCCATACCTATGATGCCGATCCTGGCATCTTTACCCTTGATAACAATGGGTTTTGGCAGGTTTTCAATTGCACCATTGAGTTTCTTTTCAATACGATGGAGCATATCGGACCAGTTTTTAGGATCTTCGTTATAGTTGCCATAAACATCATGTCCGGTACCACGGGTAAAGTAAGCAGATTTGGGGCTTTGGTTACCCATCACGGTGCGATATGGGATGCCATCACCATCAATATCTTTGTAACGACCCCAGTCTTCAATCTTTTCCAGTTCTTCTTCCCAAATCAACTTACCACGGTCGATGGGCGTTGAAGGATATTCAAACTTTTCTGTCACCCAGGTGTTCATGCCCAAATCAAGGTCACTGAGCACAAAAATCGGGGTCTGATAGCGTTCTGCGATATCAAGCGATTTCCAGCCAAATTCAAAACACTCGTTTACCGTACCAGGGATAAGGATGATGTGATTAATATCACCATGCCCAACATTGTACATAAAGGATAAGTCGCCTTGCGCGGTTCGCGTGGGCAAACCGGTGCTGGGGCCAACCCGCTGCACGTTCCAAATCACAACGGGTGTTTCGGTAAAGTAAGCCAAACCGATATTCTCTGCCATCAAACAAATGCCAGGGCCTGATGTTGAGGTCATGGAGCGTAAGCCAGCCCATCCCGCGCCTACTGCGGCACCAGCAGCGGCAAGTTCATCTTCAACCTGCAAAATAACACAGGTTGTTTTGCCTGTAACAGGGTCCTTGCGCAGTTCATCAACTTTTGCAATGGCAGCTTCGACCATACTCGTAGCGGGTGTAATGGGATACCAGGAACAAAACTGCAGACCACCAAAAAGTGAACCAATACCCGCGGCAGTATTGCCATCGGTCATAATTAGATTTTTATTGAAAGGTCGGCGTTCCACAACAAAGCGGTCGCGTTTTTCAACGTTTTCTGCAGCCCACTCGTAGCCTAGTTTGATGATTCCAAAGTTAGACTCAATAATTGCATCTCGGCCAATAAATTGATGTTCAACAGCTATGCGCAATTCGGACAATTCAATTCCCAAGACCTGTGAAACGATGCCTACATACAGCATATTTTCCAAATAGGCCACTAAATTACGGGGCACATCAACGGTTTTGATGAGTTCTTTGATGGGCATCGGATAGTAAATTAAGTCTTCACGATGGCCTTCAGGAACTGTTATATGGTCTGCGTAAAAAATAACGCCACCTTCGGGTAAATAGGCTGTTTCTTTTACCAATGTGCCGGGGTTCATCGCAACCACGATATCGTCGTGCGGAACACGGCCGATGAATCCATCATCATTTACACGAATAACAAACCATGTTGCCATACCCATAATATTAGATGGGAAAATGTTCTTACCAGATACGGGGATACCCATCTGGTACAATGCGCGGTAAATAATATTATTTGCCGTCGCGCTACCCGAACCATTCACCGTGCAAACTGTCATACAAAAGTCGTTCACAATCGGCTTCAGACCCGTAGTAGATTGAAGTTCAGTCACTGCCATTCCAGGTTCTCTCCTTCATTCAAATTGTTGTTTTATCTCAGCAGCTCTGGGTTTGATGGGATAAGTCAACAAACTTTCGAGTGCTTTTTTTCCTTTAATTGCGTTTTTCTCACGCAAGGCGTCAACAAGGACTTGTCGCCTGCTCCATATTGAAAGCATATCGTCCAAGTCCATAAAAAACCTTACGCTGTTAGTCGTCTCCAGGTCCCAGTAGGCTTCCAAAAAATTGATGAGAAGCTTGTTTCCGAGGGGACGAAAAATGGTAAGGTGAAATTCGCTTTGTTCTTCATGGGGTATTATAGCCGGTTTTCGCTGTAATTTACGAAATGCGACGTCCACTAAAAACTGCATGTAATCGATTTGATTATCATTGATGACCTTGAATGCTGGATCCCAGTAAACGAGTTCAAGGTGTTTGCGCATATCAATGTAATCATCAAGAATTTTTGGTTCGCTGTGTATACCGTATCTCATACCCAAGCGAATGAGTGGCACCATTGAAAAAGCCCGCTGCTGAATCCCTGTGCGAGGCCTCACCTCCACAAAACCTAATTGACGTGCAACTTCCAGCTGTTCCCTTACATTCGCAATGCTTACACCTAAAATTTGGCTTAATTCCGCGATGCTGGGGATATCATCCCCGTTCTTAGATGCTTTTGCCAAATATTCGAGTAAAGTTTGCTTTTCCTGTGCCATAATCAATTAATATGATTAATTGAATTAATTCATCTCGATTATATGTCAGCCTGTCAAATGCGTCAAGCAGTTTAACGATGAACCTTTGCAGGTTTTTTACAATTTCCAAACATTCAATCTTCCACAGCAAAACGAGTACTATGGAAATATGTCATTTTCCAACAATCCTGTTAACCCTTAAGATACAATTATCTAACTAGATAAGGAAAATATGGAGCATACCAGCGAGTTTAATATCCCTTTTAAATACAAAACCAACCGTAGCAGTCCTGTGCTGTGGATACTTTCGCACGTCAGACATCATTGGTTTATCTTCCTGGTAGCAGCTATTGGCGCGATTGGCAACGCCACCCTGGCCGGTGTTCCCGCCGTGCAGTTTGGTAAGGTCTTTGAAGCGCTCACCACTGGCGTAGGTGGAAAACAAGC
Source organism: Anaerolineaceae bacterium (assembly GCA_012839565.1). Classification (GTDB taxonomy): domain Bacteria; phylum Chloroflexota; class Anaerolineae; order Anaerolineales; family Anaerolineaceae; genus Mesolinea. The sequence continues at coordinate 47,736 of DUMZ01000012.1, forward strand.
CTTCTTACAAGGTGCCGCAATCGTTGCCATCTCGCAAATCACCCGCGGATTTCTGCAGTTTCAGCGTAACTTTGGTTTTGAAGTCACCGCCCAGCGCATCGAACGCGACACACGCGACGAGTTTTACACCAGCCTGCTCGGCAAATCGATGACCTTCCACGCTTTGCAATCAGTCGGTGATTTGATGGCACGCGCCAGTAACGACATCCGCGAAGTCAACTACATCTTCAGCCCCGGCATCAATATGGTCTTTGGCTCAATGAATTTTCTCTTTATCCCGCTTATTATCGGTGGGAGAATTCATCCCGCATTGCTGATTACACCCGTTCTCTTCATCATTGCCTATTTTTTGGCAGTCAGCCATTACCTCAAAGTCTTACAACCTGTTACCAGCAAAGTGCGCAGCAGTTTTGGCGTGATGAACAGCCGCATCGCTGAAGATATGGACGGCATTGAAACCGTCAAAGCCGCTGCCCAGGAACAAGCGGAAATCGAACGCTTCCGCAAAAACATATCAACTTACCGCGATGCGAGCGTAAAACAAGGTGATATTGAAGCACGTTTTATACCCATGCTCTTGCTGGCACTGGCAATGGGTTTCGGACTTTTGCATGCGCTTTACCTGGCACGCCTGGGCGAAATAACACTCGCCAACGTCATCACCTATTACAGCGCGCTAAGTATGCTGGGCTTCCCCACCAACACATCAGTCATGGCCTATTCGCGCATCTCGCTTGGACTCGCCAGCGCGCGACGTCTCTTAGCCATCATGAATACCGAAAACAATCTCGATCAAAACGAAGACGGTTACGCCCAACGCATCAAAGGCGATGTTTCATTTAGAAATGTAAGCTTTTCATACGATGGAAAAGTAAATAATCTTAAAGATATCAGTCTCGAAGCCAAGGCTGGTCAGACTATCGCCGTGGTAGGTCAAACCGGCTCGGGTAAAACCAGTCTCATTCGTCTCATCAACCGCACCTACGACCCGCAGGAAGGGCATATTTCCATCGATGGTGTGAATCTCAGAGACTGGCGTTTAGACACTTTACGCAGTCAAATATCGATTATCGAACAAGACATTTTTCTCTTCTCAAAAAGCATCGCTGAAAACATCGCATTTGGCAAACCCGGTGCCACGCAGGAAGAAATTGAAGAAGCCGCGCGCAAAGCCCAGGCAGCTGATTTCATCGCGGAACTGCCCGACGGCTACGATACTGTCATCGGCGAACGTGGCGCAACACTTTCTGGCGGGCAACGTCAGCGCATCGCCCTGGCACGCGCGTTCCTTACCGATCCACGCATTCTAATTCTCGATGACTCCACCAGTGCCATCGACAGCCAAACCGAAGATGAAATCCAGAAAGCAATCAAAACCGCCTCTGAAGGTCGCACAACGTTCATCGTCACCCATCGGCTTTCTCAAATTCGCTGGGCAGACCTGATTATCGTCCTAAAACAAGGCAAAATTTCAGAAATCGGTACTCACTATGAATTAATGGAACGTTCAAGTGCCTACCGTAGAATTTTCTCTGAGGATAAGCAAATCTAATGGGCTTTTATCACGGACTTTCAGCGGAAGCTTATGACCGCCAATATACCAACAAAGCGCTCATCAAACGCATTGTGGACTATTTTAAACCACACAAAGCCAAACTTATTTTTGTCGCTATTGTGGTCATCCTGCAAGGTTTTACCGGTTCCATGCCCTACCTGCTTGTCTCAAAAGTCCTCGACGAAGGCGCGGCAGTACGTCCCGATGACCGTATACTTGCCATTCTGGTTGGCGCGGTTATCTTTATCGAAATCTTAGGCTATGTTTTTTTTCATATCCAGCAACGGCTCATGGCGCGGGTCAACGCCGATGTTTACCGCTCGCTCGCAACTGACGCTTTTGCCGCCTCAATGGAGCAGGATCTCGCCTTTCACGATAAACTCAGTTCCGGTCGCATCGTTTCGCGCATCACCGGTGACACAGAAGACTTTATCACGCTCATACGCCTGACCATGAATGTCTTAAGCTCAGTGATGCAATCCATCATCGTGGCCATCATTTTGCTGCGCACCGAATGGCGTCTGGCACTCATGCTCTTTATCTTTGTGCCCATTGTCATTCTCATCGTGTCTTCCTACCGCAACGTTGCCCGACGCGTAACCACCCGCGGTATGCGCGCTATGGCTAACGTCAACGCCACCGTCAAAGAAACCATCAGTGGCATTTCCGTTGCCAAAAACTTCCGGCAGGAAGAAAGTATTTACGCTGACTTTCAAGAATCTAACAAGACCTCATACAACGTCAACGTCAAGCGTGGTTTTGTCTTATCCATCGTCTTCCCCACCATGCGCACGCTCAGCGGTATTAGCATCGCGCTATTAGTTTATTTTGGCGCGCTCTCGGTTAGCCAGGGGCTCATCACCGCGGGTGCCTGGTACCTGGTTTTGCTCTCCAGCGAACGTTTCCTCATGCCCATTTTAAGCATGACATCCTACTGGGCGCAGGTGCAAACCGGCTTTGCGGCGGCGGAACGCATTTTCGCGCTCATTGATGCCGAACACACGGTGATACAAACCAGCGACAAACCTGCACGAGCTCTGCATGGCGACATCGTATTCGAGAATGTCAGTTTCAGTTACGGTGTTGGGGCTGAGGTCTTAAATAACTTCAATCTGCACATCAAACCAGGCGAAAACCTTGCAATCGTTGGTCATACCGGCGCGGGTAAATCGTCCATCGCGCGCCTGATCTCACGCTTTTACGAGTTCCAGGAAGGCAGAATCCTGATTGATGGCACCGACATCCGCGAATTCAACATCGACAGTCTCCGTCAGCAAATGGGTGTGGTCACCCAGGTACCCTTCCTGTTTGAAGGCACAGTGGAAGAAAACATCCGCTTTGCCCAGCCTGATATCACCCGCGAAGAAATTCTCGCCCTGGCACATGAAATCGGCGATGGCGAATGGCTCGAAACGCTCACCAACGGACTCGACACCAACGTTGGCGAACGTGGCGCGAAAATCTCAATGGGGCAACGCCAACTCGTCGCTTTGATGCGCGTTCTGGCACGTAAACCTGCCATCTTTATTCTGGATGAAGCCACAGCGAGTATTGACCCCTTCACCGAAACACAAATTCAACACGCGCTGAATCTCATTTTGAGTCAGTCCACCAGTGTGCTTATCGCTCACCGTTTGTCCACGGTTAAATCTGCTGACCGCATCATCGTGCTCGACCATGGTGGCATCATTGAAGAAGGCACCCACGACGCGCTTCTTGAAAAAGGTGGCACCTACGCAGAACTCTACAACACCTACTTCCGCCATCAGTCGCTGGAGTATGTCGAAGAAGCCGGTAAGTTTCTTAAGTAGTTACACGTTATTATTCAAACTTTAGATATGCCAAATAAGACTGGCATTTGGTATCATTAGCGCATGAATAATCAAGTTGTTCTTGGCTTAAGCGGTGGTGTGGACAGTGCCGTGGCTGCTGTTTTGTTGAAACAGGCGGACTATGCGGTGCATGGGCTATATCTCGTCACCTGCCCCGCCTACCAGCAAGGAATCAGCAAAGCCGAAGCACTCGCCAAACAACTCGATATCCCCCTGACTATTCTTGATATCCAAACCGACTTCCAGCAAAAAGTTATCCACCCGTTTGCCCAAAGCTACTATGCCTGCCAAACGCCAAGCCCATGTCTGGAATGTAACCGCGTTATCAAATGGCATCACCTTTTGAACCAGGCTGATGTCATCGGCGCTCGTTATGTTGCTACCGGGCATTACGCGCGCGTTTCGCAAAATGAAGCCGGTCAATTTGAACTGCACAAGGGACTTGATCCCAACAAAGACCAAAGTTACATGCTCAGTCGTCTTGGTCAAAAAGAGCTGAAACACACAATATTCCCGCTTGGCGAACTCACGAAGCACGATATTCGCGCGATAGCCGAGACAACCGGTCTCAAGATACCTGAAAGTGAAGAAAGCCAGGACCTGTGTTTTTTGCAGGGCACTAATTATCGTGATTACCTGAAAGAGTATTTCAGTTTTTCAGAATCCCCCGGCCCCATCAAACTCAGCGATGGCACTTTCTTGGCTGAACACCAGGGACTTAGCGCTTATACCATCGGTCAACGTAAAGGCTTGCCCGCTTACAAACATGCGCTGTTTGTCATCGAAAAACGTCCATTCGATAACACACTTATCGTCGGCGGACTGGACGAACTTGGTCAACACACTTTTTCAGTTCACGCCATCAACTGGATAACAGGCCAGGCACCCCAAAAACTTCACAATATTCACACTAAAATCCGTTACCGCGCCACGCCAGTGCCTTGTGAAATCAGCCTAACAGAAGACAATCAAGCGCAAATCCATTGCGCCACCCCTTTACGCGATATCACGCCTGGTCAATTCGCAGTTTTCTATCAGGGTGAATGCGTGTTGGGCAGCGGCGTCATTTTATAGTCAGTTTAGCGTAGAGGACGTAAACCTTAAATGCTTGACTTAAGCCACCAAATTGCTAAAATAAACTTACCAGCTCAACGGGAAGAGACCCACTTTAGGTGGGCACCGAAGGGGCAAGCCCACACGGGTGAAACTCTCAGGTACCAAGACCCAACGAGCTTCTGAAGTCGATTGACAACAGGAGCACACCATGTGCTCCTGTTTTAATATACTTTACAAATTTAAAAACAAACATTGATTAAAGGAGACACAATGAAATATCCACAAGAACTCAAATATCTAAGTACTGACGAATGGGTCAAAGTTGAAGACGGTATTGCCACCATCGGCATCACTGACTACGCGCAAGATGCCCTTTCCGACGTCGTTTACGTTGAATTCGAAATCGACCCCGACGACGAAGTCAGCGCCGGCGACAGCATCGGCACCATCGAATCCGTAAAAGCCGCTGCTGAAGTCCACTTCCCTGTCAGTGGAACTGTGTTGGAAGTTAACGAAGAAGTCGTTGACACTCCCGAAATTCTCAACCAGGAACCTTACGAAGGTGGTTGGCTGGTAAAAGTCCAGGTTTCAGACGAAAGCGAACTGGATGCCCTCATGGATGCCGCCGCCTACGAAGCATACTGCCAGGACCGATAATCTATGTTTACACCCCACACACAAAAAGATGTGGAGGTGATGCTTACATCATTAGGTATTGAAAAAATCGAGGATCTCTTCTCAGTGATCCCCGAAAAGTTTCGCTATCCTGCGCTCAATCTCCCCGAACAGCTAACCGAGATGGAAGCTGCGGCAGATTTAGAGAGCATCGCCTCCGCCAATGGCAGCACCAAGGAGCTTTTGAGTTTCCTGGGTGCGGGTGCTTATGACCACTACATTCCAGCCGCGGTTGACAACCTTTTGCAACGTGGCGAGTGGTACACCGCTTATACCCCCTATCAGCCTGAAGTTTCTCAGGGAACCCTGCAGGCGATTTTTGAATTCCAAAGTCTTATTTGTCAACTCACTGGCATGGCAGTATGTAACGCCTCGCACTACGATGGCGCCACCGCTGCCGCCGAAGCCGCCATCCTGGCTGACAGTCACTTTAGAGGAAAACGCAAAAAGTTCCTCGTTTCCCGCGCGGTCAATCCTCAATACCGTGCCGTGATGCGCACTTACTTCCGCCCACATGATGACATTCAAATCCTGGGCGATGATCAGGAAACCGGCATCGATGCCGATATGGCAAAGTTTATCGGACTGATTGACAAAGATACCGCGCTCGTCCTGGTGCAGTATCCAGACTTTTTCGGTCGGGTTATTGACTACAAAGCCCTCATTGATGCCGCTCACGCGCATGGCGCGCTTGTGGCAGTGGCAACCAACCCCACCGCGTTGGCGCTTTTGACCCCACCTGGTGAACTCGGCGCGGATATCGTCATCGGGGAAGGACAGCCACTCGGCATGCCCTTGTCTTATGGTGGACCTTACCTGGGCTACTTTGCAGTAACCGAAGACCTCTTGCGCAAAATCTCCGGTCGCCTGGTTGGACAAACAACCGATATGGATGGCAACCTGGCCTATGTGCTCACCCTTACCGCGCGCGAACAACACATTCGACGTGGAAAAGCGACCTCGAATATTTGCAGCAATCAAGGTTTAATGACCCTTGCCGCAACCATCTACATGACCGTTTTGGGCAAAGAAGGCTTTAAGGAAGTTGCCAACCTGTGCTACCAAAAAGCACATTTCGCTGCTGACCAGCTTAACCAGGTCGATGGTTACCAACTCGCCTTCGCAGATACACCCTTCTTCCACGAGTTTGTTGTCAAATCCGAACGTCCTGTAGCCGAAGTGCTCGAATGGCTTCGCGAACACGACATCCTTGGTGGTTATGACCTTGGTCAAGACTATCCTGAGCTGGAAAATCATCTTATGTTAGCCGTAACTGAAAAAATCTCCCGCGAAGACATTGAATTCTTAACCGCGGTGCTTGAGGAGGAATATCATGACTGAACCCACCATCTTTGAAATGTCCTCTCCAGGTCGCCGTGGCGTAAAAATGCCCGTCTCTGACGTGCCCGAAGTGGCATTGCCAAAAGGTTTTGAACGCCAGGAACTAAACTTCCCGGAAATTTCCGAACTTGAAGCTGTGCGCCACTTCACACGCCTTTCGCAGCTCAACCATGCCATTGATACAGGTTTCTACCCCCTGGGCTCCTGTACGATGAAATACAATCCAAAAATCAACGAAGCGACCTCGCGTATTTCCGGTTTTGCCAACACACATCCTTTGCAACCTGAAGATACCGTACAAGGCAACCTCTATCTGATGTACGAACTGCAAAAAATGCTGGCCGAAATCGGCGGTTTCGCGGGTGCCACATTGCAACCCGCAGCCGGCGCGCATGGCGAACTGGTTGGCGCGCTGATGATCCACGCCTACCACAAAGACCGTGGTGATCACCAGCGTGTGCGCATGCTCATCCCCGACTCGGCGCACGGCACCAACCCTGCGACATCTGCTATGGTTGGTTTCGAAATCGTGCCGCTGGCAACCGACGCCCGTGGCAACGTAGATCTCGAAAATCTGAAATCGCTCGTTGATGACCGTTTGGCCGGGCTTATGCTCACCAACCCCAACACGCTCGGTCTCTTTGACGAAAACGTTGAAGAAGTCATTAAAATCGTCCACGATGCAGGCGGTTTGGTCTATGGCGATGGCGCCAACATGAATGCGATTTTGGGTGTTACCCAACCCGGAAAAATCGGTTTCGACATCTTGCACTACAACTTGCACAAAACTTTCTCAACACCCCACGGTGGCGGTGGACCCGGTTCTGGTCCGGTCATGGTCGCTGAACGCTTGCTCGACTTTTTGCCTGACCCCGTTGTGGGCATCATTGAAGAAGGTGATGACGAAAACCCACCCCTTTACGGTCTGGTAAGCCCCGCCAAGACCATCGGACGCATTAAAGCTTTCCATGGTCATTTCGGAATTCACGTAAGAGCCTTTACCTATATTTCAATGCTCGGTGCAAAAGGCTTGCGCGACGCCGCTGAAAAAGCCGTGCTCAACGCCAACTACATGCAAGAAAAGCTCAAAGGCAGCTACACACTGCCTTACGACCGCAGTTGCATGCACGAATTTGTACTGGAAGGTTTCTGGGATGATGTGCCTGGTATTCAAGCTTTGGATATTGCCAAACGCTTAATCGACTATGGCATTCATCCACCCACAAACTACTTCCCGCTCATCGTGAAGGAAGCCTTGATGATTGAACCAACCGAAACCGAAAACCTTGAAACTCTCGACAGATTCGTTGAAGTGATGCTCAAGATTGCCGAAGAAGCACGCACGCAACCAGAATTGCTCAAAAACGCGCCTCACCACGCGCCCATCAAACGCGCTGATGAACTCAAGGCGGCAAAAGAACTGGTTCTACGTTGCTATCCTAAGTATTAAGCGCAAAGCTAAGTAAATTAGAAGTAATGATAAGAGGCTGTCTTTATTAGGCAGCCTCTTGTTGTATTGAAACAAAACTTGCTTATTTTAGAATCAGCGACACCGGACAGTGATCAGAGCCCATGATATCGTCATGGATAATCACATCCTGTACGCGCGGCATAAGCTCTTTGCTAATCAAGTAATAGTCCAAACGCCAGCCCACATTCCGCAATCGCGCGGCCGTGCGATAAGACCACCAGGTGTAGGCTTTTTCGCGGTCAGGATAAAGCTCCCTGAAGGCGTCCACAAAGTTATGTTCCAGATACTTGTCAATCCAGGCACGTTCTTCGGGCAAGAAGCCTGTTGTTTTTGAATTCGCCTGCGGATGTTCAAGGTCAATTTCACGGTGCGCGGTGTTAAAATCACCCGTAATAATCACAAATTTCCCGCTTTTGTGAAGTTCATCGGTTTCTTCCAAAAGCTTGGCGTAAAACTGCAATTTTTCGGGCACACGGCGGTTTTCTTCGCCACCATTCGGGAAATAAATGTTGTAAAGAAAAAAGTCGGGATATTCCAGACGAATAACACGTCCTTCTTCATCAAACATCGGATAATCAATGCCCAAACTCACCGACTTTGGTTCATCGCGATAGAAAACAGCAGTACCACTATAGCCCGGTCGTTCGGCAGAATTCCAAATCACCTTATAGCCCGGAAGCTTATTCAGTTTGGCTGGCACCTGTTCAGGCTTAGCCTTAATTTCCTGTAAACCAAGCACATCCGCATCCAGGTCTTCAATCCATCCTATGCCTTCTTTTTTGACAATAGCCCTAATGCCATTCACATTAAACGTTGTAATCTTCATAAAACACCTTTTCAAGCCTATGGTAAACTTATTTTCAATGAAAGATTATACCAAGTCAACGGGCACAAAAGCTTACAAAGCTTTTACTTCCCTTTTAATTTCCCTGCTTATCCTAAGCATAAGTCTGGGCGCTTTTGGCGTTCAACCCACACAGGCCCAGGCCACAACCTACCCGGAATACGTTGTACAAGCGGGCGATTCGCTCTTGTGGATTGCTTCAAAATTTAACACCACCCTTGAAGCCATCATGCAGGTCAACCAAATCGGACCTGATAGCACCCTTCACCCTGGTGACAAAATCAAAATTCCAAGTTTGGCAGGTTTGGAAGGCGTGCTCAGCAGCGAATATGTCGGTTTGGGCACCAGTATTAACAGCCTTAGCCGGCGCAGTCAGGTTGAACTAGGCAAACTCATCCGCCTGAACCGTATTACCAGCCCATCTGAACTTTTCATCGGGCGCGAAATATTTTTGACTGACGTTGAGCAGGAAACCCCATCCAGTGCCAGCGCGATTCTGGAAGGGCAAACGTTTTTAGAACTTGCCATTAAATCAGGACAAAACCAGTGGGCGCTTAGCCACAGAAACCTGCTGACCAACCCCAACTTTGCCCTGCCCCAGGACAGTTACTACGTTCCCAGTGCAAACGCGCAAAGCGACACGCTCGCTGTACCTGGCATCGGCTCGGTTTCAATCGATAACCTGCCCCTTCGCCAGGGAGAAACCTACGTACTTCATGTGCAAAGTCCGTCAAACGTTGAAATTGAAGCAGAACTGGTTAATCAATCGCCACAGTTTACAGATTTGGGCGAAGGCAAGCAAATCGCTTTTGGTGGCATCAATGCGCTCACCGAACCAGGCGTCTATCCCCTTACCATGACTTTCCGCCGCGATGATGGCTATGTTTACCGTTTCGACCAGCTTATTGTTGTTAAATCAGGCCATTATCCTGAAGAAACGCTCCTTGTTGACCCAGCCACCATGGATGAAGAGAACATCCGCGCTGAAAACGCTATTTTCTATGAAATCATCAAACCGATCACACCTGTGCAATACTGGGATGGCATGTTTACATCGCCCGCTCAGGATATTGACTGTATTACCTCTAAGTTTGGTACCCGACGCACTTACAACAATGACCCCAACATCTACTACCACACCGGTTTAGACTTTGGTTTCTGCAAAGGCATCGACGTTTATGCGCCAGCCGCTGGCAAAGTTGTTGGCGTTTTACCTGATCTCATCATACGGGGCAACACCATCATCATTGACCATGGGCTTGGCATATATAGCATTTACATGCATCTGGAAAAAATGATGGTCGAAGAAGGCACGATGGTCCAGCCTGGTCAGCTCATTGGCCTCATTGGCACAACAGGCCGTTCCACCGGGCCTCATTTACACTTTGAAATTAACGCTCAAGGCGTACCGGTTAGTCCGGCAACCTGGCTCAAAAGAGTCTTTCCTTGAGTAACTTATGTATAATTAGACCGTTAAAAACAAAAAGAGCAACGTCTGTTGCTCTTTCGTATGCGCTGAGAGGGAGTTGAACCCTCACGCCTTGCGGCACTTGGCCCTCAACCAAGCCTGTCTGCCTATTCCAGCACCAGCGCATGAACCATTATTATATACTTTGCGCGAAACTTGTCAAGATATCGCGCCAAAGAGGTGACTTTGAAAACAACAATTGTATTAGATGCAATGGGTAGCGATGACCGCCCCCAACCCGAATTAATCGGTGCCATTCAGTCCAGTGCCAGTGGCGACATAGACATTATCTTAGTCGGTGATGAATCCATTCTGAAACCCGCTCTTGACGAATTGCCCGGTGATAAAACACATATCAGCATTGTGCACGCCCCCGATGTACTCGCCATGGACGATGACATCCGCCAGGCACGCTCCAAAAAGCAAAACACCATGGCAGTTGGAATGCAGCTGGTCAAAGACGGCAAGGCTCAAGCCTTTGTGACCGCGGGCAACACCGGCATGGCAATGTACTTTGGCACAAAAATCTTTGGGCTTATCAAAGGGGTCAACCGACCCTGTTTGTGCGCCAACTTCCCCACCAGAAACGGGCAATGTACCGTTTTGGATATCGGTGCCAACGCCGAATGCAGACCCGATTTTTTGGTGCAATTTGGCCAAATGGGCGCGGTTTACGCGCGCCTGATGAACAATATCAGCAAGCCCCGCGTCGGATTAATTTCCAACGGAGAAGAAGAACACAAGGGCAATGATCTCGTTAAAAGCGCCCACCCGCTCATGCAAAAGTCCGTACCAGGGTTCATCGGCAACGTTGAAGGCAAAGAAATTTTCGGCGGTGAAGTGGATGTCGCCGTGACCGATGGCTTTACCGGAAACGTCTTTTTAAAGTCCACCGAAGCCGTCGCGAAACTGCTTTTGCTCACCATCAAGGATAGTTTGATGAGTAGCACGCGCACTAAAATAGCTGGTTTACTGGCAAAACCTGCTTTCAAAAAAGTCCGCAGTTTACTTGATCCCAACGAAATCGGCGCCGCGCCATTGCTGGGGCTCAACGCGCTCGTTTTTGTCGGGCATGGCCGTTCAAACTCGGATGCCATCGTCAGCGCAATCAATCAAGCCCGCAAAGCTATTGAAGCTGATATGCTTGTTGAATTACAAAACGCCATCAAACGATAGTGGAGAATCACAATGAGACTAATCATTAATGAAAAGAAAATCAAACGTAACAAGAAGATAGCTGGCGCGTTCACCATTGCCAGTTTGGCTGTGCTGGGCACGGGTCTCTTTTTTGCCTTTAAATCGGATATGATTTTATGGTCTTATGTGGCCCTAATTGTTGGATTTGTACTGACGCAGATTAGTATGTACTACTCCAGTCGCTTTTCGCGCTCACCCCGCTACGACGAAGTGATGCATAAAGCGCTCGAAACCATTCGCGGTGATTACAGTTTTTACGTCTATACCACCACAGTGCCCAATCTGCTTTTAGGTCCAAACAAATTTTACGCCTTACATCCTATCGTTACACCCGGCACTATTAGCTACGTCAATGGCAAGTGGAGAGAAAAAGGTCGCGGTATCTTAATGCGCATTATCGGTCAGGAAAATTTAGGCAACCCGGAAAGAGAACTGGCTATTCAGATTCAAGGATTGCAGGATAAACTCAACGCAAACGGCCTGGTATACTCAGAACAACCCCCGATTGTGCCCTTGTTGGTACTTCTCACAGATAAAACCGTCATCGGCGAGATGGAAGATGCGCCTATTCAGCACGTGAAAATCAATGAACTTAAACGCACTATTCGTCGTTTCGACCGCGAAGACCCCGAAGGGGTCATTCCAGAAGAAAAAATGGAACAGATTAAATCCATTTTGGGCTAATCTTTATTGACTTCAACTTAAATATCAAAAAAATAGATTCAAAAAACGTTCTCCGCGGAGAACGTTTTTGTATTTTCACAACTATGTTTTTAATTCAATCCCACGTACTTGCGCAGCGTAGCGATTTCTTTATCCGTCAAGTATCGCCACTCCCTTGGTTTAAGATTGCCCAGCTTTAACGTACCAATGCGCACGCGTTTAATCTTTCGCACGGGCAAGCCTATCCGCAAACCGGTCAGTCTGATTTGGCGTTTTTTACCTTCTTTTAGCGTAATGCGCAACCAGGCACCATTTTGCACCTTGTTGATAAACTCCACGCCGGCAGGCCTGGTGCGGTAGCCATCCTCCAGAACAACCCCCCGACGCCAAATGCTCAACTGCTCTTCATCCGGCATGTGATTGACCAAAACTTCATACTCTTTTTCATGTTCATAACGGGGATGAGTCAGGCGGTTGGCCAACTCACCATCATTCGTCATCAAAACCAAGCCTTCGCTGTCAAAGTCCAAACGCCCAACGGGGAAAAGCTGCTCGGGCACGTCAATTAAATCCAGAACGGTCGGTCGTGGGAAGTTCTCATCATAATCCGAAAGATAACCACGGGGTTTGTAGATGGCGATGTAGACCTTTTTTTGTAAACCCCGTAAAAGTTTACCGTCAACCATAATGGCATCTTTGTCGGCATCAGCCTTATCGCCCAACTTGGCCAGTTTGCCATTAACGCGCACTTTTCCAGCATCAATAAGAAGCTCACACGCGCGACGCGACCCATAACCCGCGGCTGCAAGTATTTTTTGTAATCGTTCTTCTGTCATTAGTCCTTTAAAATCTCTGCTACTTCTTCGCTCTCGGCTTTGCCTTGCAAAAGTTCATCCAAATTAAGTTCGGGTAGTTGCTCTAAGCTTTCCAAACCAAAATGTTGCAGGAATTCTGGTGTCACGCCATATAAAATCGGTCTTCCGGCTGCTTCTGAACGTCCCAACTCCTCAATCAAGCCTCTGGAAAGCAAGGTGCGCACGACACCATCGCTGTTTACGCCACGAATGCTGTCAATTTCCGGACGCGTTGTGGGTTGTTTATAAGCGATAATCGCCAATGCCTCTAGTGCCGCCTGGCTCAAGCGTGTGGTGACTTCCAAACCTAAAAAGCTTTCAATCGCCGGGGCATACTCCGCCGCGGTCACCAGCTGATACTGATTTTTCACCATTTGCAGGCGAATGCCATGGTTTTCTTTCAATTGCGTTTTTAGCGTTTCAAGCAGTTGAGCGCATTCCTTCTTAGAAATATCCATCGCTTGCGCCAAAGCATCCACGCTGGCCAGTCCAGGCGAACTAAACAGCAACGCTTCGAGCAACTTTATTTTTTCACTGTCTGTCATATTTTCTCAGCTCTTTGCCCGTGCTATAATGCTTGTGTTCACGGGTGCTGTGATTATACTCCATGGCATCTCAAACATGAAAGAATATTAAACAATGCGCGGAAAGGTGCTAAACGAATGGCAACATTAAGGGTAATATCTGGCAGTGCCAAAGGCAAAAGGCTCAAAACTGTGCCTGGCGATTCCACGCGTCCCATCACCGACCAGGTAAAAGAAGCGCTCTTTAACATTTTGGCCGACGAAGTGCTTGATATTGACATACTCGATCTTTTCGGTGGCACGGGCGCGGTTGGCATTGAAGCCCTCAGCCGTGGTGCGAAGTCCGTCCTTTTTCTGGATACCAGCCATCAAGCCATCAAGGTCATCAAAGATAACCTTCAAACCACAAAATTTAGCCAACAAGCCACCGTCATACGTGGTGACGCCTTTGCCTACATTCAAAATCCCAGCCGGCTTGGCTATGACCTCATCTATGTCGCGCCGCCCCAGTATAAAGATATGTGGGAAAAGGCGATGCGCCTGTTAGACGAAAACCCTGACCTTTTGCACGACGACGGACAAATTATCGTGCAAATCAATCCCATTGAATGGTCGGAACAAAATTACGAAAACTTTATTGAGTTTGACCGCCGAAAATATGGCGATACAGAATTGATTTTCTTTGAAAAACCTTATGATGATTTGGATGATGATTCGGGTGATGACGTCGAATCTGACCCAAACGAAAACGACATCCTCAACTGACCCGTTTCATCATAAGAATACAGCCCCCAAAATGGTCCAGCGTTAGGCTCCTGGCGAATAATCATCGGCAGAAGTGTATAAAGGTCTTCCACCAAATCCAATCGTATCGCCTGTTCTGGTGTAAACCATGCCAGTCGTCCTTCCGCGGATTCACGTTGCTCACCACGCAAGTCTTTGGCTTTGAACACAAAAAAGATTATCCCGGGTTTTGTGCCCGTATCCACAACAACCTGTCCGCAATACTGCATGATTTGAGCTGATAAACCCGTTTCTTCCAGGAGTTCGCGATGGGCGGCCTGCAAAACAGATTCCCCCTGTTCCACATGCCCGCCTATGCCATTCCAAATGTTTGGCCAAATTTTTTTATCCAGCGCGCCTTGCAAAAGCAAAACCTGACCTGAATCAGCGACAGCAAACACCAACACCCTGGGAATCAGTGTGTAGCGTTTGCTGTCGGCACCTTGTTTTTCAACGCCCATTTTTAGTGCAGGAACATGGGCAATCCAAGAATGTTCTTAATTTTTGGTCGGTAGTTGGCAGCGTCATAATACAAATCAACGTCCACATGTCGCTTACCACTGGTGACCGTTTCAAGCGGGACTTCGCTGTAGTTTCCATTCATAATGGATACCATGTTGCCAAAGTCTTTTCGTTTGGTCATTTGCATCGCCAGCGCGCCATAGTTCATTGCCACCATGCGGTCAAGCATGTCCGCTGGTCCACTGCGCAAGAGATAACCCAGTTTCTGGTACATGGTGTTATTGCCTGTCAAAATTTTAATCTGTTCCGAAAGCAAATCACCAATACCGCCTAATTTCTTGTGACCATAGGCATCTTCTTCGCCGGATTCGACAATCAAACCACTGTCGGTTACCGCGCCTTCAGATATGACACAAATGGAATAGTGGGATGGGCTGTCCCGTTTGTCTTTTGCCAGCATCTCGCTCAGTTCAACGAAGTTAAAAGGCACTTCGCAGATAACCGTTCGGTCAACATAGCTCAAATAGCCGGTAATCAAACTTGTTTCACCCGAGTTGCGGCCAAAAAGCTCCACCACACCGATGCGTTCATGCGAACCAACCGACGTGCGGAAATTCGTAATCAGCGAAACCGCCTGGGTAACCGCGGTCGAAAAGCCGATACAGTAATCCGTGCCTAAAACGTCGTTGTCCATCGTCTTGGGAATACCCACCAAGGGGAATCCTGTTTTATGCAGTTGCACAGAATAGCTTAGTGTGTCGTCCCCACCAATCGTAATCAAAGATTCAATGCCAAGATGGTCCAGAACCTCAAGGATGTGGTCTGTATAATCCATCGCGCCATTTTCTTCGTTTGATAATTTTCCTTTTGATGAGTTCTTGAGAAACTCAGGCACATCCTTTGGACGAACGTGTGAAGGGTTTGTGCGTGAAGTGTGCAGAAAAGTACCACCGGTGCGGTCAACGCGCCTGACAGCAAGCGGTGTCAGTGGTCGGATATATAAATCGTGCGATTCCTGATTGCCGATTTCATAATTTAAAAGTCCGCCCCAACCGCGACGGATGCCGATAACTTCATAGTCGTCCTCGACAGCGTTCAAAACCACCGATTTGATGGCAATATTCAAGCCAGGCACATCGCCCCCGCCTGTTAGAATACCTATTCGTTTTTTAGCCATAATAACCTCCATTAGTCGATTCAATAAGCGCGCTTGAACTTTTTAGCGCCCACCATCTAAAGTATTGCAAGCCAAGAAAACTAATCATCGGCAAAAGCAGAATAATTAAATCCGCGCCACCAGATACAAAAGTCTCTTGTGCTGTTCCCTTAATCCAATAGATGATGCCAATGCTCAGAAAGCTCAGCCAAGTTACTATTCTACCACCCACTCGCCATTTTTCGTTCAAATACTTATAAATTGCGAAAAGTGGAATAAATAACAAAATTTGATAACTGACTGGCTTCAGTGGGTTCAGGAAATAGAGTAAAACCAGGGTCAAACTCAACTTCCACTGCAAGCCACGTTGTTCGCCCGACGGCAAACCATACCACTCAACAAAAAGATAGACAACCGTGGCGATGTTCAAACCAATCGCCAGTTGACGCATTGCCCCTGGGAACCATTCGCTGATGCGCATAATAGGTGAATCCAGCCAGGTGAACTTTGGATAGACCAAAACATAAGCCGTAAACCACTCTGCCAGCCAGTTTGGGAAAAGAATTAAGCCAATAAGTATTAAAAAACCAATCCCAACAAAAAAGATGGTAGTCAAAGAATTATCACGCCGGGCACCCAGCCAAATCATAAAGAAAATGGCAATAAAAAGGCTGATAGGCACCATCGCAAAGGCTAAAAAGAATAAAACACCCGCCATACGCCCTTGTTTGTTCATTGCCAGCCAAATCGCCCAAATGATGAAAAAGAAGTAAAGCGGTAAAACGCTGGCGGAAAGAATCATTTTCAGGTTTGGATAAAAGAAAAGCAAACCAATACTTATCAAAATTGTTTCCGGAATGCTCAATTTCAAAGCGACAATCTTCATCGCCAGCCAGGCACTAAGCACAATCGCAACTTCGATAATCGTCATCCAAATGGCTTTCGCGATTGAATAGGGCAAAAAACTAAGCGGGATATAAAAAAGCACATAAGTGACCGGGTCCAAAAAACGCCCCTGGTCCAAATTGCCCGCCAACGCGTTTTCATCTCCTGCAAGTTCAAGCGCTAAGGCATGGCTTTCTTCACTGTAAGGCGAAACCCCCGTTTTCATCCAGTTCTTAGCCGCGGCGTAACGGGTTATAAAACCTTCTTCGAAACCATAGCGTTCTGATAACTCAAGGTTAAGAAAAGTCGCGCCAACCAGCACGATTAGGATAACAATGGGCATCCAAATATTTGCCGTCTTTTTCAAAAACACGTATGAACCTCTCTTATCAAAACGATTCTATCAGCAAGGTTTAAGGTGGTCAAACAAAACCCCCGCGCTTGCCAACAAACCGTACCAACTCACCATCATATCTACGCGCAGATAAAATGATTATCAGCTGATTTCCACTAAAAACTTGAGTTTCATCTGAAAATATTGTACTCTATGATGGTGTGAATAATTTTGACAGAAAAGGTAGCATTTTGAATGGCAAGAATTACAAAAACATCTGGTATTAATGAAGATCCCGTTACAAGAACAGCTAGTCGTTTGATTGAATTAGGACGTAAAAAAGGACAAGTTACGTACGACCAAATCATGAACTATTTACAGGAAGCTGAAATAGAGCCTGACCAGTTTGATGAAATTGTACTCAGTTTGCAAAACGCTGGCATCACTTACGTTGAAGACAGTCATCCCGAAGATGACCCAAGCGACACGGAACTTTCTGATACCGAAGAATTTGGCGAAGAACCTAATGACCAGGAACTGGCCGATATCGCTTCCGAAGGGGATGACCTTGCCAACATTGATACTGACGACACTATCGGGCTATATCTCAAAGAAGTCAGCCGTGTCGATTTGCTCAACAGTATCGAAGAAGAAGTTGCCCTTGCCAAACGCATCGAAAAAGGTCGCGAAGCCCGCGAAGAATTAGCCAAAGGCACGCATAGCATGAAAAAACTTCTGCAGCTTCAAGCCGATATTGAAGACGGCGACCAAGCTGTGGACCATCTCATCACCGCCAACTCACGCCTGGTGATCAGCGTAGCCAAAAAGTACATGGGGCGTGGCGTGCCATTCCTGGATCTCATTCAGGAAGGCAATATCGGCCTCATTCGCGCCACCAAAAAATTTGAATATCAACGCGGACACAAATTTAGCACCTACGCCACCTGGTGGATTCGCCAGGCCGTTACCCGCGCGATTGCTGATCAGGGCCGCACCATTCGCGTCCCAGTGCACATGGGCGACCAAATCAATAAACTCTTGCGCGTTCAGCACCAGCTCACCCAAAAACTCGGGCGCGATCCATCCGTTGAAGAACTTGCCGAAGAACTTGAAGTGACACCTAAAAAAGTTGAAAACATGATTCAGGTTTCGCGCCGGCCACTCTCGCTGGAAACACCCACCGATGACGAAGATGATTCCGTGCTTGGTGACTTCATTGAAGACGATGAAGCTCCGCCACCCGATGAGCTGGCGACCCTAAACCTGCTTAAAGAACACCTGGAAGAAGTGCTGGCAGACCTGCCACCGCGCGAAGTGCGTATTCTGCAACTGCGCTATGGACTGCTGGACGGACAAGCCTACACGCTTGAAGAAGTTGGTCGCAAAATGGGTGTTACCCGCGAACGTGTGCGCCAAATTGAAGCCCAGGCTCTCACCCGCTTGCGTCACCCCAGCGTGCGTCGTAAATTACGAGACTATCTGGGAGACTAATCATGTCCCAGGACACTCAACCGCTGAAAACATCAAAAGAAACCGGGCTTGAAAACACCCAGCCTGTCGGTATTGCCAAGGAAACACTGCAAGCCAGCCAGGAAACTCAGGAACTGCTTGTGCAGCATAAATCCACGCCCTTGCCCGAGTGGATTCTAAACTGGGCGCAACGTGACGAAGAACCCTTGCCAGACAGTCCAGCATTTGATTTAGACTACGCGCAGGAAGCTCCCTTTGTAGCGCCACCCCGCCCTGAAGAAAGTGGCTGGGGTCTGCTCTCCAGCCAGCCTCCCGCCGAGCAGATTCTACCAACGCGTCCTGAAGAAAGCGGTTTGGATCTGGATCATGAATTGCCCATTGAACCGGACCCCATTCAGTCCCTGGAAACGCTCATCCATGACGGTAAGCTGGATGATGCTAAAAATTTCGTTGCCCAACACAAAGATGATGCAGACTTTCGCAAATCTGCTGGCATCGCTCTTAGAAAACATCTCAGCATTGACGAAGCAAGCACCCCACTTTGGGAAGCTTATGAAATGCTGGAAAACGATTAGAAAGGAATAATCTTTTGGAACAATCACTCGTACTCATCAAACCCGATGGCGTTCAACGTGGACTCATCGGCAAAATCATCACCCGCTTTGAAGACCGTGGCTTACGCTTAATCGGTGCCAAATTTTTGCTGGTCAGTGATGACCTGGCAAAAAAGCACTACGCTGTTCACGAAGGCAAACACTTTTATGACAGCCTCATCGACTTCATCACTTCCGCGCCCGTAATGGCCATGGTATGGGAAGGTCCCGACGCCATCTCTGCTATCCGCCAAACCGTCGGCAAAACTCGCGGCACCGAAGCCGATCCCGGCACTATTCGCCATGACTATGGCATTCAGGCCCGTTTTAACCTGGTACACGCTTCCGATTCCGTTGAAAATGGTCAGGCTGAAATCGCGCTTTGGTTTAAACCGGAAGAACTCGTGCGCTGGAAACGCGTTACCGAAGACTGGATGTTCGAATGAGCTACTACAAAGACATGCACGTCGTCTACAAAACCCAAAACCGCCTGATGAGCGAATCCATTGCCGCTTTCCTTGAAGCACAAGGCATTAAAACCATTGTTGACCAGGATGCAGCCGGTTCAATCTATGGCTTTACCGTGGGCAAAATAGGCGAAGTTTACATCCTTGTTCATGAATCCCAAGTTGAAGAAGCCCGCGAACTGCTAAAAGCCATGGAAGCTGGTGAATTTGAAGGAGTAGAACTCTTAGACCCTGAAAACACTGAAGAGATTGAATAAAATTTAACTTAGTCTCTGTCATGGAACAATCAAAATCAAATGAGATAAAACTTCTGCTCATTTACAGCGGGTTTTTTCTCTTGTGGTTAATAATTGAATTTTTCTTCGGACATGCTATCTTAGCAAGAATAGTCTTTTCTGTTACATTCGTTCTTATCCTTTTAGCAGAAAAGCAATGGCATATCTTAAAGAAGTTTCTTAGCGTTAAAGCATCTTATCACATCTATCTCATCCCGGTTGGCTTGGAATATGCCATCACGCTAATTTATCGAGCTTTTTTAAATCCTGCAAACTTGCTAACATTTCAAACAACAACCGAACCAGCAAATCAACTCAAAAATATGCTACGCCATGCAATAAAAACCTTTTTTTCAGTACTCAATGAAGAAATTATTTTTCGTTTTGTCCTCCTAATCCTTTTCCTGATAATCCTTCGTATGCTGAAAGTTCAAGATATAAAATTAAAACACCTTATTAGTTTTCTCTTTATCTCTGCACTCATTTTTTCACTGGGTCATACCACCACATATATCGGTCAAGCGACTCTTTTTACCACAAACAAACCAGAATTTATCTTTTTTCTTATTTCAGCTTTGGTCTCAGCCTCCGCTATCGGCCTTTACTTCAATGCCGTGTTTCTAAAAACACATAGCTTGGCAATCGTGATCATGATCCATTTCCTTGTCAATGTTTGCAGATGGTTGTTCTCAATCCTTCCGCTTGGGAACATGAACGCATTTTTAATAAGCTTGAATATCTTCAGCCTGATTTATTTCTTTTCCGCACTCATCATCATGAGAAAAGGATTCGATCTAGAAAAGCTGGGAAAAATTTTTACGAGTATCTGATATCCACCCAAAAGCAAATCCCAAAACTTTTTAAACCCATAGCAAGCTGATTTGACAAGCCCCGCGCGATGGTTGATAATTTTCGTATGAAAGAAAAACGGTTTTTATTCAGTTTATCCATTATGCTCTGTCTTTCGCTCATTCTCGGCGCGTGCAACTTGCCTTTGGCGCAACAGACCGCGCCACCCACCCCAACCAGCGCGATGCTGCCCACACCAACGCCAACCGAAAGCCTTCCCGTCATCATTGAAGACACGCCCGATGCCGAAACTCACTTCGCCCAAGCCGATCTGGCGCTTGCCTTTGGCGACTATGCCGAAGCGCTCAAACTCTACAGCAGTTCGCCCCCAGCCAACACCGAAGATTACAAAGCCGCCGCGCTCTACGGACAAGCCCTGACCCACTATAAATCCGGTGACCTGTACCAGGCACGACGCAGCCTGGATAAGCTCATGGAAAGTTACCCACACACCTTGCCCGGCATTCGTGGCAACTTCCTTTTAGGCATGATTTCCGACGCGGAAGACCAGCCAGAAGACGCTGTTCATTTCTACACCAGCTACATCAACGCCCAGCCCGATATCCTGACCGCTGAAACCTGGACACGCATCGGCGACAGCTACACCGCGCTCAAACAGTACCCGGAAGCGCTTTCGGCGTATCTCACAGCCTGGCAAGTCCCCAGCCTCAGCGACAAAAACAGCATCGGCATGAAAGTCGCCAACGCTTATCAACTCACCGGTGAAACATCCAAAGCTTTGGAAACCTATCAGCAAATTTACGAAAACTCATCCAGCATCTACACGAAGTCGGCTGCTAATTTACTGGCTGGTCGCATCGAAATCGCCCGGGGAAACACCGCTGAAGGCTATGCTTATTTTCAGGATTCGGTCAACCGCTTCCCGGAAACTTACGACGCCTTTAGCGCTCTTGTGACCCTTATTGACGCCGGACAGGAAGTGAACGAACTGCAACGCGGCATCATCAACTACAACGTCAACCAGCACAATCTCGCCATTGAAGCCTTTGACCGCTATCTGGAAGGTGATGGTTTGGAAAAAGACATCGCCCTTTACTACAAAGCGCTTGCCACCCGCGCTTATGGGTTGACTCAAGCCAGTTTCGCCTCAGAACAAAGGCTCGCCGCAAACCGCACTGGTGGCACCGAATGGGACAAAGAAGCCATTGCCCTTTGGGCCACATTCGTCAAGGACTACCCGCAAAGCATCTACCATTTCAAATCAATTGAAAGCATCATCTATACCCAAAACGCGTACATGGGGCAAATCCGTCTCGCCACTGAAACCGCCCTCAGCTATGCCAGAATGCCCAACGGCGAAGCCTACGCGCCTGCCTTGCTCTATTCCGCTGGTAACTACTATCTGCTCGACAATCAAGCCCAAAAAGCTGCTGACACCTGGACCGGTATCGGCATCGCCTACCCTTACGCGCCAGAAGCCTTTAATGGTTTGTTCTTTGGTGGCGCGCTATATTATCAGCTGGAAGACTACGAAAACGCGCTTGAATGCTTCAATCGCGCTCTGCTCATCACCGACGCCCAGCTCGAAGTTGCCGGCGCGCATCTTTGGCTGGGCAAAACAAAAATGGCGCTGGGACATGCCGATGAAGCCCGTCTAAGCTGGCAAAGTGCCATGGATGCTGACCCCTACGGTTATTATGGTATCCGTGCCAGCGAACTGCTGGATGGCAAAGACCCATTCACGGAAGATGGCAACTACAAACTCAAAATTGACCTGGATAATGAACGCGTTTTAGCAGCCGACTGGCTCAAATATGCCTTTAGCCTGCCTGCTGACATCAACACGGACTACAGTTCCGCGCTGGCCAGTGACGCGCGTTATATGCGTGGCATGGAATACAACCGTTTGGGTCTTTTTGATAAAGCCAACAACGAGTTTGAGTCCCTGCGCCTGGAAAACACCGAAGATCCCCTGAACACTTTCCGTCTATTAAAACTCTTTTTGGATAACTATTATTACAAATCCGCCATCGAATGCGCCCGCACGATTCGCCAGCTGGCTGGCTATGGCGACACACCCGTGGCGCGCATTCTGCCTCCCTATTTTGCCTATGTGGAATACGGCGCTTATTACCTGCCCTGGATTGAAGCCAAAGCTGAAAAATACAAGCTCTCACCGCTCGTTTTGCTGAGTGTTATTCATCAAGAAAGCCGTTTTGGCACCCAGGCCATGAGTACCGCCGGCGCGCGGGGCTTGATGCAGCTCATGCCCGCCACTGCTGAACAAATCGCCTCGGAAACCGGTTTTTTGACGGATTTTAGCGCCTCAGACCTCGATGTGCCCTATTACAACCTGGAACTGGGCGCGAACTATTTAGCCCGTCAATTATACGTTTTCGATGGTAACCCCTACCACGCTTTGGCAGCCTACAACGCCGGCCCGGGCAGTGTAATGCGCTGGCAGGAAATGAACAAAGATGCCGACTACGATCTCTTTTTAAGCACCATTCGCTTTCTTGAAACCCGTATCTACGTCCGCCGCATTGTCGAAATCCACAATCTCTATCGTTTGATTTACAGTCAGTAAGTGACAAATCAGATTTGGGAAGACAACGAACGTGATTACATCTCTCCTGCCGGCGTCCCGCTGTGCAGTAATAACATTATTAAAAGATTGTTCTCGGAGGCGTCCCCGCCGACGACAAACAAATTGCAATCATCTTTATGGTCACTTTGCAAATTATGCCTTTATGCTTCGGCGGGGACGCCTCAGCAAACGGGCTTAAGGTAGCATGGTGTGGATACCGATGGCATATTTTACGTTCCACCATGGTCTCCTGACCATGGGAAGAACGTGGTCAGGAGACCACGTTTGAACGGGGTTAATACTTAATACTTCTCCTGCCGGCGTCCCGCTGTGCAGTAATAACATTATTAAAAGATTGTTCTCGGAGGCGTCCCCGCCGACGACAAA
>DUMZ01000013.1 GCA_012839565.1 Anaerolineaceae bacterium
GGCCATGGTAAACCTCTTTTTTCATAAATTATCCCCTGTCTTGAGGTGTTCACTTTTAAAGTTTAAATGGTTCACTTTTGAAGTGTTATCGGTTCACTTTTAAACTTCTGCTGACAAATAGTTTACAAATCGTTGACATATTCCTGATTCATTATTATACTTAAGTACAACTATTAACGCGCGTTAATAGGCTGTGTAAAAGTTATTTTGTTCCTTAATTCAGATAGGAGTCCGTATGAAAAAGAAAGTTACAAGTCAGGACGTTGCCGACATGGCAGGCGTATCGAGAACGACAGTCTCTTTCGTTTTGAATAACGTCAAACGTTATGCAATCCATCCCGAAACTGCCGCGCGGGTTCGCAAAGCAGCCCGGGAATTAAACTACGTGCCTAATGCCTCAGCCCGCGCTTTGGCATCACAACAGGCAACAGCGATTGGCCTTATGATGACCCGCAGCCCTGAATACATCGCAACTGACCCTTTTCTGCCCCAAATTTTGGGCGGATTGATGGACGTCGCGAAACAAAACAAACTGGGATTGCTCGTTGAGTGGGTTGAGCCTGGACAGGAACTAAACACCTATCTGAAACTTGCCCGCGCGCGCCAGATTGATGGTTTTATTATTATGACCCCACGCGAAGATGACACCGGTCTGAAAGCGCTCGTGGAAGCGGAAGTTCCGGCTGTTGTGATGGGCTATGTCCCAGGCCTGGATATGCATTCGGTTGATGTTGACAACGTGCAGGCGGCCAAGACCGCGGTTGAACACCTCATTGAACTGGGGCACGAGTGCATTGCCTGTATCAGCAACGCTGCCAAGCCTTATACCTCAGCAAATCAACGCTACGAAGGTTACAAAGCCGCGCTGACGGATGCCGGTATCGCTTTTGATGAAAGGCTGGTGCGTTTCGCGGATTTTAGCAGCCAGTCTGGTTACGACTGCATGAAGGCCCTTTTGGAAGAAAACGCTGACTTTACTGGCGTTTTCGTAGCCAGCGACAGTGTTGCCTTTGGCGCGATGGCCGCTATTCGCGATGCCGGACTGAGAATCCCGGAAGATATTTCCATTGTTGGTTTTGATGATATTCCCATGGCGTCATATGTTACGCCTGGTTTAACTACGATTCAATTGCCCGCGAAAGAGATTGCAGAACAATCCTGTCATCTGCTGATGCAATTGATGCAAGGTGATTTTTGTCAGGAACGAATTGTCACCTTGCCGACCCAACTTATTGTCCGTCAATCGACGGCTCGTCCCGAAAGGAGGCCATAAGAAGAGTTGAAACACGCCACATCAAACTTAACTAAAAAACAAATAATATATAAAGGAGTAGTAATGAAACATTTCCGTAAACTTTTCTCAATTACAGCAATTTTGCTGGTATTCGCCCTTTTGCTTGGCGCATGTACAAAGCCTGCACCAGTGGAAACTCCAGTGGATGTACCGGTTGAAGAACCTGTGGAAGCCATTGTTGATGGCATCGATTGCACCGGTGTAAAGGAAGGCGATGTTGTTTCGATGCTTTACCAGTGGTCTGGTGAAGAAGAAGCCAAACTTACCGAAATTCTGACACCCTGGCTTGAAGCTTGTAAGGCTTCTGTTAGCCCCGAAAGTTCCCGCGACCAGGCCCTGCTCGACACCCGCGTGCAAGCTGGCACACCGCCAGATGTCGCTTTTTGGCAGGTTCCCCAACTGACTCAATACAAAGACAAACTCGTCCCCATGGACACCCTTGGCGCTGACAAAAGCAATTATGCCGGCTACTGGGGCGACATCGGTACCATTGAAGGCAAATGGCTCGGTCTGCCCGTCAAAGCTGACCCCAAAACCTTGATTTGGTACAGCCCCGCCGCGTTTGAAGCTGCTGGCTATACTGTTCCCGCGACCTGGGACGAACTCGTTGCACTGGTTGACCAAATGGCCGCTGATGGCAACGTAGCCTGGTCAATGGGTATGGAATCTGGCGACGCAACCGGCTGGACTGGTACGGACTTTATCCAGGACATCCTGCTGGTTACCCAGGGCCCCGACTTTGTCAACAAAATTATCTCTGGCGAAATCGCCTATAACGACCCCGCTGTGAAAGAAGCCTACGAAATCTACGGCAAGTGGGCCATGGATCCTGCCTACACCGTTGCTGGTGCTGAAGGTACCCTTTCAACTGGCTTTAACGATGCGATTTTGAAAGTCTTCTCGGATACCCCCGAAGCCTTCATGGTTAAGCAATCGGGCTTTGCGAGTGGCACCTTGCTCGGAACCTATCCTGACAAGGTCTACGGTGTCGATTACGCTTTCTTTGGCGTGCCTGGCGCGCAAGGTCTGCAGGGTGGTTCAGACTGGCTGATGGTCTTCAACGATACCCCCGCCGTTCGCTCCCTGGTGAAGTATCTGTCTTCAAACAAGGGTGGCGAAACCTGGGCAAGCATCGGTTTTGACCTGACCCCCAACGCGGCTGGAAACGCATTCTACGCGACAGAAGAAATGATTCACAAGGCTGAGTTGCTTTCTTCAGCAACCGGCTTCACGCCCGATATCGGCGACTCAATCCCCGGTGGCTTCGGCAGTGCTGAGTTCAAGGGCATTACCGATTTCGTCAACGGTGGCGATTTAGATGAAATCCTGGATAGTATCGCTGCTGCACAAGCAGACGCAATGACTCAATAGAGTTAATATTCATAGGAGGCGCTTTCGTAGCGCCTCCTTTTTTACAATTTTTGCAATTACCGGGAGGCAAGATGGCAAAACCAACTGTGGCACCTGTAATGCGGCAGAAACCACTGGTACCCTGGCTGTATTTACTGCCCGCAATAATCATCATGACCGTCTTTATTCTCTACCCAATGATTAACACCGTTGGTTTGAGTTTTAAAAACGCGGATGGTAGCGCGTCTGCTGAAGTAACTTGTAGAGAAGGTCAACCCTGTTGGGGCGCGTTTGAAAATTACCGCTACGCGCTGACCAACGAACTCAACACAAGTTCTCCCAAAGCCTTTTGGGAAAGCTTTTGGATTTCATCCTATGGCAATATGATTAAATGGTTGCTGGGGATGGTCTCGGGGACCGTCATTATCGGTCTTGTTTTCGCGGTTTGGGTAGATGGCATCAAGAGTGAAGCCCTGGCCAAATCGATTATTTTTATGCCTATGGCAATTTCTTTTGTAGGTGCGGGCGTTATTTGGAAGTTCGTTTATAACTACGGCACCTCACAAGTGCAAACCGGTATTCTAAACGCGATTATCAGCGCTTTTGGCGGTGAACCGGTTGCATTTTTGTCTAAAGTACCGCTAAACACGTTTATGCTCATTATCGTGGGTATTTGGATGTGGACCGGCTTTTGTATGACCTTGCTTTCAGCGGCAATCAAATCCATTCCCGAAGAAGTCATCGAAGCCTCACGCATTGATGGCGCGACCGATTTCGAAGTTTTTGCCAAGATCCAGGTGCCCATCATCATGCCGACGATTATCGTTGTGATTACCACGATGGTTATCAATGTGCTCAAGCTCTTTGATATCGTTTATGTGATGACCGGTGGCAATTTTGGCACAAACGTTTTGGCAACGCGTATGTATACTGAGATGTACACCAACTCGCAATACGGACGCGGTACGGCTATCGCCGTAATTCTGATCCTGTTCATCGTGCCGTTTATTGTTATGAACATCAGACGCTTTATGAAAGAGGAGGCAATGCGATGATTTCTCTGACCCGTACCAAATCTAACGGAAAATTTGATCTCACCAGGCTTCTTACTGGTATCGGCATTGTGCTCATCCTGCTTGTATGGCTCATTCCAACGGTCGGTCTTTTGGTGACGTCGTTTAGACCCGTCGCGCTGATTAACACGACCGGTTGGTGGACTGCGCTGGACGTGAACAACGGACCTGAGTCAGCCCAACATCCTGACCCCAACGCCAGCTATGTTGAAAAACTTGGCACGCGTTTTACCATCAACAACTATGTGGACGCGCTGACGGGTTATCGGGGTACCAAAAGCTATCTGGAAGATTGCAAAAGTGGCACAAAACCGCTGGGTATGAGTTGTTCCATTAAGGACTTACTCAACCCGCGTGGCATGGGACGCGCCTTCCTGAATAGCGTCGCGGTAACGATTCCGTCGACGATTTTGCCCATCGCTATCGCGCTTTTTGCCGCTTACGCGCTCTCGTGGATGAAGTTCAAAGGACGCTATGCGGTTTTCGCCATTTTGGTAGGCTTGCAAGTGGTGCCTATTCAGATGACGCTCGTGCCAGTACTAAGGATGTTCGCAGGCATGGGGCTTAATGGCACCTTCCCCGCGGTGTGGTTATTTCATACCGGCTTTGGTTTGCCTTATGCGATTTACCTGCTGCGCAACACGATGAGCGCACTCCCAAAAGATTTGTTCGAATCAGCCTATTTGGATGGCGCAGACCATTGGACGATCTTCAAGACCATCATTCTGCCCCTTACGACCCCGGCAATCGCGTCTTTGGCGATTTACCAGTTCCTGTGGGTCTGGAATGACTTGCTCGTCTCGCTCATCTTCCTGGGTGGCAGCAAACCCGTGATGACCTACCAAATCAGCAATATGGTAACCTCATTGGGTGCTGGCTGGCATTTGCTCACCGCGGCTGCTTTCCTTTCGATGTTGCTGCCGATGATTGTTTTCTTCGCTTTGCAACGTTACTTTGTGCGTGGCATGATGGCTGGCGCGGTAAAAGGATAAAGAACTTGTTAGCACCAGTCTGTTTAGGCAGATTGGTGCTAATTTCTGGGGGAACACAAAATAATATGATTAAAAAATACGCCAGGTACTGCCTGGCGATAACTTGAAAGGTGATAAATGAATAAAGTTGACAAACACTGGTACAAAACTGCCATCTTTATGGAATTGAACGTGCGGGCTTATCGCGACAGTAACGCCGATGGCTGGGGCGACTTGCCTGGGCTGACGTCCAAGCTAAATTACATTAAAGATCTTGGTGTGGACGCGGTTTGGCTTTTGCCCATCATGCCTTCGCCTTTGCGTGATGATGGCTATGACGTTTCGGATTTCAAGAGTATTTTCCCCGCTTATGGCACAATCGAAGACTTCAACACGCTTATCAGCGAAGCTCACAAACGGGGCATTCGCATCATTGTTGAAATCATCCCCAACCACAGTTCAGACTTGCATCCCTGGTTTCAGGCTTCGCGCGACCCTAATCACCCTGAGCATGAAAAGTATAAGGACTGGTACGTTTGGTCTGACACCGACCAGAAATATAAGGACGCGCGCATTATCTTTACCGACAGCGAAACTTCCAACTGGGCGTGGGACGAAGTGCGCGGTCAGTACTTTTGGCACCGCTTTTATTCAACCCAACCCGATTTGAATTACGACAACGAAGAAGTCCAGCAAGAGATGCTGGATATTGTCAAGTTTTGGATTGACCGTGGGGCGGACGGATTGCGTGTAGACGCGCCCCCTTATCTCTTCGAACGTGAAGGTACCAACTGCGAGAATCTGCCCGAAACACACGCCTTTTTGAAGCGCATGCGCGCTTTTGTAGATGAGTACGCGCCCGAAACTTTGTTGCTTTCAGAAGCGAATATGTGGCCAGAAGAAGTGATTGAATACTTTGGCGATGGCGACGAAATGCATATGAACTTCCACTTCCCGCTCATGCCACGTCTCTTTATGGCCCTGGCGCGCGGCGACCGTCAGCCGATTGTAGACATCCTTGCCCGAACGCCCAAACTGCCCAAGTACTGTCAGTGGGGCACCTTTTTGCGCTGTCATGACGAACTGACGCTCGAGATGGTTACGCCAGAAGAACGCCAGTGGATGTGGGAGACCTATTCGCCAGACCCCAAACAACGCATCAATTTGGGTATTCGCCGTCGTTTGGCGCCTTTGCTGGACAATGATTTGCGCAAAAATTTAATGATGAACTCCATGCTTCTGACCATGATTGGCTCACCGTTTTTGTATTACGGCGATGAAATCGGCATGGGTGATGATATCAGCCTGTTTGACCGTAACGGGGTGCGCACGCCGATGCAATGGGATGCCACGCCAGGCGCTGGTTTTTCGGACGCGCCAAATGACAAATGGTACTCACCGGTGATTTCGGACGAGGTTTATGGCTATGAAAAGGTCAATGTGGAAGCTCAGGAAGCTGACCCAAACTCTCTGCTCAACCAGCTGCGCCATATGATTAAAGTGCGCAAGCAATACCCTCTGTTTGGCTGGGCTGAATTTGAATGGCTGGACTTCACTGAAGGCAAACAAACCGTGGTGGCATATAAACGCGAATGGGAAGGTGATTACTTTATCGTGCTCAACAACCTGATTGACCAGGACGTGCATGGCACTCTCCCCGCGGACGCGCCGGAATATCTTGATGTGCTGACTGGCGAGACCATCAAAGCTGGTGACTATACCCTGCCACCCTATGGCTTTGTGTGGTTAAAACCGGTGGGTGAGTAAGCCAGCCAGGCGATTTCACCCCTGATTAATTCATCTTACCCCAGCCTGATTATATACCTGTTAGGCTGGGGTTTACTTTAAGTTTCCGAAATTAGCCAGATATACTTCTCATTTCGTTGAAGCGTTTCCGCAAAAAACAGGGAGTTTTTAAGAAAAAAACATTAGAAACACATGTGTAATAAATTCTCTGGTAAAATTATTCTATATAAGAGTTGAATTTTTTAACTTTACAAGTATATACTCTAAATCTCATGGAGTTAAAAATGTGCTATTAAGTTATTAAAAATCTTCTGATTGATAATAAAAGTGAGGTAAAATTGACAGTAAAACATTATAAACAACAAGTAGATTTATTAGATAAAGAAATTGCTGACTTAGAAAGAAAAAAAACTGAAGAGGATAAGATTGCATTATTTCATAAAAGTCAGGCACCTAAAATCACTCTTAGCAGATTCCCTTCCACTGAAGAAATTATGGATTCAATTGTGCATGTTCAAAACCATTATATTAGAGCTTATGAATCTGAAGAGAAAATTATGAAATATTCAAAGCTAATTGAAGAAAAAAGAGAGAAGAGAGAGGAGGCATATTCAAATTGGTTTAATGCGTTGGTAGCGACCTCCAATGGCGATAATTTGGAACCAAAAGAATATGATGTTTTTATATCTCATGCATGGGAAGATAAAGAAAGCTTTGTCGATGAATTTGTCGAAAAGCTAAAATTCTACGGGGTGAATGTTTGGTATGATGATGTAAATATCACATGGGGCAAATCATTAAGAGAAGAGATTGATAAAGGCTTGAGAAAATCAGGTTTTGGTATAATTGTCTTATCCCCTAGTTATATTGATGAGAAAAAATATTGGACAAAGAAAGAATTGAACGGTTTATTCCAATTAGAAAGCGTTAATAGTGGGGTAATACTACCAATTTGGCATCAATTAACTAAGAGCGAAGTGCTCAATTATAGCCCGATTATTGCAGATAGAAAAGCACTTACAACAGCTAATTTTACTCCGGATGAAATGGCGATAGAGTTCGTCAAACTTATGTTTAAAAATAGAAAAAATTAGAATAGTTTGTTGCTTATTTACCCATTATTTTATTTTTCGCAAGAATATCTTATTCATGCAGGGAAAATTTTATAATTGCTTTGATAAACCATCCCGTGTAATTTTTTTATTACAGCTATCTAAAAACAGTGTTTTGACGGTTTAATCTGTCATAACATAATCTATCATTTACAAAATTGATTTAATTGGGAGAATATGCAAAAGATCTTCCTAAATCTTCTCGAGAAGTGACGATATTGATGCCACAAGAAGATGATTAATTGGAGTTCCTCACTCATGTTTGTTTATTTGGATATTAGTTGATTAATAAAATGTGTTTCTGAAAATGTTTTACAAAAGACATTAAAGTCTTGCAATATTTCAAAATCAAGACTACTTTTGATAAGGTCTTTAATCAGCAACACAAATCGCTTGATTTTTAAAAAAGGCGGTGTTATAATGCGAGTTCGTGCCTGGGAAGGCATTTGTTTATTATGTGAGTAAGTAAAGGGAAGTACGATGAACCATACAGAATTATTGAAATCCGTCGAAGCCGAAAAGAATCCGAACATTCCGACTCTTTTCCCCGGCGATAATGTGAGTGTTCACATGAAAATTAAAGAAGGCGACCGCGAACGTATCCAGGAATTTAAGGGCGTTGTGCTCTATACCCGCGGACGTGGCAATGATGCCTCCTTCACCGTACGACGCGTTGCCAGCAACGGTATCGGCGTTGAACGTACCTTTTTGTACCATTCACCCCGCATTGCCAAGGTGGTGGTGGAGCGACACAACAAAGTCCGCCGCGCGCGCTTGTATTTCCTGCGCGAACGCACTGGCAAGAGTGCCCGACTTAAACAACGCTTCTAAATTTGTTTTATATCAACAGCAAAAAGCCTGTTCTGGTCAAAATTTGTTCCAGAGCGGGGCTTTTTGCTACATTGAGAGGGTTTTTCCACTCAGTATTAACGAAAACTTAATTAAAGACGCAATAGTATATTGATTAAACCCAAACACCCTATTCATAGTATAATTAATGACCGGCGTTTTATAGCGTTAAGCTATCTAAGCGCGTTTTATGTTAATACTCAGTATTAACCAAATAAGCATGAGGATTTAGTCTATGCCAAGTTCATACCTTACCCGTCAGGGCTACGAAAAATCTGAACAGGAACTGGAGTTTCTACGTACCGAAAAGCGCAAACAGGTCGCTGCCCGTTTGCAAGATGCCATGGAAGATGGTGAGCTTATTGAAAATGCGGAATACGAAGACGCTAAAAACGAGCAAGCTTTTGTTGAAGGACGCATCAAAGAGCTTGAAATTCTGCTTTCGAACGCTTACATTATCGACGACAATGACAATCCCGAGGGCACTGTTGCCGTTGGTTCCACTGTGACAATCTTAATAGAAGGTGATGATGAACCCGTAACTTATATGATTGTCGGTGCAACTGAAGCCAATCCGCGCGAAAATCGCATCTCTAATGTTTCACCTATCGGCCATGCGCTGCTTGGTAAACAGGTTGGCGATAAAGTTAAAGTGGAATCACCAGGTGGTGCGTTTTACGTTGAGATTTTAGGAAGTAAATAAGACAAAAAGATAACGCCCCACCCCAAAACAGGTGGGGCTATTTTATACGATACAGATACTTTGAAAAGAGGATTAATAAATGCTGCTTGACGACTTTTCTGAATTAGAAAATACCCGCCTTGAAAAAATCCATCGCATGCGCGATGAAGGCATCGAACCTTACCCAACCCGATCTGCTAAATCGATGAACAATGCTGATGCTGTAAAGGCATTTGAAACTGCCGAAGCTGAAGGAAAGGTCGAAGTGCCTGATGTTGTCCTGGCTGGACGCATCCGTGCCATTCGTAATATGGGCAAACTTTGTTTCACGCATATTGAGGACAGCAGCGGAAAAATCCAACTTTTCTTGCGTATCAACGAACTCGGCGAAGAAAAACTCAACAGCTTCGTCCGCGATTTTGACCTTGGCGATTTTATTGAAGCATCCGGTGCACTTACACGCACGCGCCGTGGTGAGATTACACTCATGGTGCACGACTTTAAGATGCTGGCCAAGGCGCTTTACCAACTCCCTGCTGACAAAGACCAGGTTGTGGATGGCGAAACGGTACGTCATGCCGTGCTTAGCGACCCGGAAACCCGCTATCGCCAACGCTATGTTGACCTGGCGGTCAATCCGGATGTGCGCGAAATCTTCAAAGCACGCGCTAAAATCGTGGATACCGTGCGCACCTATCTGGACGAGCGCGATTATATTGAAGTAGAAACGCCGATTTTGCAACCCATCTATGGGGGTGCCGCTGCCAGACCTTTTACCACTTACCATAACCAGCTGCATCAGGAACTCTTTTTGCGCATCAGCTTTGAGCTGTATCTCAAACGTCTCATCGTCGGTGGCATGGACCGTGTTTACGAAATCGGGCGCGATTTTCGCAACGAGGGTGTCTCTTTCAAACACAATCCCGAATTCACCCAGCTTGAGCTTTATGAGGCTTACACCGACTATCACGGCATGATGCGCATCGCTGAAGAAATGGTTTCGCAGTGCGCTTATGAACTGAATGGTCATTACATTATCAACTACGACGGTAACGAAATCGACCTTACGCCACCCTGGAAACGCATCACCATTCGCCAGGGTCTGATTGACTACGCGGATATCGACATCAAGGACTATCCCACCGTTGAGTCACTGGAAGCTTTGCTGAAAGAGCGCGACATTCCCTTCAAACCCGGTGTGCCACACGGCAAGCTGATCGGTTTGCTGATGGAAGAGTACATCGAACCACGCCTTATCCAGCCCACTTTTTTGTGTGATTACCCGCGCGACATCTCGCCCCTGGCAAAGAACGTGCCGGGCGACCCCAGCACCGTTGAACGTTTTGAGATTTTCATCGGTGGTGTTGAGCTTGGCAATGCCTTTACTGAACTCAACGACCCGGTTGAACAAGAAAAACGCTTTTTGGAAATGGCAGATGCCTACGCCAAGGATGACGAAGAGCAACATCCGATGGACCATGATTTCGTGCGCGCGCTTGCCTATGGCATGCCACCCACCGGCGGAATGGGCATCGGCATTGACCGGCTGGTGATGATGCTCACCGGCAAAAACACCCTGCGGGAGGTCATTCTCTTCCCGCACTTACGCAAGATTGAGGACCAGTAGAAACTGACTGGCTTAAGTCTTGCAACAATTAAGTTGTGGACGAAAACACACTCATTGATCTTGCCAAAAAAGGCGAGCTTGACGCATTCAATCAGCTTGTCCTGAGTTATCAGGATATGGCGTTCAACTTTGCTTATCGCATTATGAATGATGATGCCGCGGCTGCTGACGCGACCCAGGAAGCGGTCATCTCGATGTATCGTCGCATTGATACCTTTCGGGGCGGGTCTTTTAAGGCCTGGTTTTTGCGCATCGTCAGCAATCAGTGTTACGACAATCTGCGCTGGCAAAAACGCCGTCCCAGCGTCGCTTTGGAGCCCGAAACCGATGACGGCGAACGCTTTGACTCTCCCGCCTGGCTCGAAGATGATGCTCCCAAGCCCGAAGACCAGCTCGAGCGAACTGAGCTTGAGGCGGCTATTCAACACTGCATTAATGCCCTTCCGCCCAACTTTAAGACGGTCTTTTTACATGTGGATGTAAACGGTGAAGACTATGAAACTGTGGCTGAAATCATTCAAAGCCCTGTCGGCACCGTAAAAAGCCGCCTGGCGCGCGCGCGACAAAGAATGCAAGGTTGTTTGCAAGGATTTCGGGAACTTTTACCCGAGATATTTCGTCTAAATAGCGAAGATGAAGATGACTAGATACCCGAAATTATCTCCGCGGGCGTTTGAAGAACTCAGCGCTTATATTGATGGACAGTTGAAACCCCAGGAAGCTCTGGCGTTTGAAAAGAAGCTTTCCCGTTCCAGCAAACTGCAAGAAGCCCATCGCGAAGTCCTTGCCATGCGCAAGGCGACCCGCGCCTTACCCCAACGCAAAGCCCCGCGTAACTTTATTCTCACCCGTGCTGAAGCAGCTGAAGCCAGGCGCGGACGGAATTTGAGTCGCGTTTTTGGCTTGGCTTTTAGCCTGTGTGCTGTCTTTTTGGTCGTGCTGTTTGGCTATGATGGCTTGTCAAAGGGCTTGTTTGCCATGAAAGCAGCCGCGCCAGAGATGGCTATGCCAGAGGAAATGCCACAGGCTTATGCTTTGCGATCAGCGCCCGACCTTGCCGTAGAGTCGCCGGCGGAAATGCTTGATGAATATGTTGAAGAGCCAGTAGAAGAAGCCGAAGAAGAGGAAGCGGTTTTGCTGACCTGGGGCGCGCCAAGCGCTATGACTGCTGAGGGTAGCGGCGCGATGGACTCCCAGGACCTGCCTGTTCCCATGCAGAGCCCGTACCAGTCGGATTCTGCGTTGGCGTCTAAGCCTACGCAGGCATTAACAACTGAAATGGATTTCATCAAGATACATCTCAATCCTGTTACTGGCGCGGTAACGATTTGTGACCCAGTCTACGGTTGTGGTTATGGGGGCAGCATTCAGACCCAAAGCGGGACTCATCCGGAAGCTAAAAATGAGATCTATGTAGACCCCGCGCTTATTTATTTCGACCAGCGAACGGGTATGTTGAAACTTTGCCCTGAACTGGGCGCGTGCCCGACGGGTGATGAAAACCTGATAGCTGTTAAGGCTGTTGAGCCTGGCGAAAAAGTGGATGATGACTACAACAGTGCTTTCCCGCTTATTTTTGGCATGGACCACGAAAACGAGGGCGAAGTCATTTCGTCATCGCCACAGTGGGATGACAGCGCGCTTGAAGAAGGGGATGTACTTGTTGAGGAAGTTTATGAAGAAGCTCCTGCTGGCCCCTACGACGATGACAGCGACCATCAAGCCTATCTCAAAGACCAGTTAATCTTGTGGCTTAAAATCGGCTTGGCAGGGCTGGCGATTATTTTTGGTGTTATCTGGCTGATTATCCGCAGACGATAATTTGCACTATGAGTAACAAAATCCCTTGAAAGTCGACCATTTTGGCTTTGAGGATTAGAGATTAAGGTTTGCTGTAAGATACTGCGTAATATACGATATAACAGAAATCCAGCTATGCAGCTGGTATTTTAGTAGCGGGGAGCGGACAGCGTCCCCTTCTGGGGATTCGAGCCACCTTTGATGCGGTTGGTTGATAGAGTGGTGCAATGGTGCAAAGGGGTCTTAAAACAAAAAACCAGCCGAATTGACCGGTTTCTGTAATTATTTAGTAGCGGGGAGCGGACATCGTCCCCTTCTGGGGATTCGAGCCACCTTTGATGCGGTTATTAGAGTTGTGTAATGGTACAAAGGGGTCTTAAAACAAAAAACCAGCCGAATTGACCGGTTTCTGTAATTATTTAGTAGCGGGGAGCGGATTCGAACCACTGACCTCCGGGTTATGAGGGTGGAACCTGAAATCGTTACCTTTGTCCTCCGGTCTCGTCCTTTTTACGAACATTGCGTACGATGGTTCCGATGAGCCACGCAAACTTCAGTTGCTCTTTTCTATTATTATAGCCAATTAATTGGTCTTTTGCCAAGAACAAATGAGAAGAAAACTCGGGTTTTCACCTCAAACGTCTATATTTTATACCGGTTGATTTTACTTCGAAAGGATAATTATTAATAGTGACTTTTAGATAGAAACAATTACTAACAACTCTTGAAGCTGCAGCTCTCTATTTGAGGAGAACTGCAGCTTTTGTTTTCTATGGAACAGGAAGGAATAAATGTCAGAAACGAAATTAACTTTTGATTATTACTACGGCAACCAAGCTGAGCAGTTTGCCTTTTATCGCATACCCAAACAGCTCTTCACTAACCCCGCTTTCTCCAAGCTTTCAAGCGATGCCAAGGTGCTTTATGGCCTGATGTTGGATCGAATGAGCCTGTCAATAAAAAGTGGTTGGAAAGATCCCGATGAAAAGATCTACATCTATTTTACATTGTCCGAAATTCAGGAATTTATGAATTGTGGACATAACAAAGGGGTCAGGATTCTGGCTGAACTGGATTCTGAAAAAGGAATTGGCCTGATAAAAAGAGTCAGACAAGGCATGGGAAAACCAACAAAAATCTATGTTATGAATTTTCTTGGCATAGGTGACGAAAAAGATGATCTTGTTGTGGACGAGCCTGAAGACTTCCCAAAAGAGGAAAACAAGACTTCCGATAATGGGAAGTCAAGAGTTCCTGAAAGAGGAAGTCAAGACTTCCGAAAAAAGGAGTTAATTAAGACTGATAATATTAAGACTGAGTCTATTAAGACTGATAAAAAAGACTTAATCTATCAATCTATCTATCCATCACGACAAAAAGTTCCTGAACAGACAAACGCTGAGATGGATCGATGGATGGAATTCAGGGAAATTTTTAAGAAAAACATTGAATACGAATACATCCTTGATCGCGATCCGGAGATGATTCCGGAAATTCTGGAGATTATGATCGAAACTGCCTGTTCAAAAGCCAAATCATTTAGCATCAATGGCACTCAAATCTCTGCTGAGCGGGTCAGAGAGAGGCTCCTGAGCCTCAACTCAATGCACATCGAATATGTCCTGGACTCGCTAAATCAAAACACCAGTAAAATCCAGAATGTCAGAGCCTATCTGCTTGCCACGCTCTATAACGCTCCTAAAACAATAAATACTTTCTACAGAACCATGGTAAATCATGACATGTATGGCAATGCCAGGAACAGGCGGTACTGATGCAGGAGGAAATTTCACAACGAAGCGTTACTCTGATTGTTCAAACCGGGAAAATGACCGGAAAGGTCTTTCTCCAGGCGATTCAAAAATATCTCGATATCCTCAAACAACAGCGTGAATTAAAAGCGAGAGAAAAACAGCTCCACCCTGCTTACCAGGGTCGCATGACCATCAGGCAACTGATGAAAGAAAGATCAGGCCTTTCGAATATCGAAATTCACGATGAACATATTCACGATTTTGAAAGAATTGCCAGAAGATATGGCATTGAATATGCGATCAAGAAAGAACGTAACAGAGAGGCACCTCATTATTTAATTTTCTTTCGGTCCCGGGATACGGATGTGCTGCAAACTGCCTTCAACGAGTTCGTGAAGAAACGCCTCAAGATACAGGAGCGTCCATCACTTCGGGAAAAGCTTCAGAAACTCAAGCTTCAGAACAAGGAAAGAGCCGCGCAGGTGCCTGAAAAAGTTCAGAGAAAGGAGTTTGTCCGGTGATAGCACGAATCCCCAAAAGTCAGTTATTGAATTTAGCATATCTCCTGCCCTTCTATGTTGGCAACAAGCTTGCCCAGATCTTTCGGCTCCTTCAGGGTGGAGATATCATTGACCGGTTCATCGCTATCTTCTCGAACCTAAGGTTTATCGGTCAACATCCGTTACCATCATTCAATCTTCAGGACCTGATTATCGGTCTGATATTTGCAGCAGGGATAAAGCTCATTGTGGTTATGAAAGCACAGAACAGAAAGAAGTTTCGTAAAGGCACGGAATATGGCTCTGCCCGCTGGGGAACAGCGAAAGACATCGCTCCGTATGTTGACAAGGATCCAAGAAACAATATCATCCTTACCAAAACCGAATCGCTCACCATGAACAGTCGCCCCCAAAAACCGAAGTTTGCCCGAAATAAGAATGTGTTGGTTATTGGGGGTTCTGGTTCAGGCAAAACCCGTTTCTTCGTCAAGCCCAATCTGATGCAAATGCATTCCAGCTATGTGGTGACCGATCCAAAAGGAACCATTCTCACCGAATGTGGCACGATGCTCAAACGCAACGGCTACCACATCCGGGTACTGAACACGATCAATTTCAAACGCAGCATGCACTACAATCCCTTTGCCTACATCCACTCTGAGAAAGACATTCTCAAACTGGTCAATGCCATCATCATCAACACCAAAGGTGAAGGAGAGAAGGCTGGGGAGGACTTTTGGATCAAAGCGGAGCGTTTGTACTATTCTGCCCTGATTGGCTACATCTGGTATGAAGCGCCGGAACGGGAGCAAAACTTCACAACCTTGCTTGAAATGATCGATGCCTCTGAAGCACGGGAAGATGATGAGAACTTCAAGAACCCGGTCGATGAGTTGTTTGAGGAACTGGAAGAAAAAGCCCCGGAGCACTTTGCCGTAAGGCAGTACAAGAAATACAAACTGGCTGCCGGGAAGACCGCCAAGTCTATCCTTATCTCCTGTGGTGCCAGGCTGGCTCCGTTTGATATTCAGGAACTGCGGGAACTGATGAGCTACGATGAAATGGATCTGGATTCTCTTGGCGATGAGAAGTCAGCTTTGTTTGTGATCATCAGTGATACCGATGACACATTCAATTTTGTGGTTGCGATTCTTTACACTCAGTTATTCAATCTGCTTTGTGATAAAGCGGACGATGTTTATGGTGGACGGTTGCCAATTCATGTGCGCTGTCTGCTGGACGAATTTCCTAACATAGGACAGATACCACGTTTTGAACGCTTGATTGCCACCATTCGCAGTCGTGAGATCTCAGCGTGCATCGTCCTTCAGGCTCAAAGTCAACTCAAGGCACTTTACAAAGAACATGCTGAAACGATTGTTGGCAACTGTGACAGCATGCTTTTTTTGGGTGGTAAGGAAAAGACAACTCTTAAGGAAATCTCGGAGATACTGGGTAAGGAGACGATTGATCTCGACAATACTTCT
The DNA here is from genome assembly GCA_012839565.1 of Anaerolineaceae bacterium. Classification (GTDB taxonomy): domain Bacteria; phylum Chloroflexota; class Anaerolineae; order Anaerolineales; family Anaerolineaceae; genus Mesolinea. The sequence goes on from DUMZ01000013.1 coordinate 16,246, forward strand.
GAAAACAGAGGACGGGAAAAATCTCATGGGATAAGTCATCAAAAGATGGGAAAAGACCTGATGAGCCAGGATGAGCTGGCGGTGATGGATAACTCAAAATGCATCCTTCAGCTTCGTGGCGAACGCCCGTTTTTGTCAGAGAAGTACGATATCACCAGGCATCCGAATTACAGATTTCTTTCAGATACAGATTCTAAGCTGGCATTCATTTTTAGAAAGGAAGTTGATAAAAACATGAAGTTAGAAACAGACCGTGTCTCAGAAATTTACAACATGGGTTTTGTTTCATCAGACGCATAAATTTACATCGACATTTTTGGATGTTTAACTAACAATAAATTCCAATATTTACCAACTTGCCGCTTTAACGTGATATAAGCGGCAAGTTGTTGACAATCCCGAAAATGAGAAGTATTATTCAAGAAGCTATCATATTGCCGCTCGTAACGTGTGTGAGCGGCAGACAGGTAAATATGAAACAAAACCTTGAAGAAATCAAGACACTTGCAAAACGGACTAATGGTATTTTTCGTACCGCTGATCTAAAGAAACTGGGATTTACTGCGTATGAGATTCGGAAAATGCTTGAAAAGCATTTTATTGAAAGAATAAAGCATGGATATTACAGTCTTTCAGAGACCGTTGAAAACTGCTCGGATGCAGAAATAATCGCGAGACTATTCCCTGAAGGGGTGCTCTGTATGTATACAGCACTCTTTTATCATGGTTATTCTGATCGTACACCGCTGGCCTGGGATATCGCAATCAATAAAGATGTTTCAAAATCGCGTTTCAAAATCGATTACCCTTACGTACGACCTTACTACATGGAAGCACACCTGCTTTTGTTCGGAATCACGAATGCCACTTATGGTGACACAGACCTGAAGATATTTGACAAGGATCGACTGATTTGCGAATGTGTTTTTTTTGAAAATAAGATTGATCGCGAAACGTACAATAAAGCAATTCAAGGTTATATTGCTGATCCGAATAAGAATATTTCGAATTTGCTCGATTACTCTAAGAAGCGACGAATACTAAAGAAAATAAAAAGCCGGATTGGTATCTGGTTGTAGATCAATGATTCGAACGTTCTTTGGAAAACGAATAAGATCACTATAAGAAAGGTTGTGATTGATGACAGATTTGGGAGCGTCAGTTCTTGCGCGTCTAAAAAGAAAATCAAAAGAGAGCGGAAAATCTCTTCAACTCCTTTTGCAGCTGTTTTGCCAGGAAGAATTTTTGCGTCGATTAAGTGGATCAGAATATGCGGATTATCTGGTACTTAAAGGCGGCATGTTCATCTATACTCTCAGTAATTTTTCAAGCCGGTCAACTGCGGATATTGACTTTCTTTTACAGAAGCAGCCTGGCGGCATTGAAGACATTCAAAGGATGGTGAACGAAATCATATCAGTCGATACTGGAAACAATTACATACAACTGATTCCTCAAGGCTATAAGATCATATCGCTACAACGGAAGTATAAGGGGGTAAGTTTTCAACTCCTTGGGCTTGTAAAGAACACGAAAACGCCTTTCAATGTTGATATTGGAATTGGTGATGTCATTGTTCCGGATCCCGAGAAATTAATTATCCCCGTGCAACTGGAAGATTTTAAACCTGCCTGGATTCTAACGTACTCATTAGAAAGCACAATTGCAGAAAAATTTGAAGCGCTGATCCAAAGACAACAATTGACGAGTCGCATGAAGGACATTTACGATATTTACTATCTCTCGAACCAATTTGACTTTGATGGGAATCTCCTTCAACAGGCTATCTTGCAAACAATCACCAATCGAAAAACTTTTTACGAGCCTGACAGTCTGGACAAAGTCATTGCCTTGTCTGATGATCCAGATATTCAGATTCGTTGGCGTCAATTTCTTTATCGAACCCAGTTGCCGGAACTTAATCTCAAACTTGTATTTTTGGGGATTGACCAATTCCTGCGACCGGTTTGGATTTCAATCATTCAAAGTAAAACTCACAATAAGAGCTGGAGAGCTCGGAAAAGCAATTGGATTTGAGTTTCTACTAAAAGTCTTACTTTAGATACTGGACAGCTTATGCTTCATATCAATATGATGCATTTGAAAAAAACAAGACTTTTTTTACGGTTCCTATAACATCGCAAATTATTATCGAAATTACTATCTGTGTGTTTGTTGTCTCAGTGTTGATGACGCAACCTGTATTTCAATTCCCCATGTTATTATGTCACTAACTCCATGATAGAACTATGGCACGAAATTCTTTCATGTAATGGATTTCGTCGCATTCTTTCGAATTTCCTAATATAGCTTTCTGTAGAGATATATGAAAGAGTTTTTGTTTTAATGGCAAAAATCCCGTGACCGTTGTTTATGTATTAGCAAGCCTCAATCATGAGGCGCTAATTCATAAAACGAGGTTAGAAAATGGGATTTTTCAATGAAGCAATCAACATTCTCAAAGTATTAGTCATTGCCCTTGGAGCAGGACTGTCCGTCTGGGGCGTTATCAACCTGCTCGAAGGCTATGGCAATGACAACCCAGGTGCCAAAAGCCAGGGAATCAAACAACTCATGGCTGGCGGTGGGGTTGTCCTGATCGGGGTCAAACTTATCCCCCTGCTGTCTGGTTTGTTCGGATAAGACCCTATGCTCGGACTGCTGGACAAAATTGAAGAAGCGATTCGCAACTTCTTCATCGGTTTGATTGAAGCCAATCTAACTACGATGTTTGCTGATGTCAACGAGAAGACATCCACAATTGCAGAACAAATCGGACAAACACCGCAAGGCTGGAATGGCAATATCTTCAGCATGATCCGCTCCCTCTCCGAGACGGTCATCATTCCGATTGCGGGGATGATCATCACCTTCGTGCTCTGTTACGAACTGATCACGATGATCACCGAAAAGAACAACCTGCACGAAGGGGATACCTTCAGCTTCTTCAAATACTTCATCAAAATGTGGGTAGCGGTGTTTTTGGTCTCCCATACTTTTGATATCACCATGGCGATCTTTGATGTTGCCCAACACGTCGTCTCGGCAGCATCAGACCTGATCAAAGGAAGTACCTACATCGATATCCAGGAGGTACTGGCAGCCATGCTGGCAGGTCTTCAGAACAAAGGCATCCCCGAGCTGGCTGGAATCGCCATGGAAACGCTGTTGGTGGGCAACGCGATGAAGCTCCTTTCTGTAGTTATCACAGTCATCCTGTATGGACGCATGATCGAAATCTTCCTGACCTGCTCGGTTGCGCCGATCCCCTTTGCTACGCTGACCAACCGGGAATGGGGACAGACCGGTAACAATTACATCCGCAATCTGGTCGCGCTGGGCTTTCAGGGTTTCTTCATGATGGTCTGCATGGCAATCTATACAGTTTTGGTGCAAAGCATAGTGCTCTCCGAAAACATCCATGCCAGTATCTTCCAGATTGCCGCCTATACTGTGTTGCTGTGTTTCTCGCTTTTCAAGACCGGCAGTCTCTCCAAATCGATCTTCAATGCTCACTAAGAAGGAAGGAGGTTTGAATTGGCTTATGTCAATGTTCCCAAAGATCTCAACAGGGTCAAAACCAAGGTGGCGCTCAACCTGACCCGCAGGCAACTGATCTGCTTTTCAGCTGCTGGCCTGGTTGGGGTTCCTCTCTACCTGCTCACCCGTCAGGGCTTAGGCAATGACATGGCAGCTTTGCTGATGGTGCTGGTCATGCTGCCGCTGTTTGCTTTTGCCTTATATGAGAAAGACGGCATGCCCCTGGAGGCTTTCATCGGCAATTACATCCGGGTGCGCTTTCTCTATCCCCGCATCCGACCCTATCAGACCGAGAACTTCTACCGCCTGATCCAGTCTGAAATCAATCACAGAAAGGAGTTGCGCATCCGTGCACACAACAAGAACCGCAAAGAAAGAAAAACAAAAAAGCAATCCGCGCAAAAGGCAGCCTAAGGCAAAAGCCAGCTCTCCCAGAACAGCGCAAAAGACGATTCCCTATAAGCTGATGTATCCGGACGGGATTTGTCAGGTCAGAGAAGGCTACTACTCCAAGGTCGTCCAGTATCAGGATATCAACTACCAGCTGGCCCAGGAGGACGACAAGCGCGCGATTTTTGACAAGTATTGTGAGTTTCTCAATTACTTCGACAGTTCGATCCATGTCCAGCTCTGTTTCTACAACTACTCCGGTCGAATTGAAGATTATCAGGTCGCGATCAAGATCGAAGAGCAGAAGGATGCCTTCAATGATATCCGTCAGGAATACTCCCAGATGTTACGCAACCAGCTGGCGAAAGGAAACAACGGTCTGATCAAAAACAAATATCTGGTCTTTGGCATCGAAGCGAATGATTACCGCACTGCCAAAACACGTCTGGAACGGATTGAACTGGATATATTCAGCCATTTGAGAGGGCTGGGTGCCATCGCTCAATCCCTGAATGGCGCTGAACGCTTGCACGTGATGCATGATCTGTTGAATGAGAGCCAGCACAAATTTCACTTCGACTGGAAACGCCTCAAAGAGAGCGGTCTGGCAACCAAGGACTTTATCGCTCCCAGTGGTTTTGATTTCACTCCCACCGGCAGTTTTGGCATGGGTCGCAAACAGGCTCAGGTCTCCTATCTGCAAATCCTGGCGCCGGAACTCTCTGATGAATTGCTCAAGAACTTCCTGATTCTGGAAAGTGATCTGGCGGTGACACTGCACATCCAAAGCATCGAACAGACCGCGGCGATCAAGATGATCAAACGCAAAATCACCGATCTGGACAAGATGAAGATTGAAGAGCAAAAGAAAGCCATTCGCTCAGGTTATGACATGGATATCCTGCCCAGTGATCTGGTCACGTACGGAGCAGAAGCCAAAACACTCCTGGAGTCTCTGCAAAGCAGAAATGAACGCCTCTTTCTGGTGACCTTTCTGCTGATGAACATCGCCGATAACAAGCGCAAGTTGGAAAACGACTACTATCAAACCGCTGGCATCGCTCAATCGGCGAACTGCAATCTGCGACCTCTGGACTACCAGCAGGAACGCGGTCTGGCAGCCATGCTGCCACTGGGGATCAACCCGGTTCCCATCGAAAGAGCTTTGACCACTTCCGCCACAGCGATATTTGTGCCCTTCACCACGCAGGAACTCTTTCAACCGGCTCCTGCCCTGTATTATGGGCTGAACGCTCTCTCCAATAATCTGCTCATGGCTGACCGCCGCAAGCTCAAAACACCCAATGGACTGATCATTGGAACGCCGGGCTCAGGCAAGTCCTTTGCAGCCAAACGGGAGATCACCAACGCTTTTCTGGTGACAGAGGATGAGATCATCATTACCGACCCGGAAAGCGAATACGCCCCTTTGGTGCGTGCGCTGGAAGGTGAGGTGGTGCGCATCTCGATCAATTCCAATCAATACATCAATCCGCTGGACCTCAACCTTGACTACAGCGAGGAAGAGGATCCGGTCGCGCTCAAGATGGATTTCATCTTCTCCTTCATCGAGCTGGCAGCAGGTCGCAAAAGCGGTCTCAAACCGGAAGAAAAGTCGGTGCTTGACCGCTGTATTCAACTGATCTATCAAAAATATCTGCAGGAGCCCATTCCTGAAAACCTGCCCATCCTGGAAGACCTTTACGCGCGTCTGCTGGAAATGAGCGAACCGGACGCGAAATACCTGGCAACGGTGCTGGAAATCTATGTCAAAGGTTCCTACAAGGTCTTCAACCACCAAACCAATGTAGACACCCAGAACCGCCTGATTTGTTTTGACATCCGCGAACTGGGAAAGCAGCTCAAGAAACTGGGCATGCTGGTGATTCAGGATCAGGTCTGGAACCGGGTTACCCGCAACCGGGCAGCCAGGAAGACAACCTGGTTTTATCAGGATGAGTTTCACCTGATGCTGCGGGAAGAGCAAACCGCGGCATATTCCGTGGAGATCTGGAAACGCTTCCGCAAATGGGGTGGCATTCCAACCGCCATTACCCAAAACGTGAAAGACCTTCTGGCTTCCAGGGAGATTGAGAATATTCTCGATAACTCGGATTTCATCTATATGCTCAATCAGGCCAGTGGCGATCAGGAGATTCTCGCCAAGCATCTCAACATTTCCAAGGATCAACTGTCCTATGTCACCCACAGCGGGGAAGGTCAGGGCTTGCTCTTTTATGGCAATACCATCATTCCCTTCACCGATCACTTTCCCAGAGATACCAAACTCTATCAGATCATGACGACCAAACCGGATGAGGTTTAGGAAGGAGGTCATATGTCCGGTAAATCAAGACTCAGAGAAAAAGCCACCCATCACTATCAGGGTGATGACCCATTGCTTGAGAAAAGCATAGAGCAAGCAGAAAGTGCAGCCTCTGCAAAGCTTCCCTCAGAAGCCATGGACCCAACACGCCAGACCGATGCGATGGGCGGTATTTCAAAAGAATCCCTTACATCAATGGCTTCTGCCGAAGAAATGAGCAGGAAACCGAAGAAAAAAATAAAAAGCGTTTACCGCAAACTCAGCAAGGGTTTTGTCGCCGATTCATCCAAAGCCCTTACACCTCAGCTTCAGCCGCAAAAAGAATCTCAGCCCAGGATCTCCGCTTTGCGCTTCGAAAGCGCTCAGGCTAAACCGGCTTCGGCTTTGAGCTTTGAACAGCCAGGAAAGGAGAAAAGGCAACGACCATTCAGAAACGTTCTGCGTCTGCCCAGCCCCTGGCAACCCTCCCGTCACGCCAATGACGAAAAAGAAGCTGCTGATCACAACGCCAGCCGGAATGCTCTCCAGGCAGCGCAAAATCATCTTCGGGTTCCCCGGGCGCGACCCATCGCAAGAGCCATTCAACACCAGGAAGCCTTGCAGCTGCGTTCTTTACGCCAACGTGCGGATCGCTTTGCCACAGAGCAGGTCAAAAAACAATCCGGCAAGAACCTTGTTTCCCGTTACATTCAGAAACAACGCATCAAACGGGAGTACATACGTGCCTACCGTGCCTCCGCAGGATTTCAACGGACTGCTGTCCAACAAAAGGCAGCCCAACGGGGCTTGAAAAAGTTCATCGGCAAAGTTACCCAAACCCTCAAAAGCCGCGCAGCGCTCTACGGGGCACTTGTCCTGGTGCTCTTGCTCCTGGTCGGTTCCATCGCTTCCTTCGCTGTTTCTGCCACAACCGTTATGGGAGGCAATATTATCGCTGGTCTGGGAGAAAGCCTGCGTGGCTCCGAAGGGATGGTTGAGGTTGCCCGTTCCCAACTTGGTCAGGTAGGTGGTGAACCTTACTGGTCCTGGTATGGTTTTCCTTCCCGGGTGGAATGGTGTGCCATCTTTGTTTCCTGGGTTGCCGATCAGGTCGGTCTGATCTCTGAAGGTTTATTCCCCAAATTTGCCGGATGCAGTATTGGTGAAGACTGGTTCAGATCCAACAACCTCTGGCAGGACGGGGGCTATTGCCCCGCTCCCGGAGAAATCATTTTTTACGACTGGGATGGAGATGCTTTTCCTGATCATGTCGGTATTGTCGAAAGCTGTGATGGTGGCACAGTCTACACGATTGAAGGCAATTGGGCCGATAGCGTCCACACTGACAGCTTTCCCGTCAACAGTCCCTATATCCGCGGGTATGGAAGCCCGGGTACGAACGAATAAAGGAGATAACCATGAACTTAGTCCAAATTAGAAATGAAAAAGCCAAAACAGAAGCCCGTCTTCAGGCTTTGCAGGAAAAGCTGAAGGCACTCAATGAAAAAGAAACCGAAATGGAAAACAGCGAAATCCTCAGGACTGTGCGCGCTCTGCAACTCAGACCATCCGAATTGGATGCATTGTTGAAACGCCTGAAGCAGAACCCCTTTCAGAACCTTGAGGATGTGAACGAATGGATTCCGGAAAGTGAGCTGGAAGACAATGAAGACTAAGCCCAAAACTCTTATGTTGTTGCTTTTGATCACCATCAGTTTCCTTTCTGCCAAACCGGCTCATGCGGCATCCCTGTCAGATGAAGGCAGGATCAACCCTGCTCCTCCTACGGATGCCAAAGGCAGTCTGATCAGCGATATGCCACCTGGAACTGCCATGCTGTGTGACTACAGTCTGGTGAGCTACCCAATGAGCAGTGGGGCAACGCCTGTCCCATCTGAAGAACCCACAGCAGAAGCGACTCCCAGACCACCCACCGATACCTATCTGGAGCCGCCACAGGTTATCACTGCCCAAGCTCCGGAAAAGGAGTTCTTTGTAATCAAGACGCGAAACGACAAAATCTTTTACCTGATCATTGACCGCAGCAAGATGAGCGAGAACGTTTATCTGGTGACCGAGGTGGATGAGGAAGATTTGCTCAATTTCGTCCAGGCGACCGATTCACCTTCTCTTTTGCCTTTTCTCCAGCCTTCCAGGCCAACCGCAACGCCTCAACCCACACCTGAACCGTCCAATGGCAAACCACCTCAGCAATCTGCTTTTTCCCTGCCCATCAACAGTGGCATGGCCATAGCCGGAGCGGTCTTATTGTTGCTGGCAGGCGGGGCGTTTTTTTACTGGAAGGTGATCAAACCCAAAGAACACACGCCAAGTGAAGGGGACTTTTTTGAGGACGATTTCCTCGAAAAAAGCACTACGGATGATAACGAAGATGATGAATAAGGAGGATTCAATGAAAGTCAAGGAACTGATCTTCAGCCTGACTGGCGTTACCGTGAACACGGATAACCTGGCGGATCTCAAAGCCCATCCGCGGGACTATACCGAAAGCGATGAAGAGGCTGCGCTTTTAGCTGAACTCTTCTTCGTGCTTGAACAAACGGAGGAAAGTGAGGAGCTGCCATGAACCAGGCTGAAGAAAATCGTTATATTACAGCCTATGCCCGCATTATTGGCGTGCAGGAGGCCAGGGTTACAGAATATGCCCAGCGCAAGGGTCTTGCCGCGCTGGTGGATAATGCCTATCAACTGCTTGAAACCCCTGAACAACAAGCCAAACACAAGGCCTTTCTTGAGCTCTACCGCATGAGCAGTTCGCTTACCCGGGAAAATCCAATTCTCAGTTCGCCCTCTGCCGCGGCAGGGTACATGCACACGGTCATCGATCAGGTGCACGACAAGGAGTCACTGGTGGTGGCTTTTCTCAACACCAAGAACCGGGTCATCGACTATGAGCAGGTCTCTATCGGGACAATCAACAGTTCCGTCATTCACCCCAGGGAAATCTTTCGCAACGCGATCCTCAACAAAGCGGTATCCGTGCTGATCTGTCACAACCATCCATCCGGAGAGCTGACCCCCAGCGATGAAGACCTGGCAGCGACCAAAGCGCTCAAAGAAGCCGGTGAAATGTTGGGGATTCCCGTGGTGGATCACATCATCATTACGGGTCTCAACCGGGATGCGGTTTATTCTTTCCGCGCCCATGGTGTATTGGAACAGAACGCGCATTATGATGCCGGGATCAGTCTGGCTGAAAAGAAAGGAACCGCCAGGGACAAGGATAAAGCGCTGGATGAGATTACCACCAAACTGGAAGAAGGCATCAAAGACATCTTTAGCAGCGGCAAGTATGCGGACTACCTCAAGGTGATGTCGCGCTTTCATCGCTACAGTCTCAACAACACGCTCCTGATCGCATTACAAAATCCTGAAGCTTCACTGGTTGCCGGGTATCATGCCTGGCAAAAACGATTCCAACGTCAGGTGCTCAAAGGCGAGAAAGCCATTCGTATTATTGCGCCTGTGGAAGAAAAACGCCTGGTGGAAAAAGAAAAGATCGATCCTCAGACAAAAAAACCTGTTTTGGACAGCCTGGGCAATCCTGTCATGGAAGAACAGGAGGTGACGGTCAAGCGTTTCAGGGTGGTACCGGTCTTTGATGTCTCCCAAACCGAGGGCAAGGAGCTGCCCACTTTGGCCAAAGAGCTTCAGGGCAGTGTGCGCGATTATGACCTTATGTTTGAAGCCCTGCAAGCGGTCTCCCCTGTCCCAATTGAGTTCAAGGCAATGAAAGCGGGCAAGGATGGCTATTACCACCTCAAGGACAAGAAAATCGCTATCCGCCAGGGCATGAGCGAGATACAGACTATGGCAACTGCCATTCACGAGATATCCCATGCCAAACTGCATGATCGTGAGCCCCAGCAACGCGATAGCACAGGAAAAGAGAAGGATCAGCGCACGCAGGAGGTTGAAGCTGAAAGCATTGCTTATGCCGTTTGCCAGTATTATGGCATTGAAACAGCGGACAACAGTTTTGGCTACCTGGCAGGCTGGAGCAGCGACAAAGAACTGACTGAACTGAAAGCTTCTCTTCAAACCATCCGCGATACCGCATCCGATTTGATTTCTTCGATTGATGGAAAGATTCAGAGCCTGAAGCAGCAGCTGGAAGTTGAAGCGCCCAAAACCCGCACAGAGGCGGTGAAAGCCATCAAAGGGAAGGTGGCTGCCCTGGCAGAATCCATGGATTCTTACGCCTTTGAGCCATTGCCTGAAAGCGCGCTGGCTTTTGACGACCGCCAGCTGGAACAAACCGGGACCTTACGCCCATGGCTGGGAATGCTTGTCCATGAAGATCGCAGCCCCTATACCACCCAGGCCAGCAAGCTTCTGCAGCAGATCGATCTGATCCAGGAAGCTTCTGCCAGCTATTTGCTGGAAAACGGCGAAATATTATCTCTCTTGCGTGAAGGTGATCAGGTTCATTACACCCTGACAGACAGTCTTCAAAATCCAGTATCCGAAGGGCTCCTTGGCGAACCGGATCTGATGCTGGATGCTGCCAGAGACCTTTCCCTGAGTGAAGCTGGAAGGGATGGGCTTACTGCCACCCTGCTTACAGCTGAAGCGATCGATCATCTGAACGCGCTGCGGATCAGTGAGCCAATGGTTTCTTTCAGCCATTCGCAGCATGCTCAAATCCCCGATGGACTAAGCATGCCCCTCTCGCAGGCCAATCGTCTGATGGAAAGACTGGATCAACGTCAGGCGATCGACCGTCAAAAATCTGATTATGCTGGACCGCTCACCTACAGCACTGATTTTCGGGTGGAGTACATCAAGGAAGGTCTTCCGGCAGCCTATACCGGAAAACAGGAGATAGGTGCTGGCGATGGCAGTCTCTCCCATCACATGCAGCTGACCGTTCAGGAGGCTCTATCAGATCGTTCCTGGCGCAATTACCTCAAAGAAATGGGTGAAACGCAGTTACAAGCCGATCCCAATGCTCTAGGGGAGGTGCGTGATGAGCTCTTACCCTATTTCAATCAGCATCAAGCCCTGACCTTCCTCAAGGAACGGAAGGAAGTCTACCAGGCAGGGCTTCCCAATGTTGCGGAGGAAAAACGCGAGGCATTATCGGCTTACTATGGGGATGTGACTGCTTATGTGCAGGAAAGCAGACAGCAGATGAACCTCAGCCAGAACCCACAGACCCTTGATTTTCCACAACTGGATCAGTATCTGAACGCAAATCTGAAGGAGCGCGATCTGGACCTGGATGGCTCACCGGAGCGGGTGGATATCGATGATCAGGACAGCCGTGTACAGCTCACCCATCATCTGGACAAAAGAGATGGGGTTTCTGAAAAACAATCTGTTCGGGAGCGCTTGCGGTCGGGAAAAGCAGAGCACTCTAGAATGCAGATCGAAAATGAAAATCACAGGGAGGTGGAGATTCGTTAGCACGTTATCTTTGTCCTGAATAAAAAAGCCACTGAAAAAAATCAGTGGCTTTTTTATCAAAGGTATTAATTTCTGCTAATCATTGCCAATAAAAACTAAGACATAAGAATAAGTCATTCTTCATCTTCCGATGCTACATCTATACCTGTGATTTCAATCGCTCTGGTACAACCATTTGCAGTTGGAGCACCCTCACCCACAATTATCCATTTGTTGTTAAGGTTTACTAGTACTAACGATGTGCTAAATGGTCCCGAAGGAACTGCCCCCCAGCCTGAAGAATACTCCACAATACCTTTAACCAGGAACCTCTCGCAAATTCCAGGAATATCGCCTTCATAGTCCATAAAATGGATTTGATCATTGGATTTAAGAATGTCAGCAAAAGGTATGATTTCAAGTTCGGAGTAATAGGCATTTAATTCCCTATACCCTTCAATCCTGGCAACGTAGAACATAGCCGTTGATACAATTAGTGGTGTCAGCGGCTGTTTTCTTTTGTTTTGAAGTCTTTTTTCAGTGGGATAAATGAGCTTTTAGTCGAAAAAATGAGCGGAGCGGAATTCAGTTTCTGCCGGGGATAGTAAGCGAAATCTCGCTGCCGTCCTTGAATCTGTAAAGCAAAGTGCTGTCGCTCTTAATCGTCACCGTGTCCACAGTGCCCATCCAGAGCGTATTGCTGAACTTGACGGGCAGGATATCCGAGTCAAAGATGGAAAACATAAAGCCGCTCAGGATCGAGCTTTGATAATTTTTATCGATACGCTCTGGATGGGCACTGTGGACACGGTGACGATTAAGAGCGACAGCACTTTGCTTTACAGATTCAAGGACGGCAGCGAGATTTCGCTTAC
>DUMZ01000014.1 GCA_012839565.1 Anaerolineaceae bacterium
CACGGCTATTTCAATTTCGCCGGGTCCTTTGTTGAGACACTGTTCTAGTTGTTACACCTTTCGTGCGGGTCGGAACTTACCCACGGCGGCCGTAACTATAACGGTCCTAAGGTAGCGAAATTCCTTGTCGGGTAAGTTCCGACCCGCACGAAAGGTGTAACAACTAGAACAGTGTCTCAACAAAGGACCCGGCGAAATTGAAATAGCCGTGAAGATGCGGCTTACCCGCAGTAGGACAAAAAGACCCCGTGGAGCTTTACTGCAGCTTGACATTGAGTTAGGATTTTATTTGTGTAGGATAGGTGGGAGGCTATGAAGCTAGGACGCCAGTCTTGGTGGAGCCATCGGTGAAATACCACCCTGATAAAATTTTGACCCTAACCCCATTCCGTGATCCGGATGGGGGACCGTGTCAGGTGGGCAGTTTGACTGGGGCGGTCACCTCCTAAAGAGTAACGGAGGTGCCCAAAGGTTCCCTCAGGCTGAATGGAAACCAGCCTAAGAGTGTAAAGGCATAAGGGAGCTTAACTGCAAGGCCAACGCGCCGAGCAGATACGAAAGTAGGGCTTAGTGATCCCACGATTCCGTGTGGAAGGGTCGTGGCTCATCGGATAAAAGCTACCCCGGGGATAACAGGCTAGTCAGGTCCAAGAGTTCACATCGACGACCTGGCTCGGCACCTCGATGTCGGCTCATCGCATCCTGGGGCTGGATAAGGTCCCAAGGGTCGGGCTGTTCGCCCGTTAAAGCGGTACGCGAGCTGGGTTCAGACCGTCGTGAGACAGGTCGGTCTCTATCCACTGTGGGCGTAAGTGATTTGAACAGAGCTGCTCCTAGTACGAGAGGACCGGAGTGGACAGACCTCTGGTGTGCCAGTTGTCGTGCCAACGGCATAGCTGGGTAGCTACGTCTGGCAGAGATAACCGCTGAAAGCATCTAAGTGGGAAACTCGCTGTAAGATTAGATCACTTTTATCGATAAGATAGTAAGATCGCAGGAAGACCACCTGCTTGATAGGCAGAATGTGTAAGTGCAGCAATGCATTGAGCTAATCTGTACTAATGATCGAGGGCTTCGGCGTGATGCGGAGAACTCGGTGTTTTTTCAACCAAACCTACAAATGTTATTCAGCTTAATGATACTGAGATTTGAAATTTGTCTCTTGGTGACTATAGCTGCGAGGGTACACCCGGTAACATACCGAACCCGGAAGTTAAGCTCGCACACGCCGATGGTACTTGGGGGGGAGCCCCCTGGGAGAGTAGGTCATTGCCAAGAGACTTTTCATTTAACTTCACAAGAGCGGGGTAGCATTCACTGCGCTCGAGAGCAGGCTATTGCTAAGAGAATTCATCAGAATCTACAAGAGCGGGGCAGCATTCACTTCGCTTGAGAGTAGGTCATTGCCAAGAGACTTTTCATTTAAACCCATTGTTTAATACTTGTTCAATCGTGGCCTTCTGATCACGAGTTTGTCTTTTAAAAACTTTCGAAATACCAAGAAACCAGCAAATTAAACCCCATATAATCTATTGCGTGATGAGTTCGTAAGTGATATTCTATATTTAAGACCAGAATAGAAAGGAATTGAAATGAGAACTATTCGCAGCGCTATTTATACTCTGAAGCCCTATGAACGTGGCATTCAGGAAACCTTTGGTAAGTACAGTCGCTATGTTTTGCCGGGGCTTGGTTTTCAATGGCCATTCGCGCAACTGGTGCGTGTGCGCGATATCCGCGAACACACCATGGATATCATGGCACAACCTGTTATTACCAAAGATAACGTAGAAATTGAAGTGGATGGCATCATGTGGGTGCGTCCGGAAGGTTCAGAAGAAGCGATTAAACGCACCTTCTATAACATCGATGACTGGAAACACGCTGTGGTGCAACTGGCTATGACCAACTTACGCCAGGAATTTGGCGATTTAACACTGGACGAAAGCCTGGTGGCACGCGAAACGATTGCGGCAAACCTGTTGGCTGTACTAAGTGAATATGCAAAAGAATGGGGTTTGGTGGTGAGCAAAGTTGAAATCCGCCAGATTGACCCACCCGAAGATATCAAACGCGCCATGCACAAGCAAAAAACCGCTGAACAGGAACGTCGCAGTATGCGCCTTTTGGCGACTGGTGAGTTTGAAGCCGCCGAACAAAAGAAACTGGCTGCCATCCAGCGCGCTGAAGGTGAACGCGAAGCCGCTATCCATGTGGCGGAAGGTCAGGCAGAGGCAATCCGCCTGGTGAACGAAGCCGCTGAAAAGTATTTTGTGGGCAACGCGCAGCTTTTAAAGAAAATCGAAATGGTTGAGACCGCGCTAAAGGATAATGCTAAAGTTGTTGTCACCAATGAAGGCATCAACCCCACCTTGCTCTTGGGTGATTTGCCGATGAAGATTTCAAAATAACGCTCTGGCGTTATAGATAATTCGCAAAAAATATTTATTCAGACCAAAGACCAGCTTTTATGGCTGGTCTTTGCTGTTCCCGTGTAAATTGGTGCTTGGTTAGAGAGCGACGGAATTGCTGACGAATTCGGACTGCTTGACAAATATTATCTGCCAACTATATAATTAGTAAAATAACATTAATGTCAATTCAATAAGAATTAGTACGTGTTGA
Organism: Anaerolineaceae bacterium; assembly: GCA_012839565.1. Taxonomy (GTDB): domain Bacteria; phylum Chloroflexota; class Anaerolineae; order Anaerolineales; family Anaerolineaceae; genus Mesolinea. Next base: position 2,626 of record DUMZ01000014.1, read on the forward strand.
GCCTGTTCAGTTTTAACGCTATTTAATAATCGAAAATGTATTCTTGGGGATTAATCCAGAGAGAATTGCCATCTTAGATTTGTCTGAGTTTTAGCTTTTTTCTCTTGTTTCTTTCTTTACAATTTAATTTCAGGAGGCATAGCATGAAAAATCCTGGTTCTGCCAAACGCAAAAAACTCATTCCAGCACTTATCATCACCAGCTTAGTGCTCATGTTTCTTGCTGGTTCGCTTATCTTTGTTTACAACTATGATAAGAATCCAATTTTCTATAAAGAGCCAATTCGTCCGCCTTCATCGATAAAAGTAAACCTGGAAAGTTTGGGCGAAGTTACAGCGGTTCCTTTAAATTCAACGATAAATCTTTACACCTATGCAAAAAGCGAATATCCTTTGGAAAAGGTTGACCTTTATATCAATGGTCAACTCTATCAAAGTGCTTCGCCGTTAGACCATGCAGATCCGAGTGAGTTGTTTCTGGAATGGACCTGGCAACCAGGAACGACAGGCTTATTTGACCTCATGGTGGAAGCAGTCGATGTTTTTGGCGTGAATGCCTTTTCAAATGTCGTGACCCTGATTGGAGAGGAAGCCAGTACTGTTTCTATTTCCCATCTTTCCGAACAGGGTGAAACATTAGAATCCATCGCGTTGGAACAAAACATCCCCTTGGAAGAAATACAAAACAACAACCCTGATTATTCGCCCGCGGACATTTTACCGGAAGGAACACTCATTGTTCTTAAGCCGATTTATGTGCCAAAACCGAGCGGAGAGCCGGTCATTGAGGGTATTGATTTAGCCAGTGTCGGGGACATTATCAAAAACAGAGTGGATCCACTGCTGATTAATATCCCTGAAATTGATATGACAGAAGAAGGTTCTGGTAAGGGTCCCATTGAAGTAAACGGCATACAGTTCAATAACTGGGAAGAATATATCAGTTCATTAATTGAAGAAGGGATTCTCCCACCGCAGAATGAAGACGGTGACCATCAAGGTCCAAAAGAGCCCCCGGCAGAAAGCGAGGATAAACCACAGCAATCCGAAACTCTCGTTAATGCGGGCAAACTTCAAGGTGTACAAGCTATCTGGCAAAATTTTCAAGAGATCGTTAAAGATTTGGGATCCAAGGAAGCCACTTCACCACCACAAAAGGTTCCTTATCTCTTTTGGGAGCTTGAAGGTTGTAACATTAATATTTCCATTGAAGATTATGCGCCCAAGTATGATGGAGAGCCCGAAAGACTTGAAGATGGCTACAGGCTTTTTAAACAGGAAGTGATTTTCACTGAAAAAGAGGTTTTCAAGAAACCTTTTGAACTCGTGAAAGAAATCCCAGTAATGGAATGGAAGTTCGGTGGCAATAAAGTTCATGTTTATGATGATCTCAATGTCAACGCTCACCGAGTTGAATACGTATTGGTTGCCTATAACGATTTGGGCACAAAATCTGTTTCATATTTTGTCCAATTAGCTCCCACATGTTTCAAAAATATTCCTAAACCCAATGCTTTGCGCGTTGATGAAGATGGCTACATGAAATTGCCCGATGGAATCGACCTGGCATATTTCTATCTTCAATTCCAGGAAGAAGACGGAGAATATGGTATGGCGTTGCGGGTACCTTCATTGCCCGGACGTTTTTTCTTGCCAAAATCGGGCGAAGCGTTCAACATACGCAGATATATTGACGAGATTTTAATTGAATATGGCGATCGAAATCCTGATTTAAGGATAAAGCTGGATGTCTGGGGCTGGTTAAATGGCAAGCTTATTCACGTGGGCAAGCTTGACTATAATCTAAGTCGCGCAATATTTCTCGTCTGCACAGATATCACTAAAGCTAACTGCAAAGATAATTACGCCTCTCCTTATTGGTCAACTTATCTCAATGTTACGAATTCATATCCAGCAGATTACAAGTTTCTGTTCGTAGTTATTCCCAGTCGCATGGCTAAGCTGGATTATGTGGAGGTAGACTTTTCTTCTGGGAAACCATTCCCGCCAGAGCAGGCGTATACATTCTGTGCCTGGGAAGGGGGTGGCCAGGCTTGCAAAAGTCAGATTAGAAGGTTTGAGATTAACTCAAACAGACCAAAAACATTTGAGCTGGCTTTAAACAAAGAGCCAAAATATACCGGACATGACGGCTTCGGTGCAAGTCCCTGGAAAGGAGCCTCTGAATACAAACTCTTTATGAACCTTTGGACCAGATATGAGTCTGGGTTAGTGTCCACTTCTTTATCCAACCAAATTTTGTTGGAAAAAGGGAGTCATGAGGGTTTCCCAAGTTCTATTCCAACACTACAATCCAGTATTTTTGGGGCTTATGATATGTTCATTTACCCCGACAGTTACGTTCCCCCAAGTTTAACAATTTCCGGGAAAGCAGGGTGTGTCGAGATTATCTATGATCCGGAAAATGAGTACGAACCTGGTCAAATTGTTTGTCCGAAGGATTTGAAAGCAAAAGAAGAGAAGCGCTGTAGCGGATGGGGAGAAGTTAAATGTACCCTGGAAGGAATTGGCGAGGTCTTAGTTGAAAGCTGGGACAGCGTTGCCTATTTCTACAATTTAACCAAAGAGCTCATAGTAGAGGGTATTACCAAAATCCTGCCCTTCAGCTGTGGGGATACGTGTAGGGGCAGAATCAGAGGAGCTCTTGATGCAACGATTGCCTACTTCACCGGATTGCCTCCTAAATTGCCCGATTCAAAGACGTTTTATTCTGAAAATATGACAATTCTGTTTATAAAAATTGTCGCGGAAGTAGAAAAAGGAATTACCGGGTCCCCTGAATCATTGATTTCTGAAATGTGTAAAGAAGGCACCTGGTGTTATGAGCAGATAAAAGAAGAAATCGGGGAATATATTGAGGATGCTGAAAGAAGATTGGCGCAGCCAGCCTGCTACGATAGCGCTGGTAATATACGGGAAGATCAAAAATTTTACTGCTTGAGAGACAATATCGATTTGAAGCCTATTTATGGCAGTTCAACCAGACCCGGGGCGATTAAGATTCGCATCACCCGCAAAAACACACCTGAAACAAACGCTTATACCCAGGAAGAGCTTGCCAGCACACAACGCATTGGCTTGACCTTTAGAACCTATAGCGAAACCGTGGCGCAAGATTTTGATATCGTGGTTCCTTATTGGGAAGCATTTCCGGTGCTTAACCCCGGAGATAGCATTGATCTCTACTTACCTTTGAGACTTTGCACACCCAAAGAAAGATGGGATGGGAAATGTAAGATTGACATAAGCCAAACCAGCCCCCTGTTTTTTGGAGCAACTTCTACTGCCGAGTTAGGCAGTTACTGTAAAGATAGCCTTGAATCTACTGATGATATTTGGGTACCCTGCACAAATACCGAGACATCCGTAGAAAAATTCAAGAACCCAGACAAGGATTAGAAGACATGAAGAAAAAAATACTCTTAGCAATAATAGCGGTCATCCTGTTGTTTACGGGTGCTTTTGTGGCTGCCAATTATCTTAAAGAGCCAGCCAAAGCTGATGGCACAACCATCGCCTGGATAGACGCGCCACTCGATAAGATGAGACTTCCTCTTGAGCCTTATGAAATCGTTTTTCACGCCAGTGATGCGTCCGCCATTGTAAAAGGGGAAATCACTATTAATGGCCAGCTTTTGGTTGAGTTGGATACCAATTATAAAGAAAGCCTGGTGTCCTTTCGCCATGTGTGGACGCCTGTTTCAGAAGGTGAATACATAATTGAAGCCAGAGGACAAAACGATAGCGGACAATGGAGCGACCCTGCCAAGGTTCTCGTCTACATCGGTGCTTTGGAACCAACCGAAACCCCAACGCCAGTTTTTACTTACACGCCAACATTCACCCCAACAGCTTCACCCACGCCTACGGCAACGCCTACGGTTACGCCTACTCCCGGGCCTGCACCAATTACGTTTATCAACCCGCATGTGAACACAAATCAAATCTACTGGGGCGGATCAGGCACCTGCGGTCGGGAAGAGGTCGACTTTTATGTCACTGTGCCTCCCGCGGCAGAAGTCAGCTGGGTAAAAGTGCGCTACCGTGTGATTGATCTTGATGGTATCTATCCGCCTACGGAATGGGGTGAAAAGCAGATGTATCTGAACAACGCTTACAACGGAGAATGGCTGGTTTCGGTGAAAGGCTACAATATGTTTCCTCTAGGAACCCGTTCTGCCAGTCATGGACGTGTGGAGTATTATTTTGTGGCGTTTCGTTATGCTGATAATGCGACAGCATCATCAAGCGTGAAGAACGATTTGCGACTAGATTATTGTTCAAATTAACAAATTTAAGATTAATGGCTAAATACAATCTTGATGAAGCCTTAGTATGAACGATGTCGGGTATACTTAGCTTATAAAAGACAAGGAGATGAAATGGACTTTAAAGACAGTAAAACCTATCAAAATCTGATTAACTCCTTTGCGGGTGAATCACAAGCGCGCAGTCGCTACTACTTTTACGCTGAAGTTGCCGAAAAAGAAGGCTACTATCATGTGCGTGATATTTTCCATGAGACCGGCGATAACGAACTGGAACATGCCAAAGTTTTCTACGACCATCTTGTAGAAAAAGGCTGTGAGGGTGTTATCCATGTCGATTCGGGCTATCCCCTTTCGGTTGGTTCAACCGCGGAAAACCTAAAGGCTGCCGCGGATGGCGAATACGAAGAGTTTATTGACCTGTACAAGCAAGCCGCCATCGATGCCGAAGAAGAAGGCTATGATGATATCGCTGAATCCTTCCAGGAAATTCTGGAAGTTGAAGAACGTCACTATGAACGCTACATGAAGCTTTGGGAACTCGTGCGCGATAAGAAGTATTTCAAGCGCGATCACAAGGTTTACTGGAAATGCGGCAACTGTGGCTACGTCCATGAGGGCGAAGAAGCCCCCGAAACCTGCCCAGCCTGCAAGCACGCACAAAAGTACTTTGAAGTTACTTGCCTTACAGAATAATCAATAAGACTTTGGATTTTAGCTAAATGGCTCCTGAGACGGAGCCATTTATTTTTAATCTGACTGCTTATGGCACCTTTGCTATTGATTAAGTTCTACGTAGTTGATTTAGTTATGAACCTGCGGGCTTGGTTAAGTTCATCTGCCACAGTTATTCTGGTTAATGAGTTCAATGAGAAGATTTTGCTTGTTGCTTTCCAATGTGTTGGCGGATAACAATTCATGGGCAATGTTACACCAGTGTTGATTGATGTTTGGGAACATGGCACTTAAATCTGCGCTTAAGTCATCCAAACTATCAGGTTCTTTGGACTTCAACCAGGCTTCTGTCAATACACGATATTCACTGCCGTTCAACGGTTCAAAACCCATCATCTTAGCCTGTTGATACTGCTCAATAACCCCGTCCCAGTCAGCAAACTGGCGGGCGATGTCGGCTTGTTGGTAGTAATAGCACCATTGTTCTGTGTTTACATCACCAAAGTACCGGCTGGGTAATGTCGCGGGACTTTTTGTATCAAACATAATCAGGTTTGGATTTGAAAGTGTTGCCAACTGTTGCCATTTTTCAAAAGGGTAGCGTGTGCCAGGAACAGCAGGTGCGATCCCGTCTGATAAAACTTGCAAACAACCTGTTTCAGGTAACAATAAACCTAAAATTTTGTCAGTATTTCCCTGAAACTTGAGCGTACGCAGGCTAATACTAATCTCATTATGTGGTGTGAGATCAGGTAAATATTTTTCTTGATTGGAATCAAGCAGTATGAAAAAGTAATTGAGTGAAGGCTCGGTATTATCAGGATCATAAATAAGATTTACGGGGCCACTCAATGTGGTGCCTGAAAAGTACTTATTTATGGGTGAGTCAGCAGTAACCAAAGTGGTACCAGCTTCTAAATTAGGCGCGCGCCATCTAAGTTGTTCGAAAAACGCCTTTTGTTGGTTCCAATATGATAAAAACTCCTGACCAACGAGAAAATGTGAACCAATTGCGATGACACATAATGCGGCAAAGAAAAAATTCTTTATAGGCGCATTGCGTACAATAAAATCAAAGAAACCTGCAGTAAAAAGTGAGATTCCAGGCATCATCGCCAATAAAAAGCGATTCCATGGAAAATCGAGCGAAACTGTAAAGTCACCAGCGTAAAAGGGGATTAATGAAAGCAGACTGAGTAAAATACCCATTCCAGCAACCTGCAAGCCACAATTCTTATCTGTGATTATGCGTTCCTTTTGCCTGAAGATGAGAAAAAACGTCAAACTTATTAATACGAAACTTAATGCTGCAAAATCTACAACTTCCCAGACCCTAGCCTGAACAATGTCAATAAATGCCTTTCCCCATGCTAAAATCAAGCCTTCAAAAAGCGATTTGCCAGCGTTTTGCATGAGCTGCCAAATGGTAGCGAAAGGCGCGGTTTTAAGTTGGTCAAGCAGGCTGATTTTATAGATATAAGCATGACTGTGGCTCACCCGAAAAACAACAAAACCAATGGTTAGAAGCAGGTAAGGCAGAGAGTCCAAAAGAACATATTTGAAGACCTTTTTCCCTTGCTTTGGATATGATCTGGCATGGATAATCCATAAGAGAATAGGTCTGATGAACTCCAGCCCGAAAAAATATTCCACTGGCATGATGCCAATACCTAAACAAACTATGCCTAAAAGCGTCCATAATCCGTAAACCCAAGGGCTTTGGCGTTTTTCAATGGCGCGCCCCATGCTGTAAAAAGAGAGAATATAAAAAGTGAAGAAGACATAAAAAAGGGCAAACATGATTGAAAAATTGTGAAACTTGAAGCCTGGATAGATGGTAAAAATGAGGCTTGCCCAAATCCAAAGTTTGCGCTGTTTTGGAAACAGCTTGTTTAAGGTAATCCAAAAAACTAATGAAAGCACCCAGCGCATGACAAGCGCGAAAAGTGCCCAGGCAAGAGCTGAGTCTTTAAAGATTGAAAAGAATATGACAAAAGGCAGGGCTTCTAATGGGCGATCTTGGGAGAAGAAAATCCAAAACCCATTGGGGCCGAATTTTTGCTGAAACAAGATGATGTACCAATCATCAAGAAAGAAACCTAACTTGTGACAAACAATGCCGTAGGCTAGAAGCGTTGCTAAAAGCAATAGAATCGGCACGCCGAATTTATCCCAAAAGTTTGCTTTGCGATTGTTTTCTTCTTTTAATGATGTAGATAATTCCATAAACTACCTTAGGCTATAGATACATAAGATTACTACACTATTGAATTGTAACATGCAGGGAGCATTTTTTATCGGTGTGTTGTAAGCAAAAAAGTGAAAATTCAATCAGCAGCCAAAAGAGCAAATACTTACAAAAATCACCTTGCCTAATTCGCAGCTGCCGGTTAAGATTATCCACGGATTACGATAAAACTAGCCTGGCAAGGGCGAAAACAGGCAAGAACCCACGAACTGAGTATGAAATTCAGCGTTGGAATTGCTTGCCAAAGAAAGGATTTGCAATGCTGATACATGAATATCAAGCCAAACAAAAACTGCAAGAATACAAGATACCAGTCCCCAAAGGCGCGCTTATTACGCGTGATGAAGAAATAATCCAGGTACTGCGAAAAACCGAGACACCTGTCGCGGTGATTAAAGCCCAGGTACACGCGGGCGGACGTGGTAAGGCCGGTGGCGTGGTTGTGGTGGAGTCATTACTGGATGGCATCACCGCGGTAAGACGTCTTTTGGGCTCAAAACTGGTCACCAATCAAACGGGCGCGGAAGGCAAACCGATTGATGCCGTGCTGGTAGAAGAAGGCGTGAACATCGATCAGGAATACTACCTGGCGCTCACCATCAACCGCAGTTCTCAGTGTATTAGCTTGCTGGTGTCAACCGCGGGTGGCATGAACATTGAAGCGAAGGAACACGCTGGCTCAATCAAACAATACGATATTGACCCGCAAGTTGGCATGCGCGATTTTGTTGCCATCAGGGTTTGCCAGGACCTGATGCTCGCGCGCAAGGACTGGCCGGCCTGGATAGCCACATTGCAAAATCTTTACCGTTGTTTTACTGAAAACGACGCGCTCTTAATCGAAATCAATCCCTTTATCCGCAGCAAGGAAGGCGAATGGATCGCGCTGGATGCCAAAATGGATTTCGACGACAACGCTCTCTACAGACATCCCGAACTGGTGCTCTTACAAGATGACCGGCAACAAACGGTGTCTGAACTTTTGGCGGCACACTATGACCTGAGCTATGTTTCGTTGGATGGCACAATCGGCTGCCTGGTGAACGGTGCTGGTTTGGCGATGGCAACGATGGACGCCATCAAAGAAGCCGGCGGTGAACCAGCTAACTTCCTGGATGTCGGTGGCAGCGCGACCACAATATCGGTTGCTAATGGTTTGGATATTCTTTATCACGACTCGCGTGTGGAAGGCGTGTTTATCAATGTCTTTGGTGGTATTGTGCGTTGTGATATTGTCGCGGAAGGGATTATCCGCGCGCTTCAAAAGCAAAGAAAAGATTTGCCGGTTGTTATCCGTTTGGAAGGCAACATGAAAGAAGAGGCGATTGAGGCTTTAACGGCTTTTTCACCAAACCTGGAATTTGTTGATAATCTGGAAAATGGCGCGGCACTTATCGTGCAAAGAATTAATGAGAGGAAAATGGCATGAGCATCTGGATTGATAAAAACTCACGAATTTTAGTACAAGGCATGACGGGGAAATATGGGCAATATCACACCCGTATGATGCTGGAGTATGGCAGTAATATCGTCGCTGGCGTGACACCTGGCAAAGGCGGTGAAAAAGTATTGGGCGTTCCCGTTTTTGACCGTGTCGAAGAAGCCGTGGCACAGACGGGCGCGAATGTGAGCATTATTCTGGTGCCGGCACGATTTGCCGAATCAGCCATTTTCGAAGCGGCACTGTCTGATGTGCCCCTCGTTGTATGTATTACCGAGCATATCCCTATTCAAGATATGCTCAGAATTATGGCTTATCTCAAAGATCGTCCCGTTCGCTTGCTGGGACCCAACTGTCCAGGTCTGATTACACCCGGAGAGTGCAAAGTGGGCATTATGCCTGGGCCGGTGCATATCCCTGGTCCGGTTGGTGTGGTTTCGCGCTCTGGCACTTTAACTTATGAAGTCGCGCGCTCGTTGACCAACGCTAATTGCGGGCAAAGCACTGTGGTGGGTATCGGTGGTGACCCTATTCACGGCACGAATTTCATCGATGTTTTATCCGCGTTCGAAGAAGACCCTAAAACAGAGTTGCTAGTTCTGCTGGGCGAAATTGGCGGTGATGACGAAGAGAAAGCTGGCGCGTGGCTGAAGGCGAATTCGTCTAAGCCTGCAATCGCGTTTATCGCGGGACAAACAGCACCCGCTGGTAAGCGCATGGGTCATGCCGGCGCGGTAATTCGTGGTGGCAAGGGCACGGCAACGTCCAAAATTGAATCCTTGCGCGACTGTGGTGTGCATGTGGTAAGTAAGATTGCTGATATCGGCCCCTTGGCAGTAAAGATATTGGGCAAGTAAGGTCTGCGTGCAGGTTAGATGTAATTACTGACTGAAATGTAAGCGTTTTGGATTTATGCGTTTTCCAGGTCAGCTATGGTATGACCGATAAACGCGATAAGGTCAGAAGGAAGAACTGAAGCGACGTGTTTGCGTTTTTCAAGAGCGAGCATGCCGCTTTTTGCATGTAAGTACACAGCCAGGCTGGCAGCATCAAAAGTGGGCATGCCCTGCGCGAGCAAACCAAGCATTATGCCTGCCAGCACGTCGCCACTGCCGGCATGAGCTAAGACAGAATTGGCAAAATCCAGTTTGCGCAAATCACCGTTGGGTGAGGCAAGGATGGTGTTTGCGCCTTTTAGCACAAGGGTTAACCCTTTTTCTGTCGCAAAGCCTTGCGCAAGTTCAGCGCGATTGGCTTGAATTTCTTCAATGTCCAGCCCTGTAAGACGCGCCATTTCGCCCGGGTGGGGCGTGAATATTGCCGTTTTGGGCAGGTGCTGGTAGATATCCGGAGTTTGACTTAGGATGGTGAGCATATCCGCATCAAAAATGACAGGGATATTTGGGAACTTAGGTAATATGTTTTCCAAAAACTTGATGGCGAAGTTTTGTGTATTTGGGCTAAGGCTTAATCCTGGGCCGATAAGAATGGCTTGTTTATTGGCAAGGACGGGCGCGAGTGTTGTCGCTGCAATAGACGCGATGGCGCCATCGTGTTCTGGCAGCAATTGCCATATCGCTTCGGGGATATGTCCTGCCAGGGCTGGATGTAATGCGCTGGGAATCGCCATGCTAAGATAGCCAACGCCAGCGCGCAGACAGGCTTTGCCGGCAAGCAGCGCCGCGCCCGTATAGCGCATGGACCCACCGATAAAAAGCGCCGAGCCGAAGCTTCCTTTGTGGCTTGTATCTGCTCTTTTGGGCAAGTGCCCACGAAGGATTTCGGGTGTAATGCTTATGATGTCGGTATGTGATGTTTTGCTTGTCATCTTAAGTTTAATTGTAAGCTAAAACCAGCATTTGTAATAAAACAAACCTGGTTGTTGTAAAACCAAATAACTTGAAAATCCTGGCTTAAGGTAAAATTGGCATATGAAAAAATTCAAATGCCATATACTTGGGATAGTTTTAGTTTTAACTCTCTTGCTCGGTGCCTGTAAGCAAGAAACACCCATACCTACACCGGTTGTTGTTTCGGATCACACGCCACTGGCTGTGAGCGTTAGCGAAACGGATGAAACGACACCTGACCAGACAACAGCAGAGCCTGTTGAAGACCCGGGATCTGTTTCTCTTGAGCAGGTTCAAGCCCAAATTGTATTGTGGGCACCTGGCAACGCGGACGCAAATCTCGCGCAAAACTTTACCGGGCAATTGCAAAACTATGCCCAGCAAAACGCGCTTAGCTTTGAACAGCGGGAAACCCTGAGCCCCAGCCAACTCAGCGTGCAGACCCAGCTGGTGGTCGCCCTGACGAGCCAGGCTGAACTGCAAACGATGGCAGAAGCAAACGGGCAAGTGCAGTTTCTTTACATTGGCAATTTGCAAGAAAGCCCCATGCCAAACGTGCATATTTTGAATCAAGTGCAAGCCTTACCGGAGCAACAAAGTTTTTTGGCAGGACTGGTAGCAGTCTTGGGCACACCCGAGTTTAGGGTAGGGTCAATTACAATGAGTAATACGGCGGCTGGCCAGATCGCGCGGGATGGTTTTTTGACTGGCGCGCGCTACTATTGTGGGCTTTGTCGTTCGCGGTACACACCTTTAATCCTGTATCCGATTCAAGCCGAGCTTGAAGACCCCGCAAACTGGCAGGCTGGGTTGGATCATTTGTTAAGCCAGGAAGTAAAAACCGTATTTGTGCAACCGGAAGCAAGTTCACAGGAACTTATTAGTGCCTTAAACGCGAAAGGTATCGCCATTATCGCGGTTGAAGGGCAAAGTGGTTTGGATTTGGCTGAGAATGTTTTAGGCGTCCTGAGTTCCGGTCTCGTGGCAGATATTTCGCCCATTGTGGAGCGCATTTTGGCACATGAGCCTTTGGGCGTGATAAAAATCGGGCTTGAACTCACTCGCATTGACGAATCAAAACTTGGCGCGGGCAAGCAAATACTGTTTGAACGTTACAAAGAAGACCTTTTGAATGGCGATATTAAAGCTTTGCCGTATGGTCAGTAGCTTATGCGTTGCCATGGGAGCAAAAAGACATTTGACTCAGGAAAAAGCAACATTTTGCTTGACTAATGAAGGTGGGTCTGATAAACTTTTCACTTGCGACTAAAGACTGATTACAGAATCAGCCTTGCGCAAGCATGCGGATTTTGATATAATTACTAGTCCGTGTTGGAAGCTTAACAAACAAAGAAAAGGGCGCCGGCGTAGCTCAATGGTAGAGCAACCGCCTTGTAAGCGGTAGGTTATGAGTTCGATTCTCATCGTCGGCTTCATTGCACATTCGCGATTGCGTCTGACTGAATAAGTCGGGCTCAATCTCAAACGGGCAAAGAAAAAAGGCGCCCCGAGTAAATAAACAAGGACGGTTACCCAAGTGGACAACGGGGGCTGACTGTAAATCAGCTGGCAAAGGCCTTCGGAGGTTCGAATCCTTCACCGTCCACTGTCTGATACGCAAGTGTCAGATTTGCACGGCTGCCCTCATAGCTCAGTAGGTAGAGCGCATTCTTGGTAAGAATGAGGTCATCGGTTCGACTCCGATTGGGGGCTTTTGCCGAATAATTGAGAAATATAGTCATTATTTAAGGAGAAAAGATGGCGAAACAAAAGTTTGAACGCACCAAACCTCATATGAACATTGGTACCATGGGCCACGTTGACCATGGTAAAACTACCCTGACTGCGGCAATCACCAAAGTCTTGGCTATGCAAGGTCATGGCGCTTTCCGCGCTTATGACCAAATTGACAACGCTCCCGAAGAAAAGAAGCGTGGTATTACCATCAACATTTCGCATGTTGAATACGAAACCGCAAACCGCCACTATGCCCACGTGGATATGCCCGGTCACCGTGACTACATCAAGAACATGATCACCGGTGCAGCCCAGGTTGACGGCGCGATTTTGGTTGTCAGCGCTCCTGATGGCCCCATGCCCCAAACCGCAGAACACGTGCTTTTGGCCCGCCAGGTTGAGGTTCCCTCAATTTTGGTCTTCTTGAACAAAACTGACCAAATGGACGACCCCGAACTGCTCGAGCTGGTTGATATGGAAATTCGCGAGCTGCTCAACGACAACGGCTTCCCCGGCGATGATACCCCCATCATCAAAGGTTCCGCTCTTGTCGCACTCGAAAGCACCTCAACCGACCCCAACGCTCCCGAATATCAGCCCATCATCGAGCTTATGCAGGCTGTAGATGAATTCTTCCCCGAGCCTGTTCGCGAACTGGACAAACCCTTCTTGATGCCTATCGAAGACGTCTTCAGCATCAAAGGTCGCGGTACCGTTGTGACTGGTCGTATCGAACGCGGTCAACTGAAACTGAACGACCCCGTTGAAATCGTTGGTCTGATGGACAAACCCCTGGCTACCGTTGCCACTGGTATCGAAATGTTCCACAAACTGCTCGAAACCGGTAACGCTGGTGACAACGCGGGTATCCTGCTTCGCGGTATCGATCGCGATCAGGTTGAACGTGGTATGGTTCTCTGCAAGCCAGGCTCCATTACTCCCCACACCGAGTTCGAAGCTTCAACCTATATCCTGACCAAGGAAGAAGGTGGACGCCACAGCGCTTTCTTTAGCGGTTATCGACCTCAATTCTTCATCAACACCACCGACGTCACCGGCGACGTTACCCTGCCCGAAGGCGTGGAAATGGTTCTGCCCGGCGATACAGTTGACGGTCTCAGAGTCAAGTTGATGGAAAAAGTCGCCCTCGAAGAAGGTTCCGAATTCGCTATCCGCGAAGGTGGCCTGACCGTTGGCGCTGGCAAGATCACCAAGATTATTGCCTAGTAAGAATCTATAAACGGAGGATACATGGCTGCCTCCATTGAGGCAGCCATGTTAGAATAAGATGGCAAAAAAAGGTAAAGACATTCGACCAGTAATTCACCTGGCGTGCACGGAGTGCCGCGAGCGCAATTACACCACGGTCAAGAACCGACGTAACGACCCGGGACGTTTGGAACTGAACAAGTTTTGTCCCCGTTGTCGGGCGCATAAACTTCACCGTGAGGTGAGATAACTTTCTTTAATAAAGAAAGTACCTAGGTCAGTAGCTCAATTGGCAGAGCACCGCTCTCCAAAAGCGGGGGCTGAGGGTTCGAGTCCTTCCTGACCTGTTGATGTTGATTTGACGCCGTAGCTACTACGGCGTTGAACTCTAGAGGAGAAATGCTATGGCAAAAACAAGCGGTAAGCCAAATATTTTTCAAAAAATAAGACGCTGGTGGCGTGAGACCGTCGGCGAGTTGCGCAAGGTTACCTGGCCAACTTTTAAAGAGGCACTGGCTCTGACACGTGTCGTGTTGATTGTTACTGTTATCATGGCAGCAATCCTCGGCCTGTTAGACTTTGTCTTCGCTCGGTTGGTTGGTTTACTTATTGGTTAATTGAGAGTTGCGAGCAGGAAATGACTCTGGAAAATGATGCTCCGCTGGTTGACGATCAGTCAGAATCAACCACTGGACAAACCGGGCTTGAACAAGGCGCGTCAAAGTCGAAGCGCGATGAACGACGTCAATGGTACGTCATTCATTGCTATTCTGGCTATGAGAACAAAGTGCGCAAAAATCTCGAGCAACGCGTTGAAACCATGGGCATGAAAGATAGAATCTTTGATGTCGTTATTCCAACGCAAGAAGAGATTGAGGTTCGCGATGGCAAACGTCGCACGGTTGAGCGCCATGTTTTCCCCGGCTATGTGCTGGTGGAGATGATTCTTGAAGAAGAATCCTGGTTCGTCGTGCGCAATACCCCTGGTGTAACAGGGTTTGTGGGCATGGGTGATGAGCCTACGCCTTTGCGCGATGACGAAGTTACTCACATTATGCGCCGAATGGAAAGCGAAGCCCCAACTTATAAGGTCACCTATAAAGCGGGCGATCGTGTGCGCATTGTTGATGGGCCTTTCAATGACTTTAGAGGCACCGTTGATGAAATTGATATGGAACGTTCAAAGATTCGCGTCATGGTGAATTTCTTTGGGCGAGAAACCCCTGTGGAACTTGATTTTCTGCAGGTAGAAAAGGCATAAACCGGTTATTCCGGAATGACGTGGGAGGGTTAAAAGCCCGTATGCACCACAAAGGAGTTAATGAATGGCAAAGAAAGTAAAAGCAGTAGTTAGACTACAAATCCAGGCCGGCAAGGCCAACCCCGCGCCCCCAATCGGTCCGGCGCTCGCGCCACATGGCGTAAACATTATGGCGTTCTGTAAAGATTACAACGCCCGCACATCCAACCGCATGGGCGAAATTATCCCTGCCGATATCACCATTTTCGCTGATGGGTCCTTCCGCTTCGAACTCAAGTCACCGCCAGCAGCCGTGCTTCTCAAGAAAGCCGCTGGCATCGCCAAAGGTTCCGCGACCCCGCAAAGCGAAAAGGTTGGCAAGGTAACCCGCGAGCAACTCAAAGAAATCGCTAATCTTAAATTTAAAGATATGAACGCGAATGATATTGAGTCCGCGATGAAACAGCTTGAAGGTACTGCCCGCAACATGGGTATTACGGTAGTTGACAAGTAAGTTTAATTAGTCAGTGTGGGAGGGCTAAAACGCCCGTCAGGACCACAAAGGAGTATTCATGTCTAAAAAAGGCAAAAATTTTGCAAACGCAATTAAAAAAATAGAGGCTGAAAAAGCCTACGAGCCCAGCGAAGGGCTCGCGCTCGTCAAAGAAATGGCATTTGCCAAATTTGACGAAACTGTTGAAGTTCATATTCGAACCGGTTTGGATCCCCGCCAGGCTGACCAGCAAATCCGCGATACCGTAGTTTTGCCCCACGGTTTGGGTAAAGACGTGCGCGTTTTGGTTTTCGCCCAGGGCGAAGCTGCCACCGCTGCCCGCGAAGCCGGCGCGGAATTTGTGGCAGAAACTGATGAAGACCTTGCCCGTATCCAGGGTGGCTACACCGATTTTGACGTGGCAGTTGGTACCATGGATATGATGGGTAAAGTTGGCCGCTTGGGTCGTATTTTGGGCCCCCGCAACTTGATGCCTAACCCCAAAGCTGGCACCGTTGTGCAACCAGATGACATTTCCGAAGCCATTCGCCTGGCAAAAGCCGGACGTGTGGAATTCCGCCTGGATAAATCCGCGAACATTCACGTGCCTATTGGCAAAGTTTCTTTTGATACCGAGAAACTGTACGATAACATGGCGGCTTTAATGAACGCTGTTGTTCGCGCGCGACCTTCCGGCGCGAAAGGTGCTTTTATCCGCCGTGTAGCCCTGGCTTCTACCATGGGCCCTGGTGTGAAGGTTGATGTTGCCAGTGCGACTTCAATGAAAGCTTCGCAAGTGTAGTCATTTGCAAGAGAATCGGGGTAGTATTCCGCGCGAACTGTGGTATACTACCCTTCTGAACAATTGAATATTAGCTCTGCTAAAGAAAGCTGGTGCCGTTTACGGCTTAATTTCCCGCCGAGGTGGAGATTCGAATGAAACCATTCTGGAACAAAATTCTTGAATCTCTTTACGTGGGACTAAAACGGAAAGAGATTTTTTATTTTAGATGGAAGGAGGAACGTTAGATTGGCGTTTACGAAACAAGAAAAAAGGCAAATCGTCGCTCAGTATGGCGAATGGATCGAAAAAAGCAAAGCCGTGTTTGTGCTTGAATACAGCAAAATGCGTATGCCCGATGTCAACGATGCCCGCGCTAAGCTTCGCGAAAATGATGGCAGTTTGCACGTCGTCAAAAACCGACTCTTCAAGCGCGTTCTGGACGAAAAAGGCTACACTTACGACGAAAACTTCTGGGAAGGCAACAACGTTGTCGTCTTCGCTTTTGAAGATGCTCCGTCAGTGGCAAAAGCCTTGCAAGAACTAACCAAAGGACGCGAAACATTCAAAATCCGCAGTGGTTACCTTGACAAAGCTAACCTTACCGTGCAACAGGTCAAAGCACTTGCCGACCTGCCCACCTTGCCCGTCATGCGCGCCACACTTTTGGGTACTTTGTTGGCTCCTGCCAGTCAACTGGTTCGCACGCTTGCTGAACCTGCCCGTGGTCTTGCTGCGGTCATTAAAGCCAACGCCGATAAACAAGGCGCGGCTGCATAAAGTATAAATAACCAGAATAGTTCTGGAATGATAAGCTCGTTTTTACGAGGAAAAAATAAGAAATAATAAAAGCTAAAATAAATTAGGAGAAATAAAAATGGCTGATATGGAAAAACTTGTTGAAGAACTGAGCAAACTCTCTGTTCTCGAAGCTGCTGAATTAGTTAAAATGTTGGAAGAAAAGTGGGGCGTTTCCGCCGCCGCGCCTGTTGCCGCAGTTGCTGCTGGTCCAGTTGCTGCCGCCGCAGAAGAAGAAGTTGAAGAAAAGACTGAATTTGACGTCGTCATCAAGGGCCCAGGCCCCAAGAAAATCGAAGTCATTAAAGTCATCCGCCAACTCACTTCCCTCGGTTTGGTTGAAGCCAAAAATATGGCTGAAACCCCTGACGCCAAAGTGCTCGAAGCTGTTGGTAAAGACGTTGCTAACGACGCCAAAGCCAAACTCGAAGCCGCCGGCGCCGAAGTTGTGCTTGCATAAGGCCGACTTAATCGAAACTACAAAAAGACCCCGATCAATCGGGGTCTTTTTGTGTATCCAAAAACAGGCTTTATAAAGAGAAAGAATGGCTTGTAATTATCTCATTAACTTTGTTGATATTTAAGGACTAAATCAAATAGTAACCGTATGCAATAGCGTAGTATCAGTTTTCCGACACTTGGCGGATGACCAGGATGACTTTGCCTTGTACTTCCACAATGCGGGGATCATCAATAATGATGGGCTGCATGGTAGGATTGGCAGGTTGCAGGCGCACTTTGCCGTTTTCGCGGTAGAAGTACTTTAGCGTGGTTTCGTCGCGGTCGTTGAGCCAAATAGCAACCATCTCGCCATTTTTGGCTTGGTTGGTTTTCTTCATGACCACGATATCGCCATCATTAATCATGGCATCAATCATCGAATCACCATGCACGCGCAAGGCGTAGAGCTGGTCTTCGGATTCGTGCGCGGGCAGGAGACTGCGGGCGATGTCGATGCCTGATTCAGGGTCATAATAGCTAAAATCAGAGGCTGGCACGGGCATGGGTTCGCCAGCAACGATGTTACCCAAAAGCGGGACGGTGAGCGTTTGCATGGCGTCGCTGATTGCTTTGCCAATGTCCTGGAAGGCTTCGCCGGCAGCGTTTTTGAGCAGGGTGATACCCCGCGATACGTTGGAACGTCGTTCGATATAACCACCTTCTTCAAGTTGTTCCAGATAGTAATTGACGACAGAAGTGGACGATATCTGCGTGGCATCGCCGATTTCGCGGATGGTAGGGGGTAATCCTTGCTCCTGAAGGACTTCTTCGAGAAAAATCAAAATTTTTTGATGTCGTGGGCCAAGGCCTTTCCTTTTTGTTCTTGCCATATCGCCTCGCAATCTAATAAAAGAACTAAATATGATTATCTAGAATAGTATCAGAACATATGTTCGCTGTCAAGCTTTTGTAGCGGGCTTTATGAATAAAAGCGTTATTTGTTGAACATAAAATTCTGGCGGTGGTCTTGAATGCCTCAATTTAGACTGATAAATCGTTAGGGCAATTTCGTATAGATTGAGCCTTCTTCATAACAGAGCCACAATACAAACTGATGATAAATGAAAGATAATTGTCTTGGTAATTTCATCCAATTGCCTGGGAGGGCATAAAACTTGCAACTTAACCATCGAGTATTTTGAGTATTTTTAAGTAGTGCTCTTTGTGAGGTCAAGATGAAAAAACATATACGGTCTTTTACTGTTATTCTGAGTTTGCTCTTAATTTTTTTGATTGGTTTACAACCAGTTTCTGTTTATGGGCAAACAGATTCACCACAAGCTCATTTCACTCCAAAGGAGGTAAGCAACGAAAACCCCCAAAATGTGCCAGTCCAGTTTGAGATGTTCGATAGTTTGAAGGGATGGCTGTTTTTGAATGGAGAGCTGTTTATCACGAAAGATGAAGGTAACCATTGGGAAAACATCACACCTTTTGGTATGCCGGTTGGATTCCACGCAGTGGATTTTGATTCATCAGGGAGTGGCAGTATTATCTCGCTTGTACCTATGGATTATGACCTGATAGTTGCTTTTCATAAAACAAACAATTATGGTGAAAGCTGGCAAGAAGAGGAAAACAATTTGCGGTCTCTTTTGCTTGAAAATGAGGTTGATCAGGTTAGCGCGATTTATGGCCAATGGCTGAATAATGATGAGGGCTGGTTGATGGTTAAGCGTGTCAGCAGCGCTAATTTTAGTCAAGGTGTATTATTGCACACAGAAAATGGTGGTAAGGATTGGAGTGTTCTTTCTGCTCCGGCAGGCGAGCGTTTTGTGTTTTTTAATTCTCAACTTGGGTATATGCAGAAACATGATTCTGAAGAATGTTTCTACTATACCTTAGATGGTGGACAGAGCTGGCAGGATTACATTTTGCCTGCTGATGCTTTAGAGGGCACACCATTCGCATTTGAATTACCAGTCTTACTAAAAGAGGGGGGCTTCTTCCTGCCTGTGGTAATCACCTTAGATAATGACAAACGACAATTTGCTGTGTTTCACACGAGCACGAGCCGAGCTTCGCTTGATGAAGCTATGGATGAGCCATTCTCATTAATTACTGCTGATACAGGCGATGATTTCTATCAAAATGATGAGTCGGAACCAGTTTTCTTGTCATTGGATACGCAGCAAATTAGTTTCCTAAATCAGAATCAAGGCTGGGGTATGTTTGAAGATGGAAACTGTGACGAAGGCGATGAAAATGTTATTTGTGAGAAGGTTCGTGAATTACGTCATACAAGCGATGGTGGAAAAACCTGGCAACCCATCACATTGCCAACCGGTAAGACCCAGGACGTGACCACTTTTGTATATAATATACCAAAAGACAATCATAGCCAGCTTCTTACTGGCCAAGTAGTATACTATAGCGGACAGGCCTTTGACGCCTGTGAAATCCCTTCCTTAACACAACTTGAGAAGTGGTATTCAAACAGTCCTTATCGGGGTGTTAATTTGTACATCGGTGGAATTTCACGATTATGTAGAAATGCAAGCCTGAGCAGAGATTACATTAGAGAAATCGGCAACCAAGGCTGGCGGCTCATTCCAACCTGGGTGGGTCATCAGCCACCGTGTACCCGTTTTAGATATCCTTTTCCTTATAATGTCGACCAAGCTTACGCATATGGTGTTCAAAATGCAGACCAAGCCAAAGAGCGGATGGAGGAATATGGCTTATTGGATAGTAATCAGCAGGGAGGACTGATTTACCTTGATGTAGAATATTTCAACGCAAGCGATGCGGCTTGTGTTGCCGCGTCGCGTGCGTTTATCCAGGGCTGGACAACGCGCTTGGAAACGCTAGGAATAGGTTCTGGTTTATATGCGACATCCAGTAACCTTAATCGTGCTGAACTCTATAATCTAGACCCACCTCCAGAAGCAGTATGGATTGCGGAATGGTTATCGACACCCGGCTATAATCCTAATGTATCACCCTATGGATTGAGACATTTGCCAGATATCCACTGGTCAGACCATCAACGTATCCGCCAATATTCAGGCACATTGGATGAAACTTGGGGTGGTGTAACTATCGGTATAGATCCGAACGTTTCTGATGGTATGGTGATGGTAATTGAGGATTTGCCACCGAAAAAGCCGGAAGTAACTGCAACGATAACAGGCGCAAAGGGAGTGGGTGAATGGTATAAAACTCAAGTCTCTGTCACTATTACCGCATCCGATAATGGTGTGGGCATTTCTAAGATTTACCGGAAGATTGATGATGGACCATGGAGAGTATATTATCAGCCGTTCGCTGTTCATGGCTCTGGCCAAAAAACAGTAAGCTTTTACGCGGTGAATAATGCTGGTGTACGTTCAGATATTCAGTCAGTTAGCTTTTATGTAGATAACGAGCCGCCTGAAAACCCAACGGTCTATGATGTTGGATGTGGGGCAATAAATGGAGTCCCGCAATCGCGTTGTAACGATGCGTCTTTTGCATGGAGCGGTGCGTTTGATGCTGGTGTGGGCTTAAACCCCGAGAATACTTATCAAATATATTGGGGCACGGATCCCAAAGGCACAAGTATCAACACCCAGTCTACGCGAACTTTCAACCCACCGGCCGTTCCAGCAAAAACACCTTATTATTTGAGAATTCGCACGCAAGACCTGCATGAAATTTGGAGTGATTGGCAAACAATCTTTACCCTTATCTATGACCCTGATTTTCAGTATCTCAATTATTTTGCACCCATGAGAAAATAAATTTTTATTTACGTGGTTTACTTTTAAATCTGGTGTAAAATCGCAGTTGAATTGGTGCAAATTGCTCAAATTGAGATATCATATGAGTCATAATCATGCGTATGGATAAGGTGTGTTTGTGAAAGAAAGTACTCGAAACCAAAAACAGAAAAAACAAATCAAAGACGTGTTCAAAAAACCAATTTGGCGGGATGTTAATGACTATCTTCTCGTCATTTTTGGTGCTTTAGTTCAAGCGCTTGGCACGTGGCTTTTTATCATTCCTGGCGGATTGGTAAGTGGTGGTGTGTTTGGTTTGGCGCAAATCATTTATTACAAATTTGGCATCCCGGTAGGTGTTGTGGCTATCTTGTTTAACATACCGTTGTTTTTTCTTGGCTGGAAATACCTTGGTGGATTTAGGTTCGCAATCCGTACTGTTTTGTCGATTGTTATTTCTTCTGTTGCCATTGACATCCTGGTAAATTTCGTTTCCCAGGATGTTGCAATCACTCAGGAGCCATTGCTCAACACCTTGTTTGGTGGTGTTTTGGTGGGTGTTGGTTTGGGTATGGTCTATTTGGGACGTGGCACCAGCGGCGGTACGGATATCATCGCGCGCATTCTCAACAAACGCATGGGTATGTCAGTCTCGACCATCTACATGGTAACGGACACCATTTCAGTTCTATTGGCTGGTATTTTCTTTGACTGGGAAATTGCGCTCTACGGGCTCATCTTGATTTATGTTTCAGGTGTGGCGGTGGATATGACCCTGCAAGGTATCGACGTTGTGCGCCAGGCGATGATAGTGACCGATAATTACGAAGCGGTTGCCAACGCAATTGTCGAAGAACTTGATCGCAGCTCAACTATTATCCCTGCCAAAGGTGGCTATACCAAAATGGAACGCAATATTCTCTTTTGCGTGGTGATGCGCTCGGAAGTGGCACGGTTGAAAGAAATTGTCAATAAAGCTGACCCAAACGCGTTTATGGTTGTGGGCCATGCCAACGAAGCACTCGGCCACGGTTTTAAACCCTTACAAGACTTATAAATCAGGAACAGACAGATTATGAAAAAACTCAGCCTTTTCTTTATTATTCTTTTGCTTTTTGCA
Source organism: Anaerolineaceae bacterium (assembly GCA_012839565.1). GTDB lineage: Bacteria > Chloroflexota > Anaerolineae > Anaerolineales > Anaerolineaceae > Mesolinea. Next base: position 24,708 of record DUMZ01000014.1, read on the forward strand.
TCAGCTTGTGACCCTATTCACAACCCTGATAATTCGGATAAGCCATCAGCGGATATTCAAGTCCAGCATTACGATAACGATGGCGAAGTGATGACTTTCAATAAAAAACCACCGTTTGGTTCAGACTTTCTCTTGCGACTGGACGAAGAAGAAAATGAAGTTTATCTGCCAGGTAATATAGCAGTGAAGTTGACGCGCATTAAAGATATGCGCTGTCCGATTGGCAAGGAATGTTCTCAGGCGGGGAGTGTGCAAGTGGTATTGGAAATCGACCTGGTGGGCGAGGATCCCTATGAGGAAATCCTGGTCTTGGGCGGTAGCTTGGAAGACCCCAGTTTTTTGGAGTTTTACGGGACGACTTATCTAACCTTGATCGCTGTTGAACCTGTTTCGTCGGCATCGGAAACTGTCGAAGCGGAAGACCAAATAGTTATATTTTCCGTCACGCGATATCCGATTCAGTGAATTTTATAGTTCGTCCACAGATTTGCCGAGCTTAAGTGTCATCTTTTCGCGCAGGGCATCATCAGGCGTTCGACCCGCGAATGACTCCATAAAGACGGAAAGCATCATATTGCAATCCGCGACTTCGTGGGCGATGTTTTCTTTGCGCTGGCGATCAAAATTCCGCACCCAACCATCCACGCGCGAAACAATCTCATCGGCCTGCATTCCTAACTTAGCAAAATCAGCAAGCAGTTGGCGTTCTTCATCGCTTAGCGCGACCGGACTGATGGCGAGATAGGCCTCGGCAAGTTCACCGACTTCGGAAAGATAAAAAAGCAAAGCATCTTTTTGTTCTGGCCATGCCAGACCACGTGCGTTATAGTATTTTTTTATTAATTCAATTTCCATAGTACCTCTGCGTTATTTTATCTTATAATCATAGCATGGCAACATGGAAAGAGAAATTATCGCCATATAGCAAAGCTGTTGGAGATAAAAAGGATGTCTGGCAAGCAAAACTAAAGCAGGCTTACTATAAAATCAATAGCGGCTTAAAGGGTGTGCCAGGCATTGTTCGTCATGCATTCACCAACCTGGTCAGGGCCAGAGTGCCGGAAGCGTCCGCGGCATTGGCGTATTACGGGCTCTTTTCGATTTTTCCCGCATTAATTGCTATTGTGACTATCGGGTCGCTTTTTGTAGATGCCGACGTGGCTCGATCAACACTTTTTCAGGCAGCGAGTGGGATATTTCCAGTGCCCGAAACAATCGCGTTTGTAGATGCCCAACTTAGCGCGGTGCTTAGAGTTCGTGGCGCGCTGACCGCTATTGCGGCTATCTCGCTGATTTGGTCAGCCAGCAATGTTATCGATAAAGTTGTGCTCAATGTGAACCGTGCTTTTCCCAACAGCTCACCATCGGGCTTTTTCAGAAATCGTGGCTTGGCACTGATTGTTATTGTGATTATTCTGGCACTGTTTTTGGCTTCGGTCATGCTCGCGCCACTGATTAAAGTGCTCCCGGCTTTTAAGTTTGCTATCAAAGGTGTGCCTTTCCTGGAAACCAGGCTATGGAAGTGGATTTCCCTCGTGGTGCCCTTGTTTTTCAAGTTTGTGATGTTCTACATTACATACACCTGGTTGCCCAACAGCCATAGCATTTCGCGCAAGGCACGCGCTTATGGTGCCTTGGTAGCAGCAATACTCTGGGAAGGGGTCAATAAAGCGCTGACTTGGGCGATCTCCAGGGGCTTTGCCAACTACGAATTGGTTTACGGCTCCTTGGCGTCGGTTATGGTATTGTTGTTTTGGATTTATTGGGTTGGTTATATTTTGTTTTTTGGCGCGCATTTAACCAACGCCATTAACTATCATTACAAAAACAATATGGCACGAAAAAAGTTTGATGTCGTGATGGAGGACTCTGCGCTGTGAAAAAGTTGTCGATTCTCATCCCAACCCTAAACGTATGCCAAATGCTTAAGGCGTGTTTGGAGTCTATCGAACAATATACACCAGCTGGAACATATGAAATTATCATCGCTGATAATGCTTCCAGCGATGGCACATTGGAAATGCTGCAAAGGGACTTCCCAGATCTAAAAGTGCTAACCAGCGATAAGAATGATGGTTTTTCGAAACCAGTCAATCGCCTTTTGAAAGCCGCAAAGGGTGAGTATCTTGTCCTTTTAAACCCGGATACATTACTGATTGAAGACGTATTTAGCCCACAATTGGATTGGCTTGCTGAAAACGAACAGGTTGGCATTTGTATTCCCAAGGTGCTTAACAGTGATGGTAGTTTTCAGGCGCAGTCCAAGCGTGGTGACGCAAAACCAGCGGCAGTCTTTGGCTATTTCTTAGGTTTGGGCAAGTTATTCCCGCAAAATCGGGCTTTGAACAGTTATCTGATGTCCTGGCTGGATGAAGACGAAATCGCTGAAGTTGACGCGGTTTCTGGCTCGTGCATGATTATCAGACGCGAATGTTGGGAACAAGTGGGTGATTTTGATGAGGCTTTCTTCGCTTATCAGGAAGACAGCGACTATTGCATCCGTGCCCGAAAAGCTGGCTGGAAGGTCATGTACGTACCCATAAGTGCCATCATTCACTATGGCGGACAGGGTGGCTCGAAGGCGCGGCCTTATAAATCAATCTGGGAGTGGCACCGTTCGTATTTCGTGCTTTACAAAAAGCATTTTGCCAAAGACCATTTCTTTTTGTTCAACTGGTTTTACTATGCCATGATGGGCATAAAGCTGGGATTATCCTTGCTGGCGAATATCTTTAAAAGAAAATAAAGCTTGTTAAAAATTGTTTAATGAAAAGTGGCTGTTCATATCGGACAGCCACTTACTTTTACCTGTCATTTAAACTACTTTATATTTAACGGCTAAGTCTTAAGATCGCAGCCGCATCAGAACCATGAATATCAGCGTTTTCGCCCAGTGCCCAGCCACGGTCATCAAAGCGTTTTGCGACAGCTTCAGCCGCTTCATCGGGGTCAATACCGTAGGCAGTCAAGGTCGTGGGCATGCCCAGCGAATTGAACCACGCCGCCAGGGCATCAATAGTGGCTTCAATTAACGCTTCGCGGTCATCTGATATCAAACCGAAAACGCGCATTCCCAGTTGCACAATTTTGTCGCCTTTCTGTTCGCGTTTGTACCACAAAAGCCAGGGCACGACCGTGGCCAGCGATTCAGCGTGTGCCAGGCCATAAAGCGCGGTCAGTTCATGTCCAATCATGTGCGTCGTCCAGTCTTGTGGTACGCCACGACCCACCAGGGTGTTGAGTCCCATTGCTGCTGCCCACATGAAGTTCGCGCGGGCGGTGTAATCGGGTGGGTCCATTCGCATGGCACGCGGAGCAACTTCGATCAGCGATTGCATCAGCGATTCGGACAAGCGGTCTTGTACGACCGCGCCAATCGGATAGGTGATGTACTGTTCCATGACGTGCATAAAAGCATCAACCAAACCATTGCGAATTTGCTTTGCTGAAAGACTGTAAGAAACCTGTGGATCCAATGCGGAAAAACGCGGGAAGATTGCCTCGTGCTTGATGGAAAGCTTTTCGCCGGTTTCGCGACGGGAAATGACCAGGTTGTAGTTCATCTCACTGCCAGTCCCAGGGATGGTGAGCACGGTGCCAAAGGGCACAGCCTGGGTGAGTTCACGCGCGGCATCGGTTTTGATGATGTCCCAGGCTTCCCCTTGGTCGAAAGCTGCTGCCAGGGCGATGAACTTTGTGCCATCAATCACGGAACCCCCACCGACAGCCAGCAGAAAGTCAACTTTTTCGTCACGAACAATTTGAACAGCTTTCATCAGTGTGGCGTAGTCGGGGTTGGGTTCAATACCAGCAAATTCAAGCACAGTGAAGCCATCCAGGGCTTGCTTAACCTGTTCGTAGATGCCAGTTCTTTTGATAGACCCGCCGCCATAAAGCATGAGCACTTTGGCGTCTTTGGGGATATAACGGGAAATCTTCGCAATCGCATCTTTGCCAAACAGGATACGGGTCGGATTGTAATAGCTAAAGTTGTTCATTTGGTCTCCTTTTTTTGGACTAAATTCATCTAATATAATAACAAAAACCGTTTATGAAACAAAACGGTTTTGTGTACGGTGAAAATCCTGACTTGAAACAAAACGTGTAGGGATTACCCGCGGATTCGGTGTGGTTTGGAGTGGAAATGCACGTGCACGTCCTGGACAAAATCGATCTTTTCGTGGAGGATGTCTTCCACCTTATCAGCAATGGCGTCGCCGGCATCCACACTAATACCGCCATCCACGAAAATGGCGATGTTGATGACCAGATAACGCCCAAAGCGATGGGCTTTTATCGAATCGATGCCAATAACTCCAGGGACCTTGAGCGTCAAGTCGCTGATTTGTTTAGTGAGAACTTTGCCGGGCAGAGTGTCCATCAGGTCGTCGGTTGAATCACGCAAAATATCGTATCCCGTCTTGAAAATCATCACCGCGACCAAAGCGCCAGCCAGGGGGTCAACCCAGCGGTAGCCAAGCAGACTAAAGGTCACGCCAATAACAACGGCCAGAGCACTAAAAATATCGTTGCGGTGGTCTTGAGCCAGGGCGATGATGGTGGCGTTGGCGGTGCGTTTGCCTATGCGATGGGTGTAGATGGTCATGAATATTTTGACGATGACCGTGGCGATGGCAATCCATAGCGTGATTTGCGCGGTGTTTCCATCAGTTGCTTGACCACTTAAAAAGTCAAAAAGTGAATTGACCGAATCCCAAAAAATTGTAATGGCGGTGGTGATAACAAAAGCACCCACCACAAGCGCGCCAACGCTTTCGAACTGACTGTGACCGTAGGGGTGTTCTTCATCAGCGGGCTTATGCGCGGCGCGGACGAAAAACGAAACGACCACATTGTAGACGACATCGGATGTGGAGTTGATGCCATCCGCGAGCAATGCCGCGGAATGTCCCACGATACCAATCGCGGTTTTGGCAACAGCCAAAATAACGTTGATTATCAACGTGAGCAAAACCGCCTGATTGCTTTGGCGGTTGCGTTGTTCAGGGGCGAGGTTCTCAGCTTTTTCGAGAGCTTCTTCAATCATGATTTGAACCCGTCTTATTTATCAATGCCAACCGCTTTGCGCATGCGTTTCAGGTTGGGAATGGCGATGGCACGCACTTTTTCTGCGCCCTGTTTTAAGATAGCGTCCAGCTGAGCCTTATCGTCCATCAGAGCGTTAAATTTTTGGCGGGCGTCAGCGAAATGATTCAGAAGATGTTCAAAAAGTTCCTGTTTTAGGGTACCGTAACCCAAACCACCTTGCAAATACTGCTGGCGGACTTCTTCAACGCGGGCTTCAGGCGCAAAGAAACGGAAGATCTGAAATACATTACAGTTTTCAGGGTCTTTGGGTTCTTCGGGCGTTTTGCTGTCGGTGACGATGCGCATGATTTGCTTGCGGGTTTCTTTTTCCGAGGCGAAGATGGGGATGATGTTGTTATAGCTTTTACTCATTTTGCGTCCGTCAATGCCAGGGATGGTCTGTACCGCTTCAGGGATATAAGCTTCGGGCACTTTGATGATTTTTCCGTAAGTGCGGTTGAAAGTTTCGGCGATATCGCGCGCGATTTCAACGTGTTGTCTTTGGTCAGCACCTACGGGCACGATATCCGAGTTATAGAGCAAAATATCAGCAGCCATCAGGACGGGATAGTTATACAAACCAGCATTAACACCATAGTCTGGGTCGCGGTCGATTTCGAGATTTTTGTCGATAGCGGCTTTATAGGCGTGCGCTCTGTTGAGCAAACCCTTGGCGGTAGAGCAGGCTAAAATCCAGGAGCATTCGGGGATTTCGGGAACGTCGGACTGCAAAAAGAAAATGCTTTTATCCGGGTCGAGTCCCAAGGCAAGCCAGGCGGCGGCAACTTCGTAAATGTCCCGTTGCAGGTCTTTGGGGTCGGGTGTGGTGGTCAGGGCGTGAAAATCGGCAACGAAATAAAGCCCTAGATAGCTTTCTGATAGAGCGATGGCTTGCTTGTACATGCCAAAATAATTGCCGATGTGCGGACTACCGGTCGGTTTGATGCCTGTGAGTGAAATACGTGCCATTTTAATCTCCAAAATCTTAGTGGGTCTATTATAAGCGAATTAACTTAGCCTGAGCCCTAATTTTTCGAGCCCGGTTTCAATTTGCGCGTCAGTTTCTTCAAAGCTGCCGTCGGTGTGGATAACGAAATCAGCCAGCTTTGCCTTTTCTTCCTGCGGACTTTGTGACCTAAGACGTTTCGCGGCGCTGATGGGGTCCATGCCACGGCCCTGAATAAGACGTTTCAGGCGGGTTTCGTCATCCGCAACGGTTACCCAGGTCGCGTCATATTTTTGAGCCATACCGGATTCAAAAAGTTTGATCGCTTCAACAACAATCAAGTTTGTGCTTTTTGTTGTCTGGGCTTCGTTTACGAGCGCGGTGATAGCGTTCGTTGTCGCGGGGTGTACGATATCTTCAAGCGCTTTCAGCTGGGCGGGGTCCGCAAAAACGATTTTGCCCAGCGCGGTTCGGTCGATTTGGCCATCGGCTCGTACAATATCGCTGCCAAAATGCGCGATGAGCGCGTTATAAGCGGGCTTGCCGGGCAAGTAGCTTTGCTGGGCGACCAGGTCAGCGTCAATGGTTTTCGCGCCACGTTTGGCGAGATATGCCAAAACGTAAGACTTGCCCGAAGCGATGTTGCCTGTTAAGCCAAGGATGAAAACTTTATCTTGCATAAGCTAAGTATACTTTAAGTGTGATGGGCGTGATAACAGCATTTGCCATGTTTATGGAAAACCTTGTGCAACCAAGCTGACGATTTAGTCTACGCTGGAATCGGGCTTAGTTTTGCTTTTCAACTACCCAAAAGTGCGAAAGGCCCAAGCGCTGTAAAGGCGTTTTTTCGAGCGCGTAAAGGACACGCCGCAAAAATTTACCTAATCGGGGTCGGCTTTGGATGATGTTGTCGTAACCGCCAAAGATTGTGCGTTGGGTGATGAACTTTACCGGCAAGCCTTTGAACAGTTTGCGCAAGTCCTGGCGGGTGTAGATTTCAACATGGGGGCAGAATTTATCGCGCCATTTGCGAGGCAACCAGTTGACCAGCGGAATGTTGCCAAATATGTATTTCCCGTTTTTGTAGATGCCGTGCGTTTCAAAGGGGTAACCGCGGTTGGGACAGAAAAGCACAAGGCGTCCACCGGGCTTGAGTACGCGCACCATCTCTTGAATGGCTTGTTTATCGTTCTGCACGTGTTCGAGAACTTCATGGCTAAGCAAAAGGTCAATGCTGTTGCTGGGCAATGCCAAATACTCGCCTGCGCCGGTAAAGACCTTGGGCGTGTAGACTTTGCTTTCCTGCACACGCGGAAATTCGATATCCATTCCAAGAATTGTTTCCGCCATGGGCGCGAGATGCGCGAGATACATACCCACGCCACAACCATCAACGAAGACGGTTCCGTTAACGCGGTCTTCAGCAGCTTCGAGAATCATCTTCAGGCGCCGGTCCTGGCCCTCGCGCCAAACGTGCGATGGTTCACCACGTTCGGCGGCTTTTTGCAGATCAGTGGGTTGGTTAATGTTTTTCACAGGATACTCCTGAAATTATTTAGGTTCGATACGCTTTGTTGGTGTTTTTGAAAAAAACCACCCCCTTTAATCCCTCTCCTTTGGAGGGGGGGAAGTGTGTGCCACAGGTCGGAAGAAATTAAATGACACAGGAGAAGGGGAAATGAGCTTATATTCGAAGAGAAGGCTGTAATTTTTATGGAGCGCAGAATCCTGGCAGACATTCTAAACATTAAACCTTATCTCGATGATATCACCGTCTTCAACGATGTAGCTTTTGCCTTCTACTCTCAGACGGCCTTTATTGCGGGCTTCGGCAGTACTGCCAAAATGCATCAAATCTTGGTACGAAATCACTTCCGCGCGGATGAAGCCCTTTTCCATATCCGAGTGAATGGCTCCGGCGGCTTCGCGGGCATTGGTGCCTCGTTTTATCGTCCAGGCGTGGACTTCCTTTTCGCCGGCGGTAAAGAAGCTGTGCACGCCCAAAAGGTCATACGAAAGCTTGATGAGGCGCGACATAGCCAGTTCGGCGATGCCATATTCTTCCATAAAGATAATCGCGTCTTCCGGTTCAAGCGCGGCGATGTCCATTTCGAGCTTGGCGGGCAGGGCAATCACAAAAGTGTCTGGGTGGGGGCTTTTGTAATCCGGTGGGGTTTGCCCTTCGGACTGGTTGAAGACGATGATTTGTGGCTTTCGGCTTAAAAAGCCATAGCTGGCAAGAGTTTCGTCCTCTTCCGGAGTGAATTTATGATGGCGCAAGGGCAGATTTTCATTTAAAACAGCTTGCAATGATTTGAAGACGTCAATTTCTTTTTGAATTTCTTCACGCGGACGGCTGACACCGCGACGATGTTCTTCGGTCAGTCTTTCAAGTTTGCGTTCAATCATTACCAGGTCGTTGAGAATGAATTCGGTGTCCATGCTTTCAATGTCACGTAAAGGATCAACGCTGCCTTCCTGGTGGGCGACCACAGGGCTTTCGAACTGACGCACGACGTGCAAAAAGCCGTCCATCGATGCCATCTGGTTAATAAGTGGCCCGGGCAGACCTGCTTTGCCGGCTTTACCGTCGATTCCGGCAATATCGGCATAAGTGACTTTAGCGTGGACGGTTTTCTTGGGTTTGTAAATGGCGCAAAGTTCGTCAACACGCGGGTCGGGCACGTCCACCACCGCGGTATGGACTTGCATATGTCCACCGAGGTTATCAGTGGGGATATTGGCGTTGGTTAAGGCATTAAAAAGTGTTGTCTTGCCACTTTGGGGCAGTCCTATAATTCCAAGTTGCATGTAACTCCAATTCGTCAGCAGACCAGGCTGCTAAAGTTCAATCATAATGTTTCGATTATACCCCAGCGCAGGCACAGACGCGAAAAAGAGAAGCAAGCAAGTTCTACGCGAAACATCCAGCAAATCATGAAATGAGCCACCGAATTTTTCGGAAACATTTTCATATAAGGTATAATTTACCCAGAGGAAATAAAGAAGAATATGGCTATCCTTAAACCGAATGCTTTCGAGTTCTTTTCACACAGTGCCGAGCAAACCCGTCGCCTGGGCGTGCGTTTGGGCGCGATGTTGCCGGTGGGCACGGTTCTTTGCCTTGAAGGGGATTTGGGTTCGGGTAAAACCACACTGGTGCAGGGTATCGCCCAGGGCTGGGGCTCAACTGACCGCGTTACCAGCCCCACTTTCGTCATTCTCAATCAATACCGCCGTCCGAACGGTATGCAGCTTTTTCACGCCGATGCTTATCGCCTGGCTGAGAACGACCCGTTTGATTTGGCCATTCTCGACGTTGAACAGGCCCTTGAAAATGGAGTGTTGATTGTGGAATGGGCGGACCGACTCAGGGACTCTCTGCCCAAAGAGCACATTTGGATTGAAATGCAATGGATGGGGCCTAATTCACGTCATTTTATCTTGACCCCCGAAGGCAAGCAGAATACGCAAATCCTAAAAGATCTGCAACTTGCGATATACGGAGTATAAGTATGTTATTAGCAATTGATACATCAACAGACTGGACCGGCATCGCACTTTTTGATGGCACACAAATCCTTGCCGAGCAAATCTGGCGTGGAAAACATTATCAGAGTGTGGAACTTGTGCCGGCAATTCAAAGAATGTTTAGCAAATCGAACGTTACGCCAGCGCAGCTTAGCGGTGTTGGCGTGGCTACTGGCCCGGGTTCATTCACCGGCTTGCGCATTGGTATGAGCGTTGCCAAAGGTTTTGCGCTGGCATGCAAGTTGCCTATCGTGGGTATTCCTTCTTTGGATGTGCTTTGCGCTGCTCAGCCTGGACTAAGGCGCCCCATGATTGCGATGATTGAACTGGGCAGGGGGCGTTTTGCCTGGATTCGTTATGTCTATAAAAACCGCGACTGGCAAGCTGAGCATGATATTCAACTGGGCGATGCCAAAGCCATCGCGGCTACTATCAAATCGCCGATTTATGTTGTGGGGGACCTGAACGCTGAAACGCGACAAATCCTGGGGCGTAAATGGAAAACGACCCAACTGGCGAGCGCGGCTGCGTGTGTGCGCCGGCCGGCGGTTTTGGCTGAACTGGCATGGCAGAAAATCAAAGCAGGTCAGGAAGACGATCCCGCCCTTCTTTCGCCAATCTATGTGCATACGCTTAGCAATGTCCCTAATGTATGAACCAAGAATCCAAGACTGAAGACATTATTGTCAGAAGAATGCTGCATGCTGACCTTGCACAGGTTGAAGCGCACGAAAAAGCCAACTTTAGCCAGCCCTGGCCGAGTGGCTCGTTTGCTTATGAGTTGCGCCAGGATTCTTACAGTATCCCCTTGGTTGCTGTTGATACCACCCAAGCGGAAAATGAGAATATTATCGGCGTGCTTGTGGCCTGGCGCCTTGCGGACAGTCTCGAAATTGCCACTATTTCAGTCGCTAAGGCATATCGCCATTTGGGAATAGCGCGCAGTCTTTTGGCACAGGCAATTTGCATCTCCGAAGACCATGGCATTACAGAAGTGATTTTGGAAGTCCGCGCAAGTAACCGTGACGCGCTGCGTCTTTATTTGGGTCTGGGATTTGAAGTGGTCGGCATTCGTCCGGGCTATTATCAGGACAATAATGAAGACGCTTTGCTTTTAACCTTAAAACCAATCGATTTTGAGAAAATAGGGAACTTAATCGGTTTGAATTACGTCTAATATAGTGGACAATGGTGTAGAATCCATTACTGGAGCATTTAATGCCTGATAAAAAAGACCGTTTGGATAGTATACGTGAAGAATTGCGTCACTGCCGGCAATGCGCGCTGGCAAGAGGGCGACGCAACGTTGTGCCGGGTGAAGGCCCACATCACGTTCAAGTGATGTTTATCGGCGAAGGTCCCGGACGGAACGAAGATCAACAAGGCAAGCCCTTTGTGGGGCAGGCTGGCGCGGTGTTGGATGAATTGCTGGCTGCGGCCGGACTAAAACGCGAAGAGGTATTCATCGCGAATGTCATCAAATGTCGTCCGCCCAACAACCGCGACCCCTTACCCGAGGAAATTAGCGCCTGTCGCCACTGGCTTGACGAGCAAATAAACCTTTTAGACCCGAAAATCATTGTGACCCTGGGGCGTTTTTCGATGGCGCGCTTTATCGAAAACGCACGCATTGGGCGAATTCACGGGCAAGCCTTTGAAATTGAAGGCCGAAAAGTGGTTACTATGTATCATCCCGCTGCGTCTTTGCATAATCCAGCCTTAAAAAACACTATGTTGGCTGATTTTGCCAAATTAGGCGGTATAATCAAGAAACTGTCGCCAACGCCAAATTCAGTACCCGCGACAGTTGAAGTAAAAAGTCCCCCGGAGAATTCAGAAGAAGAACCTGATGCGCCTGTCCAATTAACTTTGTTTTAAGAAAAGCTACGAGGTACTATGATAAAAGAAGAACTAATCCATCTTATCCAACAACGCAGAGCCAATGTTGCCGTTTTGGGGCTAGGTTATGTGGGTTTGCCTTTGGCACTTACCTTTGCAAAAGCAGGTTTTTATGTGATAGGCATTGACCCCGATGAGGATAAGATTGAACAGCTTAACGAACGTCAAAGCTATATTACTGATGTGAGCAATGCAGAATTGCGCAAACAGATTGATTCCGGCCGTTTTCGCGCGACCAGTGATTACTCGGTTTTATCCGAAATAGACGCTGTTTCTATTTCGGTACCGACACCACTTCGTAAAACAGGCGACCCGGATATGTCCTTTATCGCCAAGGCCAGTCAGCAAATCGCCCCTTATTTGCATCGTGGAATGGTTATCGTGCTTGAATCCAGTACCTATCCCGGCACGACCCGCGAACTGGTTTTGAGTAATCTCAGTGAGCACAGTGATCTTAAAGTGGGTGAGGATTTCTTCCTGGCTTTCTCGCCTGAACGGGTTGATCCAGGTCGGAAAGATTACACGACTTACAATACGCCAAAAGTTGTTGGCGGAATCACTAAAAACTGTACTGAGGTGGCTGCGGCATGGTATGGGCAAGCCCTGGAAACCGTTGTTCCGGTCTCCACTGCTGAAGTGGCAGAAATGACTAAACTCCTTGAAAACACCTTCCGTATGATTAATATTTCGATGATTAACGAAATGGCAATCATGTGTGACCGCATGAATATTGACGTGTGGGAAGTGGTGGATGCTGCCGCGACGAAACCTTTTGGGTTTATGAAATTTACCCCTGGACCTGGGCTTGGTGGGCACTGTATCCCGGTAGACCCCATGTATCTGTCGTGGAAGATGAAGACGCTCAACTACACCGCGCGTTTCATTGATTTGGCCAGTCAAATTGACAGCAATATGTCGCGCTATGTGGTTGGAAAAATCCAGGACTCACTCAACCGCTTCAAAAAACCACTTAAAGGCAGCACCATTTTGTTGATGGGTATTGCCTACAAACCCGACATCAACGACCTGCGCGAATCGCCGGCTTTGGATATTATCCATCTTTTGCTTGATAAGGGCGCTATCGTGGGCTATCACGACCCGTTTATCCCTGAATTACATGAGGCCGGGCTGAATATGGCATCGGAAACAGAACTCGTCGCCGCGGTTGAAAAAGCTGACATGGTGGCGATTATCACTAATCACAGCAAAGTTGATTACAAGATGATTTACGAAAAAGCGCAACTCATCTTTGACGCGCGCAATGCCCTAAAAGACATCGCCCCTGCTGAAGATATCAAGGTGGTTAAACTCTAATGGGTGTTTACATCGTTACAGGTACAGCTGGCTTTATTGGTTCGCGGGTCAGCGCGCGTTTGCTGGACGAAGGCCATGTGGTTTGGGGTGTGGATAACCTCAATCATGTATATGACGTGCGCATCAAAGAGCATCGTTTGGAGCAACTCCTGGGACGGGAAGGCTTCCACTTTTTACAGGAAGATATTTCACAACGCGCTTTTATTGATACTTTGGCCAAACACGCCCCACAAGCGGATGCGGTCATCAATTTAGCCGCCATCGCGGGTGTGCGTGCCAGCACAACCGACCCGTGGAGTTATCTTGAAGCGAACACACTGGGCGCGCTGAATACCCTGGAATATGCCCGTCATCAAAAGGTGCCCAAGTATATATTGGCATCGACATCGAGCCTTTACGGTGATGACAATAAGCCACCCCACAGCGAAACCGCATCTACGGACCATCCCCTGGCACCTTACGCTGCCAGCAAAAAAGGGGCTGAAGCTTTTGCTTACAGTTACCATCATCTTTACGGCTTGGACGTGACCGTTTTGCGTTATTTCACTGTTTATGGTCCGGCTGGCAGACCAGATATGGTGATGTTCAGGTTCTGTCAATGGATTGCTGAAGGCAAAAAGGTGACAATAACGGGTAATGGCGAGCAGTCGCGTGGCTTTACCTATGTGGATGATATCGTTAGTGGCACTTTGCTGGCACTTAAGCCGCTTGGCTTTGATGTTTTCAACCTGGGTGGGCATGAAGTTGTTACCATTAACGAACTTTTAGCCATGTTTGAAGAACGCCTGGGTAAAAAAGCGATTGTGGAATATATCCCCAGTCACCGCGCGGATGTTTTTGAGAACTTAGCTGATGTAAGCAAAGCGCGTAAAGACTTGGGCTGGGAGCCAAAAGTGAGTCTGAGCGAAGGTATCGACGCCATGGTGGATTGGTATCTCACCCATCGCGACTGGGCGAAGGATATAGAAACACCCTATTAAGACTGGGCGCGCGTCAGGACTGCAATAAGGTTCTCTCTTGATTACAGCGCTTGATGTGCTGAAATTTCAAGTATCCAAGACCTGATATAATTCAAACCGTATGTCAATGAAACGAAACATTTATACAACGCGCTTGCGCAGACAACTGGCGCCCCGCCCCCTTTGGCAAAGGCCTTGGCTTTGGATTGTGGGATTCGTCGTTCTTGTCTTGTTGGCAGTGCTTGTTTACCAAACTCCCTCAGTTAACGATCGCGCATATTTCCATCTTGCGCGTATCAAAGCGCGTATTCATTATTTCTTTAATCCACCGGACAAGCAGGTTTTTAAGCCGAGTGATCAAAACGTACTTTCAGACGAAGCTATTGCCAATTTAACCGCTATGGCACCAACGGCTACACCGATGCCCACTGAAACATCCGTGCCACTGGCGCTTATTGAGGATACACCTACGCCGACCATCGTGCCCACGAATACGCCCGTACCGACACCCCTGCCAAAGAAAGTATTGCTTGAAGGTATAGAACCTGAAAAACAAGGCTTTAATAACTGTGGGCCATCCAACCTTTCGATGGCGCTTGGCTTTTGGGGTTGGGAAGGTGACCAGTATGTAACTGAAAAAGTGCTCAAGCCTTTCAGGCAGGATCGCAATGTGATGCCTTATGAAATGCTGAGCTATGTGCATTTGGAAACCGAACTAGGCGCGATTGTGCGCTATGGGGGCAATTTGGAGCTGGTGAAAGAGCTAGTGGCGAATGGCTTTCCGGTTGTCATTGAACGGGGCATGGACGACCCCCGCGAAGGCTGGATGGGCCACTATGGCATCATCGCTGGTTATGATGACGAAAAACAAGAAGTGACCATTCCGGACTCTTATTTGGGTTGGATTCAGATGAGCTATGAAGACATCGAAATGTACTGGGCACAGTTCGATGATATTTACATGGTTATCTTCCCTTACGAGCGTGAGCAAGAGGTGCACGCGATCTTAGGGCAGCAAATGGATGATGCATACAACAAACAGTATGCACTAGATCAGGTTACCGCGCGGCTTTATACCACCAAGGGGCGCGACTTGTTTTTTGCCTGGTATAGCCGGGGTTCGATTATGGTCGAAATGCAAGACTTTTGGGGTGCCGCCGAATCTTACGACCGGGCTTTTGAAGTCTACGAAAAACTTCCAGAGGAGGAACGTCCCTGGCGTGTAACCTGGTATCAAACAGGCCCCTTGTTCGCCTATTACTATATGGGGCGGTATAACGACGTCTACAACCTGGCAAAAGCGACAATTGACCAATCGCCAGAGCCAGCTATTCCTGAATCCTGGGTGTGGCTGGGTCGGGCTGAGTTGAAGCGTGGCAATCGCCCGCAAGCTGTCTGGGCTTTTAGACAGGCGCTTAAATGGCATCCGGGCTGGTGGGTAGCTGAAAACGAACTCATCGCTTTGGGTGAGCCGATAGATTAACTTAAAGAGTGCTGCCTGGTGCTTGTGAAACTTTGCTTGGCTAATCTTAAAAAAAGCAGCAAAAAATGGCTTTCTCGAACTATGGTATATATTAATTTATGATGAAGAAAAAGTATCTGGCATTATCCGTAATATTATTGCTCGCGCTGTTTCTAAATCCTATGGCACAGCCACAACCGACTGAAGCAAAAAGTTCACAGCGCCCACAGCAACAACAAGTGACCGCGTATGATTTAATTTCAGCAATGAACGTTTTGCGCATGTCAATAGGAAATAATGGCTTGATAATGGATGACACGATTAACGCCGTGGCGCAAACTACGGCACAGATCATGGCTGACCAAAATTTAAGCTGGCATATTGGCAATGTGGGGGGCAGAATACAAGCTGCTGGTTATGGTGCCGGGCAGAGAATTTTTGCCACAGAGAACTTTGCGATGGGCATCAATCTTTCGATTGATCAAATTATGGTGATGTGGAATGACCCGGACCATATGTTGCCGGCGACCAACCCGCATTATTGTCATGTGGGCGCGGGTGTGGCAACAGCATCAAATGGTTTTACCTATTATGTCTTACAGGCGGCTTATATCGCAGGGCAACCATGCGAAGGTCGTCCGCCCGGAAACCCGGGTGATCCTGGCACAGGGCAGCCTGTTATTCCGGGTGTTGTCACACCGGTCGAGCTGGCAGAAATGGATGAAAACGGCATTTACACACATCTGGTCATGCCCGGGCAAAGTTTTTGGGCGATTGCCGTGGCGTATCAGGTGACGATAAAGGACATCCTGGCCTGGAATAATCTTACAGAGTCTTATAAACTGCAAATTGGCGATAAGCTGATTATTTTGAGCCCTAAAGCTAAAGCTTATGTACCACCACCAAAACTGGGTGAGGTGGAAGTGAGCTCACCAGCTGCGGATGGGTCGATTACTCACGTTGTAAAACCCTATGAGAATTTAAGTAAAATCGCTGAAGCCTATGGCGTTACCGTGAAGCGCATTACCGAACTTAACGGCATCAAAGAAACCACACCCCTGGGAATTGGCTGGGAGTTGCTGATTGTACCGAGTAATCACACGCCAACGCCAACCGAACGTCCGCTAACCCCAATAGAGATGCTTACTCCCGCAGCGGATGGCAAGTATTACCACATCGTGCGTGAAGGGCAGAACCTGAACTGGATAGCCGATTATTATGGTGTAAATTTGGCAGATTTACTCGCGTGGAACAATTTAAAAGAGACTTCAGTCATTTACCCGGGTGATAAGTTGCTACTTAACGTAACCCCACCCCCCACAATAACGCCAACTTTTACGCCTGTAACGCCGAGTCCCACGGCAACCATAACGCCAACAGCGACAAATACGCTAATTCCCAGTGCGACCCCCATTCAAACACTTGCGGAGTCATCCGAAGTGAGAGAAGTGAATGGCACAGGTGTTGGCAAGATCCTGTTACCAGTTTTCGCAGGCATTGCTGTGATTGTGGCGATAACTTTGTTTTTACGATATAGACGCGGACAAAAACGCGAAGAGTAAATTATTAGCGCTCTCCGTGTATTTTTAAAAAGCGGGCTTATTTAATTAGGCTTGTTTCTCAATTTGCTTATATGCTTTTTGATAAACGTAATATTCTTGTTCAATGTTTGGAATAAGCGTGCTTTTACGAATGTTGCTTTTTATTCGGTTTAAACCGCTCGGTTTGTCAAGTATTTTTTGCATAATATCTCGCAAAGCGTCTACATTACCAGCTGGGAATTTGTAGCTGTTTTCTCCGTGAAGGACTTTCTCGGTCATTCCGCCCAGGTCTGAAACAATGACTGGTATTTCTGCAGAGAGTGCTTCGTGAACGACAAAGGAGTAGGTTTCGTAAACAAGAGATGGCACAATCAAGACATCAATGTCGTTTAAAACTTTGGCAAGGTCTTCTGCCATAAATGCCCCTTTAAAAGAAACCTTACTTTTCCTGGCTAAGGATTTAAGCCAATCCGTGTAACTTTTTTCGCCAACTCCATAGACGTCTAACTCGGCATGCTCGGTTTTGAGTGTCTCAAAGGCTTGAATAGCGAGATGGGTACCTTTGTGCGAAATTAGTGTGCCAATACTGGCGAATTTCAATGAATCATGATCGTCATAAGTCTTGTAGTTGGGTTGCATAGTACTTTGGCGTATACCGTGGTTATTGACGGTGACTTTGATGCCATTCATCTCGGATTCAATCATGTTCGCGACAAACGTTGAAGGCACAAAGATTTCTTTTGCGCCTGATAAAACACGCTTGGTACTATCGAGCCGCTCTTTAATAAACTGGGACGTAAACTTTGAACAGTAACGCGCACAAGCTTCGCCACCATTGGGTCCATTACACAGACTGCCCGTGGCGGGAGACAGAGTATTAAGAGGGCAAATGGTAAAGAAATCTGTTAAGGTCAGGATATAAGGAATTTCCAATTCCAAAGCTGCCTGGGCGAAGGGAAAAACGCGCATCAAGTGACCAATGTGTAGAAGATTCGGTTTTTCTCTTTGCAGAATTTCCCTGGCGAAGGAAAGTCCAACTGGGTTCTCCGTTGCGAAATTGATATCAAAAGCTTGCTGATTATATTTGAAAGCTAAAATGGGCAAACTCTTATAAAAGTATTCTTCGTAAGAAACGCCATCAGACTTCTTTTCATTATGACTAAACTCGCCAAGTCTGTAAGTAATAACTTTTACTTTATTGGCATTGAGTTGTGCCATTGTGGCTATGTTGTAGATGAATTTTTCAGTACCAGCCTGGTATTCCGGGTAAAACTGATGGAGAGCATAGAGTATTTTCATCAAACACCTGCCATAAGGGTTTTGTGCAATGCGTCCATGTCGATGCTTTCATCACCGGTTCGGTTTTTTGCGCAATAAGCTAAATGTGCTCCGACGACAATTGAAAAAGCTTTATAGAGACAGCTAATGATTTCGCTCATCAACTGCTCATTGATTGTCTCGTATGCGGTCTTAAGATAGGACGTGGTGATATTGACATAGCCAAAATATGCCTGAAGCAGGAAGCCATTATAAGGTTTACCTTTCAAAGTAAAGCCATGTTGCCCGATGATGGTTTCGAAAAAGCTGAGCGCTTTTGTGTCAAGATGTGTTGTGGGTGTTTTAGGTAAATCTTCAGGATACTTTCTTGAGAGTTGTTGGCTGAATTGATTTTCAATAAAGCCGGCGAAAAAATCAGGACTAATCGGAACAGGCAGTGTTGCAAGCTTTTCTGTAAGTTCAGCTAAGAACCTAAACACAAAGGCGATGTCCGGCACGAAAGATTCGATATGGAGTTTAGGGACTTCAAAATCGCTAAATATATCGGATAAGAACTGGTTATCAACATATCCGCGTTTCAGGAAATAATACGCTGGACGATTGTGCGAGTGGATGATGCGGGTTGTACCGAGAAAAGCCAGTTTGTAACCATCTTTGATGAGCCTGATGCCAAGGTCAATATCTTCGGCGTAGTTTAGCCGATATTGATATTGTTCAAAAAGTTCGCGCGAAATCAGGTTGGCGAGGTCCGAAAGTTGTCCATTCTGCCTTAAACTAATGTGATTTTGCACTTTAGGCAGGCTAAAGATGCGGTCTGCGTTTTGAACTTCAAGAAAGTTGTAATGATTCCAACAAATTTGCCGGTAGAAAAGGTCAGCATCTTCTCGGGGGGTTTCAGCGCATGAAACAGCCGCGACCTGGTTATCGCTTAGTATGGTGAACATTTCATGGAGCCAGGTGTCCGAAGGTGGCAGGGCGTCCTGGACAGTGAACAGCAGGAAGTCGCCACTGGCATGCTTGGCACCCAGGTTGCGCGCATAGGAATGTGAAAATTCTTCAGGCTTTATTTGAATGACTTTGGCGTTGAATCGTTCCGCGAAGTCAAGGGTTCGGTCTGTGCTGCCGGAGTCAACAATAATAATTTCGATATCTTTAAACCCTTTTTGAGCCTTGAGTACTTTAAGTAAAAACTGGAACTCATCACCAGCGTTCAGGCAAGGAATAATGACCGAGATACTGACATCATAGGGCTCAACGGTGCTTCTTCTGGGTTTAAGTGGGATGAATTGCTTGTCAGCATCCAGCAGTTTCACCGGATTGCTCCCGCGCAAGCCAAGAAAGATTGGCCTGGAAAAAATCTTGTTGAGCACTTTGTTGAAAAAACTTTTTAGGCCGTAAGCCTTGATGTAGTTGATCGCAAACTGAAAATTTCTGTAGGATAAAAGCGGGGTTTTCTTAAAGGGCGTGGCTTTCATTGAAAATTGCCACATCTCGTTTGGGTCTGGCAAAGCTTTTCGGCCCTCTTTCTTCCCTTTTCTGAGATAGTGAATGAGCGGGTTCTCGTTTTCTTTGAGAACGTCCGCGTTTACAGTCGCGTAATACTTCGTGTCAAAGTGCGCGGAAGGGTTATAGCCTTTTTGCCAACCCGTTTCCAAAAAGTGTTTTAGCGGGTCAATATCGAGCTTTTCTAAGTCTGGGTTTGCATCCAAATAATATTGCGCGTCAAACAAACCGCTATTTTTGACCAGATTCCGCTTGCTTTGAAATAGTTTCATCTCTTACTTTTACACCGAAGGGTTTTGATATTTAGGCTTGTTTAGATAGGCTATGATTTCCTGTAGTCTTGTTTCAAAGCTTTCCAAACCATGTCGGTCTTCAACAAAACTTAAGCCATTGTCGGATAGCTTTGTCCAGAGAGTTTTGTCTGTATAAGCCTTATAGACGAGATCCGCAAAGATCTGCGGGTCATCACTTTGCAGGATGTTTTCCCCATCGGTCAAATTCATACCTTCTGTGGCCACAGAACTGGCGACACAAGGCAGACCGTAGCTTAGGCTGGAGACAACTTTGCCTTTGATGCCAGCCCCAAACCGGAGTGGCGCGATAGACAGGCGGACATTGTCAAAAACATCGCCAAGATCTTCCACGAAGCCAACCAACTCAACACTTGGGGAGGCATATTGTGAGAAACTCTCAGGCATATTGCTACCCACAATCTTGAATTTCACTCCGGGCAGTTTGCTTTCGATTAAATGCCAAACTTCTTTCACAAAATAATCAATCGCGTCGAGATTGGGCGTATGTAAATAACCTCCGACGAAGGCGATATCTTTGCGGGGGTCAAAACCATTTTTCCTGCCTGGAATTTCGCGTGGCAAGGGCATGACACGCGTTACAAGCTTAGGATAAAGCTCAGCTAAAAGACTCCGTTCATACTCGCTTACCAGTATGGATAAGTCAGCTCTTTCCATCAAACCTACTTCTAAGGTTTCAATTTTATTGATGGCATCGTGGTCTACATCTGCGTCATCGCTGGCCAAAGCCGCCGCACGTTTCTCTCGCAGGAAGTGAAGATCAACGGTATTAAAAATTACCTTAGCCTGAGGACAGAATTGTTTTATGGCGTTTATGTATATATCAGCGACGGGACCTCGGAATAGCATTACATACTGGAAGGCTTTCCCATAGGCTTTCAAAAATGTCGCCATGTTGTCGACATAAGGTGGATAGAGACATTGTATTCCCTGACTTTGAAGATCAGTAACATATTTATCTATGACTTCGGAGTCGTATGCTGAGTAAAACACTACATCAAAACCCATCTTACGCAAAGATAAGAGATAATTGTAGGTGTCGATGGAGCCTGAATCCGAGTCGGGTTTGGGCGTGAGATGGTCAATTAGTAAGATACGAGGCTTTTCCTGGTGGTTGAGCTCATACCATTGTGGCGCGTGAGGCGCTTTGTGATTCTTTAGAACAGTTTCCCATTTGCTCAAAAATTTTTCTTTGTTTATGACCTGGTTTTGTTTCGCGCCACTTGTAAGGTCTGTACCTGAACTAACGCCTTCAAGGTGGATGACTTTTGAAAGGGGCTGAACGAGAACTTTATAACCCGCATCTCGCACACGAAAAGCCAAATCGGTGTCTTCATAATAAGCTGGCGCGAAATACGGGTCAAAACCGTCTAATTTTTGCCACAGTGATAATGGCAGGAAGATAGCCGCACCAGAGCAATAGTCCGTTTCGCGAAGATAGCAATATTCCGGTCTTTTTGGGTCATCATTGCGGCCATAATTTAAGCCACTGGCATCGTTCCAAATTATTCCGCCAGCTTCCTGTAAGGAACCGTCAGGATAATAGAGTTTCGAACCAAGCAATCCCGCGTTTGCTTCACGTTTGAAGGTGCTGATGATGCTTTCAAGCCAGCCAGGCATAACAATCGTATCGTTATTTAAAAAGCAGATATATTTACCGCTGGCATTTTTCGCTGCTTTATTGCAACTGTGCAAGAAACCTAGATTTTCTTCGTTACGGATATATGAGATGTTCTTCAATTGATTTAAGAAGGTTGGGGTAAGATCAGACGAAGCGTCATCAATGACAATGATTTCGAGTTCGTAACCATCATGGGCGAGAGCCAGAGACTTTAAGCAATCGAGTGTTTTTTCGAGATGGTTGTAAACAGGGATGATGATGGATATTTTTTCTAATGAATTTGTTTTTTGCTTTGTTTTGAATAACAAAATGTCCAGGCTTTGAATAAGAGAATTTAAGTCTTTTATATCAGAATGCCCTGAAAGGTCTGTGATGACTGGGGAATGAGAGCGAACAAACTCAACATGATTTGGTATGCTTAAGTCTCTTTCTTCGTAACCAAGCCCAAGATCAGGTTTGCCTTTTTGGATGTAATCGATGATGGGGTTGATATTAAGCTCAATTAATTCAGGATTTTGCTTGAGATAGCGGTCCAGGTTGAATTTTGCTGATGGATTACGTCTTTCTTTCCAACCATGGTTGATAAAATGCGTTAGCGGGTCAATATTTGCGTCGCGAATATCAGGGTTCTGTAAGAGATAATAGTCAGCATCAAAAAGACCCGATTCAATAATGATGTTTTTTGTATCAGATGAGACTGCTTTTCGTTTGAAGGAAGACAAAAGCTTACTGGCTTTTCTGATAGGACTTGTTATTTTCCAGGAAGTGCTTGAATATAATTCCTGGAGTAGATGATGACTAAAATCTAATTCGCCTTTTAGTTTATTTATCTCAGTTTCATGCTTTAACTTCAATTGGTCCATGGATAAATTCAAGGACTCAATTTTTCCCAAGAGCTTATCATTTTTCTCTTGCAAAATGGAGACTTGCTTTTCTTTAAATCGAGCGTATTCATCTAATTGGATATTGATATTTTCTAATGTGTCAACAGGTAAAAGCATATGTTCTTTTTTACCAAGGTCGATTCCTGAAATCTCCTTATAAGTATCGATCCATCGGTAACTGTTATTAGATAGTAAGTGTTCGGCCTTTATTTGCTTTTGAGCTCGAAGAGCCAATTGGTGTCTGAGTTGGCAGTCAGATATCAGTTTTCTTAGGTTTTCTATCCAGCTTTCGAGCGTGTTTTCAGCTAAAAGCCCTGTCTCTTCATGGCGAACAATGCCTTTATAAGGTCTTACATTGCTGTAAATTCCTGGGAAGCCATTGACACTGTACTCAAAAAATTTTAACGGGCTTTTTTGTTGATTAAAGTCATTGAATACTAATGGTGCGATGGCAATGTCAGCCTCAAACTCGTGGAAAAAGCTGGCAAAATCAAGATATTCCATTGATTTTGAAGGGATATACGATGCTTTTTTATGTTTTTCTAAGAGCTTGTCTAACTCAACACCGTAGGAGACAAAATGGACCAAGGGAAATTCATCGAGAACCTGAATAATCGCTGGGGAAACCATCTCCAAATCTGCGCGATGGGTATGTGTTCCCATATACAATATCTTGATCATATCATCTGGTGATGCTGTTTTTGGTGCCTTAAACCGCCAAAGCTTGTCGTCAAGGAAATTGGGTAACAAATAGATGTTTTGGTTTAATGCCTGGAGACTCGCTTTTAACTCTGCGGTTGTGACCGTTATTGCGTCAACATCAATAATGGTTTGGAGTAACGGCAACAAACTTGTGGCATAATAGCTTGATTTTCTGTCTGGATGAATAGGTGGTAAATCCAGGAGATTGTCATCAAGATCTAAAATGATTGGGATTTTATTTTGTCTGGAATATGCATGTAGCTTTTGGTAATTTCGATAGTCACGCGAGAAATCACGTTGAATAAGGATAAGCTGAGAAGGCACAATATTTTCAAAACTAAACGCGTCATTTAAAACATATCGATGAACATTAATGCCTGCTTCCCGTAATGGTGCTAAAATGCGCAGGTATTCCATTGCGGTCGTTTCTATTGTTTTTGTAAAAAAAATGACATCTGAAAGTTTCATTGCAAAACCTTTATCTTTTTCTAATGAGTTCGGATAATCTGCGAAGTGGGCGCGTTATTTTCCAGCTGGTGCTTGATTTGAACATCTCAATTTCAGTTCGGGCATTTTTTAAAGAAGCTTTTGTTTCTGAAAGCTCGTTTAATATTTTGTAATAATTAACTTCATCATTCGATTCCAAAACGCTTACGAGTGATTTTTGCAAATAACTGGTTTGGGCAGATTTTGTCGCTCGGTCAATAATTTGATCTGGAACAATTCCGCCAATGATATCATTCAAAGAGTGAATGTTCCTACTCAGCAAGTATTGCTTTTCGACCTTGCTTTGGGCTGCCATCGCCATGTTATGGCGAAGTTCTGGTTTGAGAATGAGTTCTTTAAGACAACTAAACCAATCTGCATGACTGTTGGCTAAAAAGCCATCCACACCGTGGTTGATGGTGGCTTTAAAGGAGCCCATAGCCCCATAAACTCCGGGAACACCTATGGCACTATATTCAAAGAATTTAAGGGGGCTTTTACAAGCATTGTATAAATTATCGATTAATGGTGCGATAAAAATATCAGCATTTAGCCTTTGACAAAACTCAGCATAGTCTTTATGTTCAGTTGGTGGCAGAGCTTTCCAGGAAACACCAGGGATACCTTCCAAACACTTTGGCGTGGATGTGCCAATAATCTCAAATTGCAGATTGGAACTGTAATTTGTAAGGATTTGCTTGATGACGGGGGCGATTGAATCTAAATCAGCCTGGTCATTTTCATTGCCAATAAAGCATATGCGAATGATGTCTTTTTCTTTTGGCGTTACAGGCTTTAGCTCCCAAACCTGGTCATCCAGGTAGTTTGGGAAGACAGTGGTGTTGGGGTTAAATGGAGCCAGGACTTCTTGTAGCTTGGGTGTTGATGTGATAAGCAAATCAGCATCCAACAAAGCTGAGATTGAAGGAATTATTGCTTTATCATCTTTATTTTCGGCTGATGAATCAAACAAAAGTTCATCGACATCATAAATCATTGGACGATGATATTTTAACGATGCTTGATGAAGCCTAAAATAATCCGCATAGCCTCTTTGAAATTTGCCCTGAAAAATAAGTGCATCTCCGCTATCAACTTGCTCAGGCGAATATTTACCATCAGTGACGCCATCAATGATTTTTACACCAGCCAAGTGATAAGGCCTTGTAATTCTATATGTTTCACTAGCTTTTGTTTCATTTAAGTCTCTGTAAAAGACCAAGGTTCCCATATTTTTAAGCCTAAACGCTGTGGGTAAACCTATAAAGCGTATGGTTTGATATGGGTTTGGATCAGAAACCTGAGCGTCTTCATTGATTGCTTTAATTTCATAGCCTTGCAAGGAATTAATAAGGCCAAAGAAGCGTTCCAAGCCGTGAGCAAGTGTGAAATCTGCCGGGATGGGTTCTTCGTCAAATTCAGATGACTCAATCATGACATCAAGAAAAGGCTTGAAAACATCTGGTCTGCACCAGAACATGGTGGATGCGCTAAAAAAGAATCTTTCAGGCACTTCACCAGGATAACCAAATCTTTGCATCAGACCTTTAAGGATGGTACTGTTACCCCCCATATAGAAACGAGATTCGACCACATGCCCTTCTGGCCCGATTATGCCAAGTTTTGGATTATCTTTAAAGGCTTGTTTTACTGTTTTAACTAAATCTGGTGACCCGATCAGTTTTTCATAAAGGTCTTGTCGCCAGTTGTTACCATGAGCCATGTGGACAGACTTTTTCGTATGTACTTTAACCAGATATTCATAGTTTAATGGAATGATCTTTTTGAGGATTTCCAAAAACGGCAAAATATCTCGCCCCCTGTTTATGAAGGGGATAATTACAGCGTTTGGGAAAGTTTTTGACAGTTTGCTTAAAAGTTGTGGCTGATTTTCGGGAGCGGTGATGTAAAGGTCGTAGTCAGTTCCCAGGTTTTTTAAATTATCCGATAACTCATCCACTAAATCCGCATAAAATGCATGAACAACTACCGCAGTGTCGTTTCTCTTTTGCCAGATTTGCTTTGATTTACTTTTATCCATTTTTGTTCCCAAAACCGCGTATCGCTATTTGAATAAAGAAAGATCCTTCTTAGGTTTTTAGCGTAAGAGCAAATAAGTTTTTATCTGCCCGAGTTTTCCATCATAAACTTCAAAGATGTCTTCCAGCAAGCATGGCGCAACCCAAAAGTATTGTAGAGTTTATCGCAGTTAAGGCGCGAGATTAGCGGACGGGTGGCGGGTGTGGGGAATTCGTCGCTTTTGGCGCGTTCAAGGGTCTTGACCGTTTGCTCTTCTCTGCGCAGGTCGTTGGCGAGGATTTCCTCTGCCCACTCATAGCGGCTGCATGAGCCACTGCCAACGCTGTGATAAACGCCACGACGTTCCTGTAACCACTCGATGGGGTGTTCGAATATCTTTGCCAGTATCTGCGAGCTGACTTCAGCCAAAGTGCGTGAACTGGTGGGGTTGCTGATTTGGTCATCCACCACGCGCAACACTTCCTGCTGGCGTGCCCATTGCAGCACTTTTGTCACAAAACCGCCCTGGCGCATGGAGTAGACCCACGCCACGCGCTGAATAATAACTGGCGCGTTGGTGGACATGACTGCTAAGTCACCCTCCAGTTTGCTCTGTCCATACACATTGAGCGGATTTGGGGTGTCGGTTTCGACGTAAGGCTTGCCATCGCTACTGCCAAAAACATAGTCGGTGGAATAATACAGGTAGGGGATTTGCAGACGTTCGGCTTCTTCCGCAAGGACTAGTGGCGCGTCGCGGTTGATTGCCATCGCCAGGTCAACTTCGCTTTCGGCCTTATCCACCGCGGTGTAAGCTGCGGGGTTGACGATGACATCCGGCTTGTGTTCGCGCACAAGGTCGCGCAAGCTGAGTGGCTTGGCAAAGTCAACTTCTGGATAGTCCAGCGGGATGACCTGACCTAAAGATGATAGCGTCTGTTGGAGTTCCCAGCCCAACTGCCCATTTTTGGCAAAAAGCAAAATGCGTTTCATGCTATGAAATTTCTCCATTTGCCAGGCGCATCAGGTATTGTCCGTAATCGTTGCTGATGGTTTCTTGCGCGCAGGCGATGAGCCCTTCTTTGTCAATAAAGCCCATGCGGTAGGCAATTTCCTCAACACAGGAAATCATCATGCCCTGGCGGTCTTCAACGGCTTGCACGTAGTTGCTCGCCTGGAGCAGGCTTTGGTGGGTGCCGGCATCCAGCCAGGCAATGCCCCGGCCAAGCACCTTGACCTGCAAGGTGCCTTCACTCAGATAGCGCTTGTTGATGTCAGTGATTTCAATTTCGCCACGGGGGGATGGCTCAAGTTCTTTCGCGTACTGAACCACGTTTTTATCGTAGAAATAAATACCCGGCACAGCATAATTTGAGCGGGGTTTAGCTGGCTTTTCTTCAAGGCTGATAGCTTTGAAGTTTTCGTCAAACTCCACCACGCCATAGCGTTCTGGGTCGCGTACAGGGTAAGCGAAAACGACAGCGCCTTCTTCAATGGCGGCGGCACTGCGTAAAATGTCAGGCATGCCATGACCGAAGAAGATGTTATCACCCAAAATCAAACAGGCCTGATCGCCATCAAGGAACTCTTCACCGACGATGAAAGCATCTGCCAAACCACGCGGTTCGGTTTGAATGGCATATTCAAAACTCAAACCCCATTGCGAGCCATCCTTAAGCAGGCGCTTGAAAAGGAATTGCTCTTCGGGGGTGGTGATGATTAATATTTCGCGAATACCCGCCAACATCAGCATAGATAGCGGGTAATAGATCATAGGTTTATCGTAAACAGGCAGAAGCTGCTTGCTTACCGGGATAGTTAATGGATATAGTCGGGTGCCTTTACCGCCGGCGAGAATGATGCCTTTCATGTTTATGCCTTTCTTTCTCCGTAGTTTTTGTTGAGCCAGGTATCATAGTCTGAATGTTTCACAATTGCAGATATCCACTCCGGGTTATCAAGATACCATTTAATGGTATCCACCAGGCCTTGTTGTAAGTTGTGGGTGGGTGCCCAGCCGAGTTCACTGTTGATTTTATCAATGGTGATATCGTAACGTCGGTCGTGACCAGGACGGTCGGTGACGTAAGTGATAAGTTGTTCGTGAGGTGTAAACTCTGAATCTGGCAGGAGCTGATCCAAAATACTGCAAATCGTTTTAACGATTTCAATGTTTGGGGGTTGGTTATTGCCACCGATGCAATAGGTTTCTCCGGGGCGTCCCTGGGTAGCGACCATCCAAATGCCCTGGCAATGGTCATCCACATAGAGCCAGTCACGGATTTGCATGCCGTCACCATATATAGGCAAGGGCTTGCCACTTACCGCGTTGAGAATCATCAGCGGAATGAGTTTTTCAGGGAATTGACGGGGTCCGTAGTTGTTGGTGCAATTACTGATGCTGATGGGTAGACCGTAGGTTTCAGCATAAGCGCGCACGAAATGGTCACTGGCAGCTTTTGACGCGGCATAGGGCGACCGCGGAGCATAGGGGGTGTCTTCTTGGAAAGGCGGATCTTCTGGCGTGAGTGTGCCAAAGACTTCGTCGGTGCTCACGTGGTGGAAGCGGCATTGTTCAAGCGGCACGATTTTATCCACCAGCCAGGCGCGTCGGGCGGCTTCAAGCAAAACAAATGTGCCCACAACATTGGTGTCCACAAAAACGCCGGGATTGAGAATCGAGCGGTCTACATGTGACTCCGCGGCGAAATGAATCACGGTGTCAATTTTATGTTCAGCAAAAAGCCTGTCAATCAGTTCGCGGTCTGTGATTTGGCCTTGAACAAAAAAGTGTCGTTCAGGCGCGGAAAGGTCTTTAAGGTTCTCCAGGCTTCCAGCGTAGGTCAAAGCGTCTAAGTTAACGATAAAAACGTCATCATGATTCTTCAAAAGGTAATGAACGAAGTTGGAACCGATAAATCCAGCTCCGCCAGTGACTAAGACTTTTTTCATTTGATCTCCTCACAAGGTGGTTTTGCCGACCATCCGATCGGATATGTTTCTGCGTTGTTTGTTAGTGTGGGTGCGTCAGAATCTTTTTGGGACAATGTTGGGGGATGTCCGTTTATTAAGGGCCATTTGATGCCGATGGAAGGGTCATCCCAGCGCAGGCTGCGGTCCCATTCTGGCGCGTAATAATCAGTGGCTTTGTAAAGCACTTCAGCCCATTCGCTTAGCACATATAAGCCATGCGCAAATCCGGGGGGAATCCAAAGCTGATGGCGGTTTTCAGCACTTAAGATTGTGCCAACCCATTTACCAAAAGTAGGAGACCCCTGGCGAAGGTCAACCGCGACGTCAAAAAATTCGCCAACCGCGGCACGCACCAGTTTGCCTTGCGCTTGTTTTATTTGATAATGTAACCCTCGCAAAATGCCCTGGCTTGAGCCACTGTGGTTATCTTGAACAAAGTCAAAATCAGCGACGTGCTCTCTAAACTGATTGTCGCGGAAGGTTTCTAAAAAGAAACCACGATGGTCACCAAAAACTTTGGGCACCAGTAAGACAACTTCGGGGATTTCGAGTGGGATAAAGTCCATGCTAGTGAGCGCCTTCCCTGTATTTGGCAACGACTTCTTCTGCATTGCCCATGTGAATTAATTTTCCATGGTCAAGCCAGGCGGCGCGATTACACATTCCTGCGATTAAGTCTAAGTTATGTGAGACCATTAAAACTGTAGCGCCGTTCTCACGAAAACCAGCAATTCGGTCAGTGCATTTACGTTGAAATGCCTCATCACCCACGCTCAAGATTTCATCCACAATTAAGATTTCAGGTTGATGCGCGGTAGCAACCGCGAAGCCGAGCCGGGCGTACATGCCCGAAGAATAAGTGCGAATTGGCGCGTCGATAAATTCAGCCAATTCCGAGAATTCAACGATTTCATCAAAAACCTGGTTCATCTCATCATGGCTGTAACCGAGAAGCGCGCCATTTAAAAACACATTCTCGCGGCCACTTAGTTCAGGATGGAAGCCCGCGCCAAGTTCCAAAAGGGGTGCAATTTTGCCATAAATGCGCACACGACCTGTGGTTGGTCGCAAAACCTTTGAGATTACTTTTAAGAGCGTGCTCTTGCCTGCGCCATTATCGCCAACAATGCCAAATACTTCCCCTTGCTGGATATTGAGATCCAGGTCTTTTATCGCCCAAAATTCACGATGTTTCAAGCGACGCTGTAAAAGACGAATCGCATACTCCTTTAAGGTGCCGATGCGCTCACTCGGGAGACGATAGCGCACGGAAACATTCTCTAAAATAATGGCAGGCTTAGATTCTGTAGGCATATTCATCCGATTTTGATGTAAATACAAGCCAGCCAATGACAAGCATAATGATGGAAATAGCAGCTGCGATGCCAAAATCGCTCAAGGCTGGCAAAGACTGGTCAACAATAGGCGCGCGAAAGATTTTAACGAGCCAGTACATAGGATTAAGTCGGTACACATTAAAGAGATGTTTGGGGATGATGCTTTCAGGATAAATAATAGGGGTTAGATACATCCAGGCTGTGAGTACGATTTGGTACATCTCCATAACATCTGGGAAAAACGCTGCGAGTGAAGAAATTAACAAGCCAAAGCCTAAGGTGAAAAATGCTACAAGAATGATGGCAATTGGTAAAAACAATAAAGCCCAGCTGAATGTAGCTTGGGTGATAAGCATGACAATGATTAATGGCACGAGCGCGATGACGGTATTTACCAGAGCAGTCCCAACGGCAGAAACGGCAAAAATCGTTCTGGGAACGAATATGCGTTGAAGCAAATTACCACCCCACACTAATCCGCTCATTGAAGCTGTAGTGCCCTGAGAGAAAAAATTCCAAACCACAAGACCGCTTAAAATATAAACCGGGAAAGGCACCCCAGGCATGCTCGCCCTGAAGATGTTCGAAAAAACAATGGTCATTACCAGCATTGTTCCCAGGGGGTTGAGCATGGTCCAGGCTACACCCAGGAAAGAGCGTTTGTAGCGGGTTAAGATATCGCGTCGAATAAGTTGCGCCAAGAGATGGCGGTAGTTACCGATTTCTTTTAACTCAGCAATGGCAGGCGAAACCCGTTTGCTGGAGTCGTAAAGTGGTTTTGTTTTCTCTGAGACAGTACGTGTGTTCACAACTGAGAATCTTACCATAACTTGCCATCTAAGAGTCATTTTAATGAGCCAGCACCGAAAGCATGAATGATGCCAGCAGTGTTCACGAAAACGGATCTTATGCACTATAATTTAACCATGTCCACGAAAGCAAATCCTATTCAATTCTCCGTGCTTATTCTGCATTGGCGGGCTGAACAATACTTGCAGACCTGCCTTGAGGCCATGGACGCCCAAACGTATAAGGATTTTGAAGTACTTCTTTTGGATAATGGCAACGAGATTCCTCTAGCGCTGGATTTCGCGGATGATTTTGCTGACTTGTCTATTAAAGTCTTGCGGTCGGAAAAGAACTTGGGTTTTGCAGCGGGGAATAATTACCTGGCTGGTTTTGCAAGGGGCAGGTATTTGGTTTTGCTCAATGCGGATGCTTTTCCAGATCCAGACTGGCTGGCAAACATCAATGAAGCTTTGCAAGCAAATCCAAATCATTTCTTCGCATCGCGATTAATCAAGTATTTGGAACCGGACAAGTTAGATGGTGAGTGGCATGTTTACCATGCCAGCGGACTTGCCTGGCGGCACAATCATAACCAGGCAATAATCCACGCGAGTGATGAACCCAAAGAGGTTTTTGGCGCTTGTGCTGCGGCGAGCGTCTACCCGCGCGAAGCCTTTGACGCGGTCGGTGGGTTTGACGAAGATTTCTTCGCCTACATGGAAGACATTGACCTTGATTTTCGGTTGCAACTCGCGGGATATCCTTGCTTATACCTGCCAAATGCTTTTGTAAAGCACGTGGGTTCAGCCAGTACCGCGCCCCGCAGTGATTTCGCGGTTTATCATGGGCATCGCAATTTGCCCTGGGTCTTCATTAAAAATATGCCTGGCTGGTTGTTTTGGCTTTTGTTGCCCTTGCATTTTTTGGTAAATCTTGCTTATCTGCTTTTGGCGCCATTCATCGGCAAAGCTAAAGTCATGGCCAGAGCAAAATGGGATTCACTTAAAGGGCTTAAAAAAATCATCGCTAAACGTCGGCTCGTTCAAAAAAACCGCAAAGCCAGTGTTATACACATCGCCAAACTGCTTAATTGGAATGTTTTCGCGCCATTTATCAAGCGCAAATTCTAACTCTACGCTAACTGGAATAAGCCTGTATTCTTTTGGTAAAATGAATGACTGAAAGGAAAGAATATGGCAAGAGACATTCTATCTGCGCGGCAAGATTTTCCTATCCTTGATATACAGGTTAACGAACGCCCACTGGTCTATCTTGATAATGCCGCGACAACCCAAAAACCGCAGGTGGTGATTGATACCCTTCGCGATTATTATACGCGCTACAATGCGAATATCCACCGTGGAAATTACGCCATCGCCTACGAAGCTACCGAAGCTTACGAAAAAGCACGCGCAAAGGTCGCGAGCTATATCAACGCTGAACATAAGCACGAGATTATCTTCACGCGTGGCACGACGGAATCAATTAATTTGGTGGCATATAGTTTTGGCGAGCGTTTCGTGGGCGAAGGCGATGAAATCATCGTCACTCAACTGGAACATCACAGTAACTATGTGCCCTGGAAATTACTCTGCGAACGAAAAAAGGCGAAATTCCAGGTTGTTCCTTTCGATGAAAATGGCGATTTAGACCTTGAGGTTTACAAAAGCCTGCTTAATGAAAAAACACGTGTGGTAGCGGTGAACCATGTTTCCAACTCGTTGGGAACCATTAATCCTGTAAAAGAAATTATTCAATTAGCCCATGACGCCGGCGCGGTCGTGTTGGTGGACGCGGCGCAGGCTGTGCAACATATCGAGCATGATGTGCAGGCGCTGGATGCGGATTTCTATGCTTTTTCGGGTCACAAAATGTATGGCCCGATGGGCGTTGGCGTGCTTTATGGCAAAGAAAAATGGCTTGATGCCATGCCACCTTTTCTCTCGGGTGGCGAGATGATCAGTAATGTCACACCTGAAAAGATTAGCTTTAACGTTTTGCCTTACAAATTCGAAGCTGGCACGCCAAACGTGCCTGGCCCGATTGGTCTTGCAGCTGCGATTGACTATCTTCAGGAATTTGATGAGCAGGAATTGCGCGCCTATGAAGATACCTTGTTGAACTATGGCATCGGAAAACTGAAAGAAATCCCCGGCTTGACGCTATATGGCAACCCCAAACAGCGCAGCAGCATTTTGCCTTTCAACATTGAAGGTATCCAGCATTTCGATTTGGGTGTTTTATTTGACGCGCGCGGTGTCGCGGTGCGTACCGGGCAGCATTGCACCCAACCGATAATGGACGCGCTGAAGGTCCCGGGCTTTGTGCGTGCATCGCTGGCGCTTTACAGCAATCGCGATGATATTGACGCGCTGGTGGAGAGCATCCAAAGGGCTATAAAAATGCTAAAAGGAGCAAAAAAGCATGGATAAACGCAGAGCGCAATTGCTGGAAGACTTTGATCTGCTTGAAAACTGGGAAGAGAAATACGATTATCTCATCGAGCTTGGTTTTGACCTGGCTGAAATGCCCCAGGTTTTAAAAACCGAAGAAAACCTGGTCAAAGGTTGCCAGAGCAGTGTGTGGTTTGATATCCGCTGTGAGAATGGCAAAATTAATTTTGACGCGGACAGTGACTCCCTGATTGTCAAAGGCATCGTGGCAATTGTTGATTATCTTTACAACGGTCAATCTGCAGAAGATGTGCTTAAAGCCGATTTGAGCATCTTTGAGGAGCTTGGTCTTTGGCAGCATCTTTCTTCGCAACGCGGGAACGGATTAATGGCCATGCTTGCGCATCTTAAAAAAGCCGCAACGGATTGCTTAAGCCAGTAGCACATTTGGGGCAGAAAATCGCAGGAACATTAAATCGGTTTATAATATCAATCATGAAAGCAAGTAAAGTTTTAGTTTTCATCTTGTGTGTGGCGTTTGTGCTTGGCGTTTTCCTTTGGCAAACCGGTTTGCCAGTGAGTGGCGCATCAAATGAACTCCCTATGGCACAGATTATCACATCAACCCCCTTGCCAGATGGGTCTATTTATCATATCCCTGTTGAAGGCGATACGCTTTGGGCAATCTCTGAGGCTTATGGCGTTTCGATGCGGGATATCAATATTCTCAATGGCAACAGTCCCGAGGCGAACGAGATTTACATCGGTCAGCGTATACTTATCAGACGTGGCGAGCCGATGACGGCTACCCCCGAAGCCTCACCGACCGCGATGCCGGTCACGCCATCGCCAACCGTCTTCAAACCGTCACGCACACCTATCCCAAGTGCCACCGCAATCCCCAGCCCAACTGCTACCCAGCCACCCAGCAGGGTTCAAGTTATTTTTGGCGACAGTCAACGTGTGGGTTGGACCATCACGACAATCAGCCTGGTGGGCATCGCGCTGGTTGTTTTCTTTGGCTTTATCTACAAGCCCAAACCGTAATTCTGATTTACACTTTTGGTGAACTATGAGCAATAATAAAACCCCTGTGCATGCCATCGCGTTTGATTTTGTGGGTGTGCTTTTTGATTTCCGTGCTGGTGATTACACACCCCGCCAACTGGCCATCGCGAGCGATTTCGGGCGCTTTGTCACCGATGAAGAACACATCGCCTACTATTCAAAAAAATATACCACTCCACCCGATAAGATTGTGGAAGAATTGCGCTATATTTGCAGTCACGCTTATAAAATACGCGAACCGGATATTTTGGAGAAAATTCCCTGTTTCAAATTCGCCGCAGCCAGCAATCACCTTTCCTTTGCCATGGACTGGTTCCGCACACAACCCATTTCGGAGCAGTTCGAAGTCTTTTTCGCTTCTGGTTCACTCGGTTTGGCAAAACCCGACCCGCGCTTTTTCCGTGCTTTGTGTGAAGCCCTGGACGAGAAGCCCGAAAATGTACTCTTTGTCGATGACACCTTGCGACATATCCTGGCGGCTAAAGACTGTGGCTTGCAAGCCTTGCATTTCGATTCCAAGAAGGTACTTTCAGAAGAAATAAACCGATATTTGGCAGACCATGATTGAAGACGTCAAAATCGTTGAACTTGATAAAAGCTGGAAAGAACGGGTGTTTGTGTATCGCTACACCACGTCTTTTTATTATGATCTTGAGCTTATGGACAAGGCGGATGGCAACTTTTGTTTTTGTTTGACAAAGAAAGCCTTTGAAAGGCCCGTCGAAAAACAGTTTGAAGGCTCACTTCTCTCTGACTGGTTGTTTGAGCCTGTGGCATACGGCGCGTTTGACGGGAAGACTCTGCTTGGCGTTATGTGTGTTAGCGTGGAAGACTGGAACAACCGTCTGCGTGTAGCCGAGTTGTGGGTTGGTGAACCCTTCCGTCATCAAGGTGTAGGGAAAAAGCTGATGGCAAAAGCTATCGATTACGCGCGTTCAAAAAACCTGCGGGGTCTTGTGTTGGAAACGCAAAGCTGTAACGAACCCGCAATCCGTTTTTATCAATCCTGTGGTTTACGCTTTATCGGGCTTGATGCCACCCACTATTCCAATGACGACATTCTCAAGCGCGAAGTTCGCTTAGAGATGGGGCTCGATTTGCCCAATCTTGAGCTTGACGAACAGCAAGGGGCTGATGGCTGAAATCCATAAGCCAATCAGGAAATAGCGGAAATAACGCAAAACATCACTAATCCAGCCCAAATCTTTCGGGAACAGCTTGCCTAAGCCCAAATAGAGCGCGACAATACCTGCCAAGCCGAGAAGGTAGCGTAAAAGCTTATGCCAGCTGCCTTGTTCGCTCTTCAAGACGCCATGTTTGGCGCGCAGCCAGGCGAAACCGCCCAACATACCAAACCAAACACCAGCTGAAGTCAATGCGCCCTTGAGAGACATCGGGTTGACCACTTCGCCATCTTTTGAGGCACGCGCTGCCCATTCAGCAGGCATCTGCCATTCGCCACCCAGGTTTTTAGCCAGGATTGCCAGCGCGACAAATACCAAAGAGCTGATAAAAGCCAAAATGACTTGTTGCTTCCAGTCAAGTTTAGCAAGCCATGCGCCAATCTTGCGCCATGTCAGCGCGAAAAGCAAAAGCAATAAGCCACCTAAAATGAGGCCCAGGATGACGTCGGAAAGGAAGTGTACCCCCATCACCAGCCGTGAAAATGAAATGAGCACGATAAGGGCGATACAGCTAATCGTTGCCCATTTATTCTTGGCTTCAACGGCTGCCCAACCCCAAACCGATATGGAATTCATGGCGTGGCCAGATGGGATGCCAAACGATGTTTCATGCACAACTGGTGTGACCTTGTCGCTAATCCAGGATGGGCGCGGTCCGCGTAAAGCGAGTTTGAAGATGCTGTTCACGCCACCACTTAATAGTAACATGACGCCGATACGTAAGCCCGACCAGGCACTCACGCACCAGTAAATGGCAGGCATAAAAAGAATGTAGAAAAGTTCATCACCTAAAAAGGTGATAGCTTGCATGATGGTTTGCAAAACTGGTCCACCGGCTTGCAAAAAGGTATTAACAACAATTTCAAGTTCTCTGATAGCGTCCATAAGTTCTCCAAATTATCTTAAAAAGGTTCGTGCATTTAACTTGTCGCTAAACCACATAGGGTCAAGCTATTAAAAATAATAACACTTGATATCAGCTTAAGTCTCAATTCGCCAAAAGCATGGTCATGAACCCCCAAAGATGCTTTTTGACATAATTGTAAATTACCAGATTAAAACTCGGGATGTTCGCCCGGGACGACCATCTTTTCAAGAAGAATTTCAAATGCCATTGTGTGGGCGCAAACGCCGTAATTGCTAAAATAATGGCAATCGCAGTCCCATTTTCCGTCGTTATAACGCACGGTTTTGTCGCTGTTATTGCCTTCAATAAGGGCTTCAAAACTATGAAATTTTATACGTTCGCGTTCCTCGGCATAACGTTTTGCTTTGTCGATTTTTCCGTACATGCTGCTGTCCATCATCTTAAAACTCGCTTTCTATGCTTATATTTTAGGATTTAAAAAAACACGCGCCAAGAAAAAGGCGTGTGTCTTACGGTGCTTTTACAAGCAGGGTATTCGCTTTCATAGGTATTAGGCTAACTCCTGCGTCATATTTCTATTATACCGCAAAGTTATTTAACCCGTTTAAAATAAACTCTTCACATCTAATTCCTGGATCTTGAAAAAGTAATTTCAAGAAGAAACTGATGGGAGATCGGCTTTCTACTATCGATTTATTAATCAGTCTCGTTATTTGTTTCCTGCTTTTTCTTTGCCAGGGCGTTTGTGTTCTCGCTGCCCCTGAAAACGATAAACTTCCACCACAAAAATTCGCCGACAAAGTTTAGAACCATGGTGCTGCCCTTAATGATGTACTCGTTAACACCAGCCCCGTCAGCTAATTTACCAAGCCAGGCTGTAAGCGGAATAAAGAACGCGTAGAAAAGCCCAACCTTCAGCATAGCGATGGGAACGTTGTTGGCT
This sequence comes from Anaerolineaceae bacterium, assembly GCA_012839565.1. GTDB lineage: Bacteria > Chloroflexota > Anaerolineae > Anaerolineales > Anaerolineaceae > Mesolinea. Next base: position 61,807 of record DUMZ01000014.1, read on the forward strand.
GATTTGAAAGTGTAGCGTCGGTTGAGAGTAAAGTTCCAGAGCACTGAGAGCACGACAGAAATCACATGCTTGATATCATAGGGCAGAGTGGTCAGTCTTTCCAAAATGATAAACGATACCGCCTCAATCCCCGCGGCGGAAATAGAGAGCAGGGTAAACTTGATGGCTTGTATCAATGATTCACGGGACTTTAAGGGCGCATCCTGAGAGCCTGGTGTCTCTTGGTTTGCCTTCGTTGATTGCGTTTCGGAAATATTTTGGTTTTCTGTGGACATAGCAAAATCCTTTTGTTAATGAATTTGATTGAGATGATGAAATATCTTTTTGTTGGCGGCATAGAGCCTGGTAAATGCCGCGTAGTTTTTATCATGCACAGCGCGAGCGTCCGGATTTGGCACAAACACCCGATCCGGCTTAATCAGCGCCTCGACATCCTTCAAGTCAGCAATGCGACCTAAGCCAACCGCAACCGCTAAGGCCGCGCCAACAGCACCCACGTTCTGTGGTTCAGGCACGGTCTCTACCGGAATTTGCAGAACATCTGCCAGGATTCCCGCTGTTACAGGGGATAGAGCACCGCCACCAACAAAGCGTACTTTATCTCCTGTCTTGATTTTTTTCTTGATTGTTTCCAGGAACCAACGCATATGGTAGCAAACTCCTTCAACAACAGCACGAATTAGTTCGGTCTTTCCCGTTTCCAATCCAATATTAAAGAAGATTCCGCGCGCGTTCGCATCTTCAAAAGGACAGCGGTTGCCGTGAAGCCAGGGGGTGAAAATGACACCGCCGGAACCCGCGGGCGTTTCGGAAATGACCTTGGACATATAGTCGTACAAACTCTTATACTCCGAACTTGGGTCATCCGCGACGTGTTGTTTGCTGAGATAGATGTTAATCTCGTCCAGAGCGAGATGGTCGCGCACCCACTCCAGGCATTTGCCCGCGGTCTCGAGCTCCGCAAAGTAATTGTAAAGACCAGGTTGAACACCCACGACCGAGGCAATCATGGCATTTGTGTCCACGATATTTTGATCGGTGACCGTGGAGACCCAACCGGACGTACCCATATAGACATGGGTCATTTCAGGACGCACGCAACCAGCGCCGACACCAATCAGAGCCGCATCACTGCCACCGGAAAAGACGGGAATTCCGGGGCTTAGTCCAAGTTCAGTGGCGGGTTCTTCCAAAAGCGTGCCTACTTTTGCTGTTGACTCAACGATTTCGGGCATATGCTCAGGCAAAATCCCAAGGCGTTTGATTAGCGCGGCATTAAATTCAGGCGTTTTTGTGTTTTTATCCATCAACAAAGTGGCAAAAGCTGAATCCCGGCTCATGGTAAATTTACCCGTCATGCGTGCTACCAGGGCATCTTTTACGTCCAGCCACTTGTGCGCCCTGGCGTAAACTTCCGGTTCGTTTTCTTTCACCCAAAGGTACTTCCAGACCGGGTCCTTGTCGCTGCCAGCAACGACACCTGTGTGATAAAGGCTCTGTAAAAGGAATCCCAAACCAACACCAGCGACTTGGGGACCACCCCCAGCGTGTGCTTTGCGTACCCCACCCGAGCGCTGGTCCATATAACTCATAGATGGCCGCACTGCGCGGGCTGCCTGGTCAAGCAGAACCACGCTCTGAGCTTGCGCGCAAAAGCTAATCCCCGCAATCTGCGCACATGTTTCAGGGTTATGGCTGACAAGCTGCCGCGTTGTCTTGCACATGGCATCCCACCACTCCTGTGGATTCTGCTCAACCCCACCGTTTGGAAGAATGCTTAGCGAATAGCTTGCAAAGCTTGAATTTTCCAAACTGATAGACATCCCCTCCGGGCTGTCACTCTCAATTAATTGAAATAAGCAGGTTTTAACCCCTGTTGTGCCAATGTCATACGCCAGAATAATCATTGTTCCAGCCCCTTTCGTTAATCTTCAGCTACTAAAAGTGCCCCTTTCAAAAATTGAAAGGTCTCCGAAATGACTTGCTCATCATATTCTTCCTGGTCAATCTCCGGGTTGTTATACATTTGGAAACGAATCCTGTAATAATCGCAGGCATAAGCAAACTGTAATGACAACAGGATATTATCCATCGAAAAAGCGGCAAGCCTGGCATTCAGTTCTGGCTTAACTTCACCGCTTCGCTGACCTTCTTCCAGCATTTTTATATAACGTTCTGACGTAAACTGCTCCATACTTCGTGGCAGTTTAGATATTAGCTCCTGGTTGCCAATCGAGGACATCTCGTGATACAGGCGAATTAAAGTTATTTCTTCCCGAGACGTTCTAACCACCAGGCGCACTAGAGCTTCAATCTTCTGAGCGATACTCAATGTTTCATCATCGACCACTTTTCCGGCATGCGTCTCAATCAGCGCTGAACCGTACTGAACAATATAAAGGAAGAGATTCTCTTTGGTATTAAAATAGTGAAAAATCGACCCCACACTGATTTTAGCTCGCTTGGCAATGTGATTAGTGTTGGCTAATTCATAACCCCGGTCTGCAAATTCAGCAATGGCAGCTTTTAGTATTCGTTCCTGTTTTTCTGGATTCAGGCGTTTGAAACTCTCGTTGGCAAAATTGTTCATCTTAATCCATGTCCAATTATTTAATTTGATACTCTGCCGTCTTTGAATATGGAAAGCGTATTCAACAACGGAGAAGAAGGTTTTCAGAAGGAGACCTACTTACTTTAAATAATATTGACGGGCTCCGTGTTGAGTGACCACTCAATACCTTGTGCCAATATTACCACATTAACTAAAAAAACATAACGTTTTCTCCCGCATTCAAAAAATCCCTTGCGCTTTGGGGCTGGCCGTGGTAAATTTACATTGAGTGGCCACTCAATTTTGAGATGTGGTCACAATATGGAGGTCGTCATGATAGATTTAAGTTCCGCAACAATCAGAAAACAAACCGAAGCACTGGACGAGCTGATTAAAAAGCCTATCCATTCCATCTCCCCTGATGCGCTTGCTACATATGAAACAGAGTATTTCGGCAAGAAGTGTGTCAAAAGCTACGAGATGATACAGGAAGCCAAGAAATATATTCCCGGGGGCGTGCAACACAACCTTGCTTTCAATCATCCCTTTCCTCTCGTTTTCACCAAAGCGGAAGGCGCTTATTTGGAAGACCTGGACGGCAACCGCTATTTCGACTTTCTGCAAGCTGGTGGCCCAACAGTCCTGGGCTCAAACCCACCCGAAGTACGCGAAAAGGTCATCGAGTTGCTAAACACTTGTGGTCCCTCAACCGGCCTTTTTCATGAATATGAATATCGCATTGCCAAACTGGTTACCGAGCTTATTCCATCTGTCACCTGGCTACGCATGTTAAACTCGGGCACAGAAGCCTGCATGGCAGCTATCCGTGTTGCCAGACTGGCGACAAAGCACAGGCACGTTCTCAAAATGGGTGGCGCGTACCACGGCTGGAGTGACCAACACGCCTATGGCATCCGCGTGCCGGGAAGCAAATTTACCCAGGCTCATGGTATCCCGCTCTTTATTTTCCGGGGTATTGATGAGTTTTTCCCAGGGGATCTCAATTCGCTTGAACGTAAACTCAGACGCAATACACTGCGTGGCGGAACTGCTGCCGTGATGATTGAGCCCGTTGGCCCCGAAAGCGGCACCCGCCCCATTAGCATTGACTTTATCAAAGGTGCTGCCGAGCTATGCAAAAAGTACGGTGCCCTGCTGATTTTTGATGAAGTGGTCACGGCGTTCAGACTATCCCCCCACGGCGCGCAAGGCATCATGGGTGTTGAACCCGACTTAACCGTCTTCGGCAAAGTCATCGCCGGAGGTTACCCCGGCGCAGGTGGTGTCGGCGGTAAAGAAGAATTCCGCAAATACCTTGCTGCCGGCATTCAAACCGGCGATAAAGTGAAAAAGGCTTTGGTCGGCGGCACCATGGCTGCCACACCTCTCTCTGCCCTGGCCGGCTATTACACCTTAAAACGTATTCACGAAACAAACGCCTGCGAAAAAGCCAACGCTATGGGCGACCGCCTGACCGCGGGGCTTAAAGCGCTGATTAAAAAGCACAATCTGCCCTTCGTTGCCTTCAACCAAGGCTCTATATGTCACCTGGAAACGGTCGGTACCATGCATTTTAGCGTCAACTGGGCAAAACCCTGGACCATTCCCACGGTCTTGCATGAAACCTCGAAACGCAAAGCCGAGATGGAACATATGGGCGCGGCGTATATGGCGGAAGGCCTGGTAACGCTTGCCGGCAGCCGTCTATACACCAGCGCGGCATACGACGAAGAGAAAATTGATCAGGCACTGGCCGCCTTTGATCGTGTCTTTGAGCACGTTGTTCCTTTTGAAAAATAGGAAACTCATGCCACACACTCAGGAAACAGAAACACGCCAAATGGTTGTCAATCTGGCGCAGGATTTTCTCAAAGCGGGACTGGTTGTACGCACATGGGGCAACTTTAGCGCCCGTCTGGATAAAGACACATTCGTCATTACTCCCTCGGGCAAGGCATACGAGGGCATGCAAGCGAGCGAACTTGTCACCGTCGCGACCGCAGATGGAAAACCCCTGGCAAAAGGCAGTGGTAAGCCTTCTTCTGAGTCTCCGATGCACGCCCGGGTCTACCAACGCTATCCCGAAATAAAAGTTGTGGCGCATACCCATCAGGTCTATGCCTCCGCGCTGACGCTTTTGGGGATGGATATCGACGTTCCCGAGCCATGGCAGCCTGTTTTGGGCACCACGCGTATCCCCTTGAGCGCTTATGCTTTACCCGGCAGTAGAGCATTACATAACAATATGGCCGATACCCTTGCCCGCAGCGACGCGCAAATTGTGCTGATGGGCAGACATGGCGCCTTCATCTTGGCTGAAACAGCAGAAGAATGTCTCCGCCTTGCTGAAGATTTGGAACGTTTCGCCATAGATCTCTTTGCAGAGTGTCTTGGTAAAGAAATCGCACACAGGTCAGACATTCAAAGTGACAGCGACAGAGAAAAAAGTCTCGCGCAGGAATGGCAAAAAACGACGCAGGAAGGCGTTGCCGTATCTGCAGATAGCGAAGTCCTGCCCTGGCTTTCAGGCACTTTGAGCCCCTATCTGGATGACTTCGCGCAAATTTGCGGGGTCAGCGTCAGCCAGAGGCGTGGGTCTGCCAGTGTTGTTTTCGACCCGGATGCAAAGGTGGCAATTTGTTTTGGCAAGGATGAAGCCGATGCGAAAAATGTCCGTGCTGTTTTGGAAAAGAATGCCAGAGCTGCCAACATCGCGCGGTTAAGCGGTCAAAAACCCATCCCTGCCTGGGAATCCCTTGCTATGCGTTTGGTCTATCAATTGAAATATTCCAAACAGGCAAACCGTTAAAGGCCATCATTTTAAATTAAGAAATCAAGACCACCACACTTTTGGGTGGTCTTGATGTTTATATGCATCCACTCAGGTATACTATTTTTATAACAAGCATAATACGGAGTCATTATGAAAATTTTAGTTACCGCCTTTGAACCTTTTGACAAGGAAGCGATTAACCCCACGATGTTGATGCTTGAGCATTTGCCTGCCGACTTTGACGGACACGAAATTATGAAGCAAGTTTTGCCAACGGTTTTTGGCGAATCGGCAGAGATAGCTTTGACGCGTATTACCGAGTTTGAGCCAGATGCGGTTTTGTGTTTGGGGCAAGCGGGTGGGCGCGCGGCGATGACGCTTGAACGGGTGGCGATTAACATCAATGATGCGAGCATTCCAGATAACGCCGGCGCGCAACCTGTGGATGAGCCTATTGTGCCTGATGGACCCGTGGCATACTTTAGCACGTTCCCCAACAAGGCGATTGTTAGCGCGATGCGTGAGGCAGGTATCCCGGCGGCAATCTCGAATTCTGCCGGCACCTATGTTTGTAACCAGATTCTATACGCGGTTTTGCACTTTATCGCTGAAAACAGTTTGCCAGCAAAAGCGGGTTTTATGCATGTGCCCTATCTGCCGGTTCAGGTGGCGGATAAACCCAACATGCCATCCATGAGCCTGGTTGACATGGTCCGCGCTTTGGAGATTGCGATTCGGGTGATCTCTGGTGATAGAATTTAGTTGGAGAACTTGCGGTATGAATGAGATCAAACTGTACGAAAATAAAGAAATCAGGTCGATTTGGGATAATGAAAAAGAGAAGTGGTTTTTCTCGGTTGTTGATGTGGTTGGTGTCTTAACAGATAGTGTCAACCCAAATAACTACTGGAAAGTTTTAAAGAAACGACTGAATGATGAGGGAAATGAGTTGGTTACAATTTGTAACCAACTGAAAATGAAATCCCCCAAAGATGGAAAAATGTATAAAACCGACGTAGCGGACTTGCAAGGTATCTTCCGCATCATCCAGTCCATTCCCTCACCCAAAGCGGAACCTTTTAAAATGTGGTTAGCTGAAGTTGGCAAAGAGCGGGTTGATGAAATCATTGACCCGGAACTGACCATTGACCGGGCATTGCAAATCTACTTGCAAAAAGGTTATTCAAGGGAATGGATTAACCAGAGACTTCAAGCCATTCAAGTCAGAAAAGAATTGACGGACACGTGGCAGGATCATGGTGTCACCGAAGGAATCGAGTATGCCATTCTCACTAATGAAATCACCAAAGCCTGGAGTGGCATGACGACCCGTCAATACAAGGATTTTAAAAACCTGAAAAAAGAAAATCTGCGGGATAATATGTCCACCCTGGAACTCGTGCTCAATATGCTCGCGGAAGCGACAACAACGGAACTGACACAAACCGTCAATCCACAGGGACTGGAAGAAAATAAAGCCGTGGCAAAAGAAGGTGGAACTGTCGCGGGAAACGCCAGAAAAGATATCGAAGCGCGGACAGGAAAGCCGGTGATTACGTCGAAAAATGCGCTTAACTTTTCCAAATTGATTGATGAAGTCAGTTACAAAAAACTTGACAAGCCACTTGACGAGTCTTGAGATAAGAGCGTAAATCAACAACTCAAAACATCGTGTAAGAGCGTTTCAATTTAAAATATGGCTTTTTCAGGCTTGATCGTCCGCGTGGAGGGTTTCGGCGAGGGTAGTCCAGTCTCCCATTAGTTTGTCCAGTTTTGTGTTGAGCGCCTGATATTCGTCACTGAGTTTAAGCAACGCGACGGGATCGGTGGGTGGGTTGGAGAGTTTTGCTTCGCAAAGCGCTTTTTTACTTTCCATCTCATGAATCTCTGCTTCTAAGCGGGAGAGCTTTTTCTCGAGTTGCTGGCGTTGGTTGCGACTAAGTTTGTCGCTTTGCTTTGCCTTTTGGGACTCAGTTTTAGGCTTGCGTGTCTCGGTATCGCTTGCATTCTGCGCAGAGAGTCTGGCAGCCTGTGCTTGTTTAAATTCCTTGTACTCCGAGTAGCAACCTTTAAAAACTTGCAGGCGACCTTCGTCAGGCAAAAGTTCCCAAATTTGCGTCGCCAGCGCATCAATCAGATAGCGGTCGTGCGAGACGAGCAAAATCGTGCCAGGATAGTCTTGGAGGACTTTTTGCAAAACCTCCTGGGTGGAATGATCCAGGTGGTTGGTGGGTTCATCAAGCAGGAGCAAGTTCGCGTCAGAAAGGGCTAACTTCGCCAGTGCCAGACGTCCGCGTTCGCCACCGGAAAGCGTGCTAACCGTCGCGAAAACATCATCCTCCTGAAAACCATACTTTGCCAGATAATCACGCACTTCGCCAGGCAACATGCGCGGTGCTTCGCGGTTGATTTCTTCAATCAAGTTGTTGCTTTCAATGAGATCTTCATGCGCCTGGGCAAAATAACCCACGTTCAGACTTGCGCCCAGTTCGGTTTCGCCGGAATAAGGGGGAATTTGCCCCAAAATTGTGCGCAAAAAGGTCGTTTTGCCCGCGCCGTTGGGACCGATGATGGCGACACATTCTGTGCGCTCCAGCACCAAATCAGGCGCGCTGAAGAGCGGTTTCCCTTCGTCATGGTAGCCTACTTCAAGGTCATAAGTGCGCAAAACCAGCTGCCCACTGCGTCCGCTCACTTTCAGGCGCAGGTGCATAGGGCGCACGTTAGGGTCGGGGTTGGTGAGCAGCGAGTCGCGCATAAGGCGTTCCAGGCGCTTGCGCCGTCCGCGTGCCTGGGCGGTGTTTTGGCTGTCGATAAAGCGTTTGATGTAATCTTCCTGCTTCTCGATATACTCTTGCTGGGCTTTATATTCCGCCAAACGACGTTGGTAACGTTCCTGGCGCTGGTGCAGGTAGGCGGTGTAGTTGCCACGATATTCTTCGATGGCGGGGGTCATTTCCCAAATCCAACTGGCAGTCTGGTCCAAAAAGTAGCGGTCATGCGAGACGATAATCGCCGCGCCTTTCCAGGCACGCAGCCAGGCTTCCAGCCATTCCACGGCTTGGATATCCAAATGGTTGGTGGGTTCGTCCAGGAGTAGCAAATCGGGGTCTTCCAGCAGAAGTTTTGCCAGACGCGCGCGGGTGCGTTGCCCGCCTGAAAGTTGATTGAGCGGGCGATAGAAATCGCTTTCATCAAAGCCCAGTCCACTCAGGGTGTGCTGCAGACGACTGATGTATGTATAGCCGCCCAGGTCATCAAAACGGGTTTGCAGTTTGCCGTAATCCTGGAGCAGTTCGGGTGAGTCATCGCCATTTGCCATGCGTCGTTCAAGCGTTTGCAGTTGGGCGCCCATTTCGAGCAGGTTTTCGAATGCCATCAGGCAGAAGTCCCAAAGCGTGCCGGGAATATCGCCCACTGCGGTTTGGGGCAAATAAGCGATTTTTAGACCACGCGCGCTGTGCACGGAGCCTTGGCTGGGACTGTCTTCACCTGCCAGAATGCGCAAAAGCGTGGTTTTACCCACGCCGTTGGGGCCAACAATGGCGATGCGCGCGTTTTGCGGGATGGCGATGTTGATGTCATCAAAGACGTCTACCGCGCCAAACGCCCGTCCAAGGTTTTGTGTGCTGAGGATGGTCATACGCTAAAAGTATACCAGTCACCAGGGGGAAAAATGTGAATTATCCCGCTTTGTTCTGTATAGAGACAGTACTTTTAAAAGCTAACTGATTCCGCACCAGGCGTCAGGTCAATGGTGACTTTGATGTGCTTATCCGCGCTGTAAACCTCAAATGTCGCCCATTGCTTTTGAGTGTTAATCTCGCTTATTTTCCATTCCGCATCGGGCAACCACGGGTTTGCTTCGCGGAAAGCTGCCATCTTGCGAATGAGACCAGCTGTCTCAGTTTCGGCTTTGGCCCAGTCCATCGGATGGCGACACTCATCAAAGCCTTGGGAGCCTTTTTCGTGAATGGACATGTTTTGGCTGATGTCTTGTTCCGTGCCGGCGTAGACGATGGGCTGACCCGGCATGAGATAAAGCAAGCTCAGCGCGGCATGGAGAGCTTTTTGATTGCCTCGCGCGGTAAACAAAAAGCGGTTCATGTCGTGATTGTCGATGAAAGCGCCCCGTGAAAAGTCTTTAGGAAATTGTTCGCGGTAATTTTGCAGGTAGTTGGCGAGCTCCTGAATATCCCAGCTGTGACGCGCGAAGCTTTCGCGCAGGGCCTGGGAAGTCATAAAGTCGAGCGTGCCATCAAAACTGCCCAAATAACTGGCCTGGGCATCCGGTGGCATGACCACTTCCGCCAAAAGCCAGACATCGGGCTTGACTTCGCGGCAGGCGCGCCGAAAATCGACCCAAAAGGCGCGGTCGGGACCGTTGGCGTGGTCAAGGCGATAGCCATCCACACCGAATTTGAGCCATTCCTGGGCGACTTTCAAAAGGTGTGCGTGGGCAGGACTGCCAAAATCGAGATTGAGCTTGGGCATTGCTTTGACCTTGGCGAAAGTATGGTAGGCTGGCCAGCGTTTCCAGCGGAACCAGTCACGTTCAGGGGCTTGAGAATCTGCCAAAGCCCGCTGGAAAATGGGATGACGGTTGGAAGCGTGGTTAGCAACAAAATCAAGCAGGACGCGCATCCCTTTGGCATGGGCAGTATCGATGAGCTCCTTTAGGTCATCTTTTGTGCCAAAGCGGGGGTCGATGGTTTCATAATCAGTGGTGTCATAACCATGCGAACTGGGGGTCTTGAAGATAGGCGTGAGCCACAGCGTGTTGAAACCAAGGTCGTGAATGGTGTCAAGCTTTTCAGTGATACCCCGTAAGTCGCCACCAAATATGCCATGAATGTTTTCGGTTTGCAGCCAGGGCTTATTATCGCCACGGTTGAACCGGTCCATAAAGATTTGATAAACACGCGCGGTTTTGGACCATTCCGGCGGAGCGGGGTTCGGGTCTGCCCAAATAGCATATTGCGTGGCTTTTTTGACGCTGGTAGCTTGGTTGTCCGCGTAGATTTTTTTACCGTTTGGCAAAGTGCCATAAACGCGATAGCGCAAGACTTGCCCGTTTTGCAGGGCGGGAAAACTGGCTTGCCAGTGGCGTTGCCAGGTCCAGGCGACGGTATCCCACTGAAGATTTGCCTTTTGGTACTCAAGATAATGGGTGCTTTTCCAGTCGTCCAGGGTGTAGCTGGCAATGACTTTTTCGAAGGCATGATTCGCGCTGGTGCAAACCCAGCTAAGGATGGGCTCGCCTGTAACAGCGGGGTTGGGTTGATGAAAAGAAAAATGATGGATACCCAAAGCATGTTCGCGATGATACCGCGCACCTTTTGTGGGGTAATTGATGCCACCAAAGATATAATCGGGATAGGGGTTCTTTTGGTTCATAATGCAATTTCCTTCAGTAAATGATTCTAAAATAAAAGTTGAAGTATCAACTATTATACAACATGCAGAGGATTTTTGTTTTGATGTGTAAATTATGGATGACTTATCTTGTAAGCTTCGCAAGGGTTTCAAGCACCTGGCATGTGATGGTACAATCGAGACATGAAAATTAAACGCTGGCAGATTTATTTAGGGGTGCTGATTAGCGCCGTGTTTCTCTTTTTGGCATTCAGAAAAGTTGATTTTACCATGGTTTGGTTCCATCTTAAAAGCGCGAAGTGGGTTTGGGTTGTTCTCGGACTGGTTTTGTACTTTCTTGGTGTTATCGTTCGTGCCTGGCGCTGGAAAATATTACTCAACCCTTTGAAGTCTATTTCGGTGAAAAAGCTGTTTCCAGTGGTTTGTGTGGGTTACATGGGTAATAACATCTATCCCGCACGCGCTGGTGAATTTTTGCGCGCTTTCATTTTGAAACAAAAAGATGACGTCAGCTTTTCCGGCTCGCTGGCGAGTATCGTCGTTGAAAGGCTATTTGATGGCATCACCATTCTCGCGCTGGTTCTGTTCAATCTGGGACGATTGGTGCGTCTGATAACTGACCCGGTCATGTCGCGAAATATCCAGCTTGCGACCTGGGTCGTAAGCGCTGTATTTGGCGTCCTGTTGGTCGTTTTTCTGCTGATGGCTATTTTCCCGCAGAAAGCACGCACCGTTGCCAGCTGGCTGACCCAACACCTGTTGCCCAAAAAATGGCGCGCCAAAGCGGACAGCATTATTGACAAATTTATCGACGGCGTCAGCGTTTTGCGCTCGTGGCATCAGGTGCTTTTGGTGCTGGCACTCTCGTTTTTGGTTTGGGTGCTTGAAGCTGGTTTATACTTTGGTGTGATGAAGGCCCTGGGCCTGAACCTGGCTTTTATTGACCTGCTTTTGGTTGAAGGCGTGGTTAATTTGGTCTTGCTTGTGCCGGCAATGCCTGGTGGCTTGGGCACGTTTGATGCCGCGACAAAATTTATGTTGGAGCTTTTCCAGCAGGGCGCGGAGCAAGCTTTGGGATTCGCGCTCATTTTACGCGTGGCGTTATGGCTGCCGATTACCGCTTTGGGCGCTTTCTATTTCGTGAAGGAAGGTTTTAGCCTTAGCACGGATATTGGACAACTTAAAACAGATTATCAGGAAGAAACACCGGTTGGTCCCGAAAATGAACCATTGCTGGTGACGGAAGAAACAAAGGAACAGGATGAACACAATGGAAAATAAAAAGAAAATCGCTATCATCGGCGCGGGTTTTGCAGGACTAAGCGCGGCGTGGGATTTGATCCATGCCGGGCATGATGTGACCATTTTTGAGGCCAGCCATCAGACCGGTGGTTTGGCTGCAGGTTTTAAGGAGCCGCATTGGGACTGGTCTGTGGAACATTTTTATCACCATTGGTTTGAAGGCGATAAAGCCTTGCGTGGTTTGATTGACGAACTCGGTTTTAGCGACCGCCTTATCTATCCCAAACCGGTCAGTGTGATGTATCACAAGGGCAAGTTTTATCCTTTTGATTCAATCCCTGCAGCAATAAAATACCCCGGTTTGGGTTTTGGCTTGACCAAGATTCGCTTTGGCCTGGTGGGTGTGTATCTGCGCCTTACCAAAAACTGGCGCGCGTTCGAAAAAACCACGACCGAAGCCTGGATGCGAAAATGGGCGGGCGATAAGGCTTTTGAAAGTATGTGGAAACCGATGCTCGATGGCAAATTCGGTGAACGCTGGGCAGACAAGGTGAGCATGGCGTGGATGTGGGCGCGTTTGCACGTGCGCAGTACGCGACTGGGCAGTTTTGTGGGTGGATTCCAGGCCTTCTCGGACGGTTTCGCTGAAAAGCTTCAGGAACATGGAGTGAGCCTGCGCTATAACACCCGCGCGACGCAACTGGTTCGTCAGGCGGATGGAAAGATACAAGTCAGTCTTGAAAATGCCAGGCCCGAAACTTTTGACCAGGTTTTGGTCACGCTATCACCACATGCCATGGCGAAAATGACGCCTGATTTGCCCGAAGACTATCTGGCTGGTTTGCTCAATCTCAAGCATATGGGCGCGGTGGTGATGACTGTGTCGCTCAAACATGCCCTTTCGCCCGAAGGATACTATTGGTACAACATTCCCAAGCAGGCAGGCTATCCTTTCCTGTCTTTAGTCGAGCATACAAATTTCCTGAAACCTGAATACTTCGGTGGTGACCACATTATTTACATCGGTGATTATCTTGAGACGGATCATCCCTACTTTAGCAAGACCGATGACGAACTCGCAGCCGAGTTTTTACCGCACCTTAAGAAGATAAATCCGAATTTTAGCGAAGACTGGGTCAAGAAGGTTTGGGTTTCAAAGGCTAAATATGCCCAGCCCGTGCCCCTTGTAAACCACAGTCAGGCTATTCCATCTATACAGACCCCGATTGAGGGTATTTACTTCGCCAGTATGAGTCAGGTTTATCCGTGGGATCGTGGCACGAATTTTGCAATTGATATTGGGCGTAAGTCTGCTCAGCTGATGATGGGCTTGTAAACGATTAAGCATTTGTAAAGTATTTGTTAAGTACTGATTCCATTTTGTGAATCACTATCTCAGTTTCTGTAACTCGTGAAACGTTTTTTGTGATTTAAAAGGCACCCCCTATAAAGCGGTAAAATGTTCGAAAAATGACCTAAAACCCCACATATTCAGGTTGCAAAAGCTTTTGAACCCTGTAAATAGGGGCTATGGGAGCTTGTTAGGTATAAAGTAGAATACTTATCAGAAAAAGCATAAGTTTTAAGAGTCTTACAATCTTAAAGAATTGTCATTTTTTAAGGTTTCCAGAGACATTTTTTGCGCGCGAAGTGTTAGAATAGGGCTACCGATTTAAACAACCAGACAATTTATATTCAATCGGTCAGCGCGTCTAAAGTAGAGGAAATTGACGCGCCTAGTTAAACGACCCTTAAAATCAAAGACTGCCAGTGACGGCGCACAGGAGAAAGCCATGGATGCTCAGCAAGCATGGAAGGCAACGATGACACAACTGAAAAATGAATTACCCAAAGCATCTTTTGATACCTGGGTGAAGCAGTGTGTGTTTATCGGCTGGGACGAAATGAGCAGCACGATGACCATCGGTGCCAACAATGCCTATGCTTGCGACTGGCTGGAAAGTCGCCTGAAAAGCACCGTGGTCAACAAACTGCGAGGCATGATGGCATTAGAGCTTAATGTGGTCTTTAAAGTGCACAACGCGCCAGTTTTGAGACCCGTGGAAGAAGAACCAGCACCGGAAGATCTTTTAACAGCTGGTATTGATAATGATAGAGTTCAGATTGACGGCGCGGAAACTTATCGTTCGCTCCGTCAGGACAGTCAGCTGAATCCCAAATACCGTTTCGACAACTTTGTGGTTGGGCCAGGCAACCGCCTGGCACACGCTGCCAGCATGGCCGTTGCCGAACATCCCGCCAACGCCTATAATCCCCTGTTCATCTACAGTGGCGTGGGATTAGGCAAAACGCATATGCTCCACGCCATCGGTAATGCTGTGGTGCGACAGGGTAAGTCGGTGCTTTATGTTTCTTCTGAAGAATTTACCAACGATTTGGTTGGCGCAATTCGCAACAAAACCACTACCGCTTTCCGCGAGAAATATCGCCGGGTGGATGTGTTGCTTATCGATGACATCCAGTTTATTGCGGGCAAGGAATCGACCCAGGAAGAATTTTTCCACACCTTCAACACCCTTTACGGGCAAGACAAACAAATCGTCATCAGCTCCGACCGTTCGCCAAAAGCGATGAGTATGCTGGAAGAACGCCTGCGCTCACGCTTTGAATGGGGCTTGACGGTGGATATGCAAGCACCTGATTACGAAACACGCCTGGCAATTTTGCAAAGCAAAGCCGAAAAAGAAGGACGGGTGGTTCAAACTGAAATTATGGAATTGATTGCCAAGACCATTCAGAGTAATATCCGCGAACTTGAAGGTGCGTGGAACCGTGTGTTGGCTTTTTCTGACCTGACCGGCAAGCAACTCACCTTGCAAATGGCGCAAAACGCGCTTGCCGACTACGCGCCACAGCCCAGCAGCCTGACACCCGATGTGGTTGTGGATGTGGTGGCGGATTACTTTGGTATCGACCCTGAGAAACTTTCGGGACGGTCGCGCGCGCGCGAGGTGGCTTTACCCCGTCAGGTTGCAATGTACCTTTTACGCGAGGACAGTGGTATTTCTTTACCGCGCATCGGCAAAGAGCTGGGCGGTCGTGACCATACCACGGTAATGTATGCGTGCGATAAGGTTGCTGAACTGATTGATACTGATGACATGATGCGCCGAAAAGTTTCCCAAATTCGCGAAAGGTTGCATAATAATAAAGTGCCTGTTTAATGATTAGATAAGTTTATTTCCGGTCTTATTTTGGGAGGGAAACGGACAATTATTCACGGTGTGGTTCTGAGTAACGACCACACCGTGAATGCTTTAATTCAAGGGCTACAAACGTAAACGCGCTAAACGGCTTTCAGCTCACGCCAGTTATCGCCGGCTCGGGCGTCGCAGACGAGGGGCACATCCAGCGTCATGGCTGATTCCATAAGCGATTTAACGACCGGTACCGTTCGTTCCAGTTCGTCTTCGGGTACTTCAAATATCAGTTCATCGTGCACTTGCAGAAGCATACGCGCGTTCAAACCAGCCTTGCGCAAAGCTTCGGGCAGGGCAATCATGGCCAGTTTTACAATATCAGCCGCGGTGCCTTGAATGGGCGCGTTGATAGCTTCGCGTTCTTCGCGCTGGCGCATTTGTGGGTTGGACCCTTTGGCTAAATTAGGGAAGTAACGCCGCCGGCCAAGCAGGGTTTCCACATAGCCGTTTTTGGCAGCGTTCACGCGGGTCATATCCAGCCAGGCTTTTACACCAGGGAATTCCCTGAAGTACGCTTTGATGAAGTTCTCGGCTTCTGCCAGGGTCAAATCGGTGCCACGGGTCAGACCGAAAGCGCTCATGCCGTAAATCAGACCAAAATTCACCGCTTTGGCGTTGCGTCGCTGCTTGGGTGTAACCTCAGCCAGCGGAGTGCCGGTTATGGCTGCGGCGGTTGTGGCGTGAATGTCCTGACCTCGCCTGAAGGCTTCAATCATAGCCTGGTCCTGAGCAATATGCGCCACAATGCGCAACTCCACTTGCGAGTAATCAACTGACAGGAGTTTCCAGCCCGGCGCGGCGATGAAACCCTGGCGCACGCGCTGGCCCAAGTCAGTGCGCGTGGGGATGTTCTGCAGATTGGGGTTTTGACTGGCAATGCGCCCGGTGACCGTGCCAACCTGGTTGAAAGAACTGTGTACTCTGCCCGTTTTAGGGTTGATTTGTTGCGGTAAGGCTTCAACGTAAGTTGATTTCAGTTTGGCATATTCACGGTAATCTAAAATCTTGGCCACGATTTCGTGTTTATCGCGCAAGAGTTCCAGAATCTCGGCGCTGGTGGAATAATGACCGCTTTTGGTCTTGCGACTCGGGTCGGGCGGGTCTAGGGCGAGTTTCTTAAAAAGGACATCCGAAAGCTTTTGCGTGGAATTAATGTTAAAGCGGGTGCCAGCCAGACGATAGATATCTTCTTCAAGCGCGAAAATCATCTCAGTAAGCTCTTCGTTGAAAGCTTCAAAGAAAGGTGCGTCAAGCAAAACGCCATATTCTTCCATTTGTGCCAGAACGGGGACGAGTTTGATTTCCAAATCGTCCATCAGCTTTTCAGCGTTGCGTTCTTTGAGGTCGGCTTTGAGAATGGGCATCAAGCGCAGGGTCATCACCGCGTCCGCGGCGGCATAGGGCGCGACACGCGCGATGGGTAAATCTGCCATGCTGAGTTGGTTTTTGCCCTTGCCGATGAGATCTTCGATGGGGGTCATCTCAACGCCCAGGCGCACCCAGGCCAGCGTTTTGAGACCCAGATTGCGCGAATCGGGGTTGATAAGCCATTCCGCGATCATCGTGTCGAAACGAATCGGATCTATTTCAAAGCCAGCCTGACGAAGCACGATTAAATCAAACTTGGCGTGGTGGGCAACTTTGGCGATTTTGGGGTCGCTAAGTAAAGGTTGAACAGCATTTTTAAGTTCATCAAGGCTGAGTTGTTTGCCGGCACGGTGCCCGACCGGGAAGTAATAGCCTTTTTCCGGGCTGGCAGCCAGGGAAAAGCCTACCAAATCAGCAGAAACGGGATCCAAAGTGCTGGTTTCGGTGTCGAATGCCAGGGTGTCGTATGCTGAAAGGTCCTTTACCGCCTGGGCAAGCTTTTGGGGTGTATCAACGATAACAGTTTCAAAGTCGGTTTTGATTTCTTCTATGCTGATTAAAGCATCTGGCGTATCCAGGGGCTCATCGCCAAACAAACCACCTTGTACCAGGTTGAAGCTGTTTGTCTCGGGCGTGATTGTCCGCGGGGCTTGGGCTTGGGTGGGCGCGTAGCGTTCGCTCAGTTTTTGCAAACGACGGATAAGCGTGCGGAATTCCAGTTCTCTGAAAAGTTCTTCCGCCGCAACCGGTTCAAAATTTTCGCAAGCGGCTTGTTCAAGGTCCAGTCGCACGGGCAAATCCACAACGATGCGCGCCAGCGTTTGGCTGAGATAGGCTTGCTCTTTTTGTTCGGCAATGTTTTGGCCCACTTTACCCTGTATCTCGTCCACATGCTCGTAAACACCATCCAGGGTGCCATAGCTTTCCAGTAGTTTGGTGGCCGTTTTGGGCCCAACGCCACGCACGCCAGGTATATTATCGGAACTGTCGCCCATCAGAGCTTTCAGGTCAACCACCTGTTCGGGTTTTACCCCCATGCGTTCAACGACATCTTCGGGGAAGTAATCTCTGTCTTTGGCGCCGCGTCCTTCGGGCAGGTTGACGACAATGCGCTCAGTAACCAGTTGCAAAAGGTCACGGTCGCCGGTGATGATTTTGACGCCCAAGCCTTCTTCGTTGGCTGCCCAGGTGGCAAGACTGCTGATGATGTCATCGGCTTCGTAATTATCCAGCTCCAAGCGGGGGATTTTGAGCAGGTCAATCATTTGCTTGATGCGTTCAATTTGCGAACGCAGGTCATCGGGCATTTTCTCGCGGGTGGCTTTGTACTCTTCATACAGGTCATCGCGGAAAGTTCTGCCTTTGTCAAAGGCGATAGCGAGATAATCAGGTTCGTCTTGTTCGAGGATTTTCAGCAATGTACTGGCAAAGCCAAAAACGCCCGCGGTGGGTTCGCCGTCGGTTGTGGCAAAGCGGGCTGTACCACCACTGGTAAGTGCGAAGTAATTGCGATAGGCGATGGCGTGTCCGTCCAGCAAATAAAGCATTTTTGGCATGATTTCCTCCAGCTGACTGCGTTATAGATGGCTTAAGTGTAGCATTTACGCGGGGGCATCGCAAGGCGGGCCCGGGCAACTGAACTTTAAATGTCTGTCAGGGATGAGTATTCTGAATGTTAGCGAAAGCATTCCCCCCATCCAGCGTCGCGATATACAAATTATTTGAGAATAAACGGTCATTTCGCGACGCGAGAGGAGGGGGATTAAAGGGGGCGGGTCTTTTTTAATACATATGGCATCATTTCAGTTGCTGGGTAAACAACGCGGTTGGACACATTACTGAAATTTAGTCGCCGTTTGGTCTATAATAAGCCTATCATTACAAAAACAAGCGGAGTGAAGATGGAATTTGAGTTCAAACGACGTGATAAAGTAAATTATTATCTCGACATGGCCGAAGTGGTTGGCAAACGTAGCACCTGCATTCGCAAGCGCTATGGCGCGGTCATTGTGAAGAACGATGAAGTGGTCTCAACGGGTTACGTTGGCGCGCCACGCGGACGCAAAAACTGTATCGACATGGGCATCTGTCGGCGGGAACAACTCAAGGTGCCGCGTGGCGAACGCTATGAATTGTGCCGCAGTGTGCATGCCGAACAGAACGCGATAATCAGCGCGTCCCGCGACCGTATGCTGGGCAGTTCCTTGTATCTCACTGGCATTGATCTGCAAGATAATAACAATTATGTTGAAAAAGCCATGCCTTGCGCCATGTGCAAGCGGGTCATCATCAACGCCGGGATTAAGACCGTCTACATCCGCGATAATTATGATGAATACAGAAAAATCGACGTGCAGGACTGGATCGACAATGACGATTCTCTCGCTGCCGCGTATGGCTATTAGAAAAATACAACTGGAGAGGAATCAATGAAAACATTTGACGTAATCGTAATCGGCGCGGGGCCAGGTGGCTATGTGGCTGCTATTCGCGCTTCGCAACTGGGCTTTAAAACCGCCATCGTTGAGAAAAAATGGCTGGGTGGTGTGTGTCTGAACGTGGGTTGTGTGCCTTCTAAAGCGCTTTTGCGCAACGCCGAGCTGGCGCATCTATTGCGCAAAGAAGCCAAATCTTTCGGCATTAAATTCGATAATCTCGAACTGGATTACAGCGAAGCGCACAAGCGCAGTCGTTCGGTGAGCAACCGTCTTACCCGGGGCATCAGCTTTTTGATGAAAAAGAACGATATTGAAGTCATCATGGGCAGCGCCAAACTGACTGCCAAAGACACGGTGCAGGTTCAGGCGGAAGATGGCGAAACGCTAACGCTAAAAGCCGATAACATTATCTTGGCGACGGGTGCGCATGCCATGGTTATCCCCGGCATGGAACCCGATGGTGAAAAGGTGCTCGATTACGCCCAGGCGATTATGCTCGACAAACTGCCCGAAAGCGCCGTCATTATCGGTGGGGGTGCCATCGGAGTGGAATTTGCTACTGTGTGGAGTGGCTATGGCGTGGACGTGCATGTGGTTGAAATGTTGCCCCATATCCTGCCCAACGAAGACGACGAAGCTGCCAGTGAACTGGCAAAGGCTTTCCGCAAGCGAGGCGTTAAAGTGCATGCCGGCACGAAGGTGAAATCGGTGACCAAGACCGAAACCGGCATGGACGTACTTTTGGAAAGCGAAAAAGGCGAAGAAACGCTCAGCGCGGATGTGACCCTGGTGGCGGTTGGTTTTAGACCCAACTCGCAAAACCTGGGGCTTGAAGAAGTCGGCGTGGCGGTAAACAGACGGGGCTTTGTGGAAATTGACGACCGCATGGCGACCAGCGTGCCTGGCATCTGGGCGATTGGTGACCTGACCGGCAAGCTACTCTTGGCACACACCGCGTCGGCACAGGCAGTCATCGCTGCAGAAGCTATCGCCGGTTTGGATACACCGGTTTTGGATTACCGCATGATTCCACGCGCTACATTCACCACGCCACAGGTTGCGTCGTTTGGCTACACCGAAGACCAGGCGAAAGAAGCCGGCTTTGATCTCAAGGTGGGCAAATTCCCCTTTATGGCGAATGGCAAGGCTTTGGGTCATGGCGATTACGCTGGTTATGCCAAGGTGATTACCGATGCCAGTGACGGCAAGCTTTTGGGCGCTTCGATTGTCGGACCCGAAGCGTCTGAACTTATCCCCGAGCTGGTTTTGGCACAGGCAAACGATTTATGTGTTGAAGACGTGACGCGGGCGGTGCATATCCATCCCACGCTGTCTGAAGCGGTTTTGGAAGCGGCGCTGGGCGCGATGGACCGCGCGATACATGGCTAATAAAAAATAGCTGAATGTGGACGTGGTCGCGAGGCCACGTCCATTTTTTAGAAACGAGGCTTGTGCTCTCGCCCCAGTGTATTGCTACGGGCAAGGCAGGGTTTATGGTAAAGCTATTAGAATCTATACCTAAGGTGCTGGAATTCTTTTTCTGATGGATGAAGTATTAACTGTTTGCGATAAAAAGTATAAGCTCATCAAACTGCTGGGGCGTGGCAAAGGTGGGTATTCTTATCTCGCGGAACGCGAAGGAAAGCAGGTTGTGCTCAAGCAGATTCACCATGAACCTTGCGACTACTATACATTCGGAAACAAGATTGAGGCAGAACTGCACGATTATGAACGGCTGCAAAAGGCGGGTATTCGCGTTCCGGAACTGCTCGCTGTCGATCGCGAAGCTGAGCGAATTGTGAAAACCTACATTCAGGGGAATACCATCTTTGATTTTGTGCGGAATGGACTATCTGTCGACCCCTATCTGATTCAGGTGCGGGAAATGGCAAAACAAGCCAAGGCAGCCGGGCTCAATATTGACTATTTCCCAACGAATTTTGTTGTACAAGACGGTCTAATCTGGTATGTGGATTATGAATGTAATGAATACATGGACGAGTGGAATTTTGAGAATTGGGGCATCAAATACTGGTCCCGAACGCCAGAGTTTGAAGATTATTTAAAATATCATAATGGCTGAAAAATTCCAGTTTAACAAGCCCTGTTTACAATTACTTTTTCTGCTTGCATTATGAATTGTTTACACTCATCGCATGTTATCTTAGACGAAAGTCGGGACAGCGGGGAGTATAATAAAAGCAAGATTATATGCGAAAAGCATTTATCAGATAAGTAGTTTCTCAGAGGTGTTCAGATGAAAGAAAAAGCATACAAAACAGCATCAGGTAATATCCATTACTGGATTAATATCATTGATGACGACGTAATAACCCTGGTCTTTCTCCCAGGATTGACCCTAACCCACAGATTGTTTGATAAACAAATTGAATACTTCAAAGGCAAATACAATGTCTTAGCCTGGGACGCGCCCGGGCATGGTGCTTCGTGGCCATTTGAATTCAATTTCGACATGATGGGCAAGGCAAGATGGCTAAACGAAATACTCGAACAGGAAAAGATAAGCAAGCCAGTCATTGTAGGGCATTCCATTGGTGGCTATCTGGGGCAAGCCTACGCGGAATTGTATCCCGAGAAAATAAAAGGCTTTGTGGCGATTGATTCAGGCCCGGCACAAAAACGCTATATGACTCCTGGGGAAATTGCGTTAATCAAAAGGATGAATTTCGGCTCTCCTTCTGCCTCATGGGAGATGATAACTAATGTGTCGGCCATTGGACTCGCGGAATCGGCATATGGCAGACAATTAGTGAAAGAAATGATGCAGGACTACAAGGGCAATGAAAAGTGGCTTACTCAGGTAATGGAACATGGCACGCGTATTCTTGGCGAAACGATGGAGGCGGATTTTGCTTACGACATCCCCTGTCCGGCTTTGTTGATTTGTGGTGAAAAAGACAAGTTGGGCTTGTTCATCAGGTACAACAAGGCCTGGCACAAGGAAACGGGTATTCCCATCGAATGGATTAAAGACGCAGGCCATAACTCAAACACCGACCAGCCGGAGATTGTCAATCAGTTGATTGATGATTTTGTAAAGAATCGCATTTGACGGCTGTTTTTTAGACTATTTTGGATAAATAATTTTCAGCCAGAGTGGCATAATCAGGAAAAACAGCTAACAAGTTGTTAGAGCTGCTTTGGCACTTGCTATCGCCAGTCTACATCCTATCTGTGTTGTTTGAGAAAATCATCCAGCGCCTGGTCGATTTCCTGGCTGTGGCCTGTCATCATGTGACCGCCATCTGGGAAAGTGACCAGGGTAAGATCAGGGAAACGGTGCTGAGCGTTTTTGACTTTCTCGAAACTGGCGATGGGGTCGTCTTCGGAATGCAGAATCAGGACAGGTACCTTTAGTTCTTCAATGGGATAGTATTCAAAATGTCTTTCCATGTCTGGGTTGGTCAGTTTGCCGTCTATGACAGCGCCTGCTTTTCTTTCCACGATGGGCTGAATGATTTTGACTGTTGAAGCGGGCATGCCCAACAATGGAGGCATCAGGGGACTGATGAGATACATAGCATAGTCCGACAAAAATGGTTCGGGCGGTGCCTGGTATTCAATAAAGCTTTCTGGTTTTTCAGTTACGGGCATCGCTGAACAATATAAAATCAAGCCTTTGACGCGTTCTGGATAATCCAGCGCGAAGCGAATGGCAGGCGTGCCCCCCGCAGATGTACCCAAAATAAAGACTTGTTCTATGCCCAGGTAATCAAGCAGTTCTATATAGGCATCAGCCTGATCTTTAGGGTTGCCCTCGCCTTTGATGTCGGACCCAAGATAGCCAAAGCGCGATGGGGCAAGCACACGGTTTTTGCTGCTCCTGGCTATCACATTCTCATAAGCCTGATCGTAGCCACCAAAAAGACCATGCACGGATAGTATGACTTCGCCTTCGCCTTCATCAAGGTAAGTCATGGCGCCATAGGATAAGTTTGCCACCTTTACATCGTAAGTGCTTAGTTTGCTTTTCGCCTGATTAAATCCATAAATGCAGCGAATGCCTTGAATGGCAAAATATGAGACGACGATCGCTAAAAGCCCTAATGCAAACCATTTCATCATTTTGTTCCTTGCCTTTCCTTTTGCTTTTGTCATTTTACTTACTCCTTTTTGTTCTTGCCGGTTTAAGCAATGGCGTTTATTTCAAAATCAGTTATGGGATATTCAGAATTTCTGTCACCAGGCGGAGAAAGTCGCTGTAATCGTCCTTGTTGTTCAGGTTCAAGTGAAGAAGTTCGGTGCTGATTTGACGGTTTAAAAACGCGGAATGAATGGTCGATAAAAGCATAAAAGCCTTTATTCTTTTGATTTTTTCCGACTTTTTATCTTCTGTCTCTGGCAAGCCTTTTAGAATAGCCCTGTAACTTACAGATGAGTTACTGGCGATGTTTGGTTCTGAGAGATCAGCAAGTATGGATATCCTGGCAATCTCCGGATGATTTAACAGAAAGTCAAAAACCCTGGCAGTGAATGATGGCATCTCTGATTCGGGTTCGTCATCAGGGGTCGGTGCGCTTTCCACTTCTGCATTTTTGGGAAAAGTTGCCATAACGTGCGAAATGATTCGCTGAACGCAGACTTCGATTAAGTTCTTTTTCGATTCGAAATGGTAGTTGATAAGTCCAACGGCTACATTCGCTTTTTGGGCGATGGCGCGGATAGTGATGTTTTCTATCAAGCCATCTGAATTCTCAATCAATGCTATGGTCGCGTTGATGATTTGTTCCTTTAGATCCTGGTTTGTTTGCTTGTTATCTTCCATATTTTCTCCGTCTTGAACGTTGTTCAAGTTTAGTATACTGAACATTGTTCAAGACGTCAAGGGCAAATCTAAGATATCAGCAATTCTCAGTATGGAAATTGTTTTCTTCGTGGTCGGGAGACCACGAGAGAACTTCTGATAGAAACCAGCGTTCGGGGATGGTCTCCTGACCATGCCCCATGTGAAATGAGAATTGCTGCTAAGCTATTCGTCCAGCATTTATTTGTGTCAAGCAAAAATAAAAAAGAAAAGCTTATACATCGGCTTTGATGTATCTAATAGATAGGTTAGAATCTTGGTCAACAGGAGAAAACTATGTCTACAAAATTTGCATTGTTAGGTTTGCTAAATATAAGAAAGATGTCAGCATACGATCTGGCAAAATTCGCGAAAGACTACATCGGCTTCTTTTGGAATGAGTCTTACAGCAATGTTCACCGGACTTTGAAAGTTCTTGCTGATGAAAAACTCATTCAAAAATTGCCGGAAACAGGAAGCAGAAACAAGGCTGTTTACGAAATTACACCTTTAGGCAAAGAAGCCTTATCAGAATGGCTGGCAAATCATCAATATTCAACCATTTACCGGGATGAACTCCTGCTAAAGTTGTTTGTCAGTCATCGCGACGACTATCCGGCACTGCTGGAAGATTTGCAAAATGTTCTCAATGACCTGCTCGCGCAAAGACAAGTCTATTCTCAAATAAAGGAAACTGTTTTAACTAAAGTCAATAATCTCTCATTTGACCTCGCTTTGGATTATGGAATCATGCAAAACGAGGTCACTGTTGAGTGGCTAAAAAAATCTATAAAAATAATCGAGGAAGCACTATGAAAAAAGCTTATATCAATCTTGCCATCACTCTTTTAGTAGTGGGATTAATGGTAGCGGGTATTGTTTATCTAATGAACAACTCGCTTTTCACTGTCAACTGGTTCGAAACAAATTATCTCAACAGAGTGTTTGCTTATCAGGCAACTACGCTTGTCATGAGTTTTGTGCTTATCTTAATCACTGGCTTGCAAACCAGGTTTCAATCTATTCGACTCTTAAACATCACACGAATCGATGGCGAAGTTATGCCAGAACCGTGGCTCGGGATTACGAAAAACAACAAAGATACCTGGAAAAAAGGCGGTTTAACCGTCGCCATCATTATCACGGTCGTTACAGCGGTGGTCATCTATTTTCAGGTTTACCGAAGAGGGGTCATCCAAAGCCTTAGTTTGGTGAATTTTCTGGTGATTGTATTGTTTGCTCTCACAAACAGTTTTGTTGAAGAAGTCACCTTCCGTCACACCTTTGCCAGCATTGTGGAATACCACGATCTCAACCCTTATATTTCCAAGGCGCTGTCGGCGGTTATTTTCGGTGGCGTTCATTATTTTGGCACACCCGGGAAGATACCGGGTGTGATTATGGCCGCATTTATCGGCTGGTTTTTGTCGAAAAGTATTCACGAAACCAAGGGTTTCTTTTGGGCCTGGCTGATTCACTTCCTGCAAGATGTGGTGATTATGACAGCTTTGTTCCTGACATCAGTCTAATCCCTTCGGGCCAACTGGCTAATCTCTTTTACTGAACTCTGGGCAAAACCTGCCCGGAGTTCAATTTTTATGCTACAGGGGTGATGAAAATATTAATCCTATAACGCACCGCGAATGGAACCAAGTTTTTTGTTTTGCGAAAGTTGCCTTAGCACAGGGTATAATTATAAAAACGAAAGCATCGGAGGCGAATGGAAAACGGCATCGACCAGGTTAAATCAAAACAACGAGTCGCCGATCATGGCGAAGTCTTTACTGCCGAGCGGGAAGTTAATGCCATGCTGGACCTCGTCAAACACGAAACCGAGCGCATTGAAAGTCGTTTTTTTGAGCCGGCTTGTGGCACGGGTAATTTCTTGGCAGAAATTTTGCGCCGGAAACTTGCTGTGGTCAAAGCCCGCTATGGCAAACACCCAGCTGATTTTGAGCGTTACGCCTTTCTCGCCCTTAGCAGTATTTATGGCGTGGAATTGCTTGAAGACAACGCCAAAGAATGTCGCGCGCGCCTTTTTGGCATTTTAGACCAAGCCTATACCAGGGTTTGTAAAAAGGATGCCTCAGATGATTTTCGACAGGTGGCACGCTATGTCCTGGAACGGAACATTTTATGTGGCGACGCGCTGACACTCAAAGATGCCAAAGGTGAGCCGATTGCTTTTTCGGAATGGTCCCTGGTGACGGGTAATTTGGTTCAACGGCGCGATTTTCATCTCAGCCAGCTTTTGGATGCCAGCGAACAGCAAATGACGATCTTTATGGATGGCTGGGAATATGATGCCGACCTGGGACAGTACATTCCGCAGCCTTTCCGTGAATTTCCGCTGATGGATTACCGCGAGGTGCAAAATTATGGATAGATTGTGTGAGAACTATCCCGATATGTATTTGGGTCTTTTGGCTGCAAAGAAAGAATTTGATACTGTTAACCCGTCTTTTAAGCCTAAAATAATCTATGCTCAAAAGCTATTCTTTGAACGAAATAACATTTACGATTCTGAGTATATTCAACGATGCGATGAATTATTGGAGCTTGTCTTATATCGGGATGCAGCTGCCTATTTTACACTTGAGTTTTTTCATTCAATAAGAAACACAAAGGATTATTGTTCTGCTTACATTGCTGATATAAAAATTGATAGAGATAATGATATGTTTCTTCATCAGGTACTATTGGACCAGTATTTACTTCTTGCATATGCATCATTAGAATATTATCTCAATTACATTTATTATTTTTGTCTGCGAAAAGAGCCTAAGCATAAGGGGCTTCGTAAAATCCTAAATGAATTAGAACGTTCAGAAAGCGAACGGGTAATAATGACATATCAGTATATTGTTACCCAAATATGTAATCCTTTTGATGAAAAATCTACTCTTTGGGGCGATAAGCTGAGGGATCTTAGAAACCGAACCGCACATGAAAAAAATGTTCAGATAGGTACAATTCAAAGGGAAAACTTGTTAAAGATAACTAGAGAAGAGCCTGCCTTGGAAGGTCAGCAAATTGCACACTATCTTGAACATCAATTTGTTGCTAAAAAAGTATTAATGTTTGAAAAAATGAACCTCTTACTTTATGGAATCCCTTGGGTTCCTGGACCTTTCCATGAAAGAATTTATGATGAAAAACTATAAGATGAGATGCTAAAGACGAACTATCAAACTCTTCACAGTCCCGATGTACTAGATTGTTTGGCGAACCTGAGCAGTGATGAAATTTTTACCCCGCCTAAAGTTGCCAGGCAAATGCTGGATTTACTGCCAGAGGAGCTATGGAGCGACCCCGAGGCAAAATTTCTGGACCCAGCCACGAAAAGCGGCGTTTTTCTGCGCGAAATTGCCAAACGTCTGCTAAAAGGGCTTGAAAGCCAAATTCCCGATTTGCAAGAGCGGATTGACCACATTTATCAAAAACAGCTTTATGGTGTTGCCATCACTGAACTTACTGATTTACTCACCAAGCGCAGTTTGTATTGCACCAAGTATCCCAGTGGGCGGTATTCGGTGAGTCAGTTCCCCAAAGAGCGGGCGAATGGCAATATTTATTATAAGAATATTCGCCATGTCTGGAAAGATGGGCGCTGTCAGTATTGTGGCGCATCTCAGAATGAATATGACCGCGACCCGGAACTGGAAAGCCACGCTTATGCCTTTATTCACCGCGATAATCCTGAGGAGTTATTTAATATGAGATTTGACGTTATCATTGGAAATCCACCATATCACTTGAGTACAGGTGGTGCTGGTCGTCAAGCTAAGCCGATTTATCCATTGTTTATTGAACAAGCTATAAAATTGAATCCTCGATATCTCTCGATGATTATTCCATCACGCTGGTTTGCGGGAGGTATGGGACTGGATGGCTTTAGAGATAAAATGCTTAATGATAAAAGCATATCAGTTCTAGTAGATTTTATTAATGCTAAAGATTGCTTTCCTCAATCGAGTATTAGTGGAGGTGTCTGCTACTTTCTAAGAGAGAGAGAGCATGATGGCCTCTGCAAATTTGTTTCTAATCGAGGCGGTAAGACATTTGAAATGGTAAGAAATCTCAGCGAGCATGGGGTTTTTATTCGCTACAATGAAGCTGTCGAAATAATTAGGAAAATTAAATCAATTGGAGAACCACCATTGTCAGAGTTAGCAAGCCCTCTATTTCCGTTCGGTTTATCTACTGATTACCGAGGTGTTTCAACAGAGAAAGATGGCGATTTAAAGTTGCATTCAAGCGAAGGTGTCTCATATATTTCTAGATCTGAAGTTTCTAGCGGTTTGGATTTAATAGATGTGTACAAAGTTTTAGTGAGTAAAACGAGCTCCGAGCATGCTGGCGAACCAGGTTCCGATGGCAGGTATCGAGTATTGACTTCTTCAATAAAAGTACTTGAGCCTGGTGAAGTATGCACACATTCTTATTTTGTTATTGGTTCTTTCTCAAACAAGTTGGAAGCAAAAAACTTGCTTAATTATCTAACCACAAAGTTTGTTCGCTTGTTGACCTTGATTTCAATGTCATCAATTAATTTATCAAGAGGTGTTTTTCAATATGTGCCTCAACAATCATGGGGAAAAATATGGACAGATGAAGAACTTTATGCCAAATATGAGCTGACAGAAGATGAAATTGATTTCATTGAATCAATGATTAAACCCATGGATCTGGAAGAAAGTTAAAATGAGCACCGAATTATTTCCCGAGCGATCCAAATCAAAACCGGTTATTTATGCCTACACGGATAACAATCCCGCTTATGCGGGTATGCTAAAGATTGGTTACACCACCCGGACTGCAGAGGAACGTGTAGCGGAACAGTATCCTGTGGTGCGTCCCGGAACAAAACCTTACACCATCGTTTTTGAAGAGCCTGCCATGCGTAATGATGGCACGGGTTTTAATGATTATGATGTTTTTGCTGCTTTACACCGCATGCAAATGCAACACGAAGCAGGTGAATGGTTCAGCATCAGTGTGGAGCAACTCAAGGCGGCTTATATCAGTGTGCGGGACCGTAAAGAAAACCTGGAAATGCGCAGCCTTGATTTTTCAATGCGCCCTGAACAGGAAGCCGCTGTGCGTAAAACAATGGCGTACTTTCAGTCCGTCTGGGAAGATTCATCAACCAGTGCGTCGCCAAAATTTCTTTGGAACGCCAAAATGCGCTTTGGTAAAACCTTCGCGGCTTATCAGTTGGCCAAAAAAATGGAGATGAAAAAGATTTTGGTCTTAACCTTTAAACCTGCGGTGGAAAGCGCCTGGGAAGAAGATTTGTTACACCATGTTGACTTTGAGGGCTGGCAGTTTATCAGCCGAACGACTGAACTCACATATGAGAAGGCTGATTTAAGCCGTCCGATTGTGTGTTTTGGTTCGTTTCAGGATTATTTAGGGACTGAAGCAGGTGGAAGAATCAAAGCCAAAAATGAATGGGTGCACACCACCAACTGGGATTTGGTCATTTTTGACGAGTACCACTTTGGTGCTTGGCGCGATAACGCCCGCAAACTTTTCGCGGACCAGGATGAAGATGATGTCGATTTTGACAGCGAAGCTTACCAAAAAGACGAAGCCGGCAACGCGATGGACGAAAGTTTTTTGCCGATAACCAGTTACCACTATCTGTTTCTATCCGGTACACCCTTTAGGGCTTTGGGTTCGGGTGAGTTTATTGAAGAACAGATTTTTAGCTGGACCTATTCGGACGAACAAAGCGCGAAAGAGGACTGGGGCAATCGTCCTGACAACCCTTATGCCAGTTTGCCGCAAATGGTGCTGATGACTTATCGTTTGCCCGCTGAAATTACACGTGTTGCTGAAGAAGGTGAGTTTAATGAGTTTGACCTGAACGTTTTCTTTTCTGCTGAGGGTGAGTATGAAAACGCGCGCTTTGTGTATGAGGATTACGTTCAAAAGTGGCTGGACTTGATTCGGGGTGCTTATATGCCAGCCGCGACGGATGACCTGAAACTTGGTTGGGGCAAGCCAGCCTTGCCGTATTCGGACAGTCGTTTGTTGAGCGTTCTTACACACACTTTGTGGTTTATGCCGAATGTGAGCGCGTGCTACGCGATGGCTAATTTGCTGAAACAACGCCAGAACATCTTTTATCATGATTACACTGTGAATGTGGCAGCTGGTACCCGCGCGGGGGTAGGTCTGGCAGCGGTTGAACCGGTTAAGAAGTCAATGGCTAATCCGCTGGAAAGCAAAACCATTACACTGAGTTGTGGCAAGCTGACCACTGGCGTGACGATAAGGCCTTGGACGGGCATCTTTATGTTGCGGAATCTGAAAAGCCCGGAAACTTATTTTCAGGCCGCTTTTCGTGTACAAAGTCCGTGGGTGATTAAAGGTGAAGATGGTAAAAGCGAGATTATTAAAGAAGTTTGTTATGTTTTTGACTTTGCCATTGACCGCGCTTTGAAACAGATTGCGGATTACAGCGTGCAGTTGAATGTTGAAGAGAGCAATCCGGAAGTGAAAGTTGGGGAGTTTATTCGCTTTTTGCCCATTTTGGCGTATGACGGCAGTACGATGAAACGCATTGATGCTGCTGGGGTGCTGGATATGGCGCTTTCAGGTACAACGGCAACCTTGCTGGCCAGGCGTTGGGAAAGCGCGCTTTTGGTGAACGTGGATAATTTAACTCTAGGCAGGCTAATGGCTAATCAGGAGGCGATGGATGCCTTGATGCGCATTGAAGGTTTTAGGAGCCTTAATCAGGATATTGAGACGATTATTAACAAATCTGAAGCGGTAAAGAAGGCTAAAAAAGAACAGGGAGACACACTCAGCAAAGCGCAACGTAAGGAGCTTTCAGAGGAAGAAAAGGAATTTAAGAGTTTGCGCAAGCAAATTCAAGAGAAGTTAATCAAGTTAGCCACACGCTTACCCATTTTTATGTATCTGACCGACTACCGGGAACATAGTTTAAAAGAAATCATCCGCAATGTCGAAACAGGCTTGTTTAGACGTGTTACGGGCTTGGGCGTGAATGATTTTGATTTGTTGGTGTCGTTGGGTGTGTTTAATGGTCCGTTGATGAATGATGCTATTTGGAAGTTTAAGCGTTATGAGGATTCCAGCCTGACTTATGCCGGCGTTAATCGACATGAAGGTGAACGCGTGGGCGCATGGGACACGAGCGTGAGTTATGAGGATTACTTGCGAGTTGTGCAGAGTCGCAGTCCGCG
The DNA here is from genome assembly GCA_012839565.1 of Anaerolineaceae bacterium. Lineage (GTDB taxonomy): Bacteria > Chloroflexota > Anaerolineae > Anaerolineales > Anaerolineaceae > Mesolinea. The sequence continues at coordinate 92,800 of DUMZ01000014.1, forward strand.
TTTGTGGGAATCATACGGTGTCTATGACGTGTCGCCTGCAAGCGCTGATGAGCAAAGTTAAATAGCAATACCCATAATTTACATTACGGAAATATTTTTGTGTAGCCAGGCATAATCATGCTATACTTTATCCATGGAAAAAACAGATATGCAATGCGGTGTATATCTAAAGCAACGGGGGCGAAATGCCTGAATTAAGTCTGAATGACTGGCTTGCCTACGGCACTTTAGCCGGTTTGTTTCTCATTTTTATCATCAGCTATTTCATCGCGCGCGCAAAAGCAGCGCAAAATAAAGCCTCAGCCAAAGAAAACACTCGCCTGGATGCCATCCTGCACCGCAGTTCAGAACGCGGTGAGGGTGTGCTGGTTGGCACAAGCGAAGGTGCCGGCGCGCAGGTAGGTTCACTGGCTGGACTGGCGGGTTTGCAGACCCAGGCGCACGTTTTTCGGCACAGTTTGCACAGCGACCTGCCACCCAAAACGGTGGCGGGCGATGGCAACTTGGTAGCGCTTAGCCAACAATTAAATGCCGGCATTTATCACACCGCGGATATGCCAGAACTTTATAAGCTTGATAGTAGCGGTCTGGCGGGTATTGGCAGTTACGCGTATTTGGCGGGACTTATCCCGGAATTGAGCCGGCCAAACCTGAGTGCCTTGCTGATGCAGGGCGAGCTGAGCCCTGAGCTTATTCTTGCACTTGACGCTGCCAAACGTCATGACCTGGACGCGATTATGGCGAGCAGTTCACTTTCCGGACAGGCCACGGCGCACTTTATTGACCCACAAAGCGCTTTGGGCGAAGAAACTTTTATGAGTCAATCCACCCGTCCGCGTGAAAAAGCGGGCCTTAAAGCGACGCTAATCTGCCTTAAAATCGCGCGAGGTTTAATTATTGCGGGCCTGCTGGTGGCGATTCTGTTGCAACTCTTGGGGGTTTTGCCATGAAGAAGATTGTGCCTTTAATCGTGGCAACCGTCACCGCGCTTTTTGTGATGGCGGGCATCTTCTTTCGCGAGAGCCTGGGTGGCTGGCTGAGTGTGGTGCTAAACTGGGCGATTGTGCTTTCGAGCGTGGCACTTTTGGTGGTGCTGGCGCGTTTGCTGTTCACGCACATCGGCTATATCGCGCGTGGCAGACAGGGTTTTATTTACAGTTTGGTCGCGGTGAGTGCCTTTTTGATTACCTTAATCGCTGGTTTTTTATTTGGCGTGGATAATCCCACTTTTCTAAAGTGGATTGCCGGCATTATGCGTCCGCTGGAGAGCGCGCTTTTGGGCCTGGTAGCGATTGTTTTGGCAAGTTTGAGCCTTAAGTTCTTTTATCAACGCGGCTGGAACGCGCTGACGATTTCTTTCGCGGTTAGCGCCCTGGTTTTTTTGTTTTTGGGACTGGGCGTTTTGCAAGCGATTGATTATCCGCCTTTGCAACGTGTTATCCAGGCAGTTGAAGGATTGCCGATGATTGGCGCGCGTGGCTTACTGATTGGCGTGACTTTGGGCGCGATTTTGATGGGCATGCGCGTGCTGATTGGCGCAGAAAGGCCTTACGATGACTGACGGCTTAAATATGCAAACTTGTCCCAAATGTGGCAAAGAGAATCTGGCGTACATGACGCATTGTGTGCATTGTGGCAGCGCGCTGGATGAGATGTTCAGTTTTGAAGGGCAAATTGACCTTCCTGATGATGCCCTGGAAGAGAGCGCGGCGACTTTGCCTTTTGTGCTGGATGAAATGCAGTCAGGCGCGGGTTTGTTGCCTGATGATGAGCCTGAACTTGAGCCTGCCAAAGCCGAAGATGATGCTGATACCGAAGACGTGCCCGACTGGTTGCAACGTGTGCGCCAGCGCGCGCGGGCGGAAGAAGATGCTACTGGTGAGCTGACCAAGGGTATTCAAAGCATGCAGGATATGGTGGACGGGGAGGAAAAAGACGACTCTGAAAGTCAGTATCAGGACTGGATTGAAACTGTGCGCGAGAAAACCCAGCGCGAAAAGGCCAAACGCGCTGAGCGTCTGCGTCCCAGTCCGCTGGATGAGCAAGGCGTGCCGGAGTGGTTGCGGCGTATTCGGGCGTTGAATCCCCAGGATGAGGAAATGCTTGAAGAAGAAAGCGTCGTCGATGAGTGGACCGATGAGGCGCTTGAGGATTTACGTCGTACAAGACTGGGTGATGACTATACACCCGCTTTACTTTTTGACGATACTGAAACAGAAGAAGAATCCGAGGATAGTCCAGAGGAAACGGAAGAGCCTAAGATTGAGCATAATATCCCCGAAGATGATGAGGATCTCTTGAGCCTGGAAAGCGACGCATCCGATGGGGCGAAAACTGGCGATTCACAGGATACACCAAGCGGAGCGGGAGATGCTGAAAAAGATTCAGCTGATACCCTTAGCGAGCATACCGGCTTTGTGATTGTTGGCGAACCGAAACTCAAGCCTGATGAAGTCTTTGATACCAAAGCAGTGACGACAGAACCTGCCCAGACCGAGCCAGACGCCAGCGCCAAAAAACGCCTAAGAGAAGAAGAAAAAGAGGCTATTCTGCAAGACCTGGTCATTCTGCGCGGACAGCATGAGAAAGTCGCGCTGTTAAAATCAATGATTGCTTCGGAAGGGCAGCCGATTCCAAATGCCACAGAAAGCAAACCGAAGAAAAAGGACCTAAGCCGCCTGATTGTTGGGCTGGTATTTATATTCGTTTTACTGCTTGCTATTATCGTCATTCCCCGCCATAAGACCGATTCTGTGCCCGCGGGTTTTGTCGTGGCGAAAAACCGCTTTGATATACATTTAGATGCTCTCTCGGAAACGAAACAGGTTCTCATCGTTTTGGATTATTCCGCGGCAAGCGCGACGGAGCTTGAGCCACTGGCAAGTTCGGCTCTTCGAGCCATCGAAGCGCAAGGTGCCAGCTGGCAGGCGGTTGCCACGCGCATGGACAGCCTTTGGCTGTCGGCAAGTTTGTACCAAAAAGCGGGAGTGGAAGACCCGCAGGCGCCTGTTTATTTAATGGGTGGGCAGTTCGCCATGCTGAATTTGGCACTTGAGGCTAATTCGGAGTCACAGGCAGCATCGCATTCGACACTATCCGATGAAAAACCAAGGCTGGATGACTTTGACTACGTTTTGCTGGTTAGCGACTCATCCCCGACCATTCGGGGCTGGCTCGAACAAGTTAGTCCGAACCAGCCGGAACTGATAACGCTGGCGATTGTCAGCCAAAAAGAAGCGGTGGCCATTCAACCCTATTTCAACAGTGCCCAAATTGCTGGTTTCCTGACTGGCGCGCAGGGCTTGAGTGGTGAAAACACGGTTGGGGGTGTGAACATCAACGTTTTTCGGGTGGGACTTATGCTGATGATTTTGCTGTTCGTGCTGGGCATCGTTCTGAGTCGCGAAACGGAAGGCATTCCACCTGTCACGCAAGAGGTGGATGAATGAGTGGCGCGGACCTGGTGCTGGGCATCGTCGGTTTGGTACTGACGCTGATGGTGTTTAGCTATATCCTAAAGGACAACGTCTTTTTTGGCATCGCGCTGTATCTTTTGGTCGGGGTCAGTTCGGGCTATGCAACCCTGTTGATTATTCGTTCGGTTATTTTGCCCATGCTGGTCAGTCCGCTGTTGAAGCCAGGCACACAAAGTTTTTATTTAGCCCTGGTGCCCTTGATTCTTTCGGTTTTGTTTGTTTTTATGCTTTTCAAACGGGGCAGCCGCATGGGGCGTATTCCCCTGGCTTTTTTGGTGGGTGTGATGGTGGCGATGGCGCTGTTTGGCGTCAGCCGCGGCACGCTCGCGCCTCAGCTTTTGAGTGTTTTTCAATACTTTTCACTGGGCGTTGTGGCTGGCCATTCGACCATTCGTTGGTGGGGCTTGCTTGAAGCCATCGCCATCTTCCTGGGCGTGGTGGCGGTACTCGCTTTCTTTCAGGAACGCCAAAGAAAAATGTTTGGCAAGACTGAGAATTCAGTTGTTTTAACAGGGATGTCCAAACTTGGGCAAGTCTTTTTGGGTATCACCTTTGGAGCCTTGTTCGTCGGGCTTTTGAGTTCCGCATTAATTGCTTTGATTGGCAATTTGACGACGATTGTCGACTTTTTCAGAACTTTATTAGGGGGTTAAGGCCAGAGATGAGTCTGTTTCTTAGCTTAAACCTGAGTTCAAATGAAATCCACAGCCTGTTGTTTGAAAGACAAGCCGGGCTGTATGCCTTGCGCGCCCAAAACAAAATGGCGTTTGAACTGGATGACGCCGAGCGCTTGATGCCGGCTTTTTGGGAGCAGATGCAAGCGCTGGAAGCGGAAACCGGAATCAAGATCCTTGATGACGACGGACATTTGGCGCATGAGGGTCATGCCGAGCTGACAGGCATGAGCGCGGTTGGCTTTAGCTTTTCTGCCAGCCGGCCGGTGCGTGTAGGCTTGGTGGGTATTTCTGAAGCCTATTCCTTGTCTTCCCTAAGGCGCTTGGTGAGCCTTTTTGACGCGGAAGTCGTGCTTGAAACGCGTTTGCAAGACCCACTGAGCCAAAGTCAGCAACTGGAAGCCTTGCGCGCGGTTGACCTGGACATGCTGGTTATCGCGGGTGGATCCGAAGAAGGCGCCAGTCGCGCTTTGCGCAACGCCATCGAAAACGCGCGCTTGTTTTATCATCTCATGCCAAAATCCATTCAGCCGCAGATTGTTTACGCTGGCAATCAGGTTTTGGCGGATTACGCGCGCCTTGAAATTGAAGCGGGCGACGATTTCCATCTCGCGCCGAACTTGCACCATAACACCGGCGAAGAAGATCTGAGCGTAGCCTGGAAAGCTATGTTACGTGCCTATCAGCGCGTGCGCTTGCAACAGTACCCGCATTTGCGCCATCTTCAGGCGGAACTAAAAACCGCCCTTTTGCCGGCAAGCTTCGCGATGGGGCGCCTGGCGCGTTTTATTGCGCGCCTGAGCGCTACGGACAAAGCGGTTTTACTTGCGGATTTGTCTGACGAGAAAACCAGTCTTTTGTTCGCTAATAAAAAAGAACTGATGGCAATTTCTCAAGCCAACACAATTGATGAGGCGCTTATTCAAAGCACGCAAGCCTATTGTTCGCAAAATCTGACCACGGCGGAGGTGGGCGAGTTCTTACTCAACCAAAGTCTGAATCCCCATCAGCTAAGTGTGACCATTTCCGATTTTGCCATTGAACAAGCCTGGGCACGCGCAAGACTTTGGCGGGCATTAGGCGCGATGAAAGCGATTTATCCCCATCTGAAATATGACGGCGAAACTGGCTTGCATGAGGCTTGCGACCCGATTATCCTGAGTGGGTCAGCTTTTAGCGACAAGCTAAAAGCGCATCAGTGCTTAGCAGTCGCTTTGGATGGCATTTTGCCCCACGGTATCAGCACGATTGCCATGGACGACAATCATCTTTTGCGCGCGCTGGGCACGCTGGCCGACAAAGAGCCACTTTTGGTCGTGCAAATGCTTGAGTTGGACAGTTTCCGCAATCTGGCCTCGGTGGTGAGCGTTGACAATCAAAACTACGAAGACCACGCGCTGCTTGATTTGGAACTGGTCTTGCCCGAAGATGACAGCCGTCAGTATTTCCAGGCAGGGCGCAACCAACTCTGCAAGATTGATACGCGCGGCATTGAGTCCATGCGCGTTTATTTGGCGCCTGGACGCTTTAGCGATGTGGGCATGGGCATGGTCGGATTAGGTGGCTGGATATCGGTGCCGAACACGGAGCTGGGTTTGATTATTGACGCGCGCGGGCGACCGCTGATTTTGCCCGAAAACCCTGAGGCGCGCGCGAAAAGCTGGCGAAACTGGCTGTGGGATTTGGGTGGCTGAGATGAAACGAGTCATTATCGGAGAAAACCAAACTATTAATCGCCCGGTTTGCCTGCCAACGCATGGCAATTTGAAAGTCAGGGTGGGCGAGATGGTCGAATTTGGCAGTTTGATCGCTGAAAGCAGTCAACCCGAACGATTTGAGGTGATTGATATCCCCAGTCATTTCAATCTCAGCCCCGAACAAGGTGAGGGTACTATCAAGCGTTTGCTGGGTGACGTGATTGCCAAAGGCGATGTGCTGGCACAAAAGGACGGCTTTATCACCCAGTTGTTCAGGTCGCCGGGTGATGGCAAGGTGGTGTCCTTGCGCGATGGACGCATCACGCTGGCAATCGGTCTGGAAAAAGAACAGGTCTTCGCGCCGATGCCCGGTGTTGTCGTGGAACTGATCGGCACACGGGGCGCGATGATATCGCTGACCGGTACGGTAGTTGAAGGCGCCCGGGGAAATGGCAAAGTTGCCCAGGGCGAGCTGGCCTTTTGGGATGACCTGGAAACGAACTTGTTGGGTGTCCCTGGCGAAATGGTCAAAGATAAACTCATCGCGTTCAAGAAATTCGCCACTGCCGGACAAATCAGACGCGTTTTGCGCTTGAAACCAGCCGGCTTGATACTGCCATCGGTGTCGTACAAGCAATTTAACCTTGTGAGTGAACTGGATATTGCTGTTATCAGCTTGCTGGGTTTTGGTGAAACAAATATGGACACAGCGAGTATGGCGATGCTGGAAACGATGGCCGGAAAAACGGTGTGCCTTTTGGCTGAAGAAAGTACCTGGGGACCTAAACTGTCGCCTTTGCTCATTTTGCCGGCGGATAAACCAGCTGATTTGGGTTTGACCAGACAAACCGCGAGACTTGAAGCTGGCGCGAAAGTGCGCCTGATGGGCAAACCTTACATAGGCATGGTGGGCACGGTGAAGGCTTTGCCAAAACAGCCAGCCGTTTTCGCGAGTGGCTTGCAAAGTCCTGTGGTTGAGTTACTTTGCGATGATGATCAGGTCATTAACGCGTCAATTCACAACGTGGAATTAATCCAAAGCTAAGCAAAGACATTTTTTAGGCTTACATTAATATTCCCCCTCTCCTGGGAGAGGGGCTAGGGGTGTGGGTTTTTAAATGTACTTCTGATATATCTCGTTATCGGAAAAGACATTAATGGCATAATAATTTCAACTGGATTGCTAAGTTAACGATAACTATCAGTCTAACCCCACCCCCTTACATCCCCCTCCCAGGAGGGGGGGAAACACAGGTAAATGCACACAAAATTAAGAGCAGTTAAAAGTGTTTTAAAAAACCCGTGTATGTCTATATCTGTTCTTTATCTTGATATGTATCAATTAAGGGTCAAGGCGTTCAATAAAAGTTGAATCAACCCAACATGTCGCGCCGGAATCGGTAAGGACTTCCACCCAGGTGCGTGTGTTGATTTTTGTTTCTCCGCCGGTTAATTCCACAATGGCTCTGTAATCAAAAACAGTCACAACTTTTGTGCCACCAGCTTCAGCACGGCAGAATAAGCCAGTATCTGAAATCACACGCGCTTTTTGGGCGAAGGGTGTTGGGCTGGGTTCGGGCGTGTTAGTCGGTCTGGGCGTGGGGCTGGGTTCGAGCTGCCGGGTGGCAGTGGGGCTGGGTGTCGGGCTGGCGGGAATGGGCGTTTCCGCTTCAGTTGTCTGCGCGGGGGTTACGACAATTTCCTGATAAACTTCGGGTTCTTCTATCGGCGCAAGGATCTTATCGCCAAGGTTGAGATAGACTGCCACGCCAAGCAGTACCAGCAAAATCGCGAAGATGAGCCAACCGTTTGAGCCTTTGGGTTTGATGCGCAAAACCCATAAGCTGATGACCATCAATACAGCCGTAAGCGTCAAACGCAGGAAAGCCAGGGCGAGCGTGGCCAAGGCGGGCTGAATGCCAACGCGACCCAGTTGCCATCCCGCGAGCGCAAATGGCACAAAGCACAGGATATTGAGCACAACCGCGCCAACGCGGACAAGGGTAGTGTTGGTGGTGAACCAAACCGCGGTCAAAACCGCGACGAGCGCCAAAACCAGCCATTCAATCCAGTCTGCGTTAAGAACAAAAGCGAAAGGCAGACCGTTCGCGCTGACCTTTTGGCTGAAAAGTTCATGCGCCAAAAAGCCTCCACCGAAAATGGCTACCGCCATGACGGTAATCGCCACAAGCGCGCCAGCCATCGTGCGAAATGAACTGATACCCGGCGAGAGTGCCAGGCTAAGCAGGGCTTTGTAAGCGGGAATGAGCAAAATACCTAAAATCGCGACGAGTGGCAGTTCATACGCCATGCCCAAAATCAAAAAGAGTAAACTGAGCGCGATTTGCAAAACAAAACTCAAGGCTTTAATGGCGACACGCTGGCGCAGGACTTCAAGAAAGCCTAAGGTCTCTTGTTCAGATGCTTCCGCCAGATACGCCCTAATGTGGCGTTGTGGTTGGGTTCGAAAGCGGTCGGGTTTGAATTCGGTGCCAGGTATACTCATAACTCATTCGGTGTCCTTAATTTGATGTCGTTTCATATGTTGCACTTTCCGTGCCTGGTGTCTGGCGTTACTGATGGAGCAAAAACCTTATTGCATGATTCGACCTGCTATAGCTTTTTCGATATAATATAGTTGGTGATTGTCGGTTGGTGGGGTGGTTTTCAATTGCCCTACACAGGCCAGACTTTCAACGCAATCTATAAATATTCGTTCTGTCCTGATCCATATAAAATCATGCATTCGCATGATTGCGAGAGAGGAGAATATAAGATGAAACAAAATCGCCACTTTCAATGGATAAGTCGCATGTTTTCAATCTGCATGGTGTTCCTGTTGCTCTTTGGCACCATCTCAGCTTGTGTTAGCAAACCTGTTTCTGATGTTCCCGAAACCCCGTTGGAAACGGTCATCTCCGTTGAAGCAAGTCAAGAAGAAAGTCAAGCGCCTGAAGAATCTGAGCAAAACGAATTAGAACCGCTTGTTTTTGACTTTAGCCAAGCCGCGCCACTTGAAGCGTCTAAACAAGGTCGTACTGAAGCGAACAGCCGTATGTTTGACGCGCTGAAAGCGGATAACAGTTTCGGGCGTTTTGCTTTTGAGATTAACGATGATTTCGGCACAGCTGAAATTGAAGCGCTTTGTAAAGACCTTTACACCAAAGTGGTTGAGTTCTTGCAGACCTTTCCCATTCAGCTGTATGAAAAACCCGAAATCGTGTTTGTGGGCTATACTGACGAGCCGGGTTTTTATAAGCAGCATGCCAGAATCCCCTACAGTATGGTTAAACAAGGCGATGTGGATAAGTTCATCCTGAGAGCTTTTTTGACGCAAAGTGAACCCTGGTTAAGTTATGGTGTGGCGGACTATCTCTTTGCTGAGCCGAAAACAGTTGATTTAAGTTTGATGGAAGACACCGAAACACTTTATCTTACCGGGATGAGTTTTGAACTACCTTATGTAACGGAAGCAGAGCGCGATAATGCCATTGCTCTGGCAGGTTCCTTTGTGCGTTACATCATTGAAGAACATGGCGAAGAAGCTATTTCGCCATTGTTTAATGGCAATTCAACACTGGACATCTATGCCATGATGCAAGACTGGAGTGGCACCAGCAACAGCTTTTTAGAAGCCCATCCTGAAGTGCTTGATGGTAGCTTGAGCTATTATGATATCGAAAGCTATGACGTAAAAGTTGATGATGGCGCTTTTGAAATTTATTTCAGATTGCGCGACGTTGAACCTGCCTCTGGCTTAGATTCACCGGTTAAGCTATATGGTTTTGTAAATCGTATTCAAAGCGCGGCAAAACAAATTTCCGATTTCGCGAATGAACATGATATTCCTGTCATAAATAGGGGTATCAGGGCCTACACTGATACAGATACTGTTTTTTATTTTTCTCGGTCTGCGCAGGCAGGTCCATCAGAGGTTGTATTTTCATCGAATTTTGGCTGGAGTACAGCAGTAGAGCATGAGTTAGTACATGTCATGTTTGGGAGGAAAGTTGGCGAAGACGGTCCAAATTTGCCTATGGCAAGTGAAGGTCTTACAACTTTACTTTCAGACTATCTTATATTTGATCATCGAGACATATTTGAAATGGGAGGTGTTCCAGATAGATCTTTTTACAACAACCTTATGTGGTTGAAAGCTGGAGAGTTTGATGAATCTGATTTGATATATGCGGACGAATTAGAAGCAGGTCAAAAGGTGGTGGAGTGTTACGAACAATTTGCTTCATTAGATAAAGGGGAAAGTCAATTTGATTACGCGCTTTATATTGATAGTCTTGCATATGTCTGGTTGATTCACTGCAATAAAACAGGGGAAGCTGTTGAAGATATGTTTAGAAAAGATTTGGCGCGCAGTTCAGAATCCTCTCCACTTGCCTATTATGCGGGCGCTTCTTATCATAATTACCTCATCAATCAAAAGGGTTATTCTGTAAAGGAATTGCTGGATGCATATTATGGTGATATTCCTATAGAGGACTATACCGCAGAATGGGTTGCCTGGATAAGGGGAAAATTCATTGCTGTTAAAAACAAATAAAAGCCTTTTTGTTTAGCTGGGAATTGCCTGATGGAGAGGAATTAGGGGCAAACCGGATAAAAGAAATGATTAATGCGTGTGGCCTAAGGTGTTTTGTTTATATGATGTGACGGAACTCTGCGCCATACGTTTTTTATTTGTAGGTATGTCTTTATAAATTTCGGTGTTCTATCAATTTAAGTCAGCTTAAGCCATTTTACTGGGATTAAAATGGGATCATTCTGTACGAATTTATTGATAGCGAGGTTTTTTTCGGTATAATTTCAAAAAGCTACTGCCTTTGGCATAGTCTTTATCCTAAATTAGGAATTATCGTGGAAAAAAAGTTAACTGAACATAAAAACATAGGTGTTATCGTCCGTCTGGTTGGCGTTGTGGTTGATGTTGAATTCGATGCCGGAAAGCTGCCCTCTATTCACAATGCCTTAATGGTGCAACGGGAGCATGAAGAGCCCTTGATTTTGGAAATCCAGGAACACGTCGGCACGAATGTGGTGCGCGCCATTGCCATGGGCAGCACGGCGGGTTTGCGGCGCGGCTTGCCGGTCATCGACCTGGATACATCCATCCAAGTGCCCGTTGGCAGACAGACGCTTGGGCGTTTGTTCAACGTGCTTGGCAAACCGATTGACGGTTTGGGAGAAATTATTCCCGAAAAAACGATGCCCATTCACCGCAAACCGCCCGATATCAAAGACCAGGTTATTTCAAAGAGCATGATTGTCACCGGCATCAAGGCGATTGACCTGCTCACGCCTTATCCTAAGGGGGGCAAGGTGGGTTTGTTCGGTGGCGCGGGCGTCGGCAAAACCGTCTTGATGCTTGAGCTGATGAACAACACCATCACCAAATCATCGGGTATCGTGTTGTTTGCTGGCGTTGGTGAGCGCAGCCGCGAAGGCAATGATATGTGGCTGGATATGAACCGTTCGGGGCTGATGGACTCGACCATTCTCGCTTTTGGACAGATGAACGAGCCACCTGGGGCGCGTTTGCGCATTCCCTACACAGCCCTGACCATGGCGGAGTATTTCCGCGATGAAGAACAGCGACCGGTTTTGATTTTTATCGATAACATTTACCGCTTCATTCAGGCTGGTTCGGAAGTTTCCGCTTTGTTGGGACGCCTGCCCAGCGAAATGGGCTATCAAAGCACCTTGGATTCTGAGATGGGAGTTCTACAGGAGCGCATTACCTCAACCAGCAATGGCAGTATCACCTCGGTGCAGGCGGTGTATATCCCCGCCGATGATGTGACCGACCCGGCTGTAGCGGCCACCTTCTCGCATTTGGATGCCACCACGGTGCTTTCAAGACGTTTGGTCGCCCTGGGGCTTTATCCGGCGATTGACCCTCTGCAATCCAGTTCAAACCTTTTATCGCCGGAATATGTCGGTCAGGAGCATTATCGTGTGGCGATGCAGGTGCGGTCTACCCTGGCGCGCTATGAGGAACTGCAAGACCTGATTGCAATCCTGGGTATGGAAGAACTATCGCTAAGCGACCAGCAAATCGTCATTCGCGCGCGACGTTTGCAGCGTTTTCTCACGCAACCCTTTATTGTGGCAGAGGAATTCTCGGGTAAACCGGGCGCGTTTGTGCCTTTGGAAGAAACGATTAAAGGTTTCGCGCGCATTCTGAGCGGTGAGCTGGACGATGTGCCCGAACAGGCTTTTTATATGACCGGTACCATCGCGAATGTGCTTGAACAAGCCGAAGTGCTTGAGGCGAGTGGCTTGACAGAAGATGAGGCTTTGGAATTAGAAGATGAGTCAGAAGCCTAAAGACAAAGTGATGCGCGTGGAAATCCACACGATGGCGGGCAGTCCGCTTGTGTTGGAAGATGTAAGCGCGTTTAATGTTTTACTGTCTGATGGTGGCTGGCTGGGCATTTTGCCCGGGCATACCAACTTGGTTGCAGCCACTGTGGACGGCGAAGCGCGCTACACCATAGGCGAAGAGCAGCTAACAAGATACATCAGCAGTGGCATTTTGAGCGTCGCTGATAACGTGATTAGTATTTTAACGACGAAATAAGATGGAAGAAAAAGAGTCACCCAAGATTATTCTGCCCGGTCAGGCGGACCCGGAAACGCGGCGAAAGCGGCTGTTTTCGAGCCGTGATTTGCGTGCCACGACCATCGGTTGGGAAATTGCCTTGCCGATTGTCATCGGCCCGGTTATCGGCTTTTTTATCGACCGCAGCAAGGGCACGGGTGTGCGCTGGACTTTGATTTTACTGGGTGTGGGTTTGTTTGCCGCGGTAACAGCAGTGGTGCGTTATGTGAGCCACGAGATGCATATCATGCATCGCGACGAAGAAGCCAAACGAAAAGAGGCTGAAGCTAAACGCAGAGAGGAGGAGCGACGTGCTATCACCCGCCGTTATTTCGATTCTTAGTTATGCCTTGTGGGTTGTTTTGGGCTTTGCCAGTGCTGTGATGACTTTTAGCATGCTTACCAGGCAGATAAGCAAGATAGACCCCCACGACCCCAACGCGAAGAAGGCAGTTGCCCCGATTACCATAGGGCGAGTGGCACGTTTGTTGGTTATCGCGGTTCTGATCTATCTCGCCTTAAAATGGAATTTCCGCTACGCGATAACCTTCGTGGTGGCTTTGACCGTGGCGACCTGGGGACTGGCGATTTATTATCATTTGCGTGCCAAAAAAGCTGAAGCTGTCCCAAGCCTTGCGCGAACAGCAAAGGAGGAAGCAGAAAAGAATGATTGAGCATAAAACGCTGATACTTCTGGGAATGCCCATCAGCGATACGGTGGTTTATACCTGGATTACCATGGGAATCATCATCGCGATTGTGCTTTTGCTGAAGTTATTGAAGCCTAATCTTTTGGAGCATATCCTGGAACTGGTCATCGGTATTGTTGATGACGCCATGGATGTGGACGACCTTCATCCTTATATCCCTGTATTGGGCAGTTTGATGATTTTTGTGCTTGTTTCTAATATCATTTCGATTGTGCCTGGCATGAAGTCGCCCACCAGCGATATCAACACCACGATTAGTTTGGCGCTGATTATTGTCTTTTCGGTGCATATTTATGGCGCGCGCAAAAAAGGGCTTTGGACCTATCTTAAAGAATTTGCCAGCCCGATTTTTATGTTACCCATTGAGTTGATCGGGCAACTGAGTCGTACGCTTTCGCTTTCCCTGCGTTTGTTCGGGAACGTTTTGAGTGGTGATTTGATTGTGGCGATTGTGTTCTCGCTGGTTCCTATGGTTTTGCCTGTTGCCGCGGTAGCCATTACGGGTATTTCGGGTGTTTTACAGGCTTATGTCATTACCACCCTGGCAGCCTTGTTTATCTCTTCCGCGGTTGAAATCAACGAAGAAGACCAAAAAATAAAAGAAGAAAAAGCCGCCAAACGGCGTGAAAAAAGAAAACTTAGAAAGAAAAACAGAAAGGAGATTGCTAATGGCACATCTTAGTGAAGAAGCAATCATTACCATTGTAACCATCATCGTTTCAGGCGCGGCAATCGTGATTGGTACCATGATTCCCACCTGGGTAGAAGGAAAGTCCGCGGTAAAGGCGATTGAAGGAATGGCGCGCCAACCCGAAGCTGCAGGGCAGTTACGCACCGCGATGCTTATCGCTTTGGCGCTGCTCGAAACCGCGTCGATTTACGTTCTGCTCATCGTTTTGGTACTCTTGTTTGCCAACCCGCTGATTACGCGCTTCTTTGGAGGCTAAACCATGCTTGACCTGAATATTGGCACCATCATTTGGGAGATTGTCAACTTTCTGATTATCACCGTGGTGCTGTATTTCCTGGTCTTTAAGCCGATGACCAAACGCGCCGAAGCCCGCGCTATCGAGAAAGCAGAAAATAAAGCCGCGCTTGAACGCGACCTGGAAGAAGCTGCTAAAAGATTGCGCGAAATTGACGACCGGCTTAGTAATCTGGACGAGGAAGTTCAAGTTATTACGGATGAAGCTTACAGTAACAGTCAGACTTTGCAAAGAGAGCTTTTGGATGCCACCCGCCAGGAGGCAGACCTCATTTTGCTCAATGCGGTGCAGGAAGCCCGCAAGGAACAGGCTATTGACATCAAAAAGAATCAGATTGATCTGGTTGACACGGTAATAAGCATTTCAAACAAAACCTTGCGTTCTGTTACCCCAAAATCGGTTCATGACGCCTTGCTTGAAGAGTTGCATCAAACTGTTTGGAATTTGGGTAAAACCGACATGCGCACGGTGCAAAATATCCGTGATGCTTTGGCGACCCGTTCGACAACCATTGATGTCACCCTGCCTTACGAGTTGACCCCGCAAGAGCACGCCAAATTGCTGAATACTTTTTATGCCCTGGCTGACAAAGAAGTTGACTTAAACATTATTATCGAGCCCAAACTTATTGCGGGTGTAAAAGCCCACGTCGGTGATATCGTTTTGGACAACAGCCTGGCGGCCCAGCTGGAAGCCTTGCGTGATGAGGTAAACAAGTCGCTGGAAACCTTTACGATGGAAGAAAATGACTGATATCGACACACGCACCAACGAGATACTGGCCCGTTTTACCGAAAAGCTGGCAACTGATGACCCTTTGAACGTCAGCAGTGATGTCTTTGTGGCGAAATCGGTTAACCGTGTTGAAGAGAAAGTTGGCCCACAGCCAAGTTCATTGCGCACGCGGTATTTGCTGAAAGAAATCCGCGATTCTGCCGATATCCTAAAGCATCGCATGCTGTTCAAGAGCGTTGGCACAGTGCAGCATGTGGGTAATGGCGTGGCAACGCTGAGTGGTTTGCCTCTGGTACATTTGGAAGAACTGGTTGTTTTCCCAAATGGCACGCAGGGAATGGTGCTGAACCTTGATCGAAACCATGTTGATGTCATGCTGCTTGGTGATGACATGGGTATTCGCGGTGGCGATCTGACCCAGGCCACGGGACGACGGTTGAGCGTGCCCGTTGGGATGGGCTTTTTAGGGCGTGTGGTGAACGCGCTGGGTGAAGCCATTGACGAACAACGCGCGGTCATTCCTTCCGAATATCGCTTCGTAGAGCGCATCGCGCCGGGTGTCATCGAACGCGCGCCAGTGGATACACCACTCTACACCGGTACCAAAATTATCGACGCGCTTTTGCCCCTGGGACGCGGTCAACGCGAGCTGATTATCGGCGACCGTCAGGTTGGTAAGACCACCCTCGCGCTGGATGCTATTTTGACCCAGCGTGGTACTGACGTGAAGTGTATCTACGTGTCAATCGGTCAGAAGAAAACATCCGTTTTAAGCGCGGTTAAAACGCTGCGGGACGGTGGGGTGATGAACCAAACCACGGTGATTGTCTCCAGCCCCGATGACCCGCCTGCCTTGCGCTACCTGGCGCCTTACACTGGGGTAACGCTGGCGGAGTTTTATTTGGACCAAGGCATGGACGTTTTGATTGTCTATGATGACCTTTCCAAACATGCCGATACTTACCGCGAACTGAGCCTGCTCTTGCGCCGTCCGCCCGGGCGTGAAGCCTATCCGGGTGATATTTTCTATTTGCACTCCCGTTTGCTTGAACGCGCCTGCCGGCTTAACGAAGAAAATGGTGGGGGCAGCATTACCGCCTTGCCCATCGTGACCACCCAACGGGGCAATATTTCTTCTTATATTGTGACCAACCTGATTTCGATTACTGACGGACAAATTGTGCTGAACACCAACGATTTCAACAAAGGCGATAAGCCGGCGATTGATATCGGTATGTCCGTTTCGCGCGTAGGTTCCGCAGCCCAGGAAAGCGCCATGAAGGACGTTGTGAAAGCCCTCAAACTGGAACTGGCGCAATATGAGGAAGTGGCGCGGTTCTCGCGTTTTGGCACGGAAGTGAGCGAGTCAACCCAGAAGCAAATCGAACGCGGCGACCGTTTGATGGCACTTTTGCGCCAGGGGCCACACCAGCCGGTCAAGTTTACCGAGCAGGTTCTGCTTTTTTACTGCTTTAGCAGCGGTCAATTCGACACGGTAACGCCAGCAGAGATTCCACAGTTTTCCGAAGCGCTTTTGCAACATCTGCATGTGCACGCGCCGCAGGCGGTTGATATCATTCGCTATCAGCGTATCTTGAGTGACGAAGCCAAGGCGCAAATTGACGAAGCTGTGCAGGGTTTTGACCAGTTATGGTTAAAGAAAAGGAGTAAAACACGATGAAAATGGTGATGACGATTGTTCCCAAAAAGTTTGCTGAAGAAACTTTAAACGCCATTATTGAGGCGGGTTTTACGGCAACTTTTTATGAAACCCGTGGTGGTATGTTGCGTCAGAGCCAAACCACCATGTTCAGTGCTGTGCGGGACGAAGATTTGGTAAAACTTTTGCGGGTCATCGCGCCGATTGGTTCAGACGAGAACGTGCTTCATCGGGGTTTTGGTATTGAGAAGCAAATGGTTTTCTATAATGGCACGGTGGTCTTTATTTGGTCGCTTGAAGACTTACCCAATTTATCCGAGCCTGAAACAGAGTAATGAGTTCGCTTGACCGTGCCGAAGCCAGGCTTGAAAACCTGGAAGCCATTGAGCCTTTGCTGGGTTCTTTGCGCGTGCTTTCACTGAGCACGATGCAAATGGCGTTAAACCGTCAACAATCGCTCAAGGAATACAAGGGGCGTTTCTTGGAAATAGCCCGCTTGTTGCGCAGCAAACAAAAACCCCTTAAAGGAAAAAAAGCTCCAAAAGCAGATTTAGAACAAGACATTGTTGATGATGCCTGGGATGACGTTCAAGATGACGACCTGACTATAGTTGATGGGTCAAAACCCAAAAAACGCATTTTGGCTGTCATTGGCAGCAGTCGTGGGATTTGTGGGCAGTACAACAAGCAACTGGCGCATCAAACCGCACGCTTGCTAGAAAAAGAGACTGCCGGGGAAGGTGAAATTGAAGTCCTGGCTTTTGGGCTACGCCTGCAAAACGCGATGCGAATGGAAGCGGTGGACTTTACACCTGGGCCAGCTTTGTTCCAGGGTTCTTTGCCCGATTACGAGCGCGTTTCGAAACTGATGCGCTCGTGGGAGGCGGGCCTGAGCGCTGGTAAGCTGGCGTCTGTTTCGCTGTTGAGCTTTAAACGCTTGGGTACGCGCAATGTGTATAAACCCAAGCTAAGCCAGCTTTTGCCTGATAGTGGGCATTTATTAGACGAGCTGGAAAGCCAGGAAGAGCTTTTTCCGGAGCCGATTATTGAAGGCGACCCGCTTGAGATTCTGGGGCGCATTGAGAATCACCTGAACGCTATCCGACTTTATGACCTCATTTTGGACGCTATTTCCGCGGAAAACCTGTATCGCTATCGTCTTTTGGAAGAAGCCAAAGAGAACACCGAATCGCTGGTTGATGAACTGAGTATCGCGCTGCAGATAGAACGCCGCAAAGCTATCACGCAACAAATGCAACAACTTAGCGTCGCGTCGGGCATGCTGGCAGAGCGCTAATTCCATAAACTATTGCATTTATATATAATTGGCGCGGGGAATCCGTGCCACGCGCAACTCCAAACCTGTTCGCTGAGGCATCTCGCCGAAGCAAAAAGTCAGACAATAAAAAATGGCCAGCAAAGCCGGCCATTTTTTATTCTTCAGTAAAAGTAATAATTTGTTAGCGCAGAAATTAATCTGTTACGGTGATGACAGGGAAAAAGATCATCGGACGCACAAAAATGGTTATCGTGGCCGGCATGGAGTCTGCTTCGCCATCGTTGGCAACAAAAGTAATGCTGTCCTCGCCATAAAACCCTGGGTTTGGTGTGTAGGTCACGTTTGGCAAATTTGTTTCAATTTCACCGTATTGTGGTCCAGCGATGATGCGAAAAGTGATTTCGTCACCATCGGGGTCCATGCCACTCAGTATGAAATGGACAGCACGCCCAACGCCAATGTAAATCACCTGGTCACCCGCGGCTGGAGGGTAGTTGGTGTAATAGAGCTTTAAGTCCAGGTCGATTAACTCACCTGTAACACCGGAACCATTATCGCAGACGAAGAGAGTCCATTCCCCTCTGGCGGAACGACCGAAATACTTGGCAAGGTTGTTGTCGGTGCTTGGCCCAGCCAGCCTGCCAAAAAGCGGTTCTCCTATAATATCGTCCTGACCGTTATGTAAAGGTTCAGTACTGTTATCGTTGATGGTTACATTAAAGTTCTTCTTTGTATCCTGTTGTGAGTTGATAACAAATGTAGGTTGAACATCTCCTGGGCCTTTTATTTGAAGCCAAATTTGTCCGCGTTTCTCGTGGGCAAGCATCACTTTGACGTCGATATCTTCAACAAAGCGGTTCTTTGTAAACTGAAACGTTTTGGTGATGCCATTGCGGTTCAAGTAGCCATTGTCTGGGATGCTTTCAGTAACAAACCAGGTGTATGAAGCTTCGTCGCTGTTGCCGGCGTAATCCCAAACGCGCACATCAATTGTATGCATTCCGGGCTCATCCGGAAAAGCCCGTAAACCTTCCGTGGTAAAGCCCAGGTTAATGTAAAATTCCCGTTCTTCGTAATTGCCTCTGGTAAGACTGGGAATGTAGAAATCGTTTACGAATTGCTTTATGTTTGAACCACCTGGAAAGGTATGGAAGTTCCAAAAAGTAATCCATTCGCCAGACGCATCAAGCATAAACTCAATCTTGTGGGGTGGCAGATAATAAACTTCACTCATGTACAGGTCACTGGCTTTTAGGTAAAGGCTATAAGATGTTCCTTTACTGACGGTGTTTCCCTGATAGGGTGTGTTTCCATTCAGAAGTCCGATTTCGTGAATGACTGGGTCTTGCGTATCTACGTAGTTGCCAGGCTTATGAAACTCAAGCGGATTGATGTAGATATCACCTGCGGCAAGAATGTTGAGATGGATATGATGGAAAAAATAGCCAAAACTCTCAACTGGCCATTCAACAATATCACCAATCCAGGTGCCAGGCTCTACAAAGCCACCCGTATCTGGGTCATCCCTGTAAGCATCGTAAGCGTCATGGATTTCTTGTGGGATAGTAGTGTGATCTATATGATGAAATTGCCAAACATAGCCTTCCAGGTCAAGTATGGCAACTTCCCAATAGAGATCCAAACCGGGTTCGTAGTTTTCAACGTTAACCACCTGTCCGCCGGTTCGTGTGTAAACTGGTAAACCATAGGTAAGTGCAACCATGTCAATGCCATGGTGGAAATAGGATCCCGCTGGGTTTTGATAGTAGTCATAGTTTTGGTAGGAACTAATCAAGTGTCCCATTTGCGCGAACTCATGGGGCCAGGTGTAGGTTGAGTGAGGCCCATCCGGGTCTGCCCAGGCGATGCCTGCCGAGCCGGTATTTGGATGATTCCTGCTTTCTTCGTGAACAAGTGGGGTGTCAGGTATTTGAATGGTGGGTGTAGGGTTAGCTTTGACGACACTGCCATTGCTTAGTAGCAAAGTCAGGATTAACAATAGAAGAGCGACTTTTGAGAAAAACTTAGAGTTTTTTGACATTGTTTTCATCCCGTTATTAATTTTTTATGCTGTCACAATTCTAATCCTTTGTGCAATTTTGCGCTCGTTTTTAAACACGTGTATGTTTATTTGCTTCGGACAGAACGATTTTTACTAATCAAGGTGCCAAATACGACCTAGCTTTTTAGTTAAGCTAAAAAACAATTCATTTTGTAACCCGTGGTCGGGAGACCACGAGTGAACTGGTGGGGCTTTTAAAATTTGGACATGGTCAGGAGACAATGTCCATGGCAAAACCTAACCTTTGTCGCCCCTTCGTGATAAACTTTTCGTGCAATGAATCCGAAATCACTTATTCTGCTGGAATACCATAAAATCCTGGGTAAACTCAAAGCCTATGCCTCCTTTAGTGGGTCCGAAGCGCTTGCCACGCGCTTGCGTCCAACCAGCAGCTTGCCAAAAGCGCTCACGCTGCAAACGCAAACCCGCGAGGCGCGTTATCTTTTGAATTTCAGCGAGACGGTCAGCTTTGCCGGCGTCACTGACCTGGCACCTTTGGTGGGCATGGCACGCAATGCGATCGTGCTTGAGGCGCCGGATCTCATCGCCATTCGCAACACGCTCATCAGCGCGCGCGATGCCAAACGCATCATCATCAACCGCGCGGACGAATTGCCCCATCTGGCAGGAATTGCCGAAGGACTAACCGACGGCGCGGGCTTGATTGACCTCATCAATCGCACCATTACCGAGCGTGGCGAAGTGCTGGATAGCGCCAGTCCGGCTTTGGGGCAAATACGGGGCAAAATCAAGGTCGTGCACGCGCGCCTGATTGACCGCCTGAGCCGCTATATCAACGATGCCAACACCATGAAACTGCTCCAGGAGCCACTCATCACCCAGCGCGGTGGGCGTTATGTTTTGCCGCTGCGCGCGGAGTGCAAGGGCAGTTTTAAGTCGATTATTCACGACCAAAGTGCCAGTGGGGCGACGCTGTTTGTGGAGCCGGTGGCGGTGGTTGAGCTGAACAACGAATACCGTGAACTTGAACTTGCTGAACGTGATGAAGTGCTGCGCGTTTTGCGCGCGCTCACCTTGCGCATAGCCGAATTGCATGACAGCTTGCTGGCCAGTACACGCGCCATGGCGGAGCTGGATTTAATCCTGATGAAAGCCAAATATGCCGAAGAACTCGACGCGGTAGAACCTTTGTTGATTCCCTTTGATGAAAAACCCGCACCGCATCATCCGGGCAGTTGCATTCGTTTGCGACGCGCCCGTCATCCGCTTTTGGACCCGGAAAAAGTTGTGCCCATTGACGTTGAAATGGACAATGAGAACTTCATCATCGTGCTCACTGGACCAAACACGGGTGGCAAGACCGTTACCCTAAAAACCGTTGGCCTGGCGGTGCTGATGGCGCAGTCGGGCATGCAAATCGCGGCACAATCGGGCTCATCTTTGAGCGTCTTTCGCGATGTCTTTGCGGATATCGGCGACGAACAAAGCATTGAGCAGTCGCTTTCGACTTTTTCAGCGCACATCACCCAACTGGTGCGCATTTTGCGACGCGCGGATTATCGTTCGCTTATCTTGCTTGATGAACTTGGCTCCGGTACCGACCCGCAAGAGGGTTCTGCCCTGGCGCGCGCGGTCTTAACCTGGCTGATTGAAAAACGCATCACCAGCATTGTCGCCACGCATTATCCTGAGCTGAAGGCATACGCCCACGTGACCAAAGGCGCGGTGAACGCGTCGCTGGAGTTCGACTTGGAAACGCTCAAACCTACTTATCGCCTGACGATAGGTTTGCCGGGCAGGTCGAACGCCCTGGCGATTGCTGAACGCCTGGGACTGCGACAAGAGATTATCGACATGGCGCGCCAGGACATTGACCCCACCGAACTTGGCGCGGATGACCTTTTAGACGAGATTCGCCGGCAACGCGATTTGACCGCCGAAAGTTACGCGCTCGCCGAACGTGCCCGCAAGGACGCGGAAAACACGCGCAATCAACTCAACCGGCGCCTGGACGATATCGAAAATCGCAAGGATGCCATCCTGGAAGCCACCCAGATAAAAGCGGAAGAAGAACTTGAAGCCATGAAGCAGGAATTGCGCGATCTCAGGCGTATTTTGGCGCGTTTGCAAGCTGCGCCGGAGAAGAAAGCCGAACTGGCGGAAGTGGTTGAAAAAGTTGAGAACATTGAAAAGCGCCATGAAAAGAAAGCCCGCCAAATCAAGCGTCGCCCACGGCCGAAGTCAGAAAAAGGGCCTCTAAAAGTTGGCGATAAGGTCATCGTGCGCAAGTTGGGCGCTGAGGCGGTGATTAGCGCGATAGATGGCGCTGATATTGAGGTGCAGGCGGGCGTTTTGCGTTTGCGTTTGCACGCTGAGGATTTGCGTCGCAAGGTGGACGAAGAACCGGAAGAGCTTGCCTCTGATGAAGCCAAACCCAGCGAGCCCAAACCCAGCCAGCCCAAGCCAGCCGGGAAAGGCCGCACTCGCTTGCCAACGGTGGAAATGCCGGCTTTGGAGCTTGATTTACGCGGTAAACGCGTGGATGATGGTTTGGATGAATTCCAACGCTGGCTGGAACGTGGATTTGCGGCAGGCATGTTGTTTGGACGCGTAATTCACGGGCATGGTACTGGCGCGATGAAAGACGCGGTGCGTGCTGAACTGCGCCAATCGCAATTTGTCAAACGCTGGGAACCCGGTGGCGAAAAAGAGGGTGGCGACGGCGTAAGCGTGGTCTTCTTTAATCACCAGACCTGATTTTTTGAACAAAACAAAAACCCCTTGTGACTTATCGCAAGGGGTTTTGTTACAGAACTTCTGTATAGGATTAGCAAAAACGTTTAAGGCTGGGGATACTCAAACTCCAGCAAAAACAGGCTGCCATCGCGCCCACTTTGATTGATGCTGAAATAGCGCGTGGTACCAGTTTCGTCCACAAAAGATATGCCCCGGTTGGGGATTGAGCCCATAAAGACCATGCCGATCACCAAAGGGCGCTCGGGGCGCAGTTCGTTTATGCTGTAAAGTTCTTCAACGATATCAAAAATACACTTGTCACCCACACAGTCAGTGAGCAAAATCTCAAGGTATTTGAAGTCTTTGACGGTTATATTTGCCATGAAAACGACCTTGGCCAACGAGTCAGAAGCGTCAATGATGACCTCGTCATAAGTGCCTGGGTTGGCAAGCAATTCGTCGCTGGCGTAGTCTACACGGATAGCATTGAGTAGGTTTGTGGTATCTGTCGTGATTTGCCCAAAGCCGTGTTCTTCTTTCCACTGTGGATATTCCGCGAATGGGATGAGCTCAACGGATACAGGCTCGCTGGATAGTTCTTTTCTTTTTTCGGCAAGTTCTTCATCGCTTAATTCCACCGATACAGCCTTATCCGACTGGCAGCTGGTGTTGTAATAATTTCCGATTTCGCTTAGCGTTTCATCTTTTTCATAGGTGAAAAAGTAATGTTCGCAATTCAGGGTCAAGCCATCAGGCGAGAGTTTGTAAATGCCTTCAATGCTATACATGGCGCTGTTTGAACCTGTTTGATAAAACCTGCCATCGCCATGATAGAAGTAAGCATTTCGGTACCAGCCCGTGAAAGTCAACGCCGGTTCGTTGTCTTGCAGGGCGAAAACAGCGTAGGCGGGGGCGAGAAGGCTGACTGCTTGTGAGTCTGCAGCAATTTCACCGATGAATAATTCTGGCAGACCGTCTCCGCTTAAGTCGGTGATGGCGAAGCCTGTGCTTTGAAGCGCTTCATCAGGGGTCCTGAAACTTGCCTGTTCTCCGATGCCTACCGTGCCATATTCATAATCGAAGTCTGTGCTGCCACTGACGATGAACTGGTAAAAGTATTCAAGGGTATCAAGGTAAGCCCGCGCCACGTCAAATTCAGGTTCGGCGGGTGTGGCGGTCGGTTCCGGCTCGGATTCTGTTGGGCCTGTTTCAGGCGAGAGATTGTTATCCCTCTCTTGGGCAGGTCGATCGTGGGTTTGCAAAGCATCCTGGTTTTGACCACATCCAGCCAAAGAGATTAATACAATCATGACTATTAAAACGAATAGACTTTTTCTTATTTTCATAACCTTACCTTTATAAGTCATTTTTCACCGCCTAATGATACCACCAGATGAGTTCTGATGTTTTTTGAGTTTACATTTAATGGAGCGCTTTTTCATACTTTAATTTCAATTGTGTACCTTGACAATGCGCAACTGGTTGCATATAATAAAGGCAACTGGTTGCGTATTATGGAGATGCTGAGATGAACAGAACGGAAAAAGAAGAATATATCATTGGCTTTATTTCCTTGATTTCAAATAAAATCGTGCAGTTTGGCGATTTGATGTTGACGGATATCACTTTTCCCCAGTGGTTTTTGCTGATGATGATTTCCAAGATGGAGCAGCAGGAAAAAAACATCAACAGCATTGCAGAGTTTGTTGGGTCAAGCAGGCAGAATGTGAAAAAGATGCTGAACCTCCTGGCGGGCAAGGGCTATGTGCTTATTGAAAAATCTAGCAGCGACAAAAGAGCTTTGAATGTAAATCTGACCCCAAAAACCTGGCAGTATTTTTCTGATCATGACGCCCTGGCAACCAACGAGATAAACAAGCTGTTTTCTGCTTTTTCTGTGGATGAGATTGACCATCTCAGCACTGCCCTGGAAAAACTGCTAAACGCCTTTGAAACTTATCGAATGGAGAATGAAAACAATGATTAAAGAAAAACGCCTGTTCATCATTTTGAGCGCCTTGATAATCGTTCTGTCCCTGGTCGTCACGATTTGTGGGGTGTGTTCGTTTGATATGACACGGTCCTACTATGTCACCAATCAATATGGCGAGCAGGTTCAAATTTGGGGCTCGGGCGTCTACCGCCACGATACCTACTTCAAGGTGCCAATATTTGTGGGCTCTGACCTTACCGTGTTGGTCTTTGTCATTCCATTCGCCATTTTCGCCTTTTGGAAAACCATTCAAGAAGATAGTTTCGAAAATCTTCTCCGCAGTTTCAGCGTCATCAGTCTGCTGCTTTATTACTCCGCGAGCATAAGCTTCGGCGTCACATATAACGTTTTGCATTTGGTGTATATCGCCTTGTTTGGCGCCTGTTTCTTTGGCGCGGGATTACTGCTGGCGAAACTCCATTCAATTGCTGTGCAGGAAGGCGAAACTTATGCCTACAACATTACAAAGGGGATGAAAGCCTTTT
The DNA here is from genome assembly GCA_012839565.1 of Anaerolineaceae bacterium. Lineage (GTDB taxonomy): Bacteria > Chloroflexota > Anaerolineae > Anaerolineales > Anaerolineaceae > Mesolinea. Next base: position 117,870 of record DUMZ01000014.1, read on the forward strand.
TACTGATAGCAGGCCTGGCGCTGTGTGTGGCCTGGCTTCCCGATATCATTAGCTCGCTAATAAAGGGAACTTCGCTGGAGCTTATCGAAGTTTACACAACTGAAATTACCTATGTGCTGGATATGGGCATTATCAGCCCGCTGATGTTTCTTACTTATGGCTTAATTAAGCGCAAGGACTTTATGGGATACATTCTCCTGCGCATGAGCTTTTTGGTGTGCATCGGGGTTGGCATTATGCTGCCGGTGCAGTCGGTATTTCAGTTGCTGTCCGGTTACGAGATTACCATACCCGTCATCGTTACCAAAGTGGCGATCTTTGTCCTGCTGGCAGGCTTCGCCTCGGTCTTCAATCACCGTTTGAAGAAAAGCACAAGGAAACTGGAGCTTGTTGCTGGATAAGGTGGCGCTTTTCTTGACGCCATCCTATTCCTTGCCTGGGAAGACAGATGAAAAGAGCTCTACGAAATCTCCCATCCATTCACTTTCGGGGTTTCCGTCCATGTAAAAGTTGATTTTCTCACCAGACTCGTAGTCGCAGTGGAGATGGGAGGGCTCATATTCATACGGCAAGCCACTGGTCACCTTGTCGATGCCGTTATAGCTCGCCAGCTTGTGTTTATCGATTATCTCCTGCAGGCTGAGCAGGAATTCCGCGTCGACTACGATTGTTGTCTCCTCATCTTCAAGTTTCCAGGTGAGTTCTACTGTTCCGTCATCCTGTTTTTCCGTGGCAAAGTCATAACGTGTATAGCCGCCTTGGTCGTCCAAGTAAACAAACCAGGTTCTAAAAGACTCGATGTCCTTTGATTCGATTGTCTTAGGCGCGTTTTTATTTGAAAAATCAGTCACACCGCCTGTC
>DUMZ01000015.1 GCA_012839565.1 Anaerolineaceae bacterium
ATGGTACCTTAACTGAAGTTGGTACGATGAACACTTCCGGCTGTGCCATTGTCCAGTGTGTAGATCTTGGTAAAGCTGCCACAGTCGGTACCGGCAACATACAAGAAGCCTTCAGCACCAGACATACCAGTAAAGGCCGCGATACCAGGAGGCAAGGGGATGTTTTTGATAACAGTCGCTTCGCCAGTTGTGGTATCGATGCTCATGAAATTGCTTGTACCTGTGCTGTAACCATAAAGTGTGGAGTAATCGGTACCAACAAAGTCACCCGCAAAGAGTTGATCAGGAGCATTAGCGATTATCTCGTAAGAGGCTGGGATAGAGAGATCTTCCCATCGTACTAATTTATCACTAATAACTTCAGCGCCGAAAGCAGGTGGAGCCTGGGTAATGCCATATTGGGCAGCGTTGGGGGCTAACTGGAAGGTAGCAGGACCTTCAATGCTGGGGTTGGGATTGCGGAAAATTGAAACAGCTTCTTTGTTCTTTGCAATTTCGCCGGTGAAGGCGGGGATATTGAGAGCGAGAGGCTGGAAGCCCATATCGTGTTCAGATATGGAGTAAGTAGCGCCACCAGTACCTTCGTTGGTCAGGTAGATGTAGCCAATTTCGTCATCGTCATTTAAGAAGATGCTGCGTTCAACTTCGATTGGGTCAACTACGAGCAAACCGGAACCGAGGTAGATGTCGTGTTGGTTAATAACACTTTGAACAACGCTGACATTTTCGGTCTTGGTTTCATATTGATTCTTTGAAGCTGTGATAGCCACGAGCTGTGGATTGGTTTCTGTTGGTTCAAAGAACCAGTAGAGACCACTGGCAGCTTCAAAGGTGTGTTCAGCAGTCTTGGTTTCATTGAGTTCAGTTGAAACAGTCGCGTCAAAGAGTTTAAGATCACCAATATTGGCGTCGTAAACGTAACCGGCAACGACACCACCAGGAATGGCTTCACATTCAGAGGCATCATGGCTGATGACGACATCGTCAACCTGCCAATAGTAGCCCCAGTCAGCAACGAAGTGGAATTCAATCATTGCCTGAGCTGCACCAGCCAATTGGGCACTAACATCAATGCTGTAATCATGTTGTTCGGTTGTATCGGGTAATGTAATGAGGTTACTCCATGTTGTACCACCGTCAACAGAATATCTGACTTCTTGTGTTTGGTTGTAATAGCGACGTACGTAACTCTTGAATTCAAGAATAACTTCCGAGGAAGCGCTGAAGTCTAAAACAGGTGTACGCAAACCAGTGTTCTGGTCGCCACCGTAACCATAGGCATCAGAGTCAACCATGGCAAAAATGCCTTCGCCACCGGTCAGGTTTCCACGATTTCTGGGATCATCAAAGTGCCATCCAGGTTGGCTGTTGTAGTTATAGATAGTCCAGCCAGCGGGGAGGCCTTCATCGAAGCCTTCGTTCACGCCACCACCAACGTAACCGGGCGCGCGGCAGAGGGCTGCGCTGACATTGAGGTAGAAGTCTTGAACCAGGTTAAAATCACCAGTTAAACTGCGTGTTTCGGGAATGTAGCCAATGTTGGCTGCGGTTACGGTAACTTCGTAGTCGACATCTTCGTAAAGGGTGATGCTGTATTCACCGGTGAAGGGATCAGAAATGGTTTCAAACTCATGATCTGCAGCGGTGAAGACAAGGGTTGCCATCAAGGGATAACCGTGAAACTCAAGGGTTCCTGCAACGCCATCATCATAGACAGTACCAGTCACGACCTTGGCAGGCAGGGCTTCGAGGTAGAAGTTTTGCACAACAGGATCTTCAGCACCTTCAGGAACAGTAATGGTTGCGGTATCAGGCAAGTAACCCATCAAGCTGGCGGTAGCAGCATATGTGTCGGCATCAACCTGCGCGGTGTAGAAACCTTCAGCGTTGGTGGTCACATTGCGGGTGTAGCCATCAGGATCGGTTGGAACCAAGGTGACTTTTGCACCAGCAAGGGGGTTGGCGGGAGTGGCGTCATCGTAAACAGTACCCTGAACAATATAGTCACCACACATACCAGCAGCAACTTCAATGGCGTCCATGATGCGGATTTCACCATAACCGGTCGCGTAGTTGGGTTGGGTATTGTAAGTAGGGTGGGGAACCGGGAAGGCGGTTTGTTCAAGGATGGTTTCAAGCGTTCCATATTGACCGGCAAGACAAGGCGCGGCTTCAACGAGCATAGCGATCGTACCAGCAACGTGGGGCGCTGACATGGAGGTACCCGAGTAGCTGGAATAGGAAGTGTCAGAGCCCTGGGTTGATGAACGAATACCAACACCAGGTGCCGCAAACTGGGGTTTCAGATCAGCCCAACCATCGTTGGGGTTGACGTCGTCAAGATTGTCTGTTGGACCCTTGTTAGAGTGGTTGGCATATTGGCTGGAACTCTTAGAGGTTGAACCAACACCGGAAACGTTACCATAGCGGGCGGGGTTACCAACCGTGTTTAAGGGCGGGTCACTTGGGTAACCACAGTTGCTGTTGTTACCGTTAGAAAAGGCGGGATAAATACCTGCGGCAACCCAGCCATTAACAGCTGTGCGATACCAGTCATTATATTCCTGTTGACAGTTCCCCCAGGAGTTGTTCACAGAGACGGGGCGCAGGTCAGGGTTGGGATTTGCACCGGTGAGGTCGTGGGGAGCGGTAACAAACTGGGCACATGCCAAGAGGGCTTCACCAGTACAAGAGCTGGTATCACAGCCACGGCAGGCGATCCAATTGGCACCGGGAGCGACACCGATTTGGTTCACTTCATCGGCGGTCTTACCGACCATGGTGCCCATAGTGTGGGAACCGTGTCCGTTATCGTCGCGTGGTGCCTGATAGTTGCTGCTGTAAGGATCGTACCAGTTGTAGTTGTGGTCATAGCCACTGCCTTCTTTACCGCGATAGGAAGCGTTTAGGGCTTCGTGGGTATAGCGAACACCAGTGTCGATATTGGAGACGGTGTAGCTGCCACCTTCATAACCGGCTGCCCAGGCATCTGGTGCCTGAATGACGGTCAGGTTGGGCTCGACAGCCATGATTTGGTCTTCTGAAGCAGGTTCGGGTTCATAGATGTGGAAGATGGGCTCGGCAGTGATAGCCTGGACGCCTTCAAAATCCTGAACAGCAAAAAGAACGGTCGCATTCGAGTTCTTAACAAAAATACTGTTGTTAATCCAGAATGGGCGGAACTCAACACCAGCGTTGCTAAGATATGCCTGAACTGCAGCCTGGCTGGTTTCCATTTGGGCTTTGAGGGTTTCGTAAACGAACCAACCTCGGTCAGACCAGTTCATGGAATAAGCGGGGCTCAAGTCAGCAGTATAAGCAAACTCGATAAAGTATGAGGCAGATCCGTTGGCTTGCATATCTTGCAAGACGGCCTCCTCGATGGTCACCGCTGGTTGAGCGGCGATCTCTGCGCGTGCGGTCTGTGGGGCATAGCTAAAGAGCAAGCCTAACAGAAGCAGAACGGAGAGAATTTTGGTAATTGAAAATTTTCTCATATCGCATCCTTCTTTAGTTTTATTTTTGAAATTTGTGACAACTTCTCTAACATAAAATGGTTTTCTTTTGATAGTAAACAGCACCTCCTGGTTTGAAGTTCGTGTTCCTGAAAAGTATGTCTTTGGAAATGAATGCCAAAGATTTTGACAAGGTTCACATGTAAGGACTTAAAAGTGTTTCCTCTATTGTAAGTCCTTCCGTTTATATGCGTGATTTTGAACACGCTATAATTATAGGGGTGTTCAAAAATAGTGTCAAGATGATTCGCTTTAATGAGTTTGATTTCAATAGAAATTTGAAATAATTGATACAATATAAGCATGCATAATATAAAAATATTTCATTTTTAAATAGTATTGACGATGCGCTGTAAATTAGAAAATATTTCTAACAAGAAAGCAATTTAGCAAGGGGAAGGTGATTAAGGAAAGGTTGGTGAGGATGTTAACTTTACCGTTAGCGAGACGCATTTACTGAAGAAGTGAAGAAAACCTAGCAGAGAAACTATAAGAAAACTAGTCAAATAATTATAAAAGAGAAAAATTGTGTGTTTATAGAAACTCCCATGAAGGATTTGGCTGATATGTATACAATTGCGCCTACTGAAATTAAAACTAGTGGTTGTCATAAAAGAATCATTGAAATTGATTAGTTTGCTTTCTTTCTAGGTGTTATTTACAAAAACATTTTGATGCTATTGAAATTGAATTTAAGTTTTAAAACATGAGTGTTTACGGGTGTATATAGAGCATTATTAAAACAAGCAAAATTTCAAGAAATATATTACAGTTTGTTCAAAGTCATTATTTCTATTCGTATAGCCACTTATATTGTAAAAGAATCCTGTAAAGCATCTAATAGAAAGTGCCTTTTAAATAATTTGAGATAAAATAACAAGAGACGTTTGTGAAAAATAACATGAAATTTGAAAAACTAATTTTTATTAGCGCCTTTCTATTGAAAAAGAAGAAAAATGTTTAGAAAACTCTGATTTATAAAGGAAATTATGAAAAGGAAAAAATCTGTCCTTACTATTCTTATTTCTGTTTCATTGACAATAATTATCATGTCAGGAATAAAGACATCAACAGCTAAAGCCGATGAAGGTGTTCAATGGATTTATCCTAATTATGGAAAAACTGAATTTAAAACAGGGGATGGTATTACAACTATGTATCTGATTGGTGGCTCACCAGTTCCTCCAAAAGATTATGACGATATATCATATGACACTAATTTCAGCGATGAGCCAATAGTCTTGCTAGAAAAATTCCCATCATACTCGTGGGTTTATGGCTGTGGAGCGGTTAGTGGATCTATGGTTGCTGCATGGTATGACAGAAATGGCTATCCGAATATTTATACAGGTAGTGTTGGTAATGGAGTTGCGCCAATAACAGATAATGACTGGTCAGGTTCGTGGGTAGATAGAACTGGCCGACGTTATCCGAACAATCCAATTGTGGCTTCAAGGCAAAATTATGATAACCGAAATGAAAGAGGTACTATTGATAATTATTGGTTGGAATATTTAAGTGATGAAGAAGACCCTTTTATTCAAAACAATTGGATTGAACATCAGCCAGAAACAGTCGGTGATTACATGAAAACAAGTCAATCTAATCATATGAACAAAGACGGTATGACCGCCATCTTTATGAAGACTCACCCAGATCGTCCAAGACGTTATTGTACAGATCTTGAAAACGATCCTTATTACTACAGAGATGGGCTTGTTGGTTTAAAAAACTTTTTTGAATCAAAAGGCTATCAGATAAAAGACTGTTTTAATCAATCCACTTACGAAGGAGGTTTTACTCTTGAAGAATACAAGGAGCTAATTAATAACGGAAATCCTGTAATAATCTCTGTTGTGGGGCATATTATGGTTGGTTATGGGTATCAAGGTAACACTATATTTATACGGGATACATGGCAAAGTAATCCTGATATTATTAAAACAATGGAGTGGGGTGGCAATTATTTAGACATGCAAATGCTTGGTGTCTCAGTTATTACACTTGTTGAGCAAACAGAAGAATATTATTTATTTTATCCCTTGATGATTATAAAAACAGATACACCCTAAAAAGGTGAGGTGATAATTTGTTCGCCTATTTCATAGGAAAAGCCAAACTATAATACGAATGAGGGCATTTCCCCGTAGCTTGCTACGAGGATCAGAAACGAAATTATTTAGATTTTTTCTAAAAGTAAAGAGGCTGTCAATTCGACAGCCTCTGGGTTTATTACCAATCAGGTAATTCTAAGCCATGAACTAGTGCACAGGTGGGGCGAAGTAGATCTGGATCATGGGCAGATAAATGTAGTTGAAAGGCAGGATGCGTAACTGCACGGGGATGGTGATCTTGGGATCGGGTGCATTGGCGATGCTAAGCGCGCCAAAGTAATCGCCCCAAACCAAACCAGTGGAGTCAAATGTGAGGGTTACATCAACTGTACCACCGTCGGCAAAGACGACACCGGCAGTGGGATCTTCTTCAAGCCAGGGGATGTCACCGGGTTCAATTGGCCCACCACCGGAGCTGCCTGCGATGCTGAAAGCGTCCAGTTCACCACTGGGATGGTCTCCAACCTTAACAGAGTTACCTGAGACAGTATCGATGATGCGTAATTCGCTGTAATCATTATCGCTACAGGCTGCCCAATAGAGGATACCGTTAATTTCGTCGTAGTCCATTCCCTGAGCATATTTTGGAGAATAGCCAAGACCGCTACCGACCTGAGTAGAACCGCCAGGGTTATCGGGCGCAAATTTATGCAATGCCGCAGTTACTAAATCAACAACGTAAAGCATATTTTCGCTGGGGATATAGGCGATATCAATTGCGCAAGACGCACTGGAAATCATACCAATAGTTTCTGTGTCGCCATTGGGGTGAATCTTGAACAGAGTAGAATCTGATCCGCAGTTCGAAGTCGTAGCATAGAAGTAACCATCGGCACCAGCCATACCAGTCACGTTACCTGAAGGTGTTGATATAGTACCTATAGATGTGTGAGCACCTGTTTCAACGTCGACAGTTTTTAACATTTTTGTGTCATTGTCAACGACATAGAGTTTAGTAAAGTCGTCACCGAGGAAGTCACCAGCGTAAATTTTGCCCTCAGGGGTACCAAACTGGGTCCATGTTCCCGGAACTGAAACATCGGGGAATTTGGCGTAAGTCTGTGGTGAAGGGAAGAGATGAGCAGCGTAAGCGGGCACTACTTCAGTAATGCCGTATTGAGCAGCGTTCTCATTCAGCTGAATAGTTGCGCCCGGCAAAGGAGCTAGTGCGTTGGGTTTGGCTTCAGTTGTTGGGTTGGCTACTGCGAGGCTGGGTCCAGTGTATTCAGGAATGTTAAGCCTGCGAGGGGCAACGTGTTGTTTAACTTCTATGAATTTAGGTTGACCATAAGCATAGGGCACAGGACCTTCGCCGACAAGTTCGGAGATTTCGAAGATAGCATCCTGGGCACCGACGTTGGTGAAGGTGAGGAATTGCTCGGCTAATTGGTTAGGATAGAGTTCCTGATAGACAAAATCAGGGGTGTAGGTCAAGCAGGGGCTGTCGTGGCGCAGGGTAAAGTCGACAAAGACTTCTTCGCTGTTGCCAAGGACAACACCGTCAACACGACCGGTTACATAACCTTCGTAGACGAATTCAACATCGTAAGTGCCAGCCTGGACAGCGTAGCTGTAGTAGCCATCTTCACCGGTGACAGTGCTCTTGTGGAGTTCACCATCGCGATAGAAGTTGACCGTTACCTCAGCAGCAGGAGCAGGATTGACATCACATTTTTCAAAGGCTTCAACGGTACCTTTGATGTTACCGTAGTTGTAAGGACGCCAGACATGCAGGGTTACAGGGATGGGCGGAACTTCGATGGGTGTATCGGTTTTGATGCGGAGCTCGCCAAAATAGTCACCGGGCTGGTCGATATCTTTCACAGACCAGGTGAGCTGGATTTGATCGGATTCACCAGGAAGGACAACACCTTCAACGGGGTCTTCGTCTAGCCAGGGAATGGCTCCACCGCCACCACCACCATAAGCGTGGATTGCGTAGGAGTCGATTTCAGTTCCACTGGGGAATGCGCCAATCGATGCTGAGGCACCTGTGGTGCGGTCGATAACACGCAATTCGGGAATTGAATGATAGGAAGCCCAGTAGATAACGTCATTGACTTCATCGTAGTCCATACCCTGGGCGTAGTTAGCGTTGACACCAACCGATCCAACAACAGTACCAGCGGCAGTTTCGGGGTCAATCTTCCAAAGCATGTCATCAACCAGGTCCACACCATAGAGCATGTTTTCGCTTGGAATGTAGACAATGTCGATCAAACAGGTTGCACCTGAAATGACACCAATTTCTTCCATGCTGGCGTCAGTGAAGACTTTGGTGAGGACAGAGCGAGTACCACATTCAGTACCAACACCATAGAAGAAGCCATTGGCGCCAGTTAAACCGGAGTAGGTCGTTCCACTGGGTCTGGTCACGTAGCCAATCTCGGTTGCCGCAGCAGTTTCGGTGTCAACGGTATACATATTGCCATTGTTGTAGCTGATGGCATAGAGTTTGCTGTAATCACCACCAAGGAAGTCACCGGCGAAGAGATAAGTTGCCGCGCCTGTGGAGCCTCTGTTTTCATAGGTGGTGGGAAGGGTCAAATCTGGCCAGTGCCAGAGCGTATCACTAAGCAATTCTGCAGCGGTTGCAGCAGGTGCCTGGGTGATACCGAATTTAGCAGCATTGGGTGACAATTCAAGGGTGAGTGGTCCTTGGTAAGCTGTGGTCAGCTTGGGATCGCGGAAGATTGAAGAAGGTTCGTCACTATGGGGAATTTCACCGGTGAATGCTGGAATGCTGACTGTGGGTTTTGGAGCAGGTTGATAGAGCGGTTCGTAACCGTAATCAACTTCGATGATTTCGTAAGAACCGTAAGCAGCACCCTTGTTGTGCAGCGTTAAGGTGCTGTATTCGTCATCATCGCCCAGGAAGATGGCGCGTTCGAGTGCTTCGGGATTAGCAACAATCCAACCGGAGCCGATGCGGAAGTCCTGGCGGTTGACAATTTCGGGGGTAATAGCGCGTTCTTCAACGACAGTACCGTATTTGTCTTTCGAAACGGTAAATTCAACATCCTCGGCAACTGCGCCTACAGTGGGTTGGAAGAAGTAGTAGAGACCGTCGTTGTCCGCGTCATAGGGGCGTTCCTGTGTAGTGTCGCTGCCAGCGTCTGTGGCAACGAGCGCGCCCATGACAGGTACGTCAGCATCTTCAACGTTGAGATCATAGACCCAACCAGCAACGATTCCACCGGGTACAGGGCCACAAGGAACGGCTACAGGATCAGATACACTAAATTCAACATCGTCAATGTACCAGCCAGGTCGGTTGCCACTGTAGTCTGATTTAAATTCAAAGCGGAACTGGAATCCAGCGGTTGCGTAATCAGAGGAAAGTTCACGGCGTTGAGCTTTGTAGGCACCGCCAACAGTGTCTTGTCGTTTAATGTTGTCTTCAATGAGGTTGAAGGTGATACCGCCATCGTTTGACGCGTAGAGTCGTCCGACGTCCCAGTTATAGGTAGCGGATTCTGTTCGCAGCCAGTCCATCCATTCTACGACGACACCTTTGCCAGCATAGTTAGAAAGATCCATGACTGGTGAGGTGATGTAGCTGACTTCATTAGAGTTGTAATCACCAGACAGGTTCGTTGCCCAGACGTTGGGATCGGAATAGGCGGCACCAGGACCTGACGTAGGAGCGCCTTTCGCCCAGCTGTTCTCACCGGTGCCTGAGCTGCCAGTGGTCCATTCCTCTTCACCCGCGGCACCATCAAAGTAATAGGCACCCACTTGAGTAGGCGGTTCTGACATTACTACCGCAGCAATACCGATATCATCGATATACCAGCCATCGCGCAGACCACTACTGTCTGATTTGAACCAGAAGCGGAATTGGAAGGTGTCAACATGGTAGATATCATCGATAATGATGCGTTCCTGGCGGTAGGCAGTATCCTGGCGTGGGTAAGGACCCCAAACGGTGGTCCAGGTTGTGCCGTTGGCTGTGAATTCAACGCTGGCAACATCCCAGGTGGAGGTAGCACTTTCAGTATAGAGCCAGTTCCACCATTCGATAAAGACGACTGCTTCGGCAGGTACAGTGCTAAGGTCGATAACAGGACTCATCGCCCAGCTTAGTTCGCTGTTGTTATATTGACCAGCAGGGTTGGTTGCGATACCGTGGGTACCACTGATGGCATATCCGGGACCGCTGGTGAACTCACCCCATGCCCATGAGCTGTTCTGACCACCAAAGGTAAAGCCTTGTTCGCTGTCTTCAAAATCGAAGAATACATCATATTGGGGCTGATAACCGGGGGCGGTACAGGAATCAGCAACGTTCAGGCCGACGTTCAAAGTGGTGTTTGCATCGAATGTATAGGTTTGGAGGAAGGGAATATAACCGGGAAGCTCGGCTTCAAATTTAAAGGTGTATTCAACTCCTGTTTCTACCACGACTTGGTAGTCTCCGGTGAATGGGTCTGAGTAGAAGATTTGCTCTCCACCAGGACCTGTAACGGTGACTTTGGCATACAGAGGATAACCGTGTTTGGCGCCCCCAAATATACCGCCATCTTTAATGAAACCAGAAACTGTTGCTTCTGCTTGTGGGAGGTTCTCTGCTCTTGCGGTAATCGGCGCAATGCTGAAGAGCATTCCGACGATGATGATCAAGGAGAGAATTTTAGTTAAGGTAGTTTTTCTCATTTTCACATCCTTCTTAATAGTATTTTTTGGATTTGTTTTAATGTACTGAACAGGTAATTTCATTATTGTTTGCCAAGCACCTCCTTATATTTCGATATTATCAACATCAAATAAGTGAAACTTTCAAAAACGTACATTCCCCATCTACGTTAGTAGCAGGGGATTGATAATATCTAGATTGATTATTAATATGCTTTCTACAAGGTTTTTTATAAACACTTGTATACTAATTGGCTGGATTTTAAATAGGACATGGCAGCCCTTACCAAACCTATTAATACAAATGAAATTATAGGTTCAAAACGAGAAAGTGTCAAGATAACAGCCAATAAATAAGACAGGCTTTAACAAAAATCATAGATGAGAAATTAAAGCCAAAACAGGCAATTTGTTTAATTAATTTCTTTATCTCGATTGATTTTTCGAATCAGACGTTGTTGACGGTGTTTGAACCGTTGATATGAAACGGAATCGGTCTGGTTCGTTAATGCGAGGTGGATAAGGGCTTTTTGGCAAAGTTCAAGAGCTAAATGGAGTTGTTTGGATTTATGTTCGTGGTATTTGGCAAGCTCTTCGATGGCATGGAGATTGTAATGCGTGGCAGCTTCTTCCCAAAGCGGAATGGCATGCTGACTAAGGTTTTGACGCTTTAACAGGCTGGCTTGTTGGAGAATGTAACGTAAACGGAGGGCGGTATCTTGCTCGTGGTGCTGTGAGTGCTTATATAATTTGTTGGCGATTTCGGGTTCGTGGAGTTGTTCGAATATCTTTCCAAGCGAGTAAACATCAACGGGATAGGGCAGGTTGGCGTTGAAAGGGTCTTCGAGAATATCAGCAATCAGGCTGAACAGGGCGGTTAAGCTAAGAACATCTTCCTGGTTGTGATAAAAGACCCCTTTTAATGGTCTCGCGTCACCAGTATGAAGATAGTTTTTGTAGAATTCGGGTACCAGATAGCCTGGAACTTCGCCATCCAGGCGGTAATATTGAAGGATTTCCTGTTCGATATTTTCCAGGCGACATTGGGAGAGACGCAAACGCCAAAGCTGCCGGCTGACAGTGAGTAAATCGATGTGGTAAATATTGATAAACGGGCTGGGAATCCTTTGCAGAATATGACGGGTGTTTAGGATGGGAATATCGAAGGCTTTGCCATTGTAGCTGACGACAGCTTTCATGTCAGCGCAGAACTGAGAGATGGCATGCAGGAAGGCTTCTTCTTCGGATGGGTTTCTAAGAAAAAACTGTTCAAGCAGCAGGTCTGTGCCGGTGAATTTTGCCAGGCCGATCATAAAGACCATTGTGCCGGTGCCACCTGAGAGGCCAGTTGTTTCGGTGTCAAGAAAAATTAGGTTTTCAAGCTTGATATTTTCGTGCTCTGGGATGTTTGCCCAGGCCAATATACGTTTGAATGTATCGCTTGGGATTATATTATGCGTGCCATGCGTATAGCTTAGTGGAAATTGCTTGCGTATAGAAATGATGTCGCCAATGGGGGTTCGCGTTTCGCTGCAATTTAGGACGGATTCAATTGGAAATTCGTCTGTTTGGTGTGGCTTGGCTTTTTCTTGTTCCTGAACTCCAAACTTGACGCCGAGTTTGCGTAATTGTTCGCTTAGGTTTTGCCAGTCGCTCATATCAGTCCTTTGAGCAGCGCGATGCCTTCAGATTTGCCACCGTAGCCTTGTTCGCCAACTGGTCCAACGCAGGCAGGGCAGCCTTCGGCGCAAGGGCAGCTTTCAATGGCTTCTGTGGCGCGTGTGAACCAAAAGCTTTGTTCTTCATACAATTTACGGGATAGTCCTAATCCGCCAGGCATGCCGTCGTAGACCAAAATGGCAGGCAATCCATTGGCAAGGACGGACTTTGGTTCAGCAAGACAGCCGATATCCTCTGCATCGCACATGATTAAGAGCGGCGCCAGATTGCGAAGCGCATTTGTTGCGGCGGCAAGTCCACTGCGGATGCGAACGTTAATTTCCGCCAAACTATGACAACCTGGGCAAAGGGTGACCAGGTTACTGGCTTTGTTGGCGAGCTGAGGGTCGCCGAAGGACTTGAAAGGTTGAATATGATGGACATGCAGGCTGGCACTGGCGAAGCTTTTCCCGCACGCGCGACACCGATAGTTATCGCGTGCGATGATTTTCTCCCGCAGTTTTTGCCAGTTTGTGCCATAGTCGTTATCCGTCGCGGTCCATTTGCCATCATCTTTAAGTTGGTTCAGGAAGCCTTGCTTTAGGCTAATCCAAAAACCGACTGTTGTGAGTTCACTGGGTGGCAGGTTGAGTGATTCAACTCCGAGTACTTCGTTGGTATGCCAGCGGAGTTTTTTGAAACTGTTTATCTCAAATTTCAGGGAGAGATTTCCATAATTGCTTTGATAGTTTTGATGGTCTTCTTGCGTGATTACGGAAAAGTTTTCTATGCTGGTACTCAGGTTGGGGATGGTGTAATAATCTGTGCTAATAGCTTCAAGCAAACACTCACCTTTATCAATATCAAGCGCGTTTACCTTATAAGTGTCAGCGTCATGCAAATAGATTGCACCAGGATGCACAAACCAAGACGCTGAAGATGCGTCAATTTCGCCGATTGTTTGGGCGTGTTGATTTGTAATACATTTGAGGGTCACGATATTGGGCGTTGTCGCGCGTAGCGATACATTTGCGGAGGGATAGTCATCGCTGATGAAGTAGTACTTGTCGTTTTGTTGGTTAAGCACCGCCTGCTGTGAGAATAATTCCAAAATGCTGCGTAATAAATAGGGGTCGACATTCCCGAAGCCTTCGTTAGCGCTAAAGGGTAATTCAAATGTCGCGCAAAGGATATGTTGTGTGAGAATGGAAAGGTTATTGGGGTCAATTAAGGCGTTTTCTGGGTTTTGCCCAGTGAGATAATCGGGGTGATTGGCAAGATATTGGTCAAGCGCGTCGGGGGTAGAAATAAGAATGGCGACGGCGCTTTGATTTTTACGACCGGCCCGACCGGCGCGTTGTTTGGTCGTGGCGATTGAACCCGGATAGCCAAGTAAAATAACTGATTCTAAGTCACCGATATCTATACCTAATTCTAATGCTGATGTTGAGGCAACTGCTAAAAGCTTAGACTCACGAAAATCCCTTTCTATTTCGCGCCTTTCATCTTTAAGGTAGCCACTGCGGTAGCCACGAACCCTATCGAGCAGATGAATGGGTAATGAATCGCGCAAATAGCTTAAGGTCATTTCTACTGTGCGACGGGTGCGGGCAAAGATGAGTGTTTGGATGCTGTTAGCAATCAGTTCCTTGCTGAAGTTTACAGCCGTGTTTAGGGCACTTTTGCGGATTCCGAGTTGTTGGTCGACAAGTGGTGGGTTGAAGATGATGAATTGTTTTTCGCCCTGTTGTGAGCCATCATGATCAATGACCTGGACAGATGTTTCAGTGAGGTTTTCAGAAAGTTCCAGGGGATTGCCGATTGTCGCGGATGTGAGGATGAATTGGGGGTAAGCGCCATAAAAGGCGCAAATACGTTTGAGTCGTCTGATGACATTGGCGAAATGCGAGCCAAAGACACCACGGTAACTATGCATTTCATCAATAATAACGAAGCGCAGATTGGATAAAAAGCGATGCCATTTTGTGTGATGGGGCAAGATGCCTTGGTGCAGCATATCGGGGTTAGTCTTTAAAATATTTGCACTTTTGCGTATAGTAATGCGTTGGTTTTGAGGTGTGTCACCATCGTAAATGGCTGGTATGAATATGTTTTGAATATTGGCGGTGTTTCTTAAATCGTTTAGATTGTTTAGCTGGTCTTGTGCCAGCGCTTTAGTAGGATAAATATAAAGCGCGCAGGCGTTAGGATTTTGTATAATGTGGTTGATGACAGGCAGGTTGTAAGCGAGTGTCTTACCGCTGGCGGTGCCAGTCGCAATTACGACATTTTTACCTTCTTCTACTGACTTAAATGTTTCGAGCTGATGGGAATAAAGATGGGTGATACCGTTTTTATCTAATGCACCTGTAAGCTTTGGGTCCAGATTTTTAGGGAATGGGAACGCTTTGGCATCAACCGCTGGCGTTACAATCCATGCGCTTACATTATCGGTAAACGATTGGCTGTTTTTCCATTTTTCTAAAACTTGGTTTAGATCCATCAAAGATGCAGGCTATTTATTTGCCTTCTTTTTCTTTTTAATCGCGCTGGAAACGAGTATATCCATGATTGGATAAACCAAATTACCCAGGGTCGTGCCCAAAAGATAAGTAAGTTTCGCATCAATACCGGGGACAATCGCATACTTTTTGCGGGAAACAGCTTTAAGTACGGAGTGGGCAACCAGTTCAGCGGAAATGGGCTTATCGGAGTTGGCGATTATATGCGTCTCGTATGGCTTAAATTGACTTTCCCAGGCCAGCTGGGGTGTGTCGGTGTCAGGCGGGTAAACGATAGAGACATTGATTCCCCTGGGTTTCATTTCAGCGCGTAAAACGTCTGTGAAACCACGCACAGCGAACTTGGCGCCAGAATAAGCGGTGTAGCCAAAAACGCCCAAAACACCTGCCAGAGATGAAAAGTTGACGATATGCCCACTGCCACGTTCCAAAAAGTACGGTAAAAGCAGTTTGGTCATCGTCACGGTGCCGTGATAGTCGATATCCATGGTCCACTTGAAGATGTCTAAATCGAGTTCTTCGACATAACCCGGACGGGCGACGCCGGCGGCATTGATTAATACGTCTGGGACGGGGTTATCTTTCAGGTAAGCTGGAATGATCTCACAAAGGCGTTCGGTGTCCGCGACGTCAGCGGAGAGTATTTCGACTGTTTGTTGTGGCTTGACAGCAAGAACTTGAAGCTTGTGTTTGGCTTCTTCAAGTTTTTCCTGGTTGCGTGCCAAAAGGCAAACGGAGGCTCCCATTTGCATAAGCTCTTGCGCAATGCTAAAGCCGATGCCACTGGAGCCTCCGGTAATCAGTACATTTTTATTTTCAAAGTATTTGCGTGCCTTTTTCATCTACAACTCCCGCAATTGTGGCTTGAACATGAAGAACAACTGGCGCTGCCTTGACCAAGATTACGTCCGGCACTATAGGCATTTACCAGTGAGATTAAACGTTTGCTGTCATTATTTGCACAAGCGGGACATTTCGCTGGCTGATCTGCCTGACAAATGGAACGTAATAGTTCAAAATGTTTTCCGCAACTTTGGCACTCGTATTCGTAAAGAGGCATGCTACACCTTGCTTAAGCGTATCGTTGACGAATAGCTGGGATGAGATATTCGTTGATGGCGCGTTCAAAGTCATAATCAGGTTGCCAGTCCCAGTCTTTTCGGGCGGCGCTGTCGTCAATATCGGCAGGCCAGCTATCTACGATGCCCTGGCGATTGACATCAGGCACGAAGTCGATATCCGCATTCGGGAAGGCGGCTTTGGTGACTTCGTAAATTTCCTGTGCAGTTGGACTAAAGCTGGTGACGTTGTAAACAGTCTGGGTGAGGCGTTTGCGGTCAGCGGCGTGGAGCATGACGAGTGACTTAATGGCATCCGGCATCACCATGAACGGCAAGGTGGAGTCTGGACGGACAAAGCAGTTGTAATGTCTGTTACTCGCTGCGGCATGAATCATTTCAGGACCGTAATCGCTGGTGCCACCGGTGGGCATTGTGTCAGCGCTGATGAGGCCTGGGAAGCGTAGCGCGCGAAAATCTACGTAAGGTCGTTCGTCAGGCGCATAGCTAAGTTGTTTGTAGTGGCTGTTGAAGTAACGGCCAAGATTCTCGCAGTAGAGTTTGTTGATACCGTACATGGTTGTGGATTGAACATAGTCATTTTCTTTGACTTTTCCAGCCTGAGCTTTAACTTCAAGGTTGGGAATCGCATGTACCGCAATTGAACTAGGATATATGAATTTGACTGGTTTACCTGTCTTTTCCATCTTCATTGCACATAGCTTTAGTAAGTTCATCGTCCCATTGACGTTTATGTTATGTGCGAGAACGGGATCATGTTCGGCTTTGGTGGAAAGGATTGAAGCAAGATGGTAGACAGTGGTGATATTGTGATTTTCGAAGAGTTCTGTAAGTCCAGCCAGATCCTGAACGTCCATTGCCAGGGGATGGGAAACAAACGGCTGTAGTTCTTCTGAAAGCGGACGGCGGCTAAAGGCGATTATTTTCTTATGACCAACTTTTGCAAGATGCTTGATAAGCCCATGTCCAACTTCTCCATTAGCACCAGTAATCAAAATAAAATCTTCGTTCATCGAATACTCCTTTGCGAGATATGTTTAATTTTTGACAATAAAAAACAACGCGTAGAAAACATGGTGTAAAGTTTCGTTTAAATGTAAGCTATCGCGTTTGTGCTTATTATTTGTCATGTCTGAGAATAATATACCACGAAGATGACGTTTATCGTCGAATTCAAGTAAAATTAAACCCATGAAGAAATCAATGAGTATCTATCGCGTTATTATTTTGCTTGTAATAATTTCTTTCCTATTCAACTCATGCAGATTAATATCAAAACTTCCGACAGACGAAGCCGAAATTGCCGTTTTGTGTAAAAACAAGAAAATTACCCGAATTCATGAAATTCAAGGCGTTGGCCATCGATCTCCCCTGGAAAATTCAACGATTCAGTGTGTGACCGGAATAGTAACCGCGGTAAGCGGGACAGGATTTTATCTGCAAGATTTAATTGAAGATGGCGATGACTGCAGTTCAGAAGCAATATTTGTTGCCCATTCTTCTGGAAGTATGGTAAAGAAAGGCGACAGGGTGCTCGTGTATCAGGCCATGGTTAAGGAACACAAGCCAACCTTAGGGCAGTTGAATTCGCTAAGCATAACGCAATTAGTTAACCCTAAATTTGAAGTACTTAGCTCTGGACATCCCTTACCCAAAGCGGTTATTCTGGGTAAGGGCGGAAGAGTTATCCCAAACCTAATTATTGAAAACGATGTTAAAGGCTATGTAGGACGCGATAATGCGCTATTTGACCCGGAAGAAGACGGTATGGATTTCTTTGAAAGCTTGGAAGGTATGCTCGTTGAAGTCCATAACGCAGTGGCGGTAACAAGCACAAACCGCTATAACGAGTTAACTGTGGTTGCTGATGAAGGCGTGGACGCTGGTTTGTTTGCGGATACGGGTGTGTTGGTTATTCGGGAGAATGATTACAATCCTGAACGCATTCTTTTGGATGACACTTTTATTCAGATACCAAAAATATATGTTGGTGCAAAATTCACTGAGCCGATTCGTGGGGTAATCAGCTATGACTATGGTAACTATCGACTGTTGCCTACCGAAAAGCTGGTTTATGAAAACGGGAAAATCGACCAAGCAAAAGCTGAACCACCTGGTGGAAAACCACTCTCAATCGCAACTTATAATGTTGAAAACCTGGCGGCAACTGACGAATCAGCGCGATTTGAAGCGCTTGCTGAACATGTTGTAGATAGCTTATTGTCACCTGATATTTTGGTTTTACAGGAAGTGCTGGACGATGATGGTGCGACTGACAGCAAGACAGTAAGCGCGCAACTGACCATTGAGAAAATTATAAAAGCTATAATGTTGAACGGTGGACCAGAGTATCACGCGATTAGCATTGACCCGGAACGAAATTCGGAAGGTGGGATAAGCGGTGGAAATGGTCGTATTGTTATTCTTTATCGGCCAGATACTGGATTAAAATTCAATGGTCTTGGCGAAGCTGGTGCTCGAACAGAAACTGAATTAATTGTTGAAGATGGTAGAGTTGCTTTGAGCCATAATCCCGGGCGTATTTGGCCAAATAACAGTTGTTTTCGTAATTCACGCAAGGCTCTCATTGCCCATTTTGAATATAAGGGCGAAAACTTATTTGTGATTGGTGTGCATTTCAGTTCCAAAGGTGAAGATGGTCCTTTATATGGCGAAATTCAACCGCCTCCTTTGCCATCTGAAAGCCGGCGCATTGCTCAAGCAAAAGCAGTTAATGCGTTTGTAAAACAAATTTTGGAAACAGATGCTTCTGCGAATGTCGTTGTGTTAGGGGACATCAATGATTTTTACTGGACTGAAACTGTCCATTCCTTAATGGGAGAGGAACTAAAAAATACAACATTAAGTTTGCCAGAAAGGAATAGATACTCTTATATTTATCAGGGTAACGGGCAGATGATGGACCAAATTTTCCTAAGCGCATCATTGCACCAAAAAATGCTTAGCTTGCAAGTGATACACCTAAACACGGCAGAAATTGAGATAGAAGCATTTAGTGATCATGATCCTGTGATTGTATATCTCGGTTTGGAATGAGTATTTCTTATGCAATATCATTATAGGAATTTTACAAACCATGCGTGAATAATTATAGAAAAACTAATTTCCCTGATGTATAATGTGGCTTGATAGAAACAGATGATAAATAAAATGAGCCAATTTGCGCTTAAGACGTTTTTATCGTGTAGAATAGATAGTGATCGTTCAAATAACTAACCTAAATTCTTAGAGGAGTGAGGTTTTAGTGGAAGTTGAAAAAGAAAAAAACGACCAAGAACATGTCGAAAGCATCGATTGTTCAAAACTTGATGAATCTCATCAAGTAATTCCTGAAACAACAAACCCTAAGCTCAAAAAAGGGATGGCATTTCAAAAGGTAATTGACCTGGTTACAGCTTATTCCTTTATTACCCCAGCCTTTATAATCATTTTTCTGTTTGGGCTTTTCCCGATTGGCTATGCCTTTTATATGTCTCTTATCAATTGGAATGTTCGAAAAGGCGCTTTTGTAGGGTTGAAAAATTATCTCGAAATATTTGGTTCCTGGACTAATTTCCTTTGGGTATTGGGGGGCGTTGCCATCCTTTTTGTTGGCTTTTTTGTCCAGAACAAAATGGAGAAAGCGAGTAACAAATACAGTAAGTACAGTTGGTGGGTGTTTCTAGCGATTGCTATCGTTTCTGGTATTGTCTTCTCAAAAGGTTGGAACGCGATGATGGAAACTGGCGATAAATCGTTTCTGCAATCCTTGGTCAACACGTTATATTATGCTTTGGGAACTGTTCCAACTCAGATTATTATTGGGCTAGTAATAGCCTATCTTCTGTATCAGGATATAAAATTTAAAGAAGGTTTTCGTCTGCTCTACTTCTTACCTTATATTACACCTGCGGTAACTACAGCTGTTGTATTCCGGATTATCTTTAATCGTGAGCCATATTCCATTGCTAATCGTTTTATTGGTCTTTTCGGCATTGATCCACTCAAATGGCGCTTTGAAAGCAAACCGATTATGCAACTCTTAGGTTTGAACATAGAAGGTTTTTGGGCAGGACCAAGTTTGGCATTGATTGTCATTATGATTTTTGGTGTTTGGACCTTTGTTGGATACAACGTGGTCATTTTCCTAAGTGGATTGGGGAATATTCCCAAAGAGGTTTACGAAGCTGCTGAAATTGACGGCGCGACAAAGTGGCAGCTATTCACCAATATTACAATCCCATACCTCTCACCGATTACTTTTTATCTCACGATGATTTCGTTGATTGGTACATTTAAAGCCTTCAACCATATCTATGTGCTAAAAATTCCATCAGCGGGTGATTCGGTCGTGACTGCCAGCGTATACATTTTTGAGCGGTTCTATCAATTTACACAGTTTGGACGTGCAACAGCAATGTCAATGGTGTTGTTCCTTATCATTCTGTGTTTAACCTTCATCCAAAACAAACTTATGGCAGAAAGGGTCTTCTATGGCTAATCAAGATGTCCTAAAACAACACATTGGAACAATCAAAAAGACTAACCCTGTGCTAAAAGTAATAGGCAAAATCTTCATTTATGTTGTATTAATTATCGGCGCGATAATTAGCTTGTTCCCTTTCTTTTGGATGGTTTCTCAGTCTTTGATGACACTGGGTGAAACACTACAAGTTCGGTGGTTACCAGCTGTGCCACAGTGGCATAATTACGCTGAAGCTTGGAATCGTGCGAGGTTTGGTGATTACTTTCTAAACAGCACCTGGGTAACGTTGGGAACGATTATAGGAATATTGATAACATCCATACTTGCTGCCTATGCGTTCGCAAGAATAGAATTTCCTGGTCGAAACTTATTTTTTACTCTGTTCTTAGCAACCATGATGGTTCCAGAATCAGTAACGCTCATTCCAAACTTGTTCATGGTTCGTGGGAAAATTATCCCATGGGGAAACTGGAACGATACGTTTTGGGTCTTAACAGTCCCATTTATGGCGAATGCTTTTAGTATTTTCTTGTTAAGGCAATTTTTCCAGCAAGTCCCAAATGAATTATGGGACGCTGCCCGCATTGATGGGGCGGGACATATGCGATTTTTAACGCAAATTGTTTTACCAATCAGCACCGCGCCAATCGTAACAGTCATTTTATTCGCTTTTACAGGTGCCTGGAACGCATTTTCATGGCCACTTATTGTAACCGGAAGAAAATGGCGCACATTGATGGTTGGATTGTATAACTTTGTATCGGAAGCCGGAACTGAAACCCAATTGCTTATGGCAGGCGCGGTAATCAGTTTGATTCCGATTTTGATTCTCTATATCTTTACTCAGAAACAATTCACTCAGGGAATTGCAACCACTGGGCTTAAAGGATAGAGTATAATAGTCAACAGACGGGCAAAACTTAGCCTGTTTGCAAATTTTCAACGTTCAAACGGAGGTTCTGAATTAAATGAGAAGAAAAGTATTTATCTTAGCAGCGATGATGCTCATCGCGTCTTTCGTCCTGAGTGCCTGTGGCATCGGTGGCGGAACAGGCAAAACAGAAAAGATTGACTGGAGCGAAATTACACCCGCAACAGACATTACTTTCTGGCACAACCACAGTGGCGATCGCGAACTTGTATTAAACAAGATTGTCGATGACTTCAACAAAACCAATGAATATGGTATTACTGTTCACGCCGAAGTTGCTGGTCGTTACTCAGAAATTTACACCAAGATGATGACTGTCTTGAATACACCTGATGTACCGGATATCGTTGTTGGTTATCAAAACCAGGTTGCTATGTACCAACTTGCTGATGCCATTTTCGATATGAACACCATCATCAATGACCCAACATTCGGTCTTAGCAAAGCGGACCAGAAAGACTACATGGAAGCTTTCTTTGCTCAGGATGTCTACTCCTTGTATGACAACCAACGCTTAGGTATTCCACCCAACCGCTCAATGGAAGTTATGTATTACAACCTTTCCTGGCTTAAGGAAATGGGCTACGATGCTGCACCCAAGACCCCAGAAGAATTTAAAGAAATGGCTTGTAAAGCTGTTAATCAACCCTTCTCCAAGGGAACTGGCGATGCAGAACCTATTGGTATGGCAATGCGCTATGATGCTTCAAATATGGCCAGCTGGGTCTTTGCATTCGGTGGTGATATTTACAACGCCAAAACAAACCAATTTACCTTCGACAGCAAAGAAGCTATTGCTGCGATGACATTCCTGCAAAGCCTCGCCAAAGATGGTTGTGTGCGCATCGTTGATGGCTACAATGATCAGGTTCAATTTGGTGCTGGTAAATCCCTCTTCACCGTCGCATCAAGCTCTGGTTTGGGTGTTTATTATCCCCAGGCAATCGCAGAAGGCGTTGGCGAAATGGAATGGAATGTGGGTCCTGTTCCCAACACTGGCAAGATTAAACAAAACATCTATGGCGCCAGCGTTAGCATTCCCAAATCAACCCCCGAACGCGAACTCGCAGCTTGGATCTTCTTGAAATACTACACCAGCCCTGATGTTCAGGTTTATTGGGCCCAAGAAACCCAATACTTCCCTGTACGCAAGAGCGTTGCAGAAAAGATGACTGATTTCTTTGAGACCTATCCCCCCTACAAGACTGCTTGGGAATTAATTCAATATGGTGCTTTTGAACCCGCAGTTCCTGGCTACGATCCTATCCGAACGGAAATGAACAATGCCATGGCTGCCATCATTGAAGACCCAACAAGTGATGTTACTGCAATCATGACCGCTTTGAATGAAACTGCAAATGCCATCCTGGCTGAGCAGTTGGAACAACTTGCACCTGCAGAACAATAAAAATTTTGAATAATCACTAAAAAAATCCCCTCAGAACGAGGGGATTTTTGTTTTGTCTGATAATGTTGTATAATAGCCGAGCAAGGGGATGCCAGGTCTCGACGGGAGAGGCTGGTTCCGGATTGCGAGCCGAGAGGTGCCGAACTCGTAAAATCAGTACAAAACAATAAGTGCCAATCGCACATCCTACGCTACCCTTCCCCTCGCTGCATAAGCGAGAACTAAAGGTGGCTGATCTCCAGAGATGAGATCACGTCTCCCGAGACCGTTTATCTGACCGGTCGCGGTAAAGATGTCATAAAAGTCAGATTGCTGATTATCTTTCCGTGAGATAATCCTAAGAGGGCTTTCGGGTCCAAGCGGATCGCCTGATGTTTATTCAGTTAGCTAGATTGCATCAGGTTAAATGAAATAGCTAACTACGCTCGTAGAGATTCGAGAGTCTAATCTTTCGGACGCGGGTTCGACTCCCGCCATCTCCACAAAAAAGACCGCCATCAATGATGAATTAGATGGCGGTTTTTTATGTTAAGTGGAAAGATTTATGGATATCAAATATTAAGAATATTATTCAAATCTTCTTCGCTAATGGTTGGGATGCCGAGATCAAGTGCTTTATCTAATTTTGAACCAGGATTTTCGCCTAAGAGCAAATAACTTGTGTTCTTGCTCACCGACCCGGTTGTTTTGCCACCGTTGGATTCAATGAGTTGTTTGGCTTCATCACGGCTCATGTTGGGTAGGGTTCCAGTAATGACAAAGGTAAGACCTTCCAAAGGTTTGGGGCTTTCAGTTTTGGCTTGCTCTTGAATGACTGGCCAGATCCCATAGCTTTTAAGGCGTTGGAGTGTGGCTTGATTTTGCGTTTGACTGAACCAATGAACTATCGATTCAGCAGTGTTAGGGCCGATGCCTGGGATGCTTTGCAGGTCATCAGGGCTGGCTTGAGCCAAGGCGTCCAGGCTTTTGAAGTGCCTTGCCAAATCGCCGGCGCTAACTTCGCCAATGCCATGAATACCAAGTCCGATGATAAGGCGTTGCAAGGATTGCGATTTAGATGCTTCAATGGCATTTAACAGGTTGCTGGCTTTCAATTCGCCAAATTTATCGAGTTTCAAAAGCTCATCTTTTCGCAATATATATAAATCAGCAATAGATTTTAAAAGACCTGCTTCTGTAAGCTGAACGACAATTTTCTCTCCAAGTCCGGCGATATCCATTGCAGTACGCGAGGCGTAGTTTTCGATAGTGCGATTGAGTTGGGCAGGGCAGTTGACGTTTTCACAATACCAGGCGACTGCGTCAGAATCTTTTATTAAAGCTGTATCACAACTTGGACAGTTAGATGGCGGAATAAATGGAATCTGGCTGCCATCGCGTTTTTCGGGAATGGACGAGATGATATAGGGGATAACTTCACCCGCGCGCTTGAGTAAAACTCTGTCGCCTATACGAATATCTTTATCAGCTATGAAATCAAAGTTGTGTAAGGTGGCTTGTTTTACAACGACACCGCCAACCATCACAGACTCTAAAATCGCTAAAGGCGTAATGACACCAGTGCGCCCAACGTTATTTTGAATGTCCAACAAACTTGTTTCAACGACTTCGCCGGGGTATTTAAAAGCCACCGCACCACGGGCGTCCTTGCCGATGGAACCTAGACGATTTGAAAGGGTTTGATTGTTGATTTTGATGACAATGCCATCTGCCTCAAAAGGCCAGTCATGGCGTGCCATTGTTTGTGCTTCGCAAATGGCGATGGCATCTTGAATGTTATCGGCATGCCAACGAAGAGAATCACAAGGTAAACCAAGGGCTTTAATGTAGTCAAGAATGCCTTCTTGCGTATCTGGAATGGTGTCCGAAGCATGCAGTATTTGATAAACAAAGAGTTTTAATGGGCGACTGGCGGTTATTGCGGGGTCCAGTTGACGTAATGAACCTGCTGCTGTGTTGCGAGGGTTTAAATAGGTTTTTTCGCCTTTTGCTTCAAGTTCAGCATTAAGCTTTGTGAAATCCTCTTTCAGGATGAGTGCTTCTCCGCGAAATACAATTTCTCGAGGCACAATAATGCCAGGTTTTACAGGAATGCGCAACGGCAAGCTTGGAATGGTGCGCAAATTCGCAGTGATATCTTCACCCACAAGCCCATCGCCACGGGTTGCTCCCAGGGTGAAGACCCCATTGTAATAATGCAGGACAACGGTGAGTCCGTCAAGTTTGGGCTCTAAAACGAAATCAGCCTTTTCAAGCTCTGGTTCCAGACGGAGTAAACGGTTGTACCAGTCCATTGTTTCCTGCGAACCAAAAGCGTTAGTTAAACTAAGAACCTGCGTTGGATGATTGACCTTTTGAAAGCGTTCGGATGGCTTTGCGCCAACTTTTTGGGTTGGCGAGTCTGGGGTTATCAGTTCGGGGTGGTTGCGTTCAATTTCCTTCAGACGATTGAATAGCTGGTCATATTCATAGTCAGAAATTTCAGGCTGGTCTAAGGTGTTGTAAAGATAGTTATGGTAATTAATCTTTTCGCGGAGTTCTTTTAATTCTTCCAAAAGGTTTGGGTGAGGTTGGTCGAAAGGTAGTTGATCCATGTTTACTCCAGAGTGTTTCACTTGCCTTAAAAGAAAATGTCCCCGGTGGGAATCGAACCCACATGACTGGCTTCGGAGGCCAGTGCCTTATCCGTTAGGCCACGGGAACGCAAAGGACGATTATACACAAAATCAGTGTGCATCGCTATTTTAATTTATCAATCATGACCGGAAATTGCTCAACGAGTTCTGGTCTGATTTTTAGGCTGAATTGATGCTTGTCTTCTTCCGTACGCGGAATGATATGCATATGGAAGTGGAATACGCTTTGGAGTGTCAAGGGGCCGGCGTTATGAAAGAGTTGAAGATTATCAAGCCCTAATTTGTCTGAATATAACCGGGCTATTGCCTTGGTTGTTTTCATCACATCCAAATAGAGATTTTCTGGAATGTCATAGATATTTTCGTAGTGGGCTTTTGGAACGACTAAGGTGTGATAGCGCGCGATGGGCTGAACGTCAAGGAAAGCGTAGGTCGTTTCGTCTTCATAAACTTTCCATGATGGGATTTCGCCATTAATAATTTTACAAAAAATGCAGTCTTTCATGTTTTACTCCTCAAAAATAAGTTTTGTTCTTTCAATGATAACATCAGCTGGGTCAATGTCTAAAAGTTTTAAGAGTTCATCAGGGCGTCCGTTACTTGTAGCGCTGGAATCCATTTGTAAATAGAGAACAGTAGAACCGTCTTTAGAAAACAACGCCCATTCTTTTATCATCGGTCTAATATCGACTGTTTTACCGCGCCGTTCAACTGGAATGGTTTCACTGGCTAAAAGATGGCTAAGCTTGGCTTTGATATTGTTTTGCGCATAGGTGTCAGGAAGCGTGATGGAATATTCGCTCAAATAAACGCTGGCTTGAAGACTGGGAGCCTGATTGGGGATTTCTTGAATGTCTAATATTTGCAAGTCTTTGGGCAGGGCAGCCTGGAGTTTTTCGCGTATTTCTTGCAAATCAACAGGTGCGTTAAGCCAAAAATCGAAAACTTCAGCGCTGCTGATAAAGCCTAGTGGCAAAGCTGAAGCGATATTAATTCGGATTTTTGGCGAAAAGCCCTGAGTGTAGCGCAGGGGCAGACCCGTGCGATTAAGCGCGCGTTCAAACAAGCGTTGTAAATCGAGATGACCGATAAAGCGCAGGTTTTCTAGCTTCGCAAATTTTATGCGTACTCTGAACGGTGTAATCGGGTTCATGGACACCCCCAGTATACTTCCTGCTCGTTTGGGCGGATGTCGGAAAAACAATCTAAGATGCCACAAACATGACAGCCTTTTCGACAGTCAGTACGTGTCTCTTCACGTTGACTCATTTCATATTCTTCCAGTAAGAATTCTTTTGAAACACCCGTTGAGATATGGTCCCAGGGGAAAATCTCATCTGATTGGCGCTGGCGGTTTATGTAGAACCCCGGGTCTATGCCAGATTCTTCAAAGGCTTGGTACCAGTATTCCTTTTTGAAGCCTTCATCCCAGGCGTCAAACTTGGCACCATTTTGCCAGGCACGTTCAATAACCTGCCCTAATCGTCTGTCACCACGCGAAAGCCAGGCTTCAAGCAGGGTGGAGTCAGGGCGGTTGTAAGACAGCTTGATTTTGGACTGGCGCATGCCTTCACGCAAGAAGTCAAGTTTGTCTTGAACGCTTTCGGGGTCTTCGGAGTTAGCCCACTGAAAAGGCGTGTGGGGTTTGGGGATAAATGTGCCGATGCTGACGTGAACACGGATGCGATTGCCATGCCTACGCTTACCTATTTGTTGTACTTTCCGGGCAGTGTCGAGAATGGCTTCAACATCTTCCATGCGTTCGCCTGGCAGACCTATCATGTAATACATTTTTAGATTCAGCCAGCCGTGGTCGAAAATGGTTTCGACTGTTTCAAATAAGATTTCATCAGCCAAAGGCTTGTTGATAACGGCGCGCATACGGTCCGTAGCAGCTTCTGGCGCGATTGTAAACCCACCACCAGGTCGCAATTCTTTCAGTTCATCCATGAGATCGACGGAGAAGGATTCAATGCGCAGTGAAGGCAGACTGACACTCAAGCGACGGGTTTTATTTTGTTCGTAGACAGCTTTCGTGATGTCTAAAATCTGAGTATGGTCAGAAGAAGACAATGAAAGCAGGCTAAGTTCTTCATATCCAGTAGCTTTTACGCCAAGATCAATGGCTTCAAGAATATCTTTGGGGTTTCGTTGTCTTACTGGGCGGTTTACGATGCCTGCATGGCAAAAACGACAGCCACGGGTGCAACCACGCATAATTTCAACGGCGATGCGATCATGCACAATTTGAGTATTCGGCACGATTTGTTTCTTGATGGGCGCTGGCAAGGCTGGCGAAATGCGTTTCAGGACGGTTTTTGGTATATCTTCCGTGAATGGTTGCACTTTATTTATTCGCCCATCATCAAAATACTTGACCTCGTACAGAGAAGGCACATAAACACCATTGATTTTCGCCAGGTTATTTAATAATACGATTTTGTTTTGGTTTTGGGATTTCCATTCCTGGTAAGTATGGATAATTTCAAAAATGACCTCTTCACCGTCACCGATGGCAAAAGCATCAATGAAATCTGCCATGGGCTCTGGATTGAAACAAGCCTGTCCGCCAGCAATGACGAGGGGATAATGGGCTTCTCTTTGTTCTGACCTTAGTGGAATAACCGATAAATCCAAGAGATTTAGCACATTGGTGTAGATGGATTCGTAAGGAAGGGTAATGCCAAGAATATCAAAGTCTTTTATAGGTGTTTTGGATTCGAGTGAAAAAAAAGGGATGTGATGCTCCCGTAAAGCATCTTCCATATCATGCCAGGGTGAAAAAACCCGTTCTGCCAAAATATTAGGACGGTCATTAATAAGTTCGTATAAGATACTTAGTCCCAGGTTGGCTTGACCCAGGTCGTAGATGTCTGGAAAAGCCAGGGCAACGCGAGTTTCGACAGACTGCCAGTCTTTTAAGACCATGTTGTGTTCACCACCGACATAACGACCAGGCTTTTCAACATGGTACAGAATTTTTTCTAACAACTTTTTATCAATAAGTGTCACAAGTAATCCTTATTAGTTATAGCGTTCAACTTGATAATCATAAAGTTCAATATCGCCACGATGATAATCTATAAATGCTAAAAGTTGGTCTAAATCGCGGTTTAAGGCAGAGTTATTGATGCTCAACTTAGCGATAGTTATTACAGAATCCTGATGTTGATCTAAAAAATCAGATTCGATAACTGAAATGTTTTCTTTCTTAAGTTTGGCAAGCAATGGCGCTATTCGCGACCGTTTTTCTTTAAGACTTGTACAACCTTGCAGACGAAACTTTAGTGTGAGAATAAAAATGGGTGGCATATTGTTTAATTTCCCGCCACACGAACTGGGTTAACCAGGTTGCCTATGCCAGCAATATTTACGGTTACAACATCGCCCGCTTCCAGGGTGCTACTGCCATTAGGTGTACCGGTAAGGACGATATCCCCTGGCATGAGAGTCATGACTGAACTGATAAACATTAAAAGGCGGTCAATCGTGAAGTGCATATCTCGCGTTGATGCCATTTGGCGCATGGATGAATTGACGTTACAGGAAATAATAGCATCAGATGGGTCAAATTCAGTCTCAATCCAGGGGCCAAGTGGGCAGAAAGTATCAAAACCCTTGGCACGACTGGAGTGTCCGTCACGGATTTCAAGATCACGGGCGGTAACATCATTGGCAATGGTGTAACCGAAAATGGCATCTTGCACATCTTCCTGTCTAAGCCAGCGCGCTTTTTTAGCAATGACAACGGCTAATTCTGCTTCATGTTCAACTCGTTGCGATTGTGGAGGAAGTAAAATTGGCTCACCGCTGGAAATTACAGATGAACTGGGTTTGAAGGAAAAAATAGGATAATCTGGCGGGGGAGTTAATTCTTTTTCTGATTTATACGCAAAGTTATGCGCGACGACGATAATTTTACTGGGTTCGCAAGGGGCAAGGAGTTTTACTTCATTGAGTTTTTGCTTGGCTTCAAAGCGTCGATACTCGCCAAAAGGGTTACCTTGGATGGTTCCGATGCGGTCTTCATCAATCCAACCATATTGGATGCTCTTATCTTGTGAAATAAATCTTGCAATTCTCATTTTGATGTATAATAGGTCTTCCCGGGCGGATAGCTCAGTTGGTTAGAGCGTTTCTTTTACACAGAAGAGGTCGCAGGTTCGAGTCCTGTTCTGCCCATTTTTTCTCTGCAAATTATACCAAGTTTGCATCATCCCTGTTTGTATTCCAGTAATCTTCAAGGTCAGTCAAAGCGCTTTCTTCAAGGTCTTCAAATGTGGCAGGTGTAATGCCACGGTTGCAATGGGAACGGTATTCGCAGATTTTACACTGACGGGTATTGGCAGTTTTGAAAAAGTCCGTTTTTTCCAGGGAAACTATTTCATCGCAAAGACTTTTGAAATATTGGGCGTTTCGCTTGAGTTCTTGAGATGAAAAAGAAAAAATGAATGGTGCATCAGGCGCAATAATTTCCCAAATAATCAGTCGGATAGGTAGGTCGGTCTGATAAGCTTCAGAAAGGATAACAGGATAAAGTCGGGTTTGGATATTATCTATTAATCTTTCCCGATTAGGGACTTTGTTAGATGTTTTCCAGTCATATATCGTGTATTGTCCACTTTTAAATTGTAATAGGTCATATTTAACGATGAAGTTTTTATCATCGACACACGTTGTTATGGTTTTCTCTGATTCAAGCTTTCCTTGAAGTTGCGCGTAGGGACTGGCCAGAAAAGTTTGGAACCAAACTAAAACACGGCTGTCGGGGTCATTTTCAGCCATTCGGATAAGTAATTCGGGGTTGAAACCGATAAAGTATTGATGCAAAAGCTGATGAAAGCGGATACCCGCATTACGGTCTTCTTCAAAACGCAAATCGTCTATGGTCGTCTGGGCTGGCCAGGCGAGTTTCTGGATATAGCGCAAGTAAAACTTATAGCGACAATTCAAATAAGTTTGCAGATTGCTTTGTGAAAAGACAAAATTATGAGGTACTTGTGTTTTCATCTGTTAAAAACTTCCTTAATTCACGACTTGCCAAGGCCTCATCTTGTTTAAGAAACCTTCCCGTATTGTAGCTTGCGGTGATTGATTTCTTAGCACGGGTAATCCCTACATACAAAAGGCGGATGCGTTCGCGGGAAACATCGTTTCTGTCAATGATTGTAGCAAGGCCTGGCTCATATGCGGGCGCGTTAGGGTTGATGATCGCTTCCAGTTCCATTTTTATTTCTGCCTGGCGGTTTTTAGGTTCGACGAAGATATCCCGTTCTGAAAGAAAATAATCATCAGGGCTGGCGGATGGAAAATCAAAATTGTTGAGAGAACTTAAATAGACTTTATCCCATTCCAAACCTTTTGCCTTGTGATATGTGGCCACAACGACTTTGCCTTTATGTAAGTCGGGGTTAAAACCATCTTCAGCTTCATTAAAACTGAGAAAGGTTTTGGTATTGTTGGCGATATCTTTTATTTCAGACAAAACGTTGTTAATACTCCATTCGGGTTGGTCCTGCAAAATTTGACGAACCAGTTGGGATATCTTATGAACTGTGGCAAGTTCTATGGGGTCCAGCATAAGGTCTTGCGCGATGGTGATAATGGTTTGGTCCAGGGGCAATATGGTAGCCTGATGCCATCTTCTTAGCTTGAAAATAAAGCGTGTAAGAAAATCATGTGCCAGTTCTTCTTCAAGCATATCTTCAAAAACGATGGGCTGGTCAAAGTTTTCTTCGTATATCAAGTCTTCAAGATGGTCGGTATTTTGGATGTAACGCATACACTTTTCAATAACCAGCCAGCTTTCTTCGTCATCTTGACAGTGACGGTAAAAGACTTTGAAAGCTTGTGCCAAAGCGTTTGTATCGGTAGGGTTTACAAGCGCTCGCAGAATGAAAAAGATAGATCCGGCTGATTTGCGCGTATTGATGGGGTTTTTCATTAAGGCTTGTTCAACAGGTATTTCAGCCTTCGTTAATGCGCCTGCAAGCCGGCCGACACGGTCGTTGCTAAGGGCTAATACTGCCACGGTGTCATCAAGATGTTCTTCAAGCCAGGCTTTTACGTCGTCAATGATGAAATCCATTTCTTCCTGGGTGTTGAAACGTTGCGTGTTGAAATAAACCGACGGAGTAGCGCATTTTGGATTTTGTTGCGGGTCGTCGGGTTTGGTTAATTCAATCAGCGGATGGCTTAGCGCATTGCGCAGATAAGGGTTGGGATGATGATATTGAGTCCATTCATTCAAGTTGTTGGCAAGGGCGATGATGGCAGGGCAGGAACGACCTGACTCGGGCAGGGTTTCACTGCGTACATCAGGGCGTGCAATAAAGTTTCTGAGTAGTTGTGGGTTGGCAGTTGTAAAGCTTTCATTGATTGCCTGATTAGGGTCACCAACACGCACCCAGTTTTGATGTGTTTTAGTAAGTAAGCCTAAAATGGCTTCCTGCACGAGACTGGAATCCTGGGCTTCGTCTTCAAGGATGTATGGCCAGCGATATTGCAGGGATTTTAGCAAGTCAGCATCATTGTTCAGGCTAAGCCAGGCAAGTCGGATTAAATCGTCAAAATCGACCGCGCCACGGTAATTAAGGGCGGCTTGGTAGGAACGGAAGATTTCCTGGCATATTAGTAGCAGAGATGTTGGCGATTCAGTTTTGTTGATATGCGTTTGAAGCTCTTCAACCGACAGGAGATGGTCTTTGGCCGTTTTGATATAAACTGTCACAATGCGGTGTAATTCTGTAAGAAGTTCTTTTTCTATCTTTGCGTCATTGTTTCTGCTTCGGTAATTATCAGAGACTAATTCGTTAAAGATTTCTGGCTTTTGCATCATCTGGTTGCGAATAAGATCTTGTAATATTTCGGTGCTTTCAGAAGCATCAATGATTGAAAAGTCGTTGCCTAAACCAGCCAGGTCAGGCCTTTCGCGAATGATATCGCTTGCCAGTCCATGTAAGGTGCGCACTTTGTAACCTATTCCTTCGACGATGCCTTGTTCGGATAAAATTGCGCCTATCCGCGATGTAAAGTTATCCGCGGCGACATTCGAGAAGGTAACAATCAACACTTCCTGGTCATAAGCCAAATCGCTTTCCATGACCAGTTTGGCGGCGAGATGGGACAGTGTAAAGGTTTTGCCACTTCCAGGAACGGCGGAGATACCCATCAAGCCACCTTGATAGTTCAGTATGCGGGACTGGGAATCGCGAAACTTTACTTTAGTCATCTTCTTTGTTCCTTAATGCCCGTCGGATGAGTGCCTGGTAATGCAGTAACAAAAGCCCTTTTTCTTCCTGCCCGGTTTCACTGTAATCGGATAGTCCTAAAAAGATTTCTTTTCGGCAACGATTGAATAAGCCACGGATGTATTTTTCCAAGGTTTGTTTGCTGAATGCTAAATCGTCTTCAGCGGTCCATTTTCTGCCACGTTGCCAGTGCCGGCTCAGAACAATAGGATGGGTTAGCGGTTGTTCAAGGCGTTCATACCATCCTGAACTGCCAACATTGAGCCAGTACTGATAATCGACGATTTTATTTAATCCCAAGAAGCTCATCACGGGTGTAATCAGGACTGAATTTTCGTCATCATCTTGCTCATCAGGGACAAACGTCGCAGCCAGCAAACCGGATTGAACACTTTTGATGAATTCTTTTGCCATTTCTTCCTGGTCAATATCTAACTGATAACCGAAAGCGTGTCTAAACTTTTTAAAAGAGTTAATCAGTTGGGCGGTTGAACTGCCACTTTCAAGGTCCTGATGAAAAGCAAAACCGGGCTGAGACAGCAGCTCGCCAAATAGTTTGCTGAAAAAGATATCCAAGGGGTACACGCTTAGGTTGGCGTTAATCCATGCCATTGTCGTGTTCCACTGTGCCTGTTGTTCGTCTGAGAATCGGCTTTGAACATTTTCGGAAAGATTTTCAAACGTAGGCAGTTGAACAGGCAATTTGGGAGATATTTCCTGGGTGATGAGATGGCTGCGGATTAAATCAAAACTTGATAAGGCATAGGCTATTGTGCTTGTAATACGGTAAGGGTCAATCGGGATTTCCCACTCCGGATGACAAATGATGGAAAAGAAAAGCAGGGTTTGAATGATGGGGTCATCATTAAGTGAACTTGATGGACGCAAGGCGCGCAGACTGATGTTGTGTTTAGATAGCTCGGTTTTGAGTGTGAAAATGGTCGCATCAGACAGGAATGGTGAAAGGATAACTATCTCTCCGGGTGAAACGCCATCCTCGATTTTTGTGCGGATTGATTCTGCGATTTGCTGAAGCATTTCCGGATAAAAGCGCGCGCGCTGGTTGGCTGGTGAAATGAATGCGTGGATATCTTCGACTTTGAATTCAACTGGTTTTGAAAAGTCAATAAAAATGTTGGCAAGATTGCGCTTTTGTTGGGCAAAATCGTTGGTGTTTTCTAGATGGATAGTTTCTTGTGCCATGCTTTTGAAACGCGTTGCAGAATTTGGGTCCGCGCCTAAGAAACTGTGATAACCGGCATAATCATCCTGAATCACTAATGCAGATTGTAGATCTTCCCATAAGTCAGCGACGAAATCATGCACATAAGGTGGGTCTTCTTCGGCATTGTCGTAAATAAGATGCTTGTAAAGTTGGGTCAGGTAATTTTTGCATAATGGGTTCTGCCAAAGCATTTCTTTGAAAAGCTCCACTTGCAAGGAATAATCCACAAGATTGTTTTGCAGGCAAAATGAACGGAAAGCATTAATTGCTTCCTGGGCATCTTCATAAACTCGTTTTTGACTGTCTTTTCCGACCCAGGCTTCACTCAAACGGTCGCAAATTTCGGTGTGGGGAAAACCTATAATGGCCGCTTTGTTAAGATTATCGACAAGTTGCCCAAGCAGACGATTGCGAGAAAGGCTGACAGTTGAGAAATAGCCTTTGGCAAGAAGTGGGTCTACGATGCGCCCCATGTAATACTGCGATGTTTCAAGCGTTAGAAAGCTAGGTGGTTCATAGGGGCGGTAGAAGCCTGAGATATTGCTAATAAGGGGCCAAAAAAGGTCTACTGTGCGTCTTACGAGTGAACTCATCGTCAGGATTGAAAGGTCAAAATTGTGTGGGGAATTTATGCTTGCGACTACGTTTTGATAGATTGTTGCATGACTGCGCTGGGGAACTAAAACGAGAATTCCCTGGTCAGCTGTTGTCGAATCAGAAAGCAAATATTGCAAACGCTGGCAAGCCAGCGATGTTTTGCCGATGCTTGCCTCACCATGCAAATATATCTTGTTTGAAGAACTCAAAACTAAGTTTCTTTCTGGGTTCATGTAAAGAATTATAAATGACTTAAGTTGTTTTTTGGATTTTAAGGTTAATCGGGGTAGGGCTTGGTATAATCAAAAGGCGAAAAATAAATATAGGAGTAAATTGATGAGTTCTTCACTAGCACCATTTTTTAATGCGAAAGGTGTAGCCGTTTTAGGCGCATCCACAAACCCCAAAAAATTGAGTTATGGCATTGTAAACAACTTGCTTAGTCATGGTTATGAAGGCAAAGTTTATCCTGTCAACCCGAATGCTGATGAAATTTTGGGTTTGAAAGTTTATCCAACCATTGCTGATGTTCCGGATCCTGTAGAACTGGCTGTTGTCGTATTGCCGGTAACCATCATCATGGAAACAATGAAAGCCGTTGGAGAACGTGGTATTAAGGCTGCCGTTGTCATCACAGGTGGCTTTAAGGAACTAGGTGAAGAAGGCGCAAAAATTGAACGGGACCTAAAAGCGCTGACCGATTCATACGGTATGCGTATTGTTGGACCTAACTGTGTGGGTACGATGAGTATGTACACCGGTCTAAATTCGACTTTCATCAAAGGTATGCCTGTGGCGGGTCCGATTGCTTTTGTTTCGCAATCTGGCGCGCTTGGCGGTGGTGTGATTGATTTGGTTTTGGATTCAAATATCGGTTTCTCCCATTTTGCCAGCCTGGGCAATCAAATGGACGTCAACGAAACAGATATGATTGAATATCTCGGTGATGATCCTAACGTGAAAGTTATAGCTGTTTACACTGAAGGACTTACTGATGGACAACGCTTTATAAGGGTTTGCCGGGAGGTCTCCCGCAAAAAACCGATTGTTTTCCTGAAGGCCGGTAAAAACGAAGCCGGTGCAAAGGCGGTAAGTTCGCATACCGGTTCGCTGGCAGGTTCATACGCGGCATATCAGGCAGCATTGAAACAAGCAGGTGTGATTGAAGTGCAAACTCTTAGTGAACTCTTCACCGTTGCATGGACACTGGGTACACAGCCCTTGCCGAAGGACAAACGCGTGGCCATGACCACTAATGCAGGTGGTGCTGCAGCACTGGCTGCTGACAGCCTTGATTTTTATGGATTCTCACTGGCAAAAATTGACCCAAAAATCCAGGAAAGACTTCGCACAAAATTAAACCCAAGTGCGCAGGTTTCAAACCCAGTGGATATGCTTGGTTCAGTCTCCCCGGCTGATTATGCATGGAGTCTTGAAAATCTTGACGCGGACGGTGGCGTGGATGTTTTGCTGCCAATTCTGGTGCCCCAGGCTTTAGTTGATACACCCGGAGTTGCCCAGGCGTGGA
Organism: Anaerolineaceae bacterium; assembly: GCA_012839565.1. Lineage (GTDB taxonomy): Bacteria > Chloroflexota > Anaerolineae > Anaerolineales > Anaerolineaceae > Mesolinea. The sequence continues at coordinate 35,586 of DUMZ01000015.1, forward strand.
TTGATATCAAGAAAAAATCAAAGAAGACTTTCCTGACTATTTTAACCGGTAAACACAGTACGCTGGAAGCTGAACAGGCTCTTAACAGGGCGGGTGTACCTGTGTTTACTTATCCCGACCAGGTTGGTCCGGCTCTAAAAGGTCTATGGGACCATAAGGAATATTTGGATAGTCCAAAATTTGAACAAGTTGAAGTCAAAGGCGTTGACAAACACAAAATGGCAGCGGCAATGAAACTTGTTGGCGAAAGGAAAGCTGTGGGTGAATATGAATCGCGGATCATGCTGGAAGCCTATGATATTCCTAATGTGCCAGGCGACCTGGCAACAAGCGCTGATGAAGCGGTTGAAATTGCGCAAGCCTGTGGCTATCCGGTGGTTTTGAAAATTGTCGCTGAAGGCCTGTTGCATAAGTCCGACGCAGGTGGTATCAAGCTGAACATAAAGGATGACGAAGAGCTGCGCGTAGCCTATGATAATTTGATTGCACATATCGCAAAAGTTGAGCCAAATGCTAAAATCCAAGGCGCGATGGTGGAGAGAATGGCGGAAAAAGGACAGGAAGTCATTGTTGGCATGCGACGGGATGAAACATTTGGTCCGATGATGATGTTCGGTATGGGGGGCACGATGGTTGAATTGCTGAAAGATATCAACTTCAAAATTGCACCACTTTCGCGTGAAGATATCCTGGCAATGATTGACGAAACAATTGCGGGACGTTTGATGAAAGGATTCCGCGGTTCCAAACCAGCGGATATGGAAGCCGTGATTGATGTAATCGCCCGATTAAGTCAACTGGCGATTGACAACCCTGAAATTGAAGAAATCGAAATCAATCCCTTGATTGTCTATCCTGAAGGAAAGGGTGTTGTGGCTATCGACAGCCGGGCGATATTAAAATAGTTGCTTGAAAAAGCTGAGTAAAAAAAAGAGACTGCGCGAACAGTCTCTTTTTTGATAAGCCAACGAAGGGAATCGAACCCCCGACCGGGCGCTTACGAAGCGTCTGCTCTACCGACTGAGCTACGTTGGCATGTGGATTGAGATTATACCAAAGCTAAGAAAAAAGTAAAGCCAAGGAATGCAAATCGGGAAATGTATTAAAATTTTATGTGGTAAACACTCCTATCAGCTCATTTGTTACAATAGTACTGAGGTAATGATACATGAAATCAATAAAACATTTTACTTATTTAATTATTCTAGCAATCTATTTTTGTTGTAATTCTTGTGCTCCATATTCTTTAATTAAAAAAGAATCATTTCCGGATCAAAATGAATGTGAATCGTTTATTAATCCCCAAAATAACCATATTGAAAATCCAACTACAAGAATAATCGTCTTTGAGGAATCTTTCAAAGATGGACAGTTTTCTCCAGATGGCTCTTTATTTGCTACAGTTGGAATCAATGGACTAAATATCTACTCATTTGTCAATAAAGAACCATTCTTAATCCAGGAAAGAAAGTTTCTTGGTCATATTGAATTTGTTCGATGGAGTCCAGATGGGAAACTTATTGCATTAGGCAGTACAGATAAATATCTTTATTTATATGATATTGATAAGCAGGAAATCACTAACTGGAGAAACGTAGGGTCTTATCATGCGCCATATATGGAATGGTCATCCGATGGGAGATATATATTTACTTTAACAGGCTCGCCATTTTTCGATCCAGAAAATGTAATTGGAAGATTATATGAATCTGAAGGACTACGATTTGCCAAGGAATATTATTATCCAAAAGACCAAATAGGTTTTCAGACTCCACTTACATTTGATTGGGACAGGGATAACCCAGAAGAAGCAAATGTATTAATTCGTACGAATTATGATTTTTTATATCTTGATGGAGAAAATGAAAAGTCAACGTCTTTTAAGTTCGATAATATATTACCAAATTCTTATACGGAAGTTTTTTGGATAGGTCAAAAAAATTTTCTGGCACTTAATTACTATTCAAAAGAAGAATCTGTCATTTTTATTTCGGATGGTGAAGTAAAGAAAATTACATCAGCACAGATTTCCTCAGACATTAATGATCGAGGAAATATTTACAAAGGTACATTGAACCGGTCTAATAATTTACTTGTTTCATTTGGTGGTCCAGGAATATTATTTCATTGTATTGGTGAAGGGGAGTTGGTATATTTAGGTGCAATCAATTACCCGGATTTTCATTTTAGTGACAGAATTATAGTCAACTGGGAAACGAAAAATGCATATGTACATAAATTTCAAAGCAATGAGTTAATTCACTTCGATTTATCAAATATTTTAAATTAGCTTTTAATGTGCAACACAGACTAAAAATATACTTTTCGCGCGAAGCTGGTTTGTTTTTCGGTGTATATTTCGTCAAACAAGGGTGGTTTTATTTTTTCAAGAAAAAGACGTCTGTGACCATCATGACCTGGAATGTGAATCTTGCTGCCGGAGTTATGCAGACAGATATAGCCACCTGATTTTAGAAAGGGAAACCATAAATCATAGGCGGATTTTGCGCCAGTTGGAGACTGATCGCCATCGAGAATGAGAAAATCAATCGGCGTTTCCCATTTATCAACAATTGTTTCCGCGGTGCCTTTATGAACAATAATAAAGTCATCAAGTCCAGCATTAGAGATATCTTCGCGAAATTCATCAAGGATGGGTTGATCAATCTTGTTGGTAATCAGTTTGTAAAAGGGAACGGAGAAAGGGTCGCCAGACGCATCGAATGGGTCGATAACGTGAATAATACCATTGCCAATGAGTTTGCGAACACCTGCCATCACAACCGTCGATCGTCCTAAAAAACAGCCAATTTCAACAATAATTGCGTCGCTGGGTAAATTTTGGACAATCTTAGCTTTATAGCTTAACTCATCTCTGTCAACCCAGCCGGGGATAGTTTCAGCAAGGTCTAAATAGTCATTCAGATTTTTGGGGGACGACACACGTTTTTCATCTCTTTTTTGGGAAAATTGATTTTGAAAGAATGACATGACCATGATATTGCTCCGTTATTATTGTTTTTTGAGTTGATTTGCCCTGACGATAACATTTTTACCGAACTTGTCCCTAAGCAAGTCAACGGCTTGAACCAAGTCTTGTTTCTTTTGGGTATTATCACCGAAAAGTTCAAGTTGTGTGAAAGGTTCTTCCAAATTACTTACGCCCACACCAAGCAAACGGACGGGTCGTCCATGCGTGAAGTTTACCAGGAAAAGCTCATATGCCGTTTCGAAAATCTCATCCCCAACGTTGGTATGGTTTGCGAGGGCTTTTTGGCGGGTAAATGTCGTGAAATCAGAATAGCGGATCTTGATTGAAATGACTTTACCAGCAAGATTGTCTTGCCTGAGACGCCAGGCAACTTTATCTGATAATGCCATGATTTTGCTTTTCAAAAATTCAATATCATCTGAATCTTCATCAAAGGTGATCTCGTTGCTTACGGATTTAGCTTCCCGGCTGGTGTGAACAAGTGAATGGTCGATGCCTGATGCTCTTCTTTGCATATCTTCGGCATTTTTACCAAAGTATTCGGTGAGTTCAGCCATATCAGCAGTGGCTAAATCACCGATTGTTTTATAGCCACGTGAACGGAGGCGATCTGCAGATTTAGGGCCAATTCCCCACATTTCCTGAATGTCCAGTGGGGCTAAAAATGCAGCTTCTTCACCAGGTTTGATGATGTTTATTGAACGTGGCGCCTGGCCTGTTCTAACGCGTGACTTGCCGAGGTTGTTGGCAATTTTAGCGATCATTTTGCTTGTGCCAGCTCCAATCGAGATGGGCAATCTGGTTTCCCGGTCTACGCGCTTTTGTAAATCGATACAAATTCTTTCAATCGGCTTTTGAATATCAGTCACATCAATGAAGGCTTCGTCAACTGAAACTTGCTGAACCAATGGACTGATATCTCGTAAAATGTCCATGACCTTGTCAGAATAATCAGAATAGAGACGGTGATTAGTGCGTACAAAAATAAGATTTGGACATAATTTTAATGCCCGACCAGATGGCATCGCTGAGCGAACGCCGAACTGGCGGGCAGCATAAGATGCGGAAACAATAACCCCACGGCCTCGTGGGTTGCCTCCGACAACGAAAGCTTTCCCGACGAGTGTGGGGTCAAGTAATTCTTCAACAGAACAGAAAAAGGCATCTAAATCTAAATGAAGAATTTTTCGTACTATCATTGTGACTAGTCCAAGGTCAGGCAAGGCCTTTCACTAGATGTCCAGGTTGCGCACCTCTTTGGCGTGAGTTTGAATAAAGCGCCTGCGTGGTGGGACTTCGGAGCCCATCAACATGCTAAAAGTTTGGTCAGCTTCGGCGACGTTCTCAACAGTTACCTGGAACATGGTGCGGTTTTCAGGATTCATGGTTGTTTCCCATAGTTGTTCAGGGTTCATTTCACCAAGACCTTTGTAACGAGAGATATTGACGCGTGACAGACCACCAAATTGCTTGACGATTTCGTTAAGTTGGTTTTCGTCATAAGCGTATTTGATGTTTCCCCGTGAGCTAACGCGATAGAGTGGGGGTTGGGCAATATACAAGTGGCCGGCATCAATCAATTCAGGCATATAGCGGAAGAAGAAGGTCAGCAACAAGGTGCGAATGTGGGCGCCATCAACATCGGCATCCGTCATGATAACAATGCGATGATAGCGTAGCCCTTCAATGTCGAAACTATCGCCAATACCCGTACCGAGTGCGGATATCATAGCACGTACTTCGCGGTTACCTAAAATTTTATCCAGACGTGCGCGCTCGGTATTCAAAATCTTGCCACGCAAAGGTAAAATCGCCTGAAAATGCCGGTCACGCCCTTGTTTTGCAGAACCACCCGCTGAGTCACCTTCAACGATGAAAAGTTCGGTCTTTTGGGGGTCTCGTTCGGAACAATCAGCCAGTTTGCCAGGAAGGGTCATGCTTTCGAGTGCTGATTTGCGAATGACCAAATCGCGTGCTTTTTTGGCTGCGTCACGCGCACGGGCAGAGGTGAGACATTTTTGAACGATAGCTTTGCCAGCGGATGGGTTTTCATCCAGGAAAGTGCCAAAGCTCTCGATGACAACCTGTTGAACGTAGGTTTGCACCTCAGGATTCATCAGTTTGACTTTGGTTTGGCTCTCAAATTGCGGGTCGGGATGTTTAATGCTGACAATACAAGTTAAGCCTTCGCGTGTGTCTTCACCGCTGAAGTTTGGTTCATTTTCTTTTAGCAAGCTGGTTTTACGGGCATAATCGTTGATACTGCGGGTAATCGCAGCTCGAAGCCCAGTTAAGTGCGTGCCACCATCGGTAGTATTGATAGTGTTCGCGAAAGCATAGGCTGATTCGGAGTATGTGTCGGTATATTGCACCGCGAATTCGATTCCAATGCCATCGATTTCTTTTTCACCTTTGATGATAGGGTGAACAGGCACGCGGTTGCGATTTACATAGCGGGCGAATGACGCAATACCGCCTTCAAAGTGGAAGGTCATTTCCTTGCCGATGCGTTCATCAATCAGCTGGATGCTGACACCGCGGGTAACAAAAGCCATCTCTCGGAAACGGTTGGCAAGCGTTTCGAATTTAAAGGTGGCATCTTCAAGAAAAATGGTTCTGTCGTAGCGGAAAGTTGTTTCTGTGCCACTTAGATTTTCTTTAAAAGTACCAACAACTTTGACGTCTCCCTGGGAGATACCTTTTTCATAGCGTTGGTGGTAAATTTTGTGATCACGTCGAACGGTAACTTCGCACCACTCCGAAAGGGCGTTGACTGCTGATACACCAACACCATGCAAACCGCCACTGACTTTGTAACTGCCACCGCCAAATTTACCACCAGCGTGGAGAACCGTCATAACAACTTGCAGGGCGGATACTTTCTTTTCAGGATGGATATCAACCGGAATACCACGACCATTATCTTTGACGGTAACGCTTTCATCTTCGTGGATAATGACCTGAATGTGATCACAAAAGCCAGCTAATGCTTCATCAACTGAGTTGTCAACGACTTCATAAATTAAATGATGCAGGGCTTTAACGTCGGTACCACCAACGTACATACCAGGGCGACGGCGGACAGCCTCAAGCCCTTCCAAAACTTGAATATCACCTGCATCGTAATGTTCTATTTTTTTACTCAATGCTACACTCCAACCCGTTAAGCAAGAGATCCTTGCTCAACCTTATTTTTTATAAGATTATCAACATACGCGTGCGCGTTTTTGAAAAAGTGAAAACTTGACACAATAATTATAGTGGACACTAATGCGTGGCCAAATGCGCCAACAATAAGCATCCAGGAACCATCCTTCGGCAAATTCCAAAGCAGGTGGCTTAACATGGAAAGACCAAACGCCAAAAGAATAAATAATGACGTTTTGAATTTTGTCGCTTGATAGATCAGGCGACTTTGTTTGATCGAATCTAATAATTTTTGTTCATGGCTCACGACACAGTGTGGGGTGAAAATGAACGGAATAATAATCGAGATCAAAACTATAAAAAGAACAATGTAAAGGACGCTTGCAAACGCAGGGGATAGGACTGTTGCCAGACTGATGATACACATACCAGGTAAGGAGACCCCTAATGCTATCAGGAAAAGTGTGATCGGGATGCCAAGAAAATGCAAATAGTTTTTTCCAAATTGTTTTAAACTATATTTGGATGAGACTAAGCCTGTACTTACAGCAATCGATTTGTAATACCACGTAGAGAGTCCCATTCCCAGTAAGAAAAAAAGGATAACAAGAAAAATAAACATTCCCTCATTGTGAATTTCAAAGACAGGAGTAATAGAAAGCAGTGATTGTTCAAATATCCGCCAGGAAAACAGGGACGGAATTCCTAATGGAAATGTCCTTAACTCGGAAAACAAGTTGTAATGAAGCGTAAAATTTTTTAATTGTTCAATAGTTGTAAGCCATTGATCCATAAGGTTTTGTGCGAGTTTTGGCGTTGGCAAAGCTGATAAAAAACTATTTACCAACTGGTCAATCCTTAGTTTTGGCCCAAAGACTAAGAACAAGTCAAACAAAAATGGGAAAAGAATCAGGTACAATTTCTCTGAAACTGTTTGATATCCTTGTTTAAATGACTCAATTATTCCGGGCTGATTTAATAGGTTTTGCTCACGTTCCATAACCTTTAAATTATACCATCTATCGGGTAAAAACGATAGTTAATGGCTCTTCAAACATGATAGAATCTTATTATGATAAGGAATAAAATAAGCGTTGTGTTAAGCCGATTTAGCATTGTAAGTGCCTTAGTTGCGTTAAGTTTAACATTGATTTACTTTTTGCCGGAAGACGTTCCTGCCCGGGTGTTATCCATTCCTGGCCTTCAAATTTCCTTTTCACCCTTGCAGTTAATTCCATTATTTATCGCTATAATAAGCCTTACAGGCGCATATTGGGTTTTGATATCAAATCCCGAAATTGAAAGAAAAGGCTGGCTTGTTCAGCAAGTTTTACCAAATTTGGTTTTGCCAGCAATCAATATATTCATATTCGCCCTTATATTAACACAAACGAATAAAAGTTATGAATGGTGGGGTATTCTGTTTACTGGTGTTTTGACTTTCTCCATTATTTTGTATGCCGAATATCAGGTATTAAAATCTAACGTGAGTACCAATACCATATTCACTGTTTTACTTATTTCCCTGGCGCACGCCTTGTTTATGGCTTTTACGATTGCTTTACGCGCTTCGATCAGCCGTATTTTTTTGATTATTCCTGCTATAGTGCTTGCGTCAATTTTCGTTTCCTATCGTACGATTTACTTACGTACTGATGGAAAGTTCAAATCTTACTGGATATATGTGGTAACTTTTATTTGTTTCCAGTTTGCTATTGCACTTTATTACTTATTCCTAACGCCTAATCAATATGGATTGATACTCACCGCAATTTTGTTTGTTTCAAATGCAGTTATTGCCCGAATTGGCCAGGGAGACAGGAAAAGACTCTATATAGAGCCATTGGTTATAGGCGTATTCGTTTTAGCGGTGTTACTTTTAGGGAACTTACTTTAATTTTCTCGGTAGGTATGGTAATAAAGCCAGGCTAAATTGCGTTGGTGTAAGGTTTCGGCGATGCCGCCAAGTAGAACACGATTTTTGCCAGTGTCTTCGATATCTTGTTGGGCCAAAAATTCATAAGGATAACGACGTCGGTGGGCTGCCTTGACAATTTTCTTTAGTGTATGCAAATAGTCAACATTCATCTGCACTTTGTCATCAATTTCGCCCCGCAAGATAATGTCGCCATGTCCCTGGATAATATTTTCCAAGCCCATTTCGCTATAACGTATCAGTGTAGAGAGCAAAACGTCATAATCTCCACCTACGAAAAAGGGAACGGGCATGAAGGAATCACCCGCGAAGAGAATGCGGTCTTCTTCAAGCAAAACGGCTACTGAGTCGTCCGAATGCCCGGGTGTGGCAAAAATTTGAATTTGTTTTTTGCCGATTCGAAGGAATAAACTGCCATCTGCGACAGTAATATCAGGTGGGATGATACAGATATCTTTGAAATACATGCCACCTTCAACAGCTTCATTTAGTGCGGACATGGACTTTTCAATCATGTATTTACGGCACAAATCATGGCTGATGATTGTCGCATTTGGGAAGAAACAATTGCCCCAGCTATGATCAGCATGATGATGCGTGTTGATGACGTATCGAACCGGCATCATTAATTCGGATTCAAGAAAATGTTTGATGTGGGGGGTTTCTTCGGGCATAAGCGTGTCAATAAGAACAGCCCATTGTGGACCAATTATTGCGCCTGCCGTTACTTGCGCGTAAATTTCGCTTTGGAACCAATATACATTATCAGAAACGCGTTCTTTTTGCATCGTTTGACCCGTATTGTATTGAACAATAGGATAGCATAAGCGTTATTTATTGTCAAAAAATGACCTTAAATAAAGATGAAGATGTGGCTTTAATTAATGAATATTTTTACGCGTGCCTAAATAAATACCATATCCACCAAATACAATGAGGAGAAGCCAAAAGACCCATTTTGGCGTGCTTTGTTCTTCATGGTAACGATTGGATTTATCTGTGTTAACACCGCGTTGGGTTGGGCTTGGCGTAAACGTTACGTTGATATTCTGGGACTCTTCTGTAGATGTGTTTAATGTTATGATTTCTGTTGATGTGTCTTCATATGATGGGGTTCTATCAAGGGTAGGTGTACGGTCAGAGTATCGCGCTGTTTGAGTGGTAAAAAACGCCGTCATGGTTTGATGTTGTGAATTTTGGGTAAGTTCCGGCAATGGAGTAGATGTTTTTACATAGCTTTTTGTGCTGGTACTTGTTGGACTGCGGTATACAAAACCCGTCGGGGTGGGTGAATTCGATATGGGATATGGGGTTGATGTAGGGCGTCCTTGCGTGCTAGTTCTCGTAGGTGTATGCGTGTTTGTTGGTTCAAGGGCATTGGTTTTTGCTTCGACCGGTCCAAAAGTTTGTTGAATTGTGTCGCCGTTGAAAACAACTAGTTTGTAATAGTAAGTTGTTTCGGGACTAAGACCAGTATCTATATATTTATAATTTTCGCCGGATTGTGCATCACCTTTACGCGAAAAATCATTGCCTATCGGTTTGAATTCGCCATTCGATTTGTCGGATTTCAAAAGTCTGTAATGTGTCATATTCGCTTCACTGAAGCTTGACCAGGTCAAAGTAATAGTTGTGCTACCAGCAGCGCTTGAAGTAAAGTCTTCAACGACTGTTTTATCAAATCCGATTGTAAAGGGTGTGTAGTTAAGGTCATCTATTAAATTAGGTCGTTGGGTAAAGGCATTGTTGATGTCGGTCTCGATTGTTCGGTTAGCGGTGTTGCAACGCACCGTTTGTCCAAAATATCTGCCTGTTCCTTCTGGTTCAGCACCGACATTGTCATACCCGTGGGTGACAGTACTCCCGTATTTAGGGTCAAACCACATGAGTGGATATTGGTTTTCATTGTTTGAAGCACAAAATTGCTGCGAATTAATAACTTCAGCGCAAGGAGAGTTATCATAAGAAAAACGCAAACTGACCAAAGAAGCAGTTGAGTTTTCATCCATAAAGACGTCATAAAACTTGCCACAATGGGTGAGTTCATAATTCCGGGGCATTTTATCGATAAATGGTTGATTGTTATTGTGGTCAATAACAAAAAGCGCATTGCCGGGTTGGTCTGACTTAGCGGAAAAACCACCAAAAATCGGATCTGAATATGTTCTTTCTAAATTGATATATTCGCCGGCGATACCTGCTGATAACTGTCGGGGCTCTGCGCCAAGACGTTTGTTGTCGTCAAATGTGCAGTTTTCGCTGGCAGAAGAAGGAAAGACATCCTCTCCCCAGTAATTATGATTAACGTTACCAAGAGTTGAATGATGGCAAAAGACCTGGTTACCACCAGGATTATTGTTTGTTATCATGTTGCCAGTCAGTTTGAGTTTGCCAGTGCTGGTACCGGCTTCACGTCTTATTGCTGAAAGTTGGTTGTCCCGAATATCGTTAAAAAAGACTGAGAGATTACCGCTATTGTCCTTGAACAGAATAGCATTTTTACCGTTCTCCAGTGTGTTTTTCTGTATCGTGACACTGTTCGGTGAATTGACCACTATCAAATCGCGTGAAACGTCATGACAGGCACCATCATCAATGATCAGATTTTGAATAGTTACTGCCTCGATAATATTAAGCATGGCATGGTCGCAGTTTGGTTCCTGGGTTGTAATTTTGGCGTTATCGAAGCCATTAATAACAACAGGAAAATCGATGAGAACGGGAAAAGTCTTTATTTTATAATCAGCGACAATGTTAATTTTGATGCCTGATAAAAGATTTTCTTTGGCATGTTTAATCGCAGCTCTCAATCCTGTACCTTCGCCATCGAGTTCATCTAGGCTTTCGTGATTGAAAAAGCAAAGTGTAGTTTCGTAAGGTACACATTCTTCAGAAGTATTAACAACAAACAATTCTGTTTGAGATAAAAGGGGATGCTGCATTTTTGCATCAACTGCATCGCGGGATATAAATGGCGTTAGCAAGCCGAATATAAAAAGAACGGAAATAAGAAAAGATAAAATAAATGGGCGTTTGTTCATGACGCTACATTATATCATTTAATGTATGGGTGAAAACGCTATGATAAAATCTAAACATGAAAAAATTTCAATTAAAAGACCTGGAAATCGACTGGTTTCTTCTAATTAACGGATTTGGGAGCTTGCTAGCAGGCACAGTTTTTGCAAATAACCGTCCAGGGGAGTGGGATTTAATCAGTTTATTTTCAACGATAATTTTCTGGGCAACGCTTTATTTATTGCAACGAACTGCGCGTAGATTGTCAACACCGCTTGTTATTGATGATACAAGATTAGCTACGGGAAAAAGAAGATTAACAGTAATGGATTATTTGCCAGGGTTTGGCCTTTTGGCAGTTATTTTCGTTTGTTTTTATTTCTTACTCAAACAAGGTGTTTTAATTGGTATAAATTTGGTTTGGATTAGTCTGATATCCATCGTTGTTTTTGTTCAAAACTCACGAGTTGCTGACCGTTTTACAGTGCCTATGTCGTGGCTATTCAAGAGTATTGTTATTTCTCCGCTGTTACTTTTCTTAGGCATTTCTGTGCAAGCAGTTGATATAAATGGAATGGAATTCTTATTTGCATTATCTCTGTTTTCTTTGATGGTTGCTTCATTCCTGGCTATGGAGTTCCAAAAATACAGCGAAGCACCTTCAGAACGAAAAAAGACTTTAATCCCATGCATTGGCATCGAATCGACAATACGTCTGCATCGAGTAACTATATTAATTAGCTATGCTGCCTTAGTGGTTTATCTATATCTGACAGGAAGTTTGAGAACAAATTGGGCCATGATGCTTGTATCACTCATTAGCTTTTTACAAATGTTTTTGCTTTATAGAATTTCATTGGGCATGAAACCAAATTACACTTTAATCAAAGCAAGTGCTTATATGCAAACGCTTAGCTTTGTTTACCTGTTCATTTTCAATACAATTCTTATATAAGGAGATACTATGAAACCAAAAATTGGCGATATCGCACCGGATTTTGAACTGTTGGACCAGGATGGTGTTTCACATAAACTTTCGGATTATCTGGGCATGCCGGTTGTGCTGTACTTTTATCCAAAAGATAATACACCAGGTTGTACAACTCAGGCTTGTAGTTTTAGAGACAGTTTTGCTGAATATAAGCAAAAGGGGATTACAGTTATTGGGGTCAGCAAAGACAGTGTCAAGTCACATGCAAAGTTTCAAGAGAAATACGAATTGCCATTCATACTTTTAGCAGATACTGAACATCTTGTGGCAGAAAAATATGGTGTCTGGGTGCTAAAGAAGATGATGGGACGTGAGTACATGGGTATGGAACGCACAACATTTGTCATCGACAAAGATGGCAAAATATTGCATGTTCTGGAGAAAGTTAAACCACAAAACCATGCTGAAGAAGTATTGGCATTGTTTGACTAACAAAAAGAATTGATTGAAATAATAAGTCGCTTACTTAGCTTGCGGTGATGTATGTTTTTACTGCAAGCTAAGGACGATTTTGCCAGATTGCCAAAGGTCTTCAATGTTGTAATAACTGCGAGCATCTTCCGAGAAAAGATGAACGACAACATAGGCATAATCCAAGATGACCCAGTCTTCGTTATTGGCTCCTTCAACGATTGGATTGTAGCCTGTTTCAAGTTTTATTTCTTCATCAATAGCTTTTATCAGGCTACGCAAAAGACGCGGGCTTGGTGCAGTAGCGATGACAAAGCAATCTGTGAAATCGGATACTTCAGAAATATCCAAAATTAAAATATTTTCAGCGAGTTTATCTTCTAAGACATTAACGATTTTTCGCGCAAGTTCAATAGGTTCCAGTGATCACCTCAACAAAAGTTTTATTATTTGTTCTATTTTAGCATTGTTTTGTGAATTGATTTGTAAATTGGCCCACCAGGCTGTAAATGGCTTTCGTACAAAGTTACATAATCCGCAAGTTGCTTGCCGAAATCAGTAAGCAGATTTTGATTCACCAAAGTGCTGATATCTGTAAAAGTGTCAGTAGTGGTGAAATCTTTTATCCGTGCAAGCGTAATATGTGGGGAAAAACGCTGACGATTTAGGGGGAGTATTGGTTTTAGTGTATTAGTGACACGCTTATAAACAGAAAGCAAAGTGATAGGGTCTTCAATGCCCATCCATAAAATGCGTGGTTTGTGGACATTGGGAAAACAACCAAGACCTTTAAATTGCAATGTGAAATTATCACTTTGTGCTAGTGATGTATCTAATGCATATATTATGTTTGGAATCAACGAAATGTCTGTATCACCAAGGAAAGAGAGCGTAAGATGCAAATTTTGTGGTTTGGTCCAGTTAAGCGCTCGGTTTTTTGAAAGGTTTGGATAGCTTTCTCTTAACATAATACAACGCTGGACAATCTCAGCATCTAAAGAAATGGCAACAAATAATCTCTTTTGCTTTTCCATTTTGATATATTCCAAGCTTATTATCCCACACTTTATTAAATCCAGAATTGTGTGGTATAAAATAGATACCCTGCTGTGTTTGTGATGTAGCAAATAAGTTTTGGGCCAACACCTTTAAAAAGGATCCGAACTTTTTCAGGTAAAGTGATAGACGTAAGTTAGTCAAGACTGAGCCGGAAGGTAGGATCATCCTGCTTATTAGCAGGTTCAAAACCACCCTGCACACGGCATAGCGGGGCTTGCTTTATCAATTTATGAATAAAGGGGCCTAAGAGCCTAATGAAAAAGATATTTATTAGTTTGCTACTTCTGACAATTATTCTTCCGAGCTTGACTGCTTGTGCGTATTTCCATGACGGTAAAATCAGTCAGGATAAATTACCTTGGAAAAAATCTGGGGAAGTCTTGCAGGAAGTAGATTTTACAAGACGAACATTAAATTGGGAAGAAGTAAACAACGTTTATGAGCTTAAACGCAGTTCTGACCAGGGCTACTTTATGTCGGTTTTTCCAAAAAATGGCCGTAGTATATCTACAAGTAGCCTGGTCTTTAGGGATACAAAATTCAGTGTTGAAGCAAAAAAGGTTACCGGTTCCGATGAAACTAGCTATGGCTTGGTTTGTCGATATCAAGATAAACAAAATTTTTATGGCTTTTCAGTTTCGACAGATGGGTATGCTGGAATATATCGTGTAGAAGATGGCAAAACCAGCCTGTTGTCTGGCGAAAATTATCTTTATACAGAATTAATTGAAATGCATGATGGCGTAAATATGATTGTGGCAATTTGTCAGGATGAATCATTGCACCTAGAAATTAATGGCGTTGAAGTATTGCGTGCAACTGATGACCGCTTTCAGATTGGTGAAGTTGGATTTTTCCTGGAAACAGCACAAGAAGGCAACGCATCTGCTTTATTTAATCATTTTATAGTCGTAAAACCCTAAATGAATATCTATTTTGATATGGTTGGCTGCAGGCTCAACCAGGCTGAAATTGACCTTTATGCAATGAAGTGCTTAGCAGAAGGTGATTCTCTAGTCAGCAAGGCAGGCGACGCAGAGCGCATTTACGTTAACACTTGTTGTGTCACCAAGAAAGCGGCAGCAGATTCCCGCAAGATGGTTCGTAAATATCAACGTGAAACAAATGCAAATGTTGTAGCGATGGGTTGTTGGCCAAGCGCGATGCCAGAAGATGCTTTATCAATCCTGGATGCTGAAGATATTATTTACAATGATGAAAAATTTTGCTTACTCGAATATGGAACTATAGATTTATCGGAAGTTAAAGATAAGCCGAAACTAGGTCAACGACAGCGCACGAGGGCATTTGTCAAGGTTCAGGATGGTTGTCTTAATCAATGCGCTTTTTGTTTGACAACGATCGCCCGAGGACGGGCGCGAAGCGCGCGACAAGAAGATATAGTTCGATATATCAACAAATTGGAAAAACTTGGGAATAAGGAAATTGTTCTCACAGGTGTGCAACTGGGAAGCTGGGGAGTTGATTTGGGTGAAAGCCTAAGAATAGCTGATTTGATTAAAACAATCTTATCTGAAACTGGAATACCCCGAATTCGTTTGTCATCAATTGAACCATGGGATATTTCAAAAGAATTGATAAACCTTTTTCAAAACGAACGATTATGTAATCATTTGCACATCCCTGTACAAAGTGCATCAGATAAAATATTAAAATCAATGCGGCGTCCATCAACTAGAGAAAAGCTAGAAGATCTGTTTTCAATGATTAAAAAATTTGCACCAAACGTTGCCATAACGAGCGATATTTTGCTCGGTTTCCCTGGGGAAGATCAAAATGATTTTAATGAAACATTGTCCTTTATTAGAAATTCAGGAATGAGTGGAGGACATGTATTTAGCTTTTCTCCAATGCCCGGCACTGTGGCTGAAAGGATGGAAGGACAAGTGCAATCCAGTATCACGAAAGAACGCAATAAAAAAGCCAGGGATTTGCTAGATCAACTAAGCTATAAATACAAGCGAAAAAGGTTAAATACAGAAGACAAGGTTTTGTTTGAAAGTAAATTGCGTATAGGAGAGCAGTTCTTTTGGTCTGGCTTGACTATGGATATGCTTAGAGTGTTGGTGCCGAGCGAATTGAATTTGAAGAATTGTATTTATCGAGTAGAATTAGATAAAATGGACGAAAATGGTCGCTTATTTGGAAAGGTTATAAGCGACTAAATTTCTACGTATTCTGATGAATAATACTTGACGCAAAAAGCAATTCGGGTAGAATTCATTGGTTATAGATTAGATTACTGAATCCTGTCATTGTGTCACAGGATATGAAAGGAAAATTTGAAATGACGAAACGAACTTATCAACCCAAACGACGCCGACGCGTACGTGAGCATGGATTTCGAGCGCGCATGAAAACTGCTGGCGGTCGAGAAGTATTGAAGCGACGCCGCCTGCGTGGTCGCCATAAATTGGCTGCTGTAGCTAATAACCACGTCAAAAGAGTTAACTGGTAGCCCATAAAGAAAAATTTGTGAACAATGTTCCAGAGAGATATCGGATTAAGAGTTCCCAGCAAATACTTGAAATCAAGCGTTTTGGGGATTCTTTTTCTGACTCAAATTTAGTTTTAGTTAAAAAGCGAAATAAATTATGCTACCCCAGATATGCAGTTATAGCTAGTAAAACTGTGGGTGGCGCTGTACAAAGAAATCGGTGTAAAAGAAGATTACGGAACAGGGCTAACGCATATTTAGATAAGATAAAGCCTGACTACGATATACTCTTAATCGCCAGGCAAGCAACATTAAATTGCAGCCCTGCGGAACTTGACAGAACTTTTTACAATTTATTTAAAAAAGCGAAACTCTTGGAAGCTGAATGAATTCGCACAATGAAAATGTGGTGAAAACATATCCTGACCCACCACTGAAAAAATTGAAACTAAATTTATCGACATTACCACGATATCTCTGCCTGCTCTTTATAAAGGCTTATCAACGTTGGATTTCACCTGGCATCGCTCAAAATGCATGCAAATATTATCCAACATGTTCACATTACGGATACCAGGCAATTTATAAATATGGCGTTATAAAAGGTGGCTGGCTAACCATAAAACGTCTTGCAAGGTGCAATCCGTTTAGTGATGGTGGAATCGACCCGGTTCCTTAACAAAGGAGATTGATGAAAAAACAAATCTTTAAATTAGTATTGCTAGCTGTTATAAGCTTGTTATTACTTTCGGGGTGTGCGGTTGGCCCAATAGCTCAAAGCACGCCTGGATTAAGCGCAAACGATACGCATGTATTCGTGTCTGCACAAAGCAAGGTTTACAAAATTGATTTAGAAACTGGCATGGAAGTGTGGCAATATCCTGTTGATAAAACACGCATGGTAGCTTATGCCCCAGTTTTGCTGGATGGTGAAGATCTCATCTTCGGCGATATGTTCAACAAATTATACAGGTTGAATATTGATAATCCTCAACAAAAAGTCTGGGAATTTCTAGATGCAAAAGGATGGTATCAAGCTAAAGTTGCTCAAGCTGATGGCATTATCGTAGCACCCAACACTGACCGCAATGTCTATGGAATAAATGCTAATGATGGCACACTGAAATGGACGCATGAAGATAATTTCGCATTTATTTCCGAACCTGTAATTATAGGTGAAACCGTTGTAATAAGTTCGCAGGACCATGAAATTTTATGGTTAGATCTTCAAACCGGAGAAGAAATAGATGCGTTGTCTATGCAGGGTGCGGTCATAGCATCTCCCTTTTATCTTGAAGAGACTAGGTTGATTTATGTGGGCAGCCTTGGAAACGAATTCATCGCCATCGATGCGAATACGCATCAGGTCAAATGGCGTTATGACGGATCGATTGAAAAATTATCGGGTATTTGGGCGAGACCCATCTATCTTCAAGGACAACTGATTTTCAATGATGACCTAGGCAATATCGTATCTGTTGACCCTAAAACTGGCGCGGAAAACTGGGTATTAATTGAACAAGGCAAAATGTTTGCTGGTTTGGTGGCAGTGAATGAAGATAGTTTTCTTGTTGCTGCTGAAAATGGCAGCGTAAGAGCTTTTGATATCAACAGAAAACCACTTTTGCAATTTGAAATTGAAAAAGCCACAATCTATACAACACCAATCGTAACGGATAATCTCATCATCATAGCCCCTATGGGGGCTAAGTATTTGCTTTATGCGTACCCCATAGAAATTACTGGCTTGCCACAGTGGACATTCCCACCTGAGAAATAAGGAGATAGAAAATGAACATTTGGGAACTGATTATCGTCCAACCGATGACCAATATTCTTCTCTTTATTACCATGTTGGTGAAGAACTTTGGTGTCGCAATTATTTTATTTACACTTCTAATCAAGTTGCTGACCATCCCATTGACTGCAAAGCAAGTAAAATCGCGTCGTGAAATGGCTGAGCTTCAAAATGACCCCCAATACAAGAAAATCATGGAGAAGTATAAGGATGACCGGGAAAAACTGGCACTTGAACAACAACGTATTTACAAAGAAAAAGGGATAAGTCCCTTTAGTTCTTGTTTGCCACTCCTTTTGCAAATGCCAATTATTTTTGGCCTGTACCAAGCGATTATGCGAGCGATGGCAAGCACACCAGTTGAATTGCTAAAACTTGAACGCCTGATTTATCCTTTCCTGGATGTAAGTAAAATCATACCTATCCAAAACCGTTTCTTGTGGATGGATTTAGGGCAACCCGAACGTTTGTACGTTTTTGGTGTTGGTATCCCTGTGTTGGCAATTTTGGTATTCGTCACTTCGTGGTTGCAGAGTAAAGCGATGGCAGCACCTGACGCTGGTGGAGACCCATCCATGGCTGCGACAACAAATAGCATGAATGTAATGATGCCGTTGTTTATGGGTTATTTAGCCTATCAATACTCCGCAGGATTGGCACTTTACTTTGTCATTTCTAACCTTTCAACGATGTTAATCTATGCATTGATGGGTGAAATGAATTTGAAGAATCTTAATCCTTTCAAAAAGGAAAAGACCACTGAGCCAGCCAAAAAAGTTGTAGATTCAACACTTATAAATAACGGTGAAGACGACATACCTGAAAAACAATCCGAAAAAACACCAGTTAAACCATCTGCGAGATCATCTGCAAAAAGAATGAGACCGAAAAAGAAAAAGGATTAATGGACAAAAATATTTGAAAGAGAGTGTGAAATGACACAAATAAGGGCATCGCTCGAATCAATCGCGCCAACGGTTGATGAAGCGATTCGAAAAGGACTTGAACAATTAAGTCTGACACGTGATGATGTGGATGTGCAAATTTTGGATGAAGGGAAAAAGGGTTTCTTTAGATTTGCGTCCCGGCAAGCGCGTGTGAAACTTTTGGTAAAACCAAAGGATTCGCAATTAAACTTTGCTGCCGAAGCATTATCCGAAAAGACAGAAAATATTTATGAGAATAACCATGTTGTTCAAACCTTACAAAAAATATTCGATATTATTAAACTTGATGTGGAACTCGAAACTACTATTGAAGATCAGGAAGATGGGCGGATTCCTGTAACAAAAATCAACATTGAAGGCGATAACCTGAAATTTTTAGTTGGCAGGAAAGCGGAAGTACTCAATTCTCTGCAATATATTCTGAGTTTAATTGCCAGCCATAAGGAAAATCAATGGGTTCCTGTACAGTTGGATATTCAAAACTATCGTGGAAAACGTGAAAAAGCCATCCAAAAAATGGCGAAACGAATGGCTGAACAAGTTATCGAAACAGGTAAAAGACAATCCTTGGAACCTATGGGACCGAGTGAACGTCGAATGGTTCATATCGCTTTACGAAAAAATGATCAGGTTTATACAGAATCAGTTGGCGAAGAACCATATCGAAAAATTGTTATTTATCCAAAAAGATAGGGTGATAAGACATGCGCGCTTTAGACATCATCTCCAAAAAACGTGACAAATTAGAATTATCTAAAGATGAAATTACATTTTTGATAGATGGATACACGCGCGATGAAATTCCTGATTACCAAATGGCTGCCTGGGCAATGGCAGTCTTACTTAATGGCATGACACACGAAGAGACCGCGCATCTGACGAATGCGATGGCAAACTCTGGCGATGTTCTCAATCTTGCTGAGTTAAATTCAATTATTGTCGATAAACATTCAACTGGTGGCGTGGGTGATAAAACCACGCTTAGTATTGCCCCGATAGTTGCAGCTTGCGGACTGGCAGTTGGAAAAATGTCAGGTCGTGGACTTGGCTATAGTGGTGGCACAATTGATAAGTTGGAATCCATTCCTGGATATCAGGCTGAATTATCCACTAAAGAGTTTATTTCTCAACTAAAGGATATAGGTATTGTTTTAGCGGGTCAAAGTCTTGATTTGGCACCTGCTGATGGAAAGCTTTACGCTTTACGTGATGTCACTGGAACAGTTCCTTCCATTCCCTTGATTGCGTCATCAATAATGAGTAAGAAAATTGCTGCGGGTGCTGAGGCGATTGTCTTAGATGTAAAAGTTGGCGAAGGCGCGTTCATGAAGACTTTTGAAGATGCACGTGAGTTAGCTAAAGTCATGGTAAACATAGGTAAATTGAGTAATAGACGCGTTATTGCCTTGCTTAGTCCCATGGATCAGCCATTGGGTATGGCTGTTGGAAACGCACTTGAATTGAAAGAAGCCGTTCTCACCTTGCGGGGAAAAGGACCCGAAGATTATCACGAACATTGTTTGAACATAGCATCGTATATGTTATTGCTGGGTAAAAAAGCAAATTCGTTAGAAGAAGCCAGAATTATGGCACAAAAAAGCATTAACGATGGAACTGCTTTTGAAAAATTTCGTCAGTTTGTTGCTGCACAAGGTGGTGACCTTGCCTGTATTGATAATCTTGATTTGCTGGCTAAAGCAGAAAACATTTTGGAGATTACCGCGGAAAGTTCCGGTTATATCGCAGAAGTAAACGCCCAAGACGTTGGTGAAGCCAGTGTTATATTGGGCGGCGGACGGACTAAAAAGGGTGACTTAATCGATCCAGCTGTTGGCGTAATGGTATACGTCAAGATAGGTGACTATGTAGAAAAAGGACAAAAGGTATTTGATGTCCACTATAACAAAGCCGAACTCGTTCAAAACGCGATTGATAAACTAAAGGAATCTATTAAATTCAGTGAACAGCCGGTTCAACCACCACCGCCAAATTTAGGTGTGATTGGAATGTGAAAAACAGACCCGGTTCGCCGGGTTTTTTATTTGAAAACAGGGAAAGTATGTTAAGAGAACGAAAAGATATCAGAAATATAGCTATCATAGCCCATGTTGACCATGGTAAAACAACGCTCGTGGATGCGATGCTAAAACAAGCAAGGATTTTTCGTGAAAATCAGCAAGTTGAAGACCGCGTTATGGATTCTAATGAATTGGAACGCGAAAGGGGTATCACAATTTTAGCCAAAAACACGTCTATCGTTGTGCCAGATCCGCAAAGTGGAGATATGATCCGTATTAATATTGTTGATACACCTGGACATGCTGATTTTGGTGGCGAAGTAGAACGAATTATGAACATGGTCGATGGTGCGTTGTTAATTATTGATTCAGTGGAAGGCCCCAAACCACAAACCAGATTCGTTTTGAAGCAAGCTATTGAAAAGAAAATTCCAACAATTGTGGTTATCAATAAACTCGAAAGGCGTGATGCTGATCCCAAAAACGCGTTGGATAAGACATTTGATTTGTTTGTTGAATTGAATGCTGATAACAATCTCCTGGATTTCCCTATTGTTTATGCAGATGGTCTACAGGGCAAAGCAGGCTATGATGAACATTTGAATGATAACTTGCAGCCATTGTTTGAAACAATCATAAGAAGAATTCCTGGACCTATGATTGAAGAAGATACACCATTCCAAATGCTGGTCACTAATCTTGGATATGATGAGTATAGCGGTGTAACAGCAACAGGACGTATTCATGCTGGGACTATTAAATCCGGTGAACAAATCTCACGCATTAAACTGGATGGCAGCGTTGAGAAGACCATGGCTAAATATCTGTTTGCTTATATTGGACTTGAACGCGTTTCCATAAAAGAAGCTAAGGCTGGTGATATCATCACCATTGCTGGTTTGAAAGAAATACAAATTGGCGAAACTTTAACTAACCCTGAGTATACAGTTGCATTGCCTTCAATTGAAGTACAAAAACCAACAGTTAGAATGAGTTTCGGAGTAAACACATCTCCTTTTGCCGGACGGGAAGGGAAGTATTCGACCAGCCGAAAAATCTGGGAACGCTTACAGGAAGAAACCAAGACAAACATTGCTTTGAGGGTTTCGCAGACAGAGCAAAAAGACGTGTTTTCTGTGTCTGGACGTGGCGAGTTGCATCTTTGCATTCTTATTGAAACAATGCGCAGAGAAGGCTACGAATTTCAGGTTAGTCGACCTGAGGCTATCATCATTACTGAAGAAGATGGAACAAAAACGGAACCCTTTGAAGAGCTTCATGTTGATGTGAACCCTGATTTCGTTGGTGTTGTTATCGAAAGTCTTGGCAGCCGGCACGGGCGTATGGAGGAAATGTCAAATAACCCTGATGGAACCGTGCATTTACGTTTTACAATACCCACCCGTGGTTTGCTGGGATATCGCTATCGGTTTTTGAATATGACCCACGGACAAGGAATTATGAACAGCTTTTATATCGGCAATTGCCCATTGGAAGGTTCTTTTGAAACGCGTGACAGTGGATCAATTATCGCTATTGAAGAAGGTGTTACAACAACATACGGTCTAAAAAACGCTGAACAAAGGGGTATCCTGTTTGTTCAGCCAGGTGTTGAAGTATATGAAGGAATGATTGTCGGTGAAACAGGCCGGCCACAGGATCTGGCAATTAATGTAGTAAAGAAAAAACATCTTACGAACATGCGACAGTCCATTCGCGATATTGACGAAAGACTGAAAGTTCCCAGAGAAATGAGTTTGGACGAACTCGTTGAATATCTTTCAGAAGATGAACTTTTGGAAGTAACACCGAAAAATTTACGTCTTCGAAAAAGAATTCTTAATACGCATGACAGACTTCGTTACCAAAAAACGGGTGAAGATAGTGAGCTGTAATGGACTCATTTTTGTTACTGTTCCTAAAAACACTAGATTGGCAGTAAACTGGTGCTTAGTTTATACTTCCTAATGGTTATATTCTAACGAACCACCTTGTGGATAGGAAACAAACATCATGTCAAAACTAAAAACAAATGCATTGACAGGAAAAAGGTCGTTATTTTTAGCTATAAATGGTCTGACATATTTGGGTATAACTGTATACCAATGGTACTGCTATTTTAGTTTACGTTCATTTTTTGAAGACCCAAAATCACCTTGGCTGGTGCTTTTCTTTATCCCACTTGTTTTTGGCATAATATATATTCTGTTAGCGGTATTAAATCAAAAGAAAGTAAATGCTATCCAAAAGTTTCTTGACAGTATTAGTAGAAATCGAAAAGTAATAACAATAATTGTATTCTTTGTTTCAACAGTAACAATATATATCATTAGCCATCTCGTAAAACTAGATGACGCATTAATAAATGTCGGCATGAGTGGTGTCGGATTGCTTTTATATAGCATGGTTCTGATACTCTTGTTTTTTATATTATTTAAGGGGGAACGGTCAAGCCGTTTCATCGACAATCGATTTCTTTCAATAACACTTTTGGTTATTGCCATAACTTGGTTAATCATTTCGATCACCAAGTTTGGGCTTGAACCAGACGTGGCTTATTGGAATGTTGCCGCTGTACCAGTTTTATGGTTCGTCTTAATATTTGTTTTATGTGTCATATTGTTACTCAGCAACCATTTTGATTGGATAAGCAATAAACTTAGTTGGTTTTCCACTTCTAAAGGTGAAAAACTTCTAGAGATAATCATTATTATTGCAATATGGGCTGTAGCCTCTTTCATATGGATAAAAGCCCCATATTCAAACAGCTACTTTTTAACTGCACCACAGGCACCTGACGGACACTATTGGCCAAGCAGTGATGCCAGGCTGATGGATTTAGGAGGACAATACTTAATCATTGGCGGGAAACTTGAAACGCCATATTTTTCAGAAAAGCCTTTTTATGGACTTTTTCTTGGGATTTTGCATTTTCTATTTGGACAAAACTACGAAATAATCACGAACGTGCAAATAATTATTCTTGCGCTTTTTCCGGTTTTTATCTATTTATTAGGGAAGGCTTTTTCTAATCGAATTCTTGGAATAGGACTTGCCATTTTTGCTGTTTCGAAGGAATTGAATGCTATTTTTTCGACTTATAAAATTTCAGTATCTAACTCAAGATTGAT
Organism: Anaerolineaceae bacterium; assembly: GCA_012839565.1. Lineage (GTDB taxonomy): Bacteria > Chloroflexota > Anaerolineae > Anaerolineales > Anaerolineaceae > Mesolinea. The sequence goes on from DUMZ01000015.1 coordinate 59,492, forward strand.
GATGACTGAGTTTCCAACAGCTCTTGTTTTGGTCATACTGGCTTATGTCATGGTTAAATGGTTTAAAAATAAGAGTTCAGACAAGAAATACCCAGTCCTGGCGGGAATTATTTTAGGCATAGCCATTTTTACCCGCACGAACAATGTAATTGTTTTATTCGCAGTAATTGCTTTTGTAATTATTGTTATGCGAGAGAACATTAAAATCGGTTTCAGACAGGTTGGAATCCTTTTGATTGCTGTCTTAATCGTAATTGGTCCGTGGATTATATACAATCAGATAAATTATGGCAGAGATCCTTTAACCTGGAAAATCCAGGAAGCCATAAAGAACCGGTTTTTTGAATCAAATACCAGAGGTTTCAATGAAATAGACCTTGGCTCAAAAACTGTTCAAGTTGAAATACAACCAAGATATCTGGAATCTCATTCAAATCAGAGCATTTCGAGTTTAAATGCTTATGATTTTAACTATCCTGTAAATAGTTTTGTTTTCAATAATTACAATCAGAATTTTAACGACCAAGCACAGACTGAAAATACTGATTTCTACAAAAGCAAAACTTCAATAGTAGTTGGGCATCTTTTAAATAATCAAATTAAATCGTTATTTGTATTACCCTTTCAAATTTATCCTGCCAGACTTACCTACGTTTTAGACCAGGAATATTGGCAAGAACCAGTGACATGGAATGGGAATATGCCTGCTGAAGGCATTATTGCTTTCGTTGTAAATCTTATTATTTTATCGTTTGGATTGGCTTTTGCATGGCGACATTTTGGATGGACTGGTTTGATACCTTTAATAATTCAAGTTTCTTACCATCTATCAAATGCGCTTGTGCGGACATCTGGAAGTCGATATCTCGTTGCGGTTGATTGGGTCGTTTATTTTTATTTCTTGCTTGGTATATGGTTTTTACTTCAGGCAGTAAACTTAATTCCAAAAGTAAATCCTAATATTCAAAAAGAACAGACTGGTTATAAAAATCAATTTTGGATAGTTCTCGTTATAGGAGTAGTAATCGGGCTGTTATTGCCGGTATTAAATATAACTTTTCCAGTCAGATATACAAATGAGACGAAAGAACAGGTCTTTGAACGATTGCCTATAAGCAGGATAGAAGAAGAAACTGAATTTAACTTAGAACATATACAAAGTTATTATGAATCACCAAATTCATTTTTCTTGTATGGGCGAGAACTCTATCCGGAACATGGTGAAAACACAGAAATACCAGCCGGATGGGCTGTCACTTTTACCTTATTGACCCCTGATCAACATCAAATCATATTGCCTTTCAATAGAGAAGTTACTGAATTAATTCCAGCAGGCGAAGATTTTATTGTTTTTGGATGCAAAGACCCTAAAAATGATATGTTAATTGCTCATTTAGGCTACTTTGTTCAATCGGATCGGTTTATTTTATCGACATCAATCGAAATAGACGAAACATGTGAATAATTCACATGTGGGAAAAATAAATGTATATCATCTAAAATGCTATAATGGGCTTATGAAATTAGATTACACACAAACAAAACCAAATAAAAAGATAGACATGAACCTGAATTTGTTAAAAAAGGGTAGTCATGACTGGCTGGTGATTGTCGTATTTATCATAATAGGTTCACTTATAGGATATGGCATAAGTTTTTTCAAGACACCGCTTTATGAAGCTACAGCGTTGGTAACTACTAATATGCATTTAAATCCTGCGGGTCCTGTGAACGAGTTTATGCTAGACGCTCAAATAAACCATATTGGCGATTTATACTTTAATAAAACTGTTGTCCAAAAACTGCTTGAAACTGAAAACGAAAATGGCCTAAACATAAGTTTTGATGAACTAAAAAACATAGCTAGCGTTGAAAGAAGAATGTTAAGCTCATTAATTAAGGTTCGTCATGCTGACCCAGTGATTGCCTCTCAAATTGCGAGCGATTGGGCTGAAATTTTATATAAAACTTTGCAAGATGCATATCCATATGCGGTGAAAGTATCCATCGCAAAAAATAAACTACTCCTGCTTGAAAAATGTGCAAGTGCCAAACCCTCTGAAAATAACGATTGGAAACAAGTTTGTGAATGGATAAACGAAGACGATATAGAACAATCTATTTCAGAAGCAGAAGATATAATTATAAATAACAGCGATAGGACCTTTGGGCTGAGTGATTATTTAAATATCAGTCAATGGCAGCCAGCTGAAATACCAACTAAACCGATAAGTTATCATCGTGGATCGATGGTCTTTGCGGGTGGTGTTATAGGTTTTATTCTCGCAATGGTATTTTTTGTGCTCAGGAATAAAAAGCATGATTAAAGAGAAATTTGCAAACATTTGCTCCAGAATAAGTTATGTGATGTTTGCCGCAATGTTTTTATTTCTTCCGTTTACTAGTTTTCCATTAATATCTAAATTGTTTGGTGGGGCGTCTGTCGCACCGCTGTCGGTCTTACCTGCCTTTATTTTGGTGATTCTGCTTGTTTTACCTAATGTAATAAGACGACAATATTTTTCAATACAATTCAAACCATTATTGTTATTCTTCCTTTTCTCAATACTGAGTACTTTCCTTGTGTTCTTTAGGGACACACCTAGTTTTCGTGATACCCATTTTTTAAAGAATGCGTTGGAAAGTGTTGTTACACTTTTAATAGGTTTCTCTTTTTATTACCTATGTTCACACTTTTTGACATCTGAGGAAAAGATTAATAATGTTTTGAAATGGTTGAATATTGGTGCTTTTGTCCTAATTGCATTTTCCTTTCTACAAATTTTGTATATTAGAACGCCGCTTGATGATTATCCTGCTTGGTTGAGAAAGCTCACATATTTAATTTCATCTGTAGGGATGGTTTTTCCCAGACGGATAAGCGGTTTGGCTTTTGAACCCAGTTGGTTAGCCCACCAGCTAAATATCCTCTATTTGCCAGTCTGGTTAGGTTTTAGTTTAAAAAGCTATAGCATTTATAAAACCAGAATTTTAAAAAGAATAACAATTGAAAATATCCTATTACTCTGCGGAATATTAATGTTATTTTTAAGCTTTTCGAAAATTGGCTGGATTACATTTGGAATTTTAATCGTTTACATCTTAATCAGAGTAGTGCGTAGCATTTACTATAAAACTGTTCAAAGACTTGAAACTAAACAGAATAAAAAGTTTACAAAAGCGCAAAGTTTCATTTTGAAAATGTTTACTTGGTTAATTGTTCTCCTTATTTCGATTATTATGGCAGTCATCGCAGCAAAGGTTATGGCATGGCTGGATCCTAAAAGAGCCGCGGACCTACTAAACTTCAAAGCATTGAAAGAAAGAGGTTTATATAGCTGGGCTAATCTTCTAAGAATTGCGGAAAGACTAGTCTATTGGACGATAGGATTTAGAACTTTCCAAATTCATCCCTGGTTTGGCGTTGGCTTGGGAGCAGTTGGTTATTATTTTGCCAGTACCATCCCGGCTTTTGGCTATAAACTACCTGATTTGGTACATATCTTTAATTACGAAAGTTTCATTCCTAATGCAAAAAATATTTGGGCTCGGTTGTTGAGTGAAACCGGCATAATAGGTACAGCTTTCTTTATCTCATGGATCTATCTTCAATGGAAAGCTTCTGTTGAACTTGATAATAAAAAACACTCTGTTTTTTATCAGACGTTTGGACTTGTTGGAAAATTGGCGGTTATAGCTTTTATTTTTGAAGGATTTAGCATGGATACATTTGGATTGCCGTATTACTGGGTCGCGTTTGGCTTGGTAGTAGCAGCATGGCGTATCCTAAAGAATACTCAACCTGATGAGACCAGTGTGGTTGATGAAATTTCTATTGCACAAATGAATGAAGCCGTTATTGATTAGCGTATCATTGTTTCTAAAACTTCGTATAAAGTATAGCGCCAAGGCGTGTCAACTTTGAAGATATTGTAAAAATCAGAGAGCGCTTTTTCTTTGTATTTTCGGGCTGCAGATAGCGTTCTTTCATGAATGCCAGAATCTGTTAAATGTCGGGTGATTGCTCTGATTGTTTCATCATTAAGTGGAGTTTTGTTTTTCCAAAGTTCTGTTATTTCTGGCACAGAATTAAGACCTAAAATGATGGGATAAGTCTTTTTCTTGGTCATAATGTCGGTACTGGTAGATTTACCTGTGATATTGGAGTTGCCCCAAATTCCCAAATAATCATCCTGGATTTGGAATGCAATTCCGATATTAGTGCCGACTGCGCGTAGCAATGATAGTGTTTCGACTGGTACGGTTGAAATTAAACCCGCCATCTCAAAAGCGAGAGAAAACAAGCGCGATGTTTTATGACGAATCATTTCAAGATATTGTTCAAGTGAAATAATATCTTCAAGTTCGTAAAGCATATCCAGATATTGACCACGCATGACATCCAGGCCTGCTACTGTGAAAGCCCGATTAAGTTGAGTTTGTTGATGATCCTCAAAAGTATTGATATCTTGGTTTAATATAGCGAAAGCTGAATAGGCCAAAAAATCACCGGTGTTAATCGCTTGTTCAAAACCATATTTTGTAGTCCATAGGGCAGGGCGACCCTGGCGGAATTGTCCTTTATCCTGAATGTCATCATGAACCAAAGTGAAATTATGAAAAATTTCCAAGGCAATCGCGGGATTTATACCATCTTTAAAAGTTTTTCCTAATGCCATCGATGCCAAAAGGTGAATGATTGGACGTAAGCGTTTGCCACGTTGGGCTTCAGGATCATGCCAACCAAAATGATAACGAATCATATCATTTAAACCTTGATTTTCAGTCCCAACAAGATTCATTAAGCGTTCTTCAAGGGCGTGTTCGAATTTGTTTCGAATCTCATCTAACATGGTTTATTCCTTTACAACAATTTTGGAGAATGAAATATCAGAAAGATTTTGACAGGCACTATTGAACATAGAGATATTTAGTTCAAGCATGATGCGTTCGATAAGTTGATGTAGTGCATCAGAACCAGCATTAGCAGCTTTAATAAAAGGCAATGCCATTCCAGCCAAATTAGCTCCTAGCGCTAGCGATTTGAAGACATCTAGTCCAGAGCGCAAACCACCGGAAGCGATGATGGGACATTCAATTTTATTTTTTCGGTAGTCCAGAAGGCAGTCAACAGTCGGAATACCCCAATTACCAAATGATTTGGCAAAATCTTTTAAATCTTCGTCGGTTTGTCGTTCAGCTTCGACAAGTGCCCATGACGTTCCACCTAGCCCAGCGCAGTCTATGCCTGCTACACCGGCATCAATTAGGGTTTTAGCTAAGTTTGCGTTGATCCCGCATCCAACTTCTTTGATAAACACAGGAGTTTCAATTTGTTTACAAAGTGCTTCAATCTTTGGAAGCAGACTTGAAAAATTCGTGTTGCCTTCAGGTTGTAAAGCTTCCTGGAGAGGGTTTAAGTGCAAAAACAGGGCATCGGCTTCAATCATATCGATGGCACGTTGAATCTCATTTGGTCCATATCCATAATTGAGCTGCACAGCGCCAAGATTAGCGAAAAGGAAAATATTTGGGGCATATTTGCGAATCTTGAAGGTAGCAGAAAGAGATTCATCTTCTATTGCGGCACGTTGCGAACCAAGTCCCATGCCAATTTGATGATGTTCTGCCATTTCCGCCAATATTGCGTTTAATTTTTCACCTTTAGGACTGCCACCTGTCATTGATGAAATCAATAAGGGTGCATTCAAATATTTGCCTAAAAATGACGTTGAGATGTCAATTTTTGTGAAATCAATATCTGGTAAAGCTTGATGTATGATATCAATTCGTTCAAAACCAGCACTGATACTTGATTCAATGTCTTTTTCTAGACAGATTTCTAGATGTTCTTCTTTTCTTTTGCTTATTTTGCTAACTTTTTTCATATTTTCGTGTTATCATCTATGATATCTTAAAACAAGATAATATGAAAAGAAACACTGTAAGGAGCTTGTAAAGGATGACAACTGAGAAAACTTTTGAATTGGTAAAAGAAGTCGTAATCGACGTTTTGAAAATCGATGGGGACACAATTACAATGGAAACCCGTTTCATTGAAGACTTAAAAGCTGACTCAATGGATCAATTCTTTTTGATTGATGGTTTCTGTGAAAAGTTTGATATAGACATCGACGATGAAGCAGCGCGCGCAATCCAAACTGTAGGAGATGCCGTAGAAGCAATTGACAAAGCAATTGCCAAATAACAATAATTTTTACATCATAAACAGTATCAGCTGGCGAATAGCCAGCTGTGCATTTAACGACCATTAATTAGCTGAGAAATATCTTTCAAATTACGAGCTATTCGCACACCTGCATTTGACAAATCTTCAATTTTTCTTGGAGCGTTATGCTGAGAGTCGAACATACAAATTTCAGTATGGCCAATAATCTTATTTGTGTTAATTCCTGCACCTGCGACGTAAGCGTATACTGGCTTCGTTATTGATTCAAGGATATGCGTGGCAGCCAAACTCTCCTGAATATAGCCTGGCTGACCGATAATGAGAATGCTATCGGTATGCGCATCCATTTCAAACAAGTCAAGGCAATCTACAAAACTTGTTCCTGAAAGGCAATCTTCACCTAATCCGATAACAGAACTAATACCGATATCGTTTTTATAGAGTTCCATTAACACATCATAGCATAGAGAACCTGCACGAGAAATAACGCCTAGATTCCCTTCAATAGCAAAATCAACGGGAAAAACACCTGCCAAGGCCTTTCCAGGGGTGAAAACACCTAAAGCGTTAGGACCAATCAAAATAGCGTTTTTATTTTGCAAACTGCTTTTTATAATGGCGATATCTTTCATGGGAACATCAGCAGAGATACAAATGATATTTTTAATGCCCGATTCTAAAGCTTCAAAACAAGCATCTGCGGCTGAATATGCGGGAACAAAAATGACGGTCGTATCGGCATCGGTACTTTGCACGCATTCATGTACGGTATCAAACAAGGGAATTTTGCCATTGAGCGTCCATTCGCCACCGTGTGATGGGGCAATGCCACCGACAACGTTATTGCCATAATCGTGCATGCGTTTAGCGAAGAATGAACCAGCTTTACCGTTAATCCCTTGTATGATGATTCGTGAGTTTTGGTCGATGAGAATGGACATTTTATTCCTCAAGAACCTCTTTTAACTTTTGGACAGCGTCATCTAAGGTTTCAATTAAACTAAGATTCTCCTGGCCTGTTAATATTTTATTCGCTTCAACACAATGCGAACCTTTTAAACGCACCACAAAAGGAATGGGAGACAATGTGTTTTGATGAGTTCTGATTATTCCCTGGGCAATAGAACAACAGTCATCCATATTGCTAACAATGTTAAGAAAAACAGTTTCAACGGATGGATCTTCTTGAACCAGTTGGCAGGCAGCTGAAATGCTGGAAACCGTGGCATTATGGTCAAGAATAAGAACTAATGCAGGGTTTAATCCATGTTGTGCAAGTTCATCCAGCGTCGCGCTGGCAAGACCCTGGCTGTTTGAGATGACAGCAATATTTCCATCGAGGCGAACTAATTTATGACCAAATTTGCGGGCTTCAGCCTGAGCGAAGCTTGTGATAGCAGGGTCTAAAAAACCGGCGAATTCGCGTTGACGAAACAGGGCGTTATCATCGATCACAAGTTTACAATCAATGACAACAGCATGTCCTTCTTCATTGAAAACCATAGAATTAATTTCTGCAAGAGTTGCATCGTAATTATTAAAAACATGCCATAATTTAAGAGCTGTTTGTTCAATAATTTTCCATTTATAAGGAGCTATTTTAAGATTGGCACATGCTTGTCGGACTTGAAATGCTTGCAAACCGAGTAAAGGGTTAATTGTCTGTATAAAACTGTTTGATGAAGATAATGGCGCATTGTCCTCAAGGCTGATACCGCCTTCAACCGATAGAACGAAGCTTGGATCACCTGAAGTAGTATCGTAGCGTATTCCGATAAAAAGTTCATTTTCGACTTTGATTGCTTTTTCAACCAAAATCTGTTGAATGGAAATTCCTTTGAGTTTGATGTTGAAAATATCACCAGCTGCACTTTCAGTTTCAGCATCATTACGAGTCAGCCTTATGCCGCCAGCTTTGCCACGACCGCTAATTAAAGATTGCGCTTTTAAAATTACAGGATAGCCAATTTCTGACGCAGCTTGTTTGGCTTGAACAGGGCTGGAACTTAAAAAGGACGCTGGCAGGGGAATACCTTCGCGCTTAAAAATGGCTTTTGTTTGAAACTCGTGTAATTTCATTGTTGCAAAAACTAAAGCTAAAGATAGTAAAAATATAACACAAAGTCCTGATTTTATTCAGGACTTTGTGATTAAAGAAAATTAGAAACTGCGTAGGAATTCGTCAAGTGCAGATCTGGAAATACGATAAGCACTACCGATTTTAACTGCCTTTAAAGTGCCGGATTCAATGGTTGAAATGACATCATCAACTGAAACATTCAGATATTGAGCAACATTTTCTGGGGTGAGCATCTCGGGCAAGGAAGTACCTTGTTGTCCCTGAGCAGGTGCCTGTCCCTGAGTGGGTTGTTGGCTTGGTGTTTGTCCCTGGAAGCCAGCAAGTGAACCGGCTAAAATTTGACCTACGCCCATACCGGCACCTATGCCGGCAGTTAAGCCAGCGCCACCGGACGGGTTTTGAGCGGCATCGCGCATAGCATCGGCAGCTTGCAGTTGCATATAGGTTTGCATATCCAGCATACCCATATCGCGCAATTCAGCAGCAGATTTATCCGACGGTTTAAGGTTGCCAATGTAGAAGGTTTTAAGATTTAGACCCAAAGCCAAGAAGTCATCTTGAGCTTTTGCCCTTACTGCAGCACTAAGTTCATCGGTCAAACCAATGAGATCAAGGACATTTTTCTTGGCAGTTGTTTCGCCAAGCACATCCTGGAGTTTTGAAAGCAACATGGTCCGTAGACGATTTTCAATATCTTGTGTGCGATATGCGTGCAGCTGACCAACGACCTGGGTAACGAATTGCTGTGGATCGGCGACCTGGAAGCTATAGCTGCCAAAGCCTTGTAAAAGCGCGACGCCAAGTCCAACACCTGTATTGCGAACGATGATGGGTTGGGGGGTGCCCCATTTTCGGTCTGCGAATTCACGCATTGAAACAAAATATACTTCCGCAGTGAATGGCGTTCTGTCACTAAAGAGTTTGCCAATCAAACCTGTGAGAATGGGGATGTTCGCAGTGGTAATAGTGTGGCGACCAGGACCAAGCACATCCAGCGCACGACCATCACGGAAGAAGACTGCCGCCTGGGATTCGCGAACAATTACTTGTGAACCAATTCGTAAATCAGCAACACCTGTTTCAGGAAATCGTTTAACGATTTCATCCACCATCTCGCGTGGATATTCAACAACATCAAAAACTCTTGCCATCAAAGACCTCCTAAGACTTATTGAATAACGATGCCCTTCATGATATCGGAGCGTTTATTAAAGGCGTCGATAGCTTCCTGGGCATGATTGATTAGATTTCTAATTGCTGCAGCTTGACCATCAGTTCCGATGGAAGCTTCAACATTGTCAATAGCACTGGCGATTTCGGTATTCTTGTCCAGTAACATGGCATCGTATTGATATACTGTTTCGAGTTCTGCTTCTCTGATGCGGATGGCATCGAAAAGACCAGCATAGCCGTATGATGCAGTACGGACCCGGTCGATAAATTGACGAAGTTTAATAGCTGCATTTTCCAGTTCGCCAACAGCGCCTAATTCACCTTCTGAGATGAGTTGGCGTTGCACACCAGAAATGCGTTGATATTGGACTTCGTATTCTCTTGCAATCGTTTCGCGCAAGAGTTTGTCGGACTTTCGACGGTCGTTAAGGGCAATGTAACCTTTGAAACCAGGAATCTTAGCGATAAGTTTTTCCAGTCCACCTTTGTACTCATTTAGTTTGTTGAGAATATCAGTCATTGTTCTCCTTCTTAATAGAAATAGCGTTTACTTGATTATATGATAATCTTTTGAAATAGGGATATACTAAAGATTATCTACTGTCTTTTATCGACTGATTTTTATTATAATTGATTAATGCAATTTTTGAATGGAGTTTTTTATGCGTCGTGGCACAAATAATCCGTGGGGGCCATTAGAATATATTCTTCTAATTATTTTGTTTATGTTGGTGCTTA
>DUMZ01000002.1 GCA_012839565.1 Anaerolineaceae bacterium
AAAGTGAACCATTTAAACTTTAAAAGTGAACACCTCAAGACAGGGGATAATTTATGAAAAAAGAGGTTTACCATGGCCCAGATCCATAAGCGATTTACCCTTGAACAGGTTAAAGTTCTTCTTTCATCATACGAAAATGGGAATCTTTCGCGTTTCGATCTTCAGGAAGTACTTGGTGTCGGTAAGACACGGTTCTTCGAAATACTCAAACTATTTCGGACAAATCCAGAATCTTTTTCAATTGATTACAAACGAAACAATAAGTCTCGTCTTAGCATGGAAGCTGAAGAGAAAATACGCCTCTTTTTGGAAGAAGAGAAAGCTTTGATTGACAACCCCAATCTGCCAATTCATACATACAATTACTCCGCCATTAACGATCGCCTAAAAGAAAACGGTATCGAAGTATCAACAACCACGGTGATTAATCGTGCCAAGTCATATGGCTATTACTTTAGACGAAAAAAGAAAACAATGGTTCACGACAGAGAAGTGCTAACATCTGCTGTCGGAGATCTTATCCAACATGATGCATCTATACATAAATGGTCGCCTTTTGCAAATGAAAAATGGACTTTGATTACATCTTTGGATGACCACAGCCGAATGATACTTTTTGCCGATTTCTTTGAAAGAGAAACGAGTTGGGCTCATATTCAAGCCGTACAAAACCTTATGCAAAGATATGGTGTTCCACATCGTTATTATGTTGATAATCTGAGGGTATTTCGTTTCGTTCAACACCGAGACAGTACTTGGCAAAAAATAACGCTTGGCACAGATGACGTTCTAACCCAGTGGGGACGTGTTATGGAGCGAATGAATACAAAAATCGTTTATGCCATGTCACCTCAGGCTAAAGGAAAGATCGAACGCCCTTATGGATGGCTTCAAGACAGGCTGGTACGAACATGCGCGCGACAAAACATTTCTGATATTCAGGAAGCTAAAGAGGTGTTGATCCAGGAGATTCACCGATACAACTTTCATCAGGTTCATTCGACAACTAAGGAGATTCCTGCCTTGCGGTTTGAAAAAGCCATTAAGGAAAAACGGTCTCTGTTTCGACCCTTTGCAGTCCCGAAACCTTTCAGTTCTCCAAAAGACATTTTTTGTATTCAGTATCAAAGAGTTTCAAATGGATACCGAAAAGTATCTTTTGCGGGAAAAGAATTTCAAATTCCAGGTGTCAATCCCTATGATGACGTTGAGATACATTGTGTGCCTGATCTTGAAAATGGCATTGTTGAACTGCGGTTTTGGTGTGAGAATAAAATGTTGTTCTCTACCTTTCTTCCTTTGGCTATTGACCGAATAAAGAGTTCACTTTTAAACTTTTGATCAGTTCACTTTTAAAGTTTTCCTAACAGTTTTTCGTCAATTTAATGATGGCAATCTTTGTACGTTAATTAATCAAATCCTATTATACCTTTAATTGAGTTTATGAACAGGTATTTCAAAGTAAAACCGACTGCCCTCACCCAACTGACTTTCTACACGTACAGAACCACCATGTTTTTCAGCGATTGATTTTACGATTGCCAGACCCAGCCCTTGCACATTATTTTCAAAACCTTCCTCCCCGTTAAGATGAAAAAACCGTTCAAACAATAAGGGTTGGTCAATCGGCGCAATGCCACTGCCATCGTCCTCAACAATGACACGCAAGGTTGATGCTTCTTTCTCAGCAATCACCCGCACATTACTCTTCATCGGACTATATTTAATCGCGTTATCAATAAGATTATACAAAGCTTGCTGAATAAGGGTCGCGTCTGCAGAAATAAATGGCGTTGGCATTTTTGTATAATCTTGCTCAAGACTTATTTTCTTCTGTTGTGCGCTTGGAAGCAATAGCTTGATAACATCATCAGTCTTTTGTTGAAAATCAAAGCGTGTGTAATTTATCGCCTCGATGTCATCCAGCTTTTCCAGAGTCAAGACCTTGTTTACCAATCGATTCATACTTTCGGTATAGTCCTCAATCGATTTCACGTATGTTTGCTGCTCTTTGTTCAAATTACCCATGCGCTCCAAAAGCTTCAAATGCCCCTTAATCATCTTTATCGGCGCTTGTAAATCATGACTGATATTACTTACAAATTCAGTTCGTTGCTGATTTATTTGCGACAGCCAGTTTTTATTCACCAAAAAGACCAGCTTCCCAGCATTTTCTTCACCAGTTTCGGCAGTATTCAGGGAATAGATTTCCAGGTCATAACTGGATCCGTCTGCGAACAGTAAGGTACTGTCGCGCATTTGCTGGCTAGTATCACTCTTCAGGCGTTCTAATATTTTTGGATGAGTCAACCGGTGTTTTCCATCAGCACTCGTTATCAAGCTTGCATCAACACCTAACAGACTTTTGGCAGATTGATTCATAAACAAAATGATATTTTCATTGTCTAGTAAAAACACGGGATGTGGGATGGCGTTCATGCCGGCTTCATAAACGACCTTGTCATTTTGCAACTGTTGAGTTTCCTGCTTGGTCGTCATGGCAACAGAGGCACGATAAGCCAGTTCCTGATAGAACTTGATATCGTCAGGTGCAAACCACTTCTTTTGTTCAAAGGCGACCCATAAAACACCGTGCGTGTGTCCTTTGTCGCTCAACGGTAAAGCAATGATAGATTGTGGAAAAGGCGAACCCGCACTCAAACCAAAATACTGGTCAACCTTGATATCCGTCAGGATAAGCTGTTCGCGGTCGCCCATTTTATCTAATATCGCTCCGTCCAAATAAGCATACAAACGCGTATTCTCGCCTTGCCCAAAGCGTGACCGGATATTTGCGGGTTCACCATCGAAACCGGGTTCCAGCAAAAGTAACCTCGCTGAACTGGCATCACGGGTTAAAGAGGCTTTAAGCACCGATGACAAAATTAGGTCATAGCCTTCCTTTGAGTAATGTGATGGGTCTAAGGACAACAGTCGTGCCTGTGTTTCATGCTTGAACAACAGGTTCTTGCGCAACGTTTCCAATGCCTGGTAAAGTTGTCGTTCTCTTGGATGACCGGGTCTTCCGAGAAGCTCGTGATCGTAAGTGCCATTACTCAATCGTCGTATCTGCTCAATGACCGTGTTCAACTCCTCACGGGAGTCAGCTTGTTTTACGAACGTTGGCAGTTGCCAATATTGCACAAAAAACTTTTGACAAAGCCAATAGTAAAGGCCAGCAATTCCAAAAGCCGGTAACAAGCTTAGCCAGGCAAAAACACAATACCTGATAACCGCCCAATCAAAGGCAAGACGCAAAAATAAAGCTCTGGTACCCATCATGAGAAGAATTATAGGTGCCAGAATTATCCAGCATAAAATAACAAAAGCCCAGCCCCTGGTTCCCCGCCAGGATGTCCTTTTGACTTTTGGAGAATGTAATAAATACGCCAGGATAACTGGAATAGCAGAATAAACCACAATCATGCCAGGATCTTGCTTGTGGAGAATAACCTGTGCGATACCCGTCACTAGCCCCATCACAAAGCCAGCAATCAGTCCCGTATATCCCAGCACAAAAACAATTAAGACAACCTGTAGCACCCCTATAAAGAAATATGGCGTGCTAAAAAAGCCAGCCATATCCAGTGCATAAATATTTGCTTTGATTCCCAAATAATTTACAGGCACAAGTGCCACAAAACTGAAAAGTAAAGCAATCTTTTGCTTTTTATCCAGTTTTGCAACAGGTTTTCTTAACTCATGGATAAGCCAAACCATCACACCCAACAGCGCAATGATAAGAAACCATGTGCCATAGGGAACTTGTGGCGATTGTTTCGTCGCGTCTAATGATCTTGCAAACAGTTCGGTTTTCATCGCTAAAATTATAGCATGATGACTCTTGAAATTTCACTTATGCTTGAGAGCAATCTGACACAATACCGATTATTTTATCAACCACCTGCTCAATCGTAAGATGGTCGGTATTAATCAAAATTGCATCTTCAGCAGCTTTAAGGGGTGCGTGTTCACGCGTTGAGTCAATGACATCGCGGTGTCGCAGCATTTCAATCGTTTTTTCTAAATCTAGCGTGTTACCCCTGGATAACTCTTCCAGCAAGCGACGTTGCGCGCGCACTTCTATGGACGCATCAAGATAGATTTTCAAGTCCGCGTCTGGCAAAACGACTGTTCCGATATCCCGACCAAGCACGACAATTCGTCCTTTTGAAGCAATTTTCCGCTGCAACTCCGTCATGGCTACGCGCACACCCGGGTAAACTGAGACTTCAGACACGGAACCGTTGACTTCGTTTGACCGAATCTCCCAGGTACGATCCTTGCCATTAATCAATACATCAAACTGTCGGCCATCGTCTACACTGGCAGGAACCACATCCACATCCAAGCCTTCTGCCAATTCTGATATGGCTGGTTCATCATCAATCTGAACACCCGTTTCCAAGGCTTCACAAGCCACAGCACGATACATGATGCCTGTATCAAGCCAAACATAATCTAATTTTTCAGCAACGAGTGCGCCGACCGTTGACTTTCCCGATGCAGCAGGCCCATCAATGGCAATAATTTCAGGTATTGTCTTCTCTGCTTTGTCTTTCATTTATTGAATTGCTCCTGTAAACAGTTTTGTCTGCGCCCATAAGTTTGCGTTCTCAACTTGTATAGCCCGCTCAGGCGCGATAATGGCATTAAAATAACCAGCAAAATTTAATTGTGTCCACGGCATATTACGGCTTAGTTCAATGGGCATTCCGCGATAGGGTTCATCGTAATTCGGCGGATTTTCGGTATGTGTGATTACAAACTCAGGCGCACGCAAAGAAGACTCAGCCTGAAACTCTCGCGTAAACCAGCGCAAATCATAAGCAATATCTTCCACCAAAAAACTGGCTTCCACGAAATTCAACTTTCCGTAATCCTGGAATGGATTGATTGCGGTGAGTTCAGCTTCATTTGCTAATAAAATCGGTTCAGCATTCACCATGACTTGGCTTGTATCACTGTTTTTATCAAGTGAATTAAAGCTTAGTGCTAATGAACTGGAAATAAGCACAAGCACCAAAGCCAATGCTAATATCGCTGAACTTTGTTTCATTCCCAAGGACAAAGAACCCAGCCAAAACACAATAAGCACAAGTAATACGCCAGCTAATGTAGCTAATCCCGCGTAAATGAGTTGTGGACTGCCGAATTCAGCTTCGATTAATCTAGGCAAATTGATGGCAATGTATATAAACATCACAAGAAAGAGTACAAAACAAACAATTTTTAAACTGAGTCTTTCGTTAATATCCAAGCGGAACTCGCTCAGGTATCGGGCGGTAAAATACCATAGCGGAATTAATATTAATATACTTAAGCCTACATCAGTTCTGGAAAAAAACAGACTAAACAAAAATGACACTAAGAAGTAGAAAGCAATCATCCACTTTTCTTTTCGCGATAAGTTCCCTCTTGATATCAGCCAAATAATCGCGCCCAAAAGTGGCAATAATGCAAAGCGAATCAAAACAAAAAACGAATGATACACAGGGAATTGATAGGCTTTCGTAAAAAGCCCCAGGAAAGCCATCAAGCTTGCCCCGATTTGCCCAAATCCAGCGGGTTCCAAGAAAAACCCAGTTGATATCAAAACCAAACTCATTAAAAAAGAAATGAATGTTTTGAGGAAAGCTGACTTTTCAGGCAATGTGTTTATAAAAAATGGCACTTCAAACTTTATTACCCGCGCGAAAGCCCATAACGCCAACGCAAGTAAGCCAAAGACCCAAAATGAATAGCCACCAAGAAAAGCCACTGCCAAACAAAAACCAGCAA
Source organism: Anaerolineaceae bacterium (assembly GCA_012839565.1). Lineage (GTDB taxonomy): Bacteria > Chloroflexota > Anaerolineae > Anaerolineales > Anaerolineaceae > Mesolinea. Next base: position 5,782 of record DUMZ01000002.1, read on the forward strand.
TGATATAGCGCTTTTTATCAAAAAGACAAACTGCCCATGCCAGGCCTGCCAAAGCGATCATGGGCGTGGCAATCTGTCTGGACCAGTTTACCATCAATGGGTCAAGTGCCAAAGCCAGTGAAAAGATAATAGCCACACGCAAGCTCTTTTGTTTAGCTAGCAAAAAAGACAAAACAACCAGCGAAACACCAGCAAAAACGGACAATAATCGCGCGACGAAGTTTGAACTACCCAAAATATAAAATAACACACCCGTCAGTCCCGTATAGGCAGGCAAAGCACTTTGCCCGAGTGTCTGATTTCGTGCAATAGCCAAAGCATCGGCAGCTAAACTGGCATCAATAGCATTGAAAGGCATCGCACCAAGCTTAATCAACCTTACAAGTGCAGCAAGAAAAATAATCAGCAATAACCAAATCAGTTCTCGTCGGTCTTTTAAGATAGGGATTTGTCGCTCTTCTTGCATTTTACTGTCTCACTTCATAGATTGTAACGGTATCGCTTTCAAACACAGGGGTCAATTCACTGCTAAAGTATGGCTCGCTAACACGGTAGGTATCACGTTCGTAATTTCCGTAAACGATGTATCGGATATTATACTGAAGAATAATCTCTTTAAACCTGTCCATATTCTTCGTTGAATACAACTCTCGTAAATCCTGCTGACGCGTTCCCACTTCAGCGCCGCCCCCACGCCATTGATGTTCGTGTCCGACCCAGCCCAAAACAGATGGCATACCTGAAAAAGTTGAAATCAGATTGTAAGCCGTATACGAACCGCCCTGATCTGCTACGGCTTCAGCCAGCACGCCCATCGGCGCGGTTTCAAGCCATTCAGCTGCACGCATCGCGTCAGGATAGCTTTCCCAAAAGACACGTTTACCGTCCAAAGTGAACCCCAAACGCGGTTGAAAACCTTCCGTCTTGTTCCATATTTCCAAAATGGGATAAATCAGACCCGCCAGCACAACAAGCACACTGACAACACCCAAAACAGCCTTAAGATTACGTCTTATCAAATGGCACACAATCCAAAGCAAAAAAACCAAACCAATGGCTAACACCAGCCAATCCGCTCTTAACGCACCAAATCCGGCAGGAAATGTGCTGCGTTCGTTCAAACTCAGTCCGAAACTCGTAAAAACTAAGCCTGCTATCAACATCACAAATAAGCTGTTTGGAACGCGTCTTGTTTCTGATTTTCCAAAGAGAAAAACAATCGCATAACTCGCTGCCAGTGACCATAAAATCCAGGCCTGAAAATAGAATTTGAATGTCGTGTTCATGCGCCAGCTAAACTGATCCCGCAGATACACAAATTCAGGCGCCAATGTAAGCAACGCGCCTAAAATGATAAGAAAAAGCACAAATATTAAATGAACGGGTTTCTCGGTTTGTTCTTTTATTATCACGTCACTATTTGCTTCTGCATTCTGTATCTTTTTCCTGTCCAGAACCGATGCCATACCAAGCGATAAAAGCGCAAATAGAGTGATCGCAGTTCCTGGTGATTTCAAACGCAAACGGATGCTTTCCGTCAAAAGCGTTCTGCTGTCGGGCGCGCCTTGCAAACCAAGAATTGTCGCGGATGTTGTTTCGCTTCGGCTTCCCAGCCAGCCAATTCCCCACGAAAATGCAAACAAAAAGGCAAACAAAGCTAAAACAATTAGCGCCGTAAGACCTAACTCTTTAAAAGCTTTCTTCTTGATGACGAGATACAGCAAGAAAAAAGAGATAGGCACGAGTAGTGGCGCAAACATGACCCAAAAGTTTATTCCCGGGGTAAAAAACGCCAAACTGGGTAATATACCACCCGCTTGTGATGCAAAACTCAAATAAAATGGCAGGTAGATCAATATGCTTAAAAATCCGCAAATGATGACAATCCCAAAAAATTCAATAATCCTTTTACCACTCCAGCCATCTTCCAGATAACGTCGGTAGACCAATGTCGCAGCAATTAATGCCAGATAAAAAGGAAAGTCCCAGGTATTCATAAAAGCGATTCCGCCCAAGGTCAAAACCGCAAAAAAGACAGCCAATGGTTCATAGGCAACCAGCAATTTTGCCATCTTAAAGCGCCCTTCAGCTCCACCACGGATGAAATTCAAGGCCAAAGCAATAGCTATCAGCACAAAAGGCATCCCTAACATATGCGGATGAATGTCCGCCAGCAAAAATGTAAACTGTGGAAACTCGTCGATAACTTCAATAGAATGTCCGCTCAGGCTTGTATCCCGCAAAACACGGCTAGCCTGCCACCATGACCATCCTCCCCGATTAGGTCGCCAGGACGCTTCACGTGGCGGATTTTTTAACTCGCTAATGTTGATAGCATCCCAAAATTCGGCCTGTCCTGCATTAATCGCTGATTCATCCCATGCCAGACCCCTTGAATGCGCGACATCCAGCGCGCCAAACAGATTCGACACAAAAAGAAGCATCACAGGTGCCAGCAGTGCTAGCATACGAGCTCTTTGGAGTATATTTTTAGTTTCTGTAGCTAAATTGTTACCGTCTTTGGAAAGAACAATCAAATCATACAAAATGCCATACGCGCCCATCGCGACCAAGCCAAAGCAAAACGCGCTAACCAGGTTGTAACCAACTGACGCAGTAACATTCGTCACTTGAATCAACATCGCTGAAAGCACATAGCCAAAGTAATAATACGAAATCCCATAACCCGATAGCCATGGATCTAAAGGCGGAAAGGTATCAGAACGCAAAATGCCATTGATGAACGCCATTTCCATAAATTTTTCGGTGTGAATGATATCTGGATTAGTTGCACGAACGACAGTCCAAAACCCAAAGAAAACTAAAAATACCAGTTCTGTCCAAATAATTGTTTTGACGTTATCGCGCAACCATGCCCACAAGCATTGCCAGCCAATCTTATAGACGATATAGCCATTTATCATAAGTAATACGAGTAAAACAGTTAGCTGTGATGCCAAATTGTTTTTCATTAATCCCAAAGAAACAAAAAGCCAATAAAGAAATCCCCAGGTTAGCAATCCAACAGGTTTGGCCAAATAATAGGCTCGAGATGGCATTTTTTTAAACACTCGCCATGTCAGTGGCGTTGAAACCCACCCCAAGACCAAACCAAACAAAAGCCATTTCACAAAATCAAGCATCATTTCACCTTATAGATGATGGTATCACCGTCCTGATAAACCACATCCCATAAAACACCTTCAAGCGCGGCAAATTTTTGCAAACCATCCCCATAATAACGGATTCGTTCCAATTGTCCAAGCACAATATAGCATATATCATATTGCTTTAGATAGTTTTCAACATAACCCTGGTCGCTGGTCAAATAAAACTCATTGACGCTGTTGACCCTGTCCCAAACCGCGTTGTTTGCCCAAAGGGCGCGTTGTTGGCGTTGATGGTAATTCCAGCCTACGACACTCGGCAAACCTGTATAGATAGTGAAACGATTGCCCCAGGAATACTCCAGCGTTTGCCCTTCAAGGATGACCGGTGAACCCTTTACGTTTTCCTGCATCCATATAATCGCCCGATAGTCTTGCGACAAATCCATCTGTATGCCATCCAGATAGTAAAAAGAACTCTGCATATATTCCATACCATCCAGTGTATGAGGCGCGACATATGACATACGGTCGGTCGCCTTATCCCTTGTCGCTAGAATCGGGAATAATGCTGCTGACATCAATAATACGATTAACGGGATTTGCACCAGGACTTGTATTCGTTTTGGCCAACGTTTTTGTTTGCGCAAAATAATTGCCAGGCCACTGGCAGCCGCCATATTAATCAAAAGCCATGCTTGCATATATAGCTTGAACACCACGTTCATCCTGCCAATGTCGCCTACTAGATGAACCAACTCAACCACCAGCGTCAGCAAAAAGCCTGTGCCGATGATAAAGTACAAAAATCGTTTTCCATCAGACTGTCTGGGAGACAGCAAAAGCACCAATGCCCACACACAAACAGGCAAAGCGATTAGCGCGATACCCACCTTCAATATGAGCAAACCCAGTAGCAAGACAATCAGGAAAATACCAGCGCCGATAATCCACTTCTTTGCTTTGGTACTTTCAGGTAACTCAGATAGTCGCGTTTTATTCGTCCACTGATAAGTTTCCCATGCAAACCAAACCAAAATCACAAAGAGTGGCAAACCCCAGTGCATGAGATAAGAAGAAATCGGTGTACGGTCGCCTTGCCAAAAACCCACTTCGGTAAAGCCAGGCTTAAACTGTTCATTAAACGGCGCGTACATTAGCATTGATAGCCCATACAACAAAGCGATGGCCAGTAAACTTGCCAAAATACGGGTTTGCCATACCTTCGTTTGGGCTATACGCAGGCCAATCCCATAGCGCAAAATACGATAGACCAAAACACAAGCCGCTAAAGAGAAAAACGTATAAATATCCCAAGTGTTGGTTGGCTTTAGCGCGCCAATAATCAATCCACCAATCACAAAAGTGGACAAAAGTCCCAGATAATCTCTAAATTTGGCACCCTTTAGCGAAATCTTTTGATTGAGCATCGAAAGGGACCAGCCAACCGATGCGATAACAATCGGCAGAGAAATGAGATGCGCATGCAAGTCGGCATATAAGAAGGTGAAAAATGGGAATTCAGTTATCGGTTCACCTGGTATGGCTCGGCTCGGGTTCCAGTACCAGTTTCCTGGCGGAACAGGCAGTACCTGTCCGCGGAACATCTCCGCGATTCCCCTAAAGAACGCCCCGATTCGTTGCATAAAACTCAGTTCTTGCAAGGCAATCCCTTGCGCGCCTAAACTCATCCACGCTTCAGCGATGACTTTCAATTCGCCAAGATTGCCCAAAATACACACCAGAAAGACTCCCGCCAAGCCAGCCACAAATGATGAACCAAACAAGCGTTCAGGCGCATCTTTTCGAATCATTTTGCTGACGTTCCAGGTAATGCTAAACGTGCCCATCGCCAAAAGCGAGAACCATAAAGGCAAAATAATGTTGTAAGCCACTGCCGGCACAATCCCCAGTGCTTTTACCGGCATACCAACGACAACCTGCCCGTAATAGTAATAGTTGATATATCCACCGGCATACCAGGGATCATAAGCCGGGAAGGTACTGCTCTTAAGCACCGCGTTAAGGTATGAAAAGTCCATCGGCTTTTCGCCACCCTTCCACTGATGCCACAAATCCGGATTGAGCCACCGTATCCACAAGAAGAACAGGAAAGCTATCAGCCCAATCGCTTCAATAAGCAGGAACTGCTTCCAGTTTTCACGAATAATGCCTACTAAAACTTTACGACACAAAACCGCCCTGATAATCCCCAGCAAGGCGATAAAAGCTAAGACAATCCATAAAAGAGTCCTTGTTACCGCCACACCCGCAGAACCAAGCGAGAAAGCAATCCAGGCAAAAAGCAAAAGTCCGATTAATTTTGAAAATGCATAGCCTTTGTCTTTCAAGCCGGCAAAAGCAGGTTGAATTAATGGAAATGCCAACCAGCCCAAAAGCGTGACGAAAAAATAAAACACAATTACCGTCAGAACCGGATAGCGATTGATCCAGGAATCCCGGTTGAACAACTCCGCCCAGGTGCCACCTTCTCGTTGAAGGTTCAGCGCGTTTTCGTCCAACATCAGGCTTTTAGCCCCTTCTTGGGAAGCTTTGTAGGTATGGGCTTGTCGGGGCGTCAGGAAAACCGCCTTATCCAAATCAACCTGATCCAGAATATCCAGCATCGCTGGTTTAAACGTTTCCGTCTTTTTGAAAATGAGCACTTTGGGATGGTCATAGACTGAGAATGCTTCTTCGGCAAACTGGTCGTTAAATTCAAATCGACCCAGGGTCGGATAAGATGTGAACGTTTTCACCAGTTCAAAGCCAAGTGTACCTTGATACATACCCGGTTCCGCCAGGTTATAACAAGTCACCACATCCATATCTTCCGGGCAACCCATCAGGCTCTGGTAATAAAACGTGCTCAATGGATAACGTTCCGGTACACGGGGTATCGTGCCCCATTGACGGTTAGACGTAATAAAAATGTAATCACCAATAATCAAAGACTCTTTAATACGCTCCAACTTGGACGTATCATCGGGCCAGTAGAGTTCAAGATTTAAGCCACCCTGATAAAGTCCGCCATGGGTTGCATAGCCAATAAAACCGGGTTTTGATGTCGGTAAACCATCATCCCACGATGATTCATGCACGGGCGCATAGGCAGCCATTGTAATTTCGCCTTCGCCACTTTCAAGCTTGATTTCAATCGTCAAGACTTGCGGGTGTTCAATGAAGATGGGCGTCTCAAAAGTAGCCGAATAGGCTTTTCCCCTTCCATCGCCAAAAGCCTTAAAAGTATCTTTTAGGGTAACGCTTTGACTTTCAAAAGCGCCTGTGTCGCTGTAAAGGGTCACGACAAGCGACTTCAGATTATCTCTTTGCGCAACGTCCAACACAAACGGAAAGTCAAGGCCTTGTATAACACCCGCTTGCGCGATGTAAACACTGTTACGATAAGGCGATTCTGGCATTATTCTCTGATTCAGATTAGGCAACGGCATACTTTTGAGTTTTCCTGTGGAATCTAGCAGCCCTAAACGTGTTCCCGAACTAATATATATCGCACCCACTTCGTGATTAGCACTAATCTCAAACAAATATGTTTCATTTGCCGTAAGCTGAATTTGCTCATCAAAATAGAAAGTCAAATCAGCCTTTGTGTTTTCAACACTGGTGTAATTCAACTGACCAGGTATCCAGTCAGAAATCACTTTTTCTTCGCCGGTAGTTTTTACACGAAGATTGAATGCCAAGTCTTTTTCAGTATCTGTGTAAATCTCCAGAGATGATAACGATAAACTCAGCACTTGCGAATCATCATCAACCTGAACCGGAATATGCACATTTTTGCCTAGATCAAGTTGCGCCTGATAACGATAGCCAACAGGATAATTGATTTCGCCTTGATCGGTATTCATCTTGAAATTAATGGGTCCTGGGATTGTTTCAATAATCCAGTCCGTCGCAGCCACACGCGTAACGGGGCGGGTATAAATCCGTGTGAAAGCCCAGGCATAAGTAGCCGTGCCCAAAATAGTGATTACAGCGATAACAATTCCTGTTATTCGCAAAACACGCTTTGATATCGCCCATTTTTTGAACTTAATAGCTTCAGGCTTAACAATCAGGATGTAAATCAGCCATCCCGCAAATATTGCCAGCAAAGGATAAATAAGCAAAAGGTAGCGCATCGCCTTGACCCACGCAAAGCCTTGCCAGGCAAAATAAACCGCGGTCCATGCCAGCACCGGCAGATGTATCAGCTCATTACGCTTGATGGTTTTATAAAGCATGGTCAACGCGCCCAAGAATGCCGTGACAGCGAATGGAATGCCCACACCCCACAAAACCAGGTTCTTGACTGAAAAAGTAAGTTCACGCCTCGTCCATTGCAAAGCCGGTGGAAAATCCACTTCACCGGTTGCCTGCCCACGCAGGGATTGCATACTCCCCCACCAACCTTGGTTAATTTTCATGCCAAAAAATCCGGGCCCGTCAAAAGCATAAGGCTGAAAAGTTCTAAACACCAAAAAACTAATCACACCAGCCAAGGCAATCATCACAATGCTTCGCCATTGAGATTTAGCGCGTTCTTCAACCGGCGTTTGCAAATAGCGCACGAACTCCACCAAAGGCAATAACAAAGCCAGTGAAACAGCATTGATTTTTGATGCGGTTGCCATACCTAAGGCGATACCAAAGAACAGGAAAAGCAGAATTTCTTTTACTTGTCCGGAAGATTTAATATTCGCCCGGTTTTCTGGTGCTTCATCATTATCGGCTACCACCTTGGCAAAATTTCGCCGTTTACGTTTCAGCAATAGGACAGCTGCCAGTACGGTCAACATGCCAAAGGTGTTCGTAAAGGAATCGACCGTCATAAAATGCGCTTGCTGAATAGGCAAAACCGCAAAGGCATACAAGGTCGCGCCCCCCAAACCAACCCACTTGTTATACAAAATCAATCCGATAAGAAAGACTAAAAGAATGGTCAATACATCAAAACCCGCTGAAAGTTGCCGCCCAACCAGCGTATTAAGGTCATAACCTGTCTGCCCAGTCCATTCCCCGACGTAGCGGATGATAAAAACGGGCAAAGTGCCATAAACAAAGAATCCAAAATCACGATTAGCTGGATTAAGCGAAGACCTGGCGGTATCAAAATACGCTTCCACTGAGTCAACCGGCGAAATAACGCTGATGACCTGAGATAAAAACCGTTCGTCTGGATGCAAATGTCGCCCTTCGTCCCAATTTGTATTCATCGTCCGCAAATACGTGCCTGCCAGTAAAACCGCAACCAGCAAGATACTCACGGCGATATTTATCAAAGCTTTGTTTCTGTTCTTATCCATTCCAATTGCCTGTTTTCTTTAGTTTTCGGGCACGAAGTAAATCCGGTAATTTTTATTCTCCAGCTCGCTCGCAACCATCGATTCTACCCCATTTGGGAAAACAGTCTTGAGAGTATTTAAGCTGTCATTCGCTTCAAGGTGCATGATAAATAATTTTGCACCCGGCTGATTTACAATTCCGTGAATATCATCAAGATTCAAAAGCAAACTGTTGGGCGCTTTGCCCGCCATAATCGCAACCGCGCGTTCATCAACCCAATGCGGATATCCCAGCACCCAGGCTCGCGCGTCTTCACCATAATTTTGCTCAAATTTCATTACTGTTTCGCTCATTTCCCGGGCGTTCCAGGCGTTTTGGCGATAATTGTCTACATAAACCCCGTGCAAAAGTTGATAATTAAAGAAAATAATAACGAATGCACATACAACACTAATAACAATTCGTGTGTATTTTGAACGCCCCAGCCACTTAGCAACAAGCACAAGACCCACAGCTGCTAAAAACATCGCTGGGATTGCCATCCCATAAGCCCGGCTTAATGACGGATTCTCCAGCGGGAAGGCTATGGATAGCGCGCTTGGCACCAAAAATAAAATGCCAGTAACGAATAATGCGATATATGGCCATGCTTTTTCTTTGACCGCTCGCGCGATAAGCCACACCAGCCCAATCAAGAAGAAAACCGCACTAAGCAGGTCCAAAGCGGGCCGATTTGCGATTCCATCCACCCAACCGCTGCGATTTGACCAGTTCAACATTCCCATTGCCTGAAAAAGATTTTTTGCAAAAATAACAAAGGCATGACCTTCAATATTCACTTCTAAGTCACTGATTCTGCTAAAAATCGGCTCTAAAGAAACAGTCGGATTTTGGCTCACCGTTGCCATGAACGGGCCCGCCACGACCACCATGGTTAATACTGCCAATCCAAACCATGCTAACACTCGTAAAATTCGGTTTTGTTTTCGTGTGAAAATCAACCAAATTAAAACTACAAGTAAAGTCATAATCGGCATCATTAAAAACAATTTATTAGCAAACAGACCTAATCCGCTTATCACGCCAAAGAGAAAGATATCCCCGCGTTTTTCACGTAATAAACCCCTAAAAAGATAAAACAAGGCAGTTGACAGCAAGGGGAAAACGAGACTTGACCCCAACAAAGCTGTGTTTTGCAATATGGGCCAGAAGCCGACGCCAAATAAAAAAACTGCCACTATTGCCACCCACTTATCAAACAGCAATTTAGCCAAACGGAAAAGAAAGGCCAGGCCTAAACAAAAACTCAAAATATTAGCGACATGAAAAGCGCATATCCGCATACTTGCGGGGAATAAGCGACTGATCAATGCCAGCCAGTAATAGCCTAGTGGCTCGCTGACCACATTCCGTGGGAACAACATCGCCCTGGAACCGCCTACAATTTCATCGACCGCCAAAAAGACCTCTACTTGCTGACTCACCAGCTCAACAGGCGTTTTGCGGATGAAAAGAATTTGAAACAATAATACAAGCACAATAACCAGGACACAGACTGTCAAATAATGTTTATCTGCAAACAATTCCCGCCAACTTTTCCACTTGACCTGATGACTTAACACCGGTTCACCTTCAGCATCTGCCTGCTTCCCTTCGCCACCTGAGAAACTGGCATAGCCAAGCAAAGCGATGCTCACCAGCCATACCAAAACCTGCATCAGGCCAAACCCACTATTCCGCCACAAAAAAAAGCTGAAAACGCTGATTAGCACCGCTCCGGTTAAGGCAAGATAATTAAATGGCGCAGCCTTTTTACTTGCTACCGCAGCACAACCAGGTAAAGCAATATCATTGCTATAAAACACAAAAAACAAAGTCACCAAGCCGGCAAGACCAAAAAGGATACCCAGCCATGGCGGATTTCCCAGTTTAAACTCGAAAATGATTTGCGCGATTAAAACAAAAACAAAGCCTGCAAAAAAGATTTTTCGCCACTGCTCACGTCTGTCAGGCGTTTCAGCAGGCCCAGACGAAACTTGCTCATCTAACCTTTCCTCACCATCAGTTGATACAACGCCAAAATCTTTTCGCCAAAAGCAAAGTTTTTCCTTTAGATATTCGGAAACACGCGGGTCAAATTCCCGCGATTCACTTAGTTCACGTAAATCCTGCTGGTCTTGTTTTTCCTGCATATTGCTATTTTAACAGCTTGTTGCGATTATGCCTTAATTAGCTCAAAAAGGTCCCAGGCTAAAAAATCTACTCCCGCCAGGCATACAAATAGTACAGATGATTATGCACATAATTCTCATGACATCGCGTCTTATAGCCCATGCTCTCCAAAAACTGACCCAACTGCGCGACCGTCTTCTCAGGTCGACGCTCATGCACTTCAAGAATAATCCGCTCAATTCGTCCTAACACTTCCGTCGGCTGGCTCATCAATATTTCAAACTCCGTGCCTTCGGTATCAATTTTTAGCAGGTCAATCTTGTCGGCATCAATCAATTTCATCATCTCGTTCAGCGACAAGACCGGTATGGTCGTTCGTCGGCTGTCCGGTCCAGCGTCCTTGTCGCAGTCCAGAGTGCGTGCCTGGATGGACTCATCATGCTTAATTTCCAGCGTAATCTCGCCTTTTTCCTTCCAAATCCCGACGTTATAGCTTTCAACGTTCTTTAGAGAATTAACCCGCACGTTTTGACGCAAAATATTGATTGAACCCGGATTAGGCTCAAACGCGATTACCCGGCCATCAGGCGCTTGCAAAGCGGCTTCAACGCAAAACTCGCCAATTGATGCCCCGATATCCACAATCGTCCAGTTTGCTTGTATCGGATCGCTGTACCGCGTATAGAACCGGTCCAACAAGGACTCCTTCACCGACCACGCTTCCATCTTGGTGGTAACCGCCATGGTCAGATTTGCCCGTCGCAACTTTAGCCAGCGCAAACCCGTATAAGCTTTACCCAGGAAAATCGAAAAAAGCGTGCTCCAATTCTTGACGCATACCAGCAGCAACACTACCGAACAGAGATAATATGCGACCTTGCGCAAAAAACGCTTCATAATTTAGATGCTCCTGCGCCTTTTTTGGCAATAAAGAAGCTGCACACACCATCTTCACACTTGGAATCGTCCACCAACTTCCTAATTTTATTAAAACGCAAAAAGGGATTTTTACGCGACGGGAACAGCACCCACTTGCCAAACAACTTTTTCCACAGTAAATTTGGCAAACCTGCCGCGTGTCCCCGCTCAAGCATACGCAATGCCCAAACCGGAAAATAGTTGAAAGTCTCCACGCTTTCAAAACCAGCTTGCTTTAGCCGTTCAATCCAGACTTCCGGCGCGTCCAAATTGACGTGCCGTGAAATTTTATTGAAAAAACGTTCATAGGCGCTGGCCAGCCTTTTCAATCCCAGGCGTTTGAAAAATGCCTGCCCCCACAACTGCTCTCGCCAGCGATGATTCGGCACCGCGTAATAAAACGCCCCGCCATCCTGCAAAGCGCGATACACTTCGTCCAACACACCCTGTACATCCGGGATATGCTCCAACACAGAATTACTCAACGCCGACGCGAAATGGCCGGAAACCGATGGTAACCTATGCGCATCAGAGATTATTAATGAATGATAAAGCCCATATTTCCGCGCTTCCTTACTGGGTTCAAGCCAGGGGTCGAAACCGAACCAGGCTTGCTGCGTCAGCATCGCCCAGGCGAAATGCCCATCACCGGAACCCACGTCCAAAACCGGTTCGGGCAGCCCTTCCCGCGGATAAAAACTCTGCTCCACCGCGCGCAACATCGCCCGAAAATATGGCAAATGAAAACACTGGTTTTCAACAATCTTGTCTAAATCTTCTGAACTAAGCTTATTAGTCATCGATAAGCCTTTCAAATTCCTTTTCATAGCGCAACGCGACTTGTTCCTGGCTGAAACCTGCCAAATAATCATGCGGGATTTCACGTCGCGCGCCATCAGCCCGCGCGCTCAGGACATCAATAATAGCAGATGCCAGCGCGTTACTGTCACGAATGGGCACAATTCTGCCCATTCCCGTGCGCAAAACCGGCTGTCGCACGCCAGGCAAATCGCTCGCCACAATCGGCGTTCCCTGCGAAAGCGCCTCAATCTGCACGATGCCAAAACTCTCCGTCGAATTCAAACTCGAAAACACCAGCAGGTCACACGCTGCAAAGAAGGTCAAAAAGTCCTCGTCGCTCACATAACCGGTCGACATCCACTTTTCGCCAAAACCCGACGCCATCTCTGTGATTCGCGCCTGGTAAGCCTCCTCGCCGATAACGCCCTTCCACGCGCCCGCATGCACCACGCGCGCGTTCGGAAAAGCCTCCAAAACCAACGGCAAAGCTTCAAGTAGATACTCATAGCCTTTCTCGCGCGCCACACGTCCTGCCAGCCCCAAAACGATATTATCCGACGCAATCCCAAAGCGCGCCTTAAACGACGCCACCGCATCATTAGAAACCGCGTCATCAGAAATTGCATCATCAGACGCCGCGTCATCAGCAACCAGCGATACATTCACCGGCGTGGGGATTTCAATTGTTTTCGACAAATAATGGGATAGCACAGGGGAAGAAGAAGCATAATCAAGCGTATTTTGCACAATCAGATCTGCCCGTCTCAGGCTCAGTCGTCCCAATAGCGACGTCCCCCACACCGCCAGTTTCTCAAAAAGCGATGCGCCCGCAACAATATCGCAATGATAAGTCACCACCAGGGGCTTACCCATGCGCTTGGCCAACGCGCTCAAAACAAAACTCTCGAACTGTGGCAGATGCAAATTCACCACATCCGCCCAGCGCACCCACGGCTCCGCGACGCGCCGCAAACTGGGCATAATCACTCCTTTCGAGAGTCGCCAGCCCACCGGCACGCGCACTATCCGTATTCCATCCATCAACGCTTCGCGCGCCAGTCCATCCTGATACAAAGAACTCAGCACGACCACCTCATGCCCGCGCTCCACCAGCCCCCTTGCCAAACGCAAAGCGTAAATCGACAATCCCGATTTGTAAGGCTCAAAATAAGTGGATGAAATCAATATTTTCATAATCGATTATCAAATCTTGCCTTTTACCCGGTTCGCGTTTGAAAAGTACGCGCCCGGAAAAACACACGTTTAGCAAAAACTCACACTCAAAAAAACGCAATCAAAAAAACACAATCAAAAAAAACCTCGCACGACGAAAGCAAAAACTAATCCTGCTCCGCGCCGGCAGATTCCTTCTGCGCCACGCGCGCCTGTGTCACGAGATTGCTCAAATTTTCGCCCAGCGCGTAAATCCCGATAAGACCTAACACGCTCGGAATCACAAACTGGTACACATGCATCACCAGCGCGATAGCCAGTCCTTCCGCGGCATCCGCGCCCAGCATGGTATAAGCCCACACCACGCCAAACTCATACACGCCGATTCCACTCGGTGCCGATGGCAGCGCGTTGATAAACACACCCGCGGTCAGCACCACAAACGGCCACCACCACTGCGCGCCGGTCATCAGCTCCGTTTGCAGCATATACAGCTCCATAAACGCCGCGAACCAGCTCAGCAGCAGCAAAAAACCCGCCAGGGCTAATTTCCCTGGTTGCAAAAAAACATCAAAACCCTTCAGCAAATCACTCAGCCAGGGCAATAGCTTTTTTTGCATAAACGCGCGTCCTGCATGTCGTTCGCGCCAGCGGGCTATCAAAGCGGTGCGATGCTTTGCGCCCAGCGTCACCAGCACCATGAACGCCAAAAGCAAAACCAGTGCCAGCCACGCGATCCAAACCGGCACGATGCTCGTTTCTATCAGGAACAAACCCACCAGGAAAAACACCACGCCGATAACCAAATCCAGGGTGCGCTCGGTAATAATCGCCCCAAAAACCTCTAAAAAGCTCACGTCCTGGCCAGCGTATGACGCCAACAAGCCCGCTCTGCCAAACTCACCCAAACGGAAAGGCAAAATATTGTTCAGCAGATAGCCGGCGTTCATGCCATGAAAACTCGCCATCTTGCTAAACCGCTTGCCCATAATCGCGCTAAACGAAAGCGCCCGCAAAACCAGACCAACCAGCATCACAAGGCCGTGGATTACCAACCCCTGCCAGTGCATCTTTTGCAAAACCGACCACACCTGGCCAAAGTCCAGCTTGGACCGCACCCATAAAATCGCCAGGACACTAACCAGCACGGGCAACAAAACCCGCACCAGTCGTCCCAGCCAGTACCGTGATTTTTGCAATTTAGTTATCCAGGCGCAAAATTGCCATAAAGGCTTCCTGTGGCAGCTCCACCGAACCGACCATCTTCATGCGCTTTTTACCTTTCTTTTGTTTTTCCAGCAATTTTTTCTTGCGCGTGATGTCGCCACCGTAACACTTCGCCAAAACATCCTTACGCAAAGCCTTCACGTTCGCTCGCGAAATCACCCGTCCTTCAGAAAAAGCCTGCACGGGGATAGTAAACATCTGCCTGGGGATAATATCTTTCAGCTTCGAGACCAATGCCTGTCCCTTGTGGTAAGCGTCCTGCTTATGCACAATCGCCGTCAGCGCGTCAACCGGTTCTTCGTTCAGCAATATTTCCAGCTTCACCAAATTGCCCGCGCGGTACTCCAGAAATTGATAGTCCATCGAGGCATAGCCACGCGTTGCCGACTTCAAAAAGTCAAAAAAGTCCACAATGATTTCGGAAAGCGGAATCTCATAGTTCAGCTGCACCCGGTTGGCGGCAGGATACTCCTGGCTCACAAAAATACCGCGGCGTTTCTTCACCAGCTCCATCACCACGCCGTAATAATCGGTGGGTGTAAAGATTTCCAGCATCATCCATGGCTCATATATTTCTTTCACCAGACCCATATCGGGCAAATCCGCTGGCGAGTCGATGATAATTGACTTTCCGTCAACCATATCCACCCGATACTCCACCGATGGCGCGGTAAAGACCACGTTCAGGTCATATTCCCGTTCGATGCGCTCCTGGATAATCTCCATATGGAACAAGCCCAAAAAGCCACAGCGAAAACCAAAATTCAAGGCTTCACTGCTCTCTGGCTCAAAAGTTAGCGACGCGTCGTTTAGTTGCAGTTTTTCCAGGGCTTCTTTTAAGGGTCCATAATCATCGCCATCCGCGGGATACACCCCCGCGAAAACCATTGGCTTGGCGTGCTGATAACCCGGTAAAGGTGCTGCGGCAGGCTTGTTCGCCAGCGTGATCGTATCACCCACGCGGCACTCGCTCACCGTCTTCAGCCCCGTGGCAATGTAGCCCACATCGCCGGCTTCCAGCTTGCCCGTTGGCACCAGTCCCGGTGAGAAAACACCTACTTCAACCGGTGTCACCTTAACGCCATTCGCCATCATCAAAATGCGGTCGCTGGCGTTCACCACACCGTCAAACACGCGCGTATAGGCAATCACGCCCTTATACGAATCGTAATGCGAATCAAAAATCAGCGCGCGCAAGGGTTTTTCCTTATCCACCACCGGCGGGGGCACGCGCTCAGCAATCGCCTCCAGCACCTTATCCACGCCCAATCCGGTCTTGGCGCTGATGGTCAAAATCTCGTCCTCTTCCATGCCCAAAAGCTGAATCAGGTCACGCGTCACGCCTTCCACGTCCGCGCTGGGCAAATCCACCTTGTTCAGCACTGGGATAATCGTCAAATTCGCGTCCAGTGCCAGATAAAGGTTCGCCAGCGTCTGCGCTTCGATGCCCTGCGTGGCATCAACCACCAGAATCGCCCCTTCACAGGCATACAGTGCCCGGCTCACCTCGTAGCTAAAGTCCACGTGGCCGGGGGTATCAATCAGGTTGAACTCATACGGCGTGCCGTCCGCGGCGGTATATACCATGCGCACGGCGGATGCCTTAATGGTCACGCCCTTTTCGCGTTCCAGGTCCATCGAGTCCAGCACCTGCTCGGTCATTTCACGATCAGAGATCGTGCCAGTCATTTGCAACATGCGGTCGGCAAGCGTCGACTTGCCATGATCCACATGCGCGATAATACAAAAGTTTCGAATCTTATCCATTGTGCCTTAGTATAATCGAAATGTTGGCGATTTGAGAGGTACAAGCAATAATTCTCATTCTTCCCGTTCTGAGGCTGACCCAAAAGTCAAACTTCATTTTTCGCTCCCCCACTTACAGGTATTTTTAGACTTAATTTTGGGATAGCATCGTCATATCATGGGTATTATTGATAGTTGCCCCCACTTTTAGAATAATTTTTTGAAAATTCGGACTTTTAGGTCAGCCTCACTTTACCGGGCACGTGGTCAGGAGACCACGTGTGAACAAAACAGACCACATGCGAACGGATTGTATTGTTCCACCATGGTCTTGTTCCCCGTTCCGTTATGGTTTCACTCTCCGTTCTGTCATGATTTCACTCTCCGTTCTGTCATAGTCTCCCGACCATGACAAACACGTGGTCAGGAGACCATGTGCGAACAAAAAAAGACCACATGCGAACGGATTATATTGTTCCACCATGGTCTTGTTCTCCGTTCCGTTATGGTTTCACTCTCCGTTCTGTCATGGTCTCCCGACCATGACAAACACGTGGTCAGGAGACCACATGTGAACGAAAAAAGACCACGTGCGAACAAGCTCGAAACTAGACATTTATCGAAACTTGGTCAAATATTTTGTGTTCATATTCATCCTGCAAATCATTGAATTTAATTAATGGTGTTCCTCTTTTTGCTCTCGCTTTAAAATTCTTCAATACTAGCACTTGGCTCGGCAGTTCTAATTCATTGTTTAAAAATTGAAACAATCTATCAGTTGGGTAAATATTTTTGGGCCCTTTGACATCTAATAGACTCCACGGTTCATATGAAAGTTTTTTATAGTTGGAATTTGCAGTGGAGCCGATTTTCTTGAAGACATCGTTCGTAACAGTCTTTTGACCGTTTTCTTTGAAGTAGAGCAATATTTGGTACACATATCGCTCTTTTAAATGATAGGCTATAGCACTTTTTCCGGTAATTTCTTCTAGCGCGTCCCAAGCAATCCCCATTGTCATTGCAACAAGCTCATATTCGATAATCAACCATTTCTCAATATCATCGATTGTAACCCCTTCTAAAGCAGTTCGATCGCCATGAGCAATCTTGTGTCTAACATTCATAAAATGGTTGAATTCTTCACTAATATTGATTCCAGGAAAATCTTTTATTTCTTTATTTGGAAAAACATCCTTTATTCCAAAAATATCTGCAAATGCTTCGCGCACGTTCTTTATGCTTGCAGTATTTAAAGCATCAGCCCTTTTCTGCACATATTCCTTATATTTTCTAGACCATCCGTCTCCAGAAAAAGCCCAAACGGACGAAGAAAATGCTTCAGGGTTACTCTCTCGTTTATTTGTTACAGACGATTCAGCAATAACTTGTCTTGTTTTTAGTGGCAGATCAAGTGGATTTCTCAGACTATCAGATATATATGCACAACCTTTCAGTAATAGGTCTTCTATGTGCCTCTCCCAATAAGCAATTGCCAACACGATAGCAGATTTCATTAATGCATTCACAACATTATCTTCTGAATTATTCCTTGCTAATCGCAACAGATGTCGACACTCATCCATATGTGAGTGAAAGGATATTATTAGTTCGTGTATAACACTTCTCATATTTCCACCTTATATCTCAATTTCAATCAAATCTTTTTCCACATCAGGATACAACTCATCAATCTCAGCCTGGATTTCGATGGTTTTGGATAAGGCGGTGGCGATGCGGATGACGTGGCGGGGGCTTTCGAGTTTTTGCTTGCTACGGTCTTTGAGGTATTTGTCCAGCACCTGGTAGCCCCCTATCTGATACTCCCATATCTCCGGTTCGAGATTCTCAAAGTATTTGTTTTCGTTGATGAAGAGTCGCTTTTCGTCCTCATTGTAACGCCTGAATTTGACGATATCCTCACCCTGTCCCTGATACCTGACAACAGGCTCGTTGAGTTCGTCGCTTGTCATCAGGTGCAGGTTTTTAAGCCTTTCGCCCAGTTCCGCCATTTTTATAAATAACGTGTAATCCGACGTAAAAGGAATACGCGGAAAGTCAATTTTTAAGTACTCATAATATTTTTCCCGATAGATTGATGAGTACAGAACAGCATAAACATAGTATAAAAACGCTTCAGGTGTAACAGTTTTTCCAAAGCTTTCTTGCAAAGACTGCAAAACTTTTTTATAAATATTAGGCGTTTTATCTCTTACCACATCTTCCATACCATCCATAGGTAAATGAGACTGCGGTTCGTCATTATCAGGATACAGATACAAAGGAAAAACGTAACCCGCTTCACTTGTCTGTGCAGACACTATGCAACATTCTATTGACCCTTCACCAATAAAGGCGTGTTGCCATGTCTTACCTGTTTTGGACTGCCTAACTGATATTAAAGCTATATTATCGTCTCTCATATGTTTCATGGTTTCATTTTTCGGCCAATCAATTAGTTCTTTCATATTTATAAAAGTTCTTGAGTCAAATGGCCTGTAAAAAATGGGCATAATCTTATTTTGCCAATCGTGATTTTTAGACAAAGCTTCTCTCGCTTTACGCATAGACCAATCACGGTTGTCTTTCAATGAGTAAGTTTGACGAATAATATCATCAGGGATATCAAGGTCACTAAATTGTTTTATTCTTCTTGTTAATTTTTCAGGCTGAATATCAATAACAAAATTATCTCTATGAGTTTTAATACCCATACTAGATACTATAAACAGGTCAGTCAATTTATGAAAAGATTTGTAAATTTCATATCTTTTGTAATCTAAAGGGGCAAAAAGATAGAATGATGCATTTGGTTCAATTTGATTCCACGAAATTTTGGAGATATCTGATTTTTCAAGTATTGAATATTTATCTATACGTAACCCAAACAAATCTCCGTGATACACCTCGCACATGTGGTCTGTTTGGTCTATATGCTTTTCTTTTACAAACACTGAAATTGCAGTTCCCACCCTGATGTCAAAAACATTTTCGTCTTTACTACCATCTGGGGCAGTTTCTTTTTTTAGACTATTCCCATGCAAATCCAAGATATATATCTTATCGAAAGTATTCATCATACTTTGGCGCATGCCTCTAAAAGTTGGATTTTCCAGCCAGGCATGGTTGGTAATCATCGCCACAATGCCTTTGCCAGCTTTTTGAATCTTCCATTGCGCGAAACGTAAGAATTTGACGTAATCGTCTTGTAACATTTTCGGGTTGCGTTCGCCGAGTGGGTTTCCATCAACCTTGTAGTAACTTTGCGCGCCGTCAATATCGGTCTTAAGCAGTTCTTCAGTCCAGTCATTCACATTTGCCGACGTACCCGAATAAGGTGGATTGCCCAGGATAACCAAAACCGGTTCGCGCTTGACTTCGCCGGCTTTGTGGCTTTCTTCGCTAAGCGATGCGACAAAGGGCAGGGGTTGTTTTTCAATCTCGTCCATCTCAAGCGTGTTGGTCAGATAGAGTTTGAAGGCGTCATCACCTTTCATCTGAAAACCAAGCGACTCAAGCAGATAGGCAACCTTCATGTGACCGATGGCATAAGGCGCCATCATCAGCTCAAAGGCAAAAAAGTTAGGCAATATTTGCTTGCGGATGAAGTTATCTTTTCCGCCCTCACCATACTTGTTCACATAGGTCTCAACCGCCAGCTTGATGGCTTCGGCAGGAAAGGTAAGCGTGCCAGCGGCGGGGTCAAGCAGGGTGACGTCTTTATTCGCCAGGCCATCGGGCATATTGAAATCCGTTTTGAGGATTTCATGCACCGACCGCACGATGTATTTTACGACCGACTCGGGCGTGTAGTAAACGCCACGCTTTTCGCGCATGCTGGGGTCGTACTGGTTCAGAAAGGTTTCGTAAAAGTGCATGATGGGGTCTTCGCCCTTGCCTTGTTTGTAGTACTGGTCAAGGATGCTGTTGATATCCGCCACATTGAGTACCGCGGCGATATCATCAATGGTGACGGTAATTTGTTCTTCAGATTTAGCGTAGGAAATGTATTCAAACAAATCACTCAGGATACCAGTAGTATGCGGGACGTATTCAACGGCGTTTTTCCTGGTGAATTCGTGCTGGTTGCGTGTGCGCGCGGCGAACATGCCATAGGTGATGGTTTGGGCGTAAAGGTCGGCGAAGCTTTGGGGAGTGAGACTGGTGATGAGATAGCGTTTAAAGGCTTGGTAGTAGTTGTAAAGGTCGCCCTTTTCGATGGGGATTTCTTCTTCAAGCTGATTGAAGACAATATCGCGCAAAAAGCGGGTTCGTTTGGCAAGCTGGGTGGCAAGGCTTTCGGCATTAAAGGATTTTGGCAGTTTGAAAGAGAAGAAAGCGTTTGCCAGGCGTTCAAAGTCATCAATGTTTTGGAGTGTTGGTTTGGTTTTTAGCGTTTTTGCGGTGTGATAGCGCGCGATTGTGGCGCTGTCGATATGGACTCCATCGCGGTAAAGCCGAAACTCGTAGAAGTCGGTCAGGATAACGTTGGGAAAGGTGTGAATGTAGCGTTGGAGTTGCTCGCTGGTTTCGACCTGGTCCAGGTTGATGCCTGGGGTCTTGGCTTCGATGTAGCCGACGATGAAGTTATCGCCATCCCAGACGCGAAAATCAGGGTTGCCGGCTTCGGTCTTTTTGGGCAGTATGGTGACTTTGGTTTTGCGCCCTTTTTCAAGCGGATAATCGGTGAACAAGTCTTCCACCGCGCTGTAATAACTGCCTTCGGTTTGGTCACCGCTTTTGGTTTTTTCGTAAATTTTGTTTAAATATTGCTTGAGGAGTTTTTCCATATCACATCACCTGTTGTTATTCATCAGCCTTTGCTTAATTATACCGAACAATCCCCCATTCTTAGTGTTTGGGTTCAAGGAATTTTCATATGCCATGGTGTATTGTGTAAGTGAACAAGTTGAATATCTTCCCGGTCTCCTGACCGTGGAAGCTTTAATAGCTCTACGGTGTGGACACCGAGAGCATCAGGGTAAAGCTTTTGCTGATGTTATACCAAAAAATTTCATTTTTCCAGCGAGACGCCTGCGAAATCAGAGTTGGCTTTGCGCGTGGCGGGAAATTGGCCGACTACCATTCGTACCCCATCAGACGCTACGCGCCAGTTGAAATACCTTCTGGTGTAGGGCGTCTTCGCCATGAACTTTATTATTCCGGGGTAGGATATCCTTAAAACCACGAATATTTTCAGAAATTATCGCCTGTGAAATCGTCTCGAACTTTGTTTAACACACAAAGGTTTTGGCTGAAATGCATAAAAGACCCACACCCTTTATCCCTCTCCCAGGAAAGGGGGAATTTTAAACTGAGTCATGCATTTAACATTTGCTTCGGCGAGAAGCAGGCACAAGGCCTGCACTTCGGCATCAACAATCAGAGCCGGCATTGCGCGTGGCGCGAAATTGACCGACTACCATTCGTAACCCATCAGACGCCACGTGCCTGGTATTATACCTTCTGGTGTATGGCGTCTTCGCCCTGCACTTTGCTGCGCCCAGCCCCAAAACATGATAAGATAAACGCATGTTAAAACACCTAATCAACACCCTGCGACCGAGGCAGTGGCTAAAGAACCTGGTCATTTTCGCCGGCATCGTCTTTGATGGCCAGTTGAGCGTTTGGCAGGCTTTATTGCGTGTGTCGATCGCTTTTGCGCTCTTTTGTTTGCTTTCCGGGCTGGTTTACACCATCAACGACCTGATGGATATCAAAGCCGACCGCGCCCACCCTAAAAAGCAACACCGCCCCATCGCCTCGGGCGCGTTAAGCACCAAAGCCGCCATTGGTATGGCGGTCGTGCTGGCGCTGATCATCTTTCCCGCCGCATTTTTTCTCGACGTCAAATTTGGCATCGTTTGCAGCGCCTACTTTCTGCTGATGCTGGCTTATTCGCGCTGGCTGAAGTACATCATGATTATTGATGTGATGGTTATCGCCATCGGTTTTGTGTTGCGAATGTACGCCGGCATCACCGTCATCACCGTGCAACATTTTTCGCCCTGGCTTTATATCCTCACCAGCCTTTTGGCGCTCTTTTTGGCCTTTGGCAAACGCCACGCCGAACTCAAATTGCTCTCTGAAAACGCCAGCGAACACCGGGTGACCCTGCGGGGCTACACCCTGGAAATGCTCAACCAGTATCTGGTTATCGTGCTAAGCGCCATTCTGATTACCTACATGCTTTACACCTTCGCGCCCACTGCGGGCGAACACAATTACATGATGATGTTCACCATTCCTTTCGTCATCTATGGCATTTTCCGCTACATGGAAATCCTGCAAAGCAAAGATACTGGCGCCGCGCCCGAAGAAGTTCTTTTAAGCGACCGGCCCCTGCAAGCCACCATCGTGCTTTGGGCAGTAGCCGTGTTCATCATCCTTTACATCATCATCTAGGTGCCACCATGCCCGCCACAACTGCCAGTGCCAGCGCAAAACTCATTCTGCTCGGTGAACACGCCGTGGTCTATGGTCATCCCGCGATTGCCATTCCGTTTTCGGATATGCGTTTGCGCGTCAGCATCGAACCCGCCATTTTAGCCAAAGCCGGCACTTTGCGGGTCATCTCGCCGGATATGGACATGAACCTGCTTTTTGACGAAATGCGCCCTGATGAACCCATCCGGCAGATGATTAGCCTGCTTTTGGATTTTTTGGGCATCAAAACCCTGCCCACCTGCACTATGCGCATCCGATCCGATATCCCCCTGGGCGCGGGATTTGGCTCCAGCGCGGCACTGTCGGTGGGTATCATGCGCGCGCTTTCGGCATTTTTGGGACATCCCCTGGACGGAATGGACCTGGTGAGCCTTGCTTACCAAAGTGACCAGTTTATCCATGGCCGGCTTTCGGGCATTGATACCACCGTCATCGCCTTAGAACAGGCCATTTACTATCAGCGCGGACAGGATATTGAAGCGATTAAACCGCTCAACAGTCTGCATTTCGTGGTGGCAGACAGTGGCGTTTACACCCCCACCGCGCGTAGCGTGGCTTACCTTGCCGAACGATACGAAAAAGATAACCAGGCGACAAAAGACAAACTGCTCGCCATTGAAGAACAAGTTATTACCGCCAAACAGGCGATGCGCGTCGGCGACCTGCAGATGCTGGGCAACGCGATGAACGCCAACCAGACTTTGCTTTACGATTTGGGTTTATCCTGCCCGGAACTTGACGCGCTCGTTGATGTGGCGCGCGACGCCGGCGCCCTGGGCGCGAAACTGAGCGGTGGCGGTCAGGGTGGCGCGATGCTCGCCCTGGCAGATAAAAGCCAGGTGCCCCAGTTGCGCGATGCCCTGCAAGCAGCCGGCGCGAAAGCGGTGTGGACAACCACCCTGCCGGCCAGTCAAATCTTCCCCTTATAGCCCAGTGAGAAAAAAGCATGACCGATAATTTTGCCGAAACTCTCCCTTTTATACCGCCCAAAGCGTTTGACGAACTGATTTTCATCAAACTGGGTGGCTCGCTGATTACCAGCAAGGACGAAGCCTATAAAGCCAACACCGCGCTCTTAACCAGCCTGCTTGAACAGATTCGGGACTTTTTGATTCAATTCCCACAAAAACGCGTGCTGCTTGGGCATGGTTCAGGCTCGTTTGGGCACGTTGCCGGCAAAAAGTACGGCACGCGCGATGGCGTTTTTGACCCCGCCGGCTGGCAAGGCTATCACAGCGTGTGGCAAAAAGCGCGCGAATTGCATAACATCGTGCTTGCAAGTGCCTTGGATCTGACGCCGCCTTTGCCGGTCATATCCTTTCCGCCATCAGCCAGCGTCAGCGCCACAAATCGCCAGGTCAGCGAGTGGAACCTGGGCCCCATCATCTCCGCGATTGAGAACGGGCTGGTGCCGGTGGTTTATGGCGACGTGGTCAACGACCATCAATTAGGCGGCACCATACTAAGCACCGAAGACCTGTTTCTCGCGCTGGCTGAATCGCTCAAACCCGCGCGGGTACTCATCTTTGGCAAAACCGATGGCGTCTACGAAGACTTTCCGGCCTGCCAAAAAGTTCTGCCCCACATCAACGCCAAAAGCGCCTTGCCGGGCAGTTTGACCGGTTCAAGCAGCATCGACGTGACTGGTGGCATGCTAACGAAGGTCCGCCTGATGCAAAGGCTATGCGCAGTCAGCCCTGAAACCCAGGTTCGCATCTGTCCAGCCAACCAGCAGGGTCAATTAATGGACGCTTTACTCGCAAAAGACACGGGAACACTTATCACCCATAATTAATCACAGTTCAAAGGATATCCTATGATTTACACACGCCAACAACTTGAAGAATTTGAAGACCAGCACCTTGCGCCTTACGCCATCCGCAGCAAAGACTCGCGCGGTCGAAAATATCCGGAAGAAGAAGCCGATTTTCGCACCCGCTATCAGCGTGACCGCGACCGGGTTATCCACACCACCGCTTTCAGGCGTTTGGAGTACAAAACTCAGGTCTTTATCATCCACGAAGGCGATTACTACCGCACCCGCCTGACCCACACGCTGGAAGTGGCTGCCATCGGGCGCAGTCTCGCCCGTTCACTTGGCGCGAACGAAGACCTGACCGAAACCATCTGCCTGGCGCACGACCTGGGGCACCCGCCCTTTGGCCATTCAGGCGAAGCGGTTTTGGCGCGCTTGATGATGGACCATGGTGGCTTCAACCATAACCACCAAAGTGTGCGTATCGTCACCGAACTTGAACAGCGCTATCCTGATTTTCCCGGTCTGAACCTGACCTGGGAAGTGCTCGAAGGCATGATAAAACACGAAACCGACTACGACTCCGCCGACGCCTCGGACTTTGACCCGCATCTGCGCGGGCATCTGGAAGCGCAACTGGCTAATGTCGCCGACGAACTGGCTTATACCTCCCATGACCTTGACGATGGCTTGCGGTCCGGGCTGATCACACCCGCCCAGCTGGACGGTATCGCCATTTGGGAAATCGTCAACGAAAGCCTTGGACGCCGCAAAAATGACCCCTTAGACGAACTGAGTCGCCATCAGGTCATCAGACGTCTGATAGGCTTTGAAATGACCGATTTAATCCACAGCATTGACCGCTATTTGCGACGTTCTAAGGCCAGCACACCCCAGGAACTGCAGGCTTTGCCCTATAACGTGGTGGGATTTAGCGAGGATATGCACCGACGCAACCGCGAACTGAAAGATTTCCTGTTCGAAAAGCTTTATCGCCATTATCGCGTGGTACGCATGCAAACCAAGGCGGAACGCATTATTACCGACCTGTTTGAACTCTACACTGCCAACCCCGGTGCTTTACCTGATACCACGCAGCTCCTTATCCCCAGCAAAGGGCTTGAGTTGACCGTTTGCGATTATATCGCCGGCATGACCGACCGTTTCGCGATTGATGAACATAAGCGTCTTTTTGACGTGGATGTGTTACCATAGAGCCATGAACAAGACACCTTACTTAACCGAAGCTGGAAAGCGAAAGATTGAAGAAGAACTGGCTGACCTGCGTGGTCCGCAACGCGATGAAATTGCCGCCCGCCTGAAAAGCGCCATCGAGATGGGCGATTTGAGTGAAAATGCCGATTATCACGCCGCCAAAGAAGCCCAGGGCTTTCTTGAAGGGCGTATTTTGGAACTGGAAACACTGCTTTTCCGCGCCGAAATCGTTGACGAAAGCGAGTTTGAATCGAATGTCGTCAACATCGGCAGCAAAGTGACCGTGCAGGAAGCAGGCGAAGATGAAGAAGTCTACATCATCGTCGGTGCCAAAGAAGCTAACTTGCGCGAACGTAAAATCTCTTACGAATCCCCGATGGGCGCCAGCTTGCTCGGCAAAAAGCTCGGAGAAACCGTTCAGGTGCCTTTACCCAACGGCAACGAACTCAGTCTGAAAATCATCGCGATTGAATAAAACTTCGTCTTTAAAAAATTTATTAGAAAAGCAAAAGAGACTACCTTTAGGGGATAGTCTCTTTTTTATTGATTAGTTTATGCGTGCTTTATTTGCGGTAAATAGCCAGTTCCATCGTCGCGCGCTGGAAGTAGCTGTCATCCGGCAACGGCAGGTCACCATACTGGAAGTTGACCAGCTTGGCTTCCAAACGCAGTGTGGCCGTTTCCAGCACAAATTGCTTGCCATCTTCCGCCATGATAGGCTCGCCACGGATTTCAAGGCGCTGGCGAGTACCAGCATCTTTGAAAGCGTGCTTGCTCATGACCACTTTTGTCACCGTTTGAATGTCGTTTTTGTCAAACAGCCAAATGTCAAAAGCGGAAACTTTTTTAGGTTCGCCAACGCCGATGGTATCCGAACTGCTCACACCACATTCGCCTAAAAACTCACCGTTGGGTGCATCAAAGGTGAATGATTCATCGTACATGTCGTCACCAAGCATGTAGGTGGTCATGAACTGAGCAACCGGTTTCGCGGCTGGCAAAGGTTCGGGTACTTCTTCCTGCGCTTTTTGTCGGTCGTTTAGCCCGAACAAATCAGCCAGGTTCGGCAAGGTCGGTTTTTCTTCCGGTTCTTCAACTGGTTCCTGAACAACGGGCTGTGGTTTTGGATCTCGTTTAATCGGAGTCGCGGCTGGCCTTACAGCAGCGTATTGTGGAGTTGAAGTATCCTTACGACGTAACTTCAGTTTTTCAGGCAATTTAAAGTCTTTGTTTTTGAAGAAGAACCACCAAATCAAGCCCGCGCCAGCCAACAATAGTAAAAGAAGAATGATGCCCAGCCAAAGCAAGCCTTTGCTCTTGCTTTCAGGCTCCGGGATTTCATCCGTCGGACGCAATCCAATGACCTGGCCATTTTCGTTTACAGGCGCGTTATTGTCCTCTGGCGGTGTAACAGGTGCCGGCGCGGAAGTATCCACCGCGGAAGCAAAGCGCTGAATTTGTTCAGTATACAAAAAGCCAGGCTCTTGATTGAGGTCTTCTAGCGTTTTAACCGCGTTTGATCCAAGTGAATCCCAGGCCATTTGCGCTTCTTTTACCCTACCTGTCATGGTATAGGAGTTGATAGCATTGCGCAGGTAAACCACCCGCTCGTCAGGGCGCAGATGCTCCGCGCTGGCGTCTTTCCACTTGACCGGGAATACGCCCCACGCCAATATCAAGCCCAGAATTAAGCCAACAACACCCGTAAAGATGGCTAGATTACGTGGCACTTTTAGTTTTTCTTTAAATTCCGAAAGGAAGTTTTCCATTTGGCACCTCATTCATACATAACGTTCATCGTTATAGGTGCACGTTTTATACCAGCAGAAATTAAAAAACGCTCCGAACTTTCTCGTTCGGAGAGTTTAGTTTTTAACTGATTAGTTTAAAAAACGCTGCTTAAACAAGCTTTCCGTCAATTTGTGGGAAAGTAAGTTTACATTCAGTGCAAACCACTTCATCATTCGATTTTTCGGTCAGCAAGCCCCCACAACTGGGACATGGCTCTTGAATCGGCTTTTGCCATGACGCAAACTCGCATTCCGGATAGCGGCTACAGCCATAAAAAGTTTTCCCGCGTTTGGTGCGCTTTTGTACGACATCGCCATCCTGGCATACTGGACAAGCCATTTCAAGCGTCACAGGGATATTTTCCGTATAGCGACAAGCCGGAAAAGTGCTGCAACTGATAAAATCGCCAAAACGCCCCGAACGCATCACCAGGGGCTCACCGCAATCAGGGCAAGCACGTCCAATTTCTTTGGGAGCAGGTTTTCTGTTGGGCATATTTTCTGCAGCGTAATCCAATCGCTTTTCAAAAGGCGTATAAAATTCCTGCAAAACTTTAACCCAGTCTGCTTTTCCTTCAGCGATTTCATCAAGTTCTTCTTCCATGCGGGACGTGAACTTGATGTCCACAATTTCAGGGAAAAATTCAACCAATAAATCGTTGACGATAAAGCCGACTTCGGTCGGTTTGAGTGTGCGACCCTGACGTTCCACATAACCCCGCGTTTGAATAGTCGAGATAATCGGCGCGTAAGTGCTTGGACGACCGATATCATTCTCTTCCAGCATTAAAATCAGCGAGGCTTCCGAAAAACGCGCCGGAGGCTGGGTGAATTTCTGCTCATAGTTGAGATCATCCAGTATTTGCTCCGCACCTTCTTTCAAAACATCCTTAAACAGTTTTACTAATTCAGGGTTCTCGTTGTTTTCGGGGTTAGCGGTGGGATAAACCTTGCGGAACCCTTCAAACACGGTTTGGCTGGCAGTCGCGCGCAACAAATAATTATGCGTTTGCGATTGCCCTGTGATATCCAGACTAAGCGTTTCAACAAGCTGGGCTTCCATCTGACTGGCGACAAAGCGTTGCCAAATCAAGGTGTAAAGCCGATGCTGTTCCGGGGTCAGAAAGGCTCGCATTTTCTCTGGCGTCCGATGCACCGAAGTCGGACGAATGGCTTCGTGCGCTTCCTGCGCGGTTTTAGCGCGGGTCTTGTAAACCTGCGCTTTTTCTGGCAAGTAGCTTTCGCCATACTCTTTGGCAATATAGTCACGGACTTCAGCGATAGCCTGAGCGGACACATTCACCGAGTCGGTACGCATATAGGTAATTAAACCCGTTTCTTCTGATCCGCTTAGCTTGATGCCTTCATAAAGTTGCTGTGCCACCATCATTGTGCGACTGGCCAAAAAGCCCAGGCGACTGGATGCGTCCTGCTGCATGGTACTGGTAATATACGGCGCGACAGGTCGATTACGGCGCGAGTTTAGCTTTTTCTCAGCGAGCTTATATTTGGCTTCCTTCATGTCCGCAACAGTCGCTAAGGTGTCTTTTTCGTTGTTTAGCTCCAAATCCTGATCGTTAATCTTGAGTAACTTAGCTTCATATTGTTCATCATGTCCCGCCTGATGAAATATCGCCGAAACGACCCAATATTCAACCGGCACGAAATTTTGGATTTCACGCTCGCGCTCAACCACCAGGCGCACCGCCACCGATTGAACACGTCCCGCGGAAAGACGACTGCGCACTTTTCGCCACAAGATAGGGCTGACTTTATAACCAACCAGACGGTCTAATATACGCCTTGCCTGTTGCGCGTCAACCAAATCCATATCCAGCGTTCGCGCGTTTTTGAAAGCTGCGTCAATAGCTGGCTTGGTAATCTCATGAAAAACAACGCGTTTGGTCTTTTCTTCGGGGATATCCGCGGATTCCATCAAATGCCAGGCGATTGACTCACCTTCGCGGTCGGGGTCAGTTGCCAGGTAGACCTCAGGACTTTTTTCAGCGATTTCGGCAATTTTCTTGACCAGTTTCGACTTGTCATTCGGCACACGATATTCGGGCTCGAAATTATTTTCGGGATCAACGC
The DNA here is from genome assembly GCA_012839565.1 of Anaerolineaceae bacterium. Lineage (GTDB taxonomy): Bacteria > Chloroflexota > Anaerolineae > Anaerolineales > Anaerolineaceae > Mesolinea. Next base: position 35,508 of record DUMZ01000002.1, read on the forward strand.
TCAAACGCGATGCCAATAAATCGCGCACATGCCCATACGAAGCGACAACCTTGTACTTATTTCCAAGAAAGCGTCCGATGGTTTGGGCTTTGGCAGGCGACTCGACAATCACCAAAGGCTTGCCTAAACCATCCATGCTAATTCGATCAGCAAAGTTGGCTCCCCGCGCGGACCTTCCGCTTTGGCTGCTCTTGGATGAAGACTTTTTACCGCCTTTTGTACTCCGCGAACTCTTCGCACTTGATTTACTGGCTTTTTTAACGACCACAGGCTTTTCCATGCCCTCATGGGCTGGGGTTGCACCCATCTTGAACACATTCGTGCCACATACTGGACAAACACCACGGGTACCAGGCAGTCCATTCGCGGTAAAAACAGCTGTCGTTTCGGGTATTTCTCTTTTTTCTTTACACTTCAAACAATATATTTCCATAATAACTCCGGACAATATTCCCATACCTAAATACGCCCTATAATACCATATTCAAAATTAAGTCAAGTCATTAATAAGTGATTTTTGTGCTAATTAGTCAATTTGCCAGGGTTTTACCGCGCGATATTCCTGATTATTCTCTTGCACAACCAGCCCTTTTAATTGCATCATTGTGATGGTCGCGTTCAGCTTTTCAATCGGCATATCCAGCTTCGCGCAAAGCTCATCCACATGCACCGTGCCATTTCCCAGGGCTTGATAGATGCGGTTTTCGATGGGACCAAGCTCAGGCATTTTCTCTTGTACCTGGATTTTTTGTTTTTCCAAACCCAAATGGCTGATCACATCTGCGGGATTAGTCATCGGGATTGCGCCTTCGCCAATCAAATTGTTTGTGCCTTTACTCATTGCCGACAATACCGAACCCGGCACCGCAAAAACATCCCTGCCCTGCTCAACCGCGAATTTGGCGGTAATCAAGGCGCCACTGCGCTCTCCTGCTTCGATCACAATTGTTCCCCGCGAAAGCCCCGAAATGATTCGGTTACGTGGCGGGAAATTAATGCCTTCAGGCTTCGTCCCTGGCGGATAATCGCTGATCACGACCCCGGACTTGATAATTGCCTCAGCCAATTTGCGATGCTCCGGTGGATAAATAACATCCACTCCTGAACCCAAAACAGCGATCGTACGCCCGCCAATCTCCAAAGCCGCGCGGTGCGCTATCGCATCCACACCACGTGCCAGACCACTCACGATGGTCACGCCATGTCCAGCCAAATAAGTGGCGGTATCATGGCAAAGCTGTTTGCCATAACTGGTAACGTTACGGGTTCCCACAATCGCCATGGCAAGATTATCCGCTTCGCTAAACGCGCCCAGACAGTAAAGCACCGGTGGTGGCTGGGCAATTTGTTTTAGATAAGGTGGGTACTTTTCATCATTCCAGGTTAGAACGCTAATGCCTTTGGACTGAAGCCTGGATTGTACAGCGACAGGGTCAAACGACCGTTTGGTTTCCCGAAAAGTTTGTATAACCTTGTCGGTCAAACCGGCTACTTTAAGGGCGTCATCAGGCGCTTGCCATGCGACGGACAGCGTTCCAAAAAACTGGAGCAACTTTCTAAAACGCACAGCACCCATGCCACGCACATGGCTAAAGCCCAGCCAGGCATCGCGTTCTTGCATGCTAGCGCAAACCTTCCATCAAATGCACGTCCATCCGTTTGCTTGTCAGATCAATTCCCAATATGACATCTGGGATAGACGGTAAAAGCAGTTCTTTTCCCGCTGCATCTTCAACGATATAAACATCATTCGCACCGGTTTGCAAAACCGATGTGAGCACGCCCAAAAATTCTTCCCCTGCATAAACTTTCAAACCAATCAGCTGATGGTGATAATACTCACCCTCTGGCAAAGGCGGAATATCATCCACGCTGACAAATGCCAAAAGGTTGGTCAAATCAGCCGCATCTTCCGGACTGTTATAACCATCTAGTTTCAATAATAACAATTTTCCTTTCCAGCGCGTCCGCAAAACTTTGACTGGGAAACAGTCTTCGCCCAAATATAAAGTTTTTCCACGTCGAATGCGTTCTGGGAAGTCCGTATCCACCCGCATGGCAATTTCGCCATATACACCGTGCGGACGCTGAAGTTTTCCTACCAATACGAAGGCAGGCTCGTGTTTAGCCGAGCCTGCTTTTTCATTTTTTACATTATTTGCGTCGCCGAGCATTATTCGGGCTCAACCACGTCCATGATAACTTGCATACCTTCGCGAGATGCGGCAGCGCGCAAGAGATGTCGAATTGAGTTTGCAACACGGCCTTGCTTACCGATAACGCGTCCGATATCTTCGGTTGCCACAGAAAGCTTCAAATGCACAGTGTTTTCTTCGATAGAGCTATCAACCTTAACAGACTCAGGGTCATTTACCAAACCCTTGGCGATGAACTCTAATAAATCATGTAGTTTCTTGTAATCCATAAAATCCTTCTAAAAACTAATCGTTATGTGTTGTCCGGGTGTTTGTGACCCGATTTTTATAGGTCTCATTTGCTTCAGCAAGTAATGCTTCCACATCTTCACCCGCTTTATAACGCTTGAAACGTTCATCCAACCCAACCTGTTTGAACAGTTTTTCAACTGTTTCAGAAGGTTGCGCGCCAACGCCTAACCAGTAGAAAATACGGTCTTCCTTAAACTCAATTGTTCCTGGTTTTGTGCGTGGGTTGTAATGCCCAACGATTTCAATAAAGCGTCCATCCCGTGGGCTTTCTTTGTCAGCGACAACCACACGGTAATGGGCTTGGTGTGCGGAACCGACCCTTCGTAGTCGAATACGTACCATCGATTTTTACTCCTTAAGTATTTTAAATCTCTTTGGCCCGTGCTCTTGTAAAAGGCTGAGAGAATGCTGAAGGGGCATTGTCCTTCTCCTCAAGCTCAGGTTTACCAAATAACCTAACAATGTTACCACGCTTTGCAAGATATTGTAAGGTTTGATTCATCTCATTTTTCAATATCATGTTTATACAAAACAACTAATCAAATATAAATCACATCAAGCGTTTTAGCTATCCAAATAATCTTTCAAGGTCCCTGTGATTCCCTGGTTTTTGGAACTTTTTCATCAGGTTTTGTATTTCACGGAATTGTTTCATCAGCCGATTAACGTCCTGAACATTTTTGCCACATCCCGCGGCGATTCTCCGTCGCCGGCTGGCGTTTAAAATACGCGGGTCGCGACGTTCCGCTGGCGTCATTGAACTAATAATCGCCTCAACCCCTTTCAGCTGACTGTCTACCTCACGCGGGTCAACATGCTTGGCAACTTGCCCAAACTGCCCTGGTAACATTCCCATCACTTGCGAAAGCGGTCCCATTTTCTTAATCTGCTTAAGTTGCTTGGCAAAATCCTCCAGCGTGAACTGCCCTTTCAGCAATCGCTCGGTATCTTCAATCTCAATTTCATCCCTATAAGCCGCCTCGGCTTTTTCAATCAAACCGAGCATATCGCCCATGCCTAAAATGCGCCCACTAATCCGCGCGGGGTCAAAAACTTCCAAAGCATCCATACCCTCGCCTGTACCCAGGAACTTGATCGGCACACCGGTTACTTCCCGGATTGATATCGCTGCCCCACCGCGTGCGTCGCCATCGATTTTTGTGAAAATCAAGCCAGTGATACGCATCACATCGCGAAAGCCTTCCGCGATGTTTAAGGCTTCCTGACCGATCATCGAGTCGATTACCAGCAAGATTTCATTACAGGAAACAGCCTTTTGGATTCCATCAATTTCCTGCATCAAAAAATCGTCCAATTGCGAACGTCCAGCGGTGTCAATAAGCATCACGGTATAGCCACCGCGTTTGGCGTGGGCATAGGCTTCCTGAACAATTTTGACCGGTTTTGCGCCATCAAGCGTAAACACCGGCACATCAACACGTTCGCCAAGTGTTTGCAGCTGTTTGATTGCGGCTGGCCGATAGATGTCCGCTGCCACCATCAGTACGCGCTCACCGTCCGCGCGTAATCGCCTTGCCAGTTTCGCGGTCGCGGTCGTTTTACCGGAACCCTGCAAACCAATCATCATGATCACATGTGGTTTTTCGCCACGCAAATTCAAGGGTTCGGCTTGCCCAAGTGTGGCAATCAGTTCTTCATTCACGATTTTGATAACTTGCTGGGCTGGATTAAGCGCTTTGGAAACCTCCGCGCCGATGGCACGTTCTTTAACGCGGTTGGTAAACGAGCGCACCACGCCATAGTTTACATCCGCTTCCAGCAAAGCCAAACGCACCTCGCGCAAAGCGATTTCGACGTCCTTTTCACTCAGCTTGCCCCGTCGGCGCAAATTATTGAATACAGCAGTTAATCGATCTGATAAATTCTCAAACATGGTGTCTCCAAGTAGTTTATGAATTCAAATAATACCTTATTTCACCTTTTCCTGCGAATAATCGTCAATTCTTTAACAGCGACAATTACGGACTGACACGAAACCATCAGCCTGTTTACGTGTTCTTTAATGATAGAAAAGAGGTTAAAAATGACTAAAGTTGCAATCATTACCGATTCTACCGCCGCCATTCCTCCAGAACTTGCCGCGGCACTTAATATTACTGTTGTCCCCCTTACCGTCAACTGGGATGGGCAAACCTATCGTGATGGCTTCGACATTTCTTATCAGGATTTTTATTCACGTCTGCGCCAATCGAAAACCCTTCCCACCACTTCCCAAGCCAGCCCTGGAGATTTTGCACGGGTTTATGATGATCTTCTTGGTAAAGGCTACGATGTCTTCGCCCTTTTAATCTCAGCTGGCATATCTGGCACATACGATTCCGCCTGTCAGGCCTTAACACATTTCCCTGGCAAGAAAATCAAAGTGATGGACTCTCGCCAGGCATCTATGCCACTCACCATGGCAGCTATACGCGTGGCAAAAGCTGCCCAAAAAGGTGCCACATTACTTGAAGTAGAGAACATCGCCAAAGACGTTTGCGGACGTGTAAAAACCTATTTCGCACTTGAAACGCTTGAATTTTTGCACCGCGGTGGCAGAATTGGTGGCGCGGCGCGTCTTTTGGGTACCGCGCTCGATTTGAAACCCATCCTAACCCTGGACGAAGGCATCATCAAAGCCGTTGGCAAAGTGCGCACCTTTAAGCGCGCGACCAAATCCATCTATGACATCGCCAGGAAAGAACTCGGTAAAAACGGAAAGATTGATTACCTGGGTTTAGTGGCGACCGATGAATCTCACCTTGTTCAGCTTGAAGCCGATGCCAGAAAGCTTTTCGAGATTAACGAACTTGAAAACGGTTTTATCAGCCCGGTTATCGGTGTGCATGTAGGACCCGGCGCGTTTGGCTTTGTTTATCTTCCGGAAAAATAAATTCATCTTCCTGATTTTTCATCCCTTCCTGCAAATGCTCCGGCGAAAACCGGAGCATTTGCCTTAACAGTCTGATGTCAAATACAAATAATCAAAAGCTTTGTAAGTCGTTAACTTTGTATAAGCTAAACCAAGTCTTGTAAAAACAATAAACAGAAGGCCAAAGTCAGAAACACCCATAAACCCCATTCCTTTGATACAATAAAAGAAAAATACCAGAAGGGAATCGTTTATGAAAACTGCAGAAAAAATCGGCGTACAAGTCCCCGATCTTCTTCTCCCCAATCAAACCATCGACATGCACAAATGGGCGGTTATCGCCTGTGACCAGTTTACCTCCCAGCCGGAATACTGGGGGCGCGTTCGCGAAACCGTGGGCGATGCCCCCTCCACCTTCAAACTCATCCTGCCCGAAGCCTGGCTGGAAAGCCCCGAAGCGCCCGAACTCATCAAAGCCTCGCACCAGGCTATGCGCGACTACGTGGCAGAAGGTGTCTTTACGCCTTACAAAGGCTTTATGCTTGTGGAACGCACCGTTGGCGACAAAGTCCAAACCGGCCTCATCGCCGCCCTGGACCTTGAAACCTACGACTACACCCCCGGTTCGAAAACGCTCATCCGCGCCTCTGAAGGCACCGTGCTCGACCGTCTGCCCCCGCGTATGGCAGTACGCCGCGAAGCCATCATCGAATCGCCCCATATCCTTGTCCTTTTCGATGACCCCGAAATGACCGTGCTCAAAGACGTGCTTGGCCATAAAGAAATTCTCCCCCTGGTCTACGATTTTGATCTCATGGAAGGCAGTGGACACATCACCGGTCACCTCGTTGACAAACCAGAACTGATTGATTCGGTCATTGAAGCTTTGGCAGCCCTAATCGAACCCGAATACTACGCGAAAAAGTATGATCTTCCCGCGGGTACCCCACCCATGCTCTTCGCGATGGGCGATGGCAACCACAGCCTGGCAACTGCAAAAGCGATTTGGGAAGAAGTCAAAGCCGACGTAGGCATGGACCATCCCGCGCGCTACGCCCTGGTGGAACTGGTCAACATTCACGATGTTTCGCTTCAGTTTGAAGCCATTCACCGCGTACTCTTTAACGCCGGAGAACTTAAAAAAGACCTTGTTGCACATTTTGGCGAACATATCCAGCTGAGCAAAGTCGATACGATGGATGCCCTGGTGGCTGAAGTGACGCAAGACGTCGCGCCCCACCAACGCTTTGGCTTGATTGATTCCGACGGTTTCACCGTTGCCGAACTCACCCAACCAGTCCACAATCTCTCGGTTGGCAACGTTCAGGAATACCTTGACCCCTGGTTAAAAGCGCACCCCGAAACGCAAATCGACTATGTCCATGGCGACGACATCACCCGTGAGCTCAGCCAGCAACCCGGTAACCTGGGCATTTACCTGCCCTCGATTACCAAGTTCACGCTTTTCAAATCCATCATCCTGGATGGCGCCTTGCCACGCAAGACATTCTCGATGAATCACGCCCACGACAAACGTTTCTATCTCGAATGTCGCAAGATTCGCTAGAGTCTTGACATTGAGAACATTTGTGCTAATATTGATAAATAAGACTTCTTAATCACGGAGAATGCCCATGGCAAAAAAAGCGACACCCAAATCAAAAAACACGGACGGTATGGAGGAAGCCAAAAAAGCTGTTCTTGACCGCGCCTTACATGACATCGTCAAACGCTACGGCGAAGGCAGCATTATGCGCCTTGGTGAAGCGCACCAGCTTAAAGTTGAATCTATCCCCACCGGCTCCCTTTCGCTTGACCTTGCCCTGGGCGTTGGTGGCATTCCCAAGGCACGCATCACCGAGATTTTCGGTCCGGAATCCTCGGGTAAAACCACCCTGTGCCAACACATCGTCGCTGAGTGTCAGGCGCAAGGCGGTACTGCAGCCTTTATTGACATGGAACACGCGCTCGACCCCGTCTACGCGGCCAAGTGCGGTGTCAACATTGATGAACTGCTTATCTCCCAGCCCGACACCGGCGAACAAGCGCTTGAAATTGCTGAAACCCTGGTACGTTCCGGCGCGGTAGATTTGGTCGTCATTGACTCCGTTGCCGCGCTCGTGCCCCGCTCCGAAATTGAAGGCGATATGGGTGACCCCACCATGGGTGTTCAGGCGCGTCTGATGTCACAAGCCCTGCGCAAGCTTAGCGGTGCCATCAGCCAGACCAAAACCGCGCTCATCTTCACCAACCAGTTACGCCAAAAAATCGGCGTGATGTTTGGCAACCCCGAAACAACCACCGGCGGTATGGCGCTCAAGTTTTACGCCTCCATCCGCCTGGATGTGCGCCGTGTGCAATCGATTAAGGTCGGCGCTGAAATCGTGGGTAACCGTGTACGCGTGCGTGTGGTGAAGAACAAAGTCTCCGCGCCTTTCCGCGCCGCTGAATTTGACATCATGTACAACGAAGGCATCTCGAAAGCTGGTGATATTCTCGACCTGGCAAGCAGTATGGAAGTCATCGACAAACGCGGCTCGTTCTATTCCTACAAAGAACAACGCCTTGGGCAGGGACGCGAAGCCTCCAAGAACTTCCTCATGGAAAACCCCGAAATCATGAAAGAAATTGAGATGACGGTGCGCAGCCTGGCTGAAGAAGACCTGTCATCCGGTGCTTTCGACCCCGACGAGGCTGATATCGACGACAGCGAATAAATAACAGTTGTTTTGAAGGTTCATTTCTGACCTCCTTTCTGTAAAAAACGCGGGCTTTCTCCCAGCCCGCGTTTTTTCTTTCCAGTGCCAGGAAAGTTTCATAAATTAAAAAGCCCGTGGTTTTATTATCACAGGCTTTTTTCTACACAATTGTAAATCAAAAAACTACGTGCCGCTTTCCCAGGAGTTCAAGTACTTAATCTGTTCTTCGGTCAAGACGTCAATCTTAACCCCCATCGCGTCAAGCTTCAATGCAGCGATTTGGCGGTCAATTTCTTCAGGCACATCGTAAACGCGGTTTTCAAGTTTACCAGCGTTCTTAAGCATATATTCTGCGCCCATCGCCTGGTTGGCAAAACTCATATCCATCACCGAAGCAGGATGTCCTTCCGCCGCCGCCAGGTTAATCAGGCGACCCTCTGCCAAGACGTTAATTTCGCGTCCATCAGGCAAAACGAAAGCCTCTACAAAGGGGCGCACCAGGCGCTTGTCCACAGCCATTTCAGCCAAAGCGTCCAGGTTAATCTCATTGTTGAAGTGGCCCGAGTTACACACCAAACAACCGTCTTTCATAATCTCAAAGTGGTGTTTGTCTACCACATTCAGGTCGCCGGTCAAAGTAACAATCACATCAGCAATCGGCGCTGCTTCGCTCATCGGCATCACTCTAAAGCCGTCCATCACCGCCTCAAGCGCGACAACGGGATCAACTTCGGTCACGATAACGTTCGCGCCAAAACCTTGCGCGCGCATCGCCACACCACGGCCACACCATCCGTAACCAGCCACCACAAAGGTTTTGCCAGCCATCAGGACGTTCGTCGCGCGAATAATACCATCAAGCGTGCTTTGTCCGGTACCATAGCGATTATCGAAGAAATGCTTGGTCATGGCATCGTTCACCGCCATCACGGGGAAAGCCAACATACCGTCTTTAGCCATCGCGCGCAGACGAATAACGCCGGTAGTCGTTTCTTCGGTGCCACCCACAATACCTGGGATTAAATCACGGCGGTCTTTGTGAATGGTGCTCACCAAATCCGCGCCATCGTCCATCGTGATATTCGGTTTGTGGTCCAAAGCGGCATGGATATGCTTATAGTAAGTTTCATCATCTTCGCCTTTGATAGCGAAAACCGGGATTTCGTACTGTGCCACCAAAGCAGCGGCAACGTCATCTTGCGTTGAAAGGGGGTTTGACGCGGTCAAAACGATATCAGCTCCACCGGCCTGCATGGTGCGCATCAGGTTGGCGGTTTCGGTTGTAACATGCATACAGCAGGACATACGCACGCCCTCAAACGGACGTTCTTTGCGATAGCGTTCCTGAAGCATGGTCAAAACGGGCATTTCACGTTGCGCCCAGTCCATACGGCGGCGACCGCCTTCAGCAAGATTCAAATCTTTAACGTTGTAATTTTCCATTTAGTCTCCAAATATTAATCTAATTCGTTTAATTCCCCGTGGTCATCAAAATGTTCACGGAATATTGTCTTAAAAGTTTGCCAGTCAAATCGATGGCACTGCGGGCCCGGGTGCTGAATGGAAACGGCGGCACTCACCGCGCCCATCTCCCCACAAAGCTGATAGCCCAAACCGCCCATGTAACCGCGCAAAAAGCCCGCGCGAAAAGCGTCGCCGACACCGGTGGGGTCTACAACTTCAATCCCTTCAACGATGGGAATGAAATATTCCTGCCCGTCAGCGTAAACTTTAGCGCCATCACCACCCAGTGTAACCACACAAAACGCTGGTTTACTGATGATTTCTTCCGCGCTAAAACCGGTCTTGTTTTGCAATAATTCAAACTCATATTCATTCACAAAAATGCCATGGGCGGAGTTGACGCCGGCGATAATGTCCTCTTTATCCATGCTGATAATTTGCTGACCGGGGTCGAAAAGCATCCGCAAGCCGAGTTCCTGGCATTCATGGATATATCGCTTCATCGCACAGGGGTCAGTGGGCGAAATCATCACAAAATCATCTTTTTCAAAGTCGGCATCGTGCAAGCTCAGTTCTGCAGAACTCGCCATCGCGCCGGTATAGAATGACGCGATTTGGGCGTTGCTTGTGTCGGTTGTCGCAAAGAATGAAGCTGTAAACTTATCAGGGATAATCTGCACACCAGTAGTATCCACGCCCACATCATTAAGCCGTTGTGCGTATTCGCCAAAGTCCTGCCCGGCAGTTGAGAACATATAAGCCTTGCCACCCAACATTGCCAGACTGTAAGCAATATTTCCACCAACGCCACCATCCTGGCGAATCATCTCGTTCACCAAAAACGACAGGCTGATTTTCTCAATGTGTTCGGGGAGTATCGTGTCCTTAAACAGTCCTGGAAATTTCATTAAATAATCAAAGGCGATTGAGCCCGTAAGAATGACTTTCATATTTGTTTTTATTCCTCGCGTATGATTTTATCCAACTTTTCAAAAAACGGGGGATACAAAACGCCATGCTCCGTCACCAGGCCGGTTAAAAGCCGGTTCGGCGTGACATCAAAGGCATAATTGACCGCGGTCGCGCCACTGGGAACGACAATTTCTTTACCCAGAGTGATATCCAAAACTTCTCGTGAATCGCGTTGTTCAATTTCAATTTCCTTACCGCTGGAAATTTCCGCGTCGACTGTGCTGACAGGAAATACCGAGTAAACCGGAATCTTGTTATCCACCGCGGCAAGGGCAAGCATATAGCTACCAATCTTATTCGCCACGTCACCATTCATCGCGACACGGTCCGCGCCGAAAAACACCTTATCCACCAAACCCATTTGCATCAGATGCCCGGAAGATGAATCGGTAATAATGTCGTAAGGAATGCCGTATTGTTTCAATTCCCAGGCGGTTAAACGCGCGCCCTGCAAGCGTGGTCGCGTTTCATCCACATAAACATGGATTTTCTTGCCCTGTTCGTGTGCCATGCGGATAACGCCCAAAGCTGTACCATAATCAACCGTTGCCAGTGCGCCAGTATTGCAATGATGCACAATATGGTCGCCATCATTAATCAGTTCAGCGCCATATTTAGACAAACGCACGTTGGTCTCAACGTCTTCTTCCGCCAGGCGATGCGCGAGATTGAGTAAATGGTCTTTTAACTCATCCACATGACCATCAAACTGATTGATATATGCCAGCGTGTGATTGATTAAATTCCAAAGATTCACTGCAGTAGGTCGGGCATTGCCAATTTCCTGGGCGACTTGATGAAGTTCCGCTTTCATCGCGTCAAGTTCAGTTTTAGTTGAATGCAAAGCTGCCAAAGCCATGCCATACGCGCCAGTTACACCGATGGCTGGCGCACCCCGCACGGTCATGTGCTGGATCGCGAAAACCACATCCTGGTAAGTCAGCAAATTTACGGTTTTGTATTCAAGTGGCAAAGCGTTTTGGTCAATAATCTCTACCGATTTTTGTTTTTCATTCCATACAATTGTTCGCATATTTCTCTCACGTAAATAAAGGGCTTTTCAACCCTGTTTTTATCGGGTTCAGTCTAACACAATCCAGGTTGAAGTAAAAGTGCCTGGCACTAATGCAGACTAATATAAGCCCAAAAGCCAGCCTTCATGCAAAGAGCCGATATAAGCTTCGTGGTAATGTTTGATAAGATAATTCCTAAACATTGCCAGTTCGCTGTCATTTAACGGCACCAAATCAGCGTGATTGAGAATAGCTGTGCGTTTGGCATTTTCAGGAATACCTTTCAACCCACCCATCGGGTTCACCAACATTCGCGCGATGCTCTCAAGCGAGACCGGCTTGTTTTGTTCTTCGCCACTCAGTTCGGAATAAAGTGCGGGACGGAACACATTGCCCTCGTCCAAAAAGTTACCCACCGCGCCCAGTCCGGCAATAACAATCACCTGGTCAACAAAATCGGGAATAATCGGTTCATCTTCACCCGGCGCTTTCAAGGGTAATGTTTTCGCGCCATCTGCCTCAATTAACAAAGCCCGGCTAAGAACACCAGCCACATTGCGCAAACGGGAAATCTGCAAATCATCCAGACCCTGCCAACGCGAACGGTTGGCGTTCATTCGGTCGGTCACCACAGTAACCTTTTCATCGCTAAAATCACTGCCATCGGGTAAATCACCGTTAAGATTGATATGTTTGTCACCCAGCGTAATCTGCTCAAGGCCCATATTAGTTGTGGTAGTGATAATCGAAGGGAAGTCAAATTCCCTTGCCAGGTTGAACATCGCCGTTGTTTTACCACCAGCACCAACAAAGGCCACCGCTGATTTATTGCCTATGCGCAAAGCTTCATTAATTTTCATACTTACTCCAAAATACTGTCTTATCGTTGATTTAGCATATCGCGTTGCCAAACCCGAAATATTATAGTCCCTTCTGCACATTTGTGATAACGTTTCCCGACATTTACTCGTCTTTTTCCTGCACTTAAGTCTCATCTTCTGGACTATCTACTCGCCTTTTACACAATTTACATGAAAATCCTGTTAGGAAAACTTTAAAAGTGAACTGATCAAAAGTTTAAAAGTGAACTCTTTATTCGGTCAATAGCCAAAGGAAGAAAGGTAGAGAACA
>DUMZ01000016.1 GCA_012839565.1 Anaerolineaceae bacterium
AATGTTGTTCTCTACCTTTCTTCCTTTGGCTATTGACCGAATAAAGAGTTCACTTTTAAACTTTTGATCAGTTCACTTTTAAAGTTTTCCTAACAGTAATTTGACATTAAAAGGGCTTGTTTTGGGGAATACTGATGAAAAATTACAGACAACTGTATAAAAATATTTAGTAACAAAAAAGGTCTCATCTACAGACTAAAATGGATGAGACCTTCTGTGATTAATTGAGCTTTTTTAACACTCACTATGCCCGCAGGTGTAGCATTTGCGACAGCCTTCTTCGTTGATGAGCGTCGCTTCGCCACATTCGGGGCAGAGTTCGCCAACACGCTGGAAGGGGTTGCCTGGGCTGCTGTGGCTTTCAGGTACCTGGGTCTGTGTCATGGGCAAAGCTTCTTGTGGGGGCATGTATATAGGTCGTGGTTCCTGTTCAAAGTGTTCCTGGCAGAGATATTCATCCAAAGCCTTGGAAATGCCATCAGGCAAGGAACGCACCCGGTTGCTACCAAAGCCCAGTGAGCGTCCACCGCCGATGTTGCCCAGTTGTTGCATGACGATGCGCAAACGTTCGCGGGGTTGGATGGGTGAGGCGATGCGTAAGATGTAGGAAATAAGGCGACCGATCGCTTCGGAGTGGGCGGCGGTTTCGGAGCCGGCTTTAGAAGTGTTGATGAAGACTTCAAAGGGTTGTCCGCCACCGTTTTCGTTGATGGTTACAAAGGCTTTGCCCAGCGGGGTGCCTATCGAGAAGGTGTAGCCTTGCAAGGCACGCGGGCGAGGTTTTTTGCTGTCTTGCCAGAAGCTGAGTTGCGCGGGCAAGTCTTCGCCATAAAGCAAGGTTTGCTGAACGGCAGGCGTTGCGGGAGCAGCAGCGGGGGCGTCTTTGGCTTCGGATGTGGCTTTGGTTTCCAAAACCACCACGTCGCGCGAGCCGGTGATATAGACGGTAATACCCTTGCAACCCAGTTCCCAGGCTTGCTTGAAGGCATCGGCAACTTCTTCTTCGGTCGTGCCGGCGGGAAAGTTGATGGTTTTGCTTAAGCTGTTATCCACAAAGCGTTGCAGAGCGGCTTGGGTGTGGATATGTTCGTCAGCGGTGATATCAGCCGAAACGACGAAAACATCGCGGATATGCGCGGGAAGTTCTTCGATATCCTGGCAGTTGCCGTTCTCGAGTACTTTTTCGATGATCTCAGTTTTGCTTTCTTCGGAAAGATCAGTCTTATCCAGCGCGTTTTGGAAGTGTGGGCTAACGTAGGTAAGCGTGAGTTTTTTACCGCGGTCGTCCACATGGCGCATATAAGCCAGGGCGAAAACCGGTTCGCAGCCGTAGCCTTCAATGCCCGCCACAGTACCGATGGTGCCAGTGGGCGCGATGGTGGTTTGGGCGGCGTTGCGAATGCCGTGTTGGCGGATGCCCTGGATGATGTCGTCCCAGTTGATGGCTGGGCGTCCCCAGTCGCTGGTGTAGGGCTTGAGCGGGGTGGGAGCCTGCCACTTGAGATTTTCGGGGTCGTAGATGCTGCCCTTGATAGCAGGGAACGCGCCTTTTTGTTCAGCCAGTTGAATGCTGGTGAGCATTGAATAATAACGGATATATTCCATGATTTGCCCACAGAAATCGAGCGCTGCTTCAGAGCCATAGCGCACGCCAGCGTGGTACATCAGGTCGGCCAGGCCCATGATGCCCAGGCCGATGCGGCGCGCGTTCAGCGCTGATTCACGCAGTTCGGGCACAGCCGGTACGTAGGCGTTTTTATCAACCACGTTATCCAGGAATTTGGTAGCGAGGATCGTGCTTTCTTTGAGTTTTTCCCAGTCGATGCTGCCATTTTCGCCACAATGTTCAGCAAGGTTGATGGAACCCAAACAACAGTTTTCGTAGGGGCCAAGCCACTGTTCGCCACAGGGGTTGGTGGCTTCAAGATGATAGAGATGGGGTACGGGGTTGTCGCGGTTGGCAGCGTCGATGAAGAGAACACCCGGTTCGCCGTTGTGGTGGGCTTGCCTGACAAGACTGTCAAAAAGCGCGCGGGCTTTTACAGTTTTGAAAGTTTTAATGGGTATTCCTTGTTCCCTGGCGTCTTCAATGGTGCCGGAGAATTTTTTATAAGATGGGTCGTGCACGTCGGGGAAGACCAGGTCCCAGTCCGCGTCATTTTTGACAGCTTCCATGAATTCATCAGTGATTGCCAGTGAGATATTAAAGTTTGTGATGGCGGTTTCGCTTGTTTTGCAGGTGATGAACTTTTCCACGTCGGGATGGTCAACGCGCAAAATACCCATATTCGCGCCACGACGCGTGCCACCCTGGGCGATTTCGCCAAAGGCGTTGTCGTAAACTTTCAGGAAGCCCACGGGGCCGGTGGCTTCGCCGGCACTGGAGTTTACCGTGGAGCCACTGGGGCGTAAACGCGAGAAGTTGAAGCCATTGCCACCGCCGGTTTGCTGAATGAGCGCGGCATTGCGCAGGGTGCTAAAGATGCCATCGCTGGCCCTGCCCATATCATCTGAGATAGGCAAAACAAAACAGGCAGCCAGTTGTCCCAGGGGTGTTCCCGCGCCGGTGAAGGTGGGCGAGTTTGGAAAGAACGCTTTTGAGACCAGCAGATGGTAAATCTGGATTGCCAGGGCGTGTTTTTCTTCGTCGCTGCTGTCAACGTCGGCGATGTGCCAGGCGACGCGCCAAAACATATCATCGATTTCTTCAACGGGTTCACCGTCTAAACCGCGTCGCAGGTAGCGTTTTTGGAGAATTTTGATGGAATTCTCGCTGAGTTCAATGGAAGGTAAACCTTCCGGTTTGGGGGGAGTCGGCAACAAGCCGTGCTTGGGTGTGGCTTCGGTCATGATGATACCTCTAATAATTATTCTTCTTCAGATAACAGATGATCTATCTCGTCACGGACGGTGTGCAGGTCATCCATACGTAAGTAAACAATGGCATAACGAATGTAGGCGATGTGGTCCAGTTCTTTAAGCCCTTTTACAGCAAGATCGCCGATAACACGCGAGTTGATTTCGGAGCGACCCCGTTTTTGAAGCTCGGCTTCAATTTGGTCAACGAGTTTTTCAATCATGGTGGCAGTAACCGGACGTTTGGACGAGGCTTTGCGTAAGCCAGCGAGCAGTTTTTCGCGGTCGAAAGTTTCGCGGGTGCCATCGCGTTTGATGATGAGTGGGGTTGTAAGAATAGGGCGTTCGATGGTGCTGAAGCGCTGTCCACAGTTGAGACATTCGCGTCGTCGGCGTATACCACCCTGGGCTTCTTTGTTCGTATCAACGACGCTGCTGTCGTTATGCTGGCAATGTGGACACTTCATAAGAACTCCTGGTAACATCCCTATATGTTAGGGTTGAAAATTAATAGACCCCTACATATGGCGAAATTCATTCTAGCATACGTTAAGAAAGCTTGCAAGTAAAAAATGTAAATTTAAGCTTAAGAAATGGCTTTCTTTAACATTGTCTAAATCTTGCGCGTAGCTTAGCCGTTTCTCGGGGGTGGATATTTATTTTGCATAAATTCTCTTGTTTTTTGGGTGGTTTAACGGGTGGTAAAGGCATGATTAAGAAATCTTGCAAACATGATAATAAATAAAACTTCTCCTTGAAAACAAACGTGCAAAATCGTCCTTTCTCATCACGGGAAAGGACGATTTGGGAAGCACATTTTATGTCGCTTATTTACCGCGGTTGGCTTGCTGACGGCGGATGAAAGCGGGGAGGTTGAGGTCAACTTCGCTGGTATAAACGTATTCTTGCTGGGCTTTGGGTTTTGCGGTGTGGGTGAGTTCAGCCTGGTGTTTGTACTCAGAGCGACTTAAGAAGGGACTTTGCTGGCCAACCTGGCCCATTTGGGTGTTTGGGATCAAGAAGGATTCCGCTTGATCCTCTGTCAGCTGGGGGCGGTTGCGATCGAAACCCGTGGCAATAACAGTAATGCGGATTTCGTCGCCCATCTTCTCATCGATAACGGCACCGAAAATGAGGTTGACGTCTTCGCTGGCGGTTTCTTTGATGATTGCCGCAGCCTGGTTGACTTCAAAGAGCGACAGGTTAGGGCCACCGGTAACGTTGAACAAGATACCATGCGCGCCGTTGATGGTGACATCCAAAAGCTGGCTGGAAATGGCCTGTTCGGCAGCGATTCGGGCGCGGTCTTCGCCACTGGCAACGCCAACAGCCATCAGCGCGGCGCCACCTTCGGACATAATGGTGCGAACGTCGGCAAAGTCAAGGTTGATTAAGCCAGGAATGGTAATCAGTTCTGAAATACCCTGGATACCCTGACGCAGGACATCATCCGCCATGCGGAAGGCGTCGTTCAGTCCGATGTTTTTGCCTACGATTTGCAAAAGACGATCGTTGGGGATAACAATCAGCGTGTCGGCGTGTTCTTTGAGCTTTTGCGCGCCGGTTTCGGCTGATTTGGCACGGTGCGCGCCTTCAAATGCGAAAGGACGGGTAACCACACCGATGGTTAACGCGCCGATTTCCTTGGCGATTTGTGCCACAACGGGTGCCGCGCCGGTGCCTGTGCCACCACCGAGACCGGCGGTAACAAAGACCATGTCGGCGCCTTTGAGCACTTCGTAAAGTTCTTCGGCTGATTCTTCAGCTGCTGCCTGGCCAACCTCGGGGTTACCACCTGCACCAAGACCACGGGTGGACTTGTCGCCGATGCGAACACGGGTTTGCGCCTGGGATTTGAGCAGCGCCTGGGCGTCGGTATTGATCGCGATGAATTCAATACCGTGGAGTCCTTCGGCAATCATGCGGTTGACGGCGTTACATCCGCCACCACCGACGCCGACGACTTTGATTCGTGCATATGATTCAGTTTGTTTTGCTTCCATTTTTTATTCTCCTCTATAATAAAACCTGTCTAAGGTAAAATTTTGCGTAGCCAACCAAGAAAGCCTTCCGCTTTGACTTTTTGGGGCTTTGATTCTCCAGATTGTTCGGGCAAAATCTGGTGTGTTTCCGTCATTAAAAGGGCCCATTGCAAGAGTCCAACACTCGTTGCGCAGGCTGGATTGCTGATTTGGTCGGTAAGACCAACAATGTTTTCGGGCTTGCCGATACGGACTGGCAAACCAGTGACCCGGTTGGCAAGTTTTTTGATGCCGGGCATTTCAGCGCCACCGCCGGTGAGTACAATGCCGGCAGGCAACATCACGTCGTAGCCTGAGCGTTTAATTTCCTGTTCGACCATTTCCATGATTTCTTCAACGCGAGCTTCAATGATATTAACCAACTCGCGCCGTTCGATTTTTTTGCTCTGTTCGGAGCCAAAGGTAACAATATTAAAAGTCTCTTTTTCGCCGATGTCGTCCAGCACGGCGTGACCGTGTTGTTTTTTGACTTCTTCGGCAACATCCAGGGGCAAGCGCAGGCCCTGGGCAATGTCTGAGCTAACGTGATAACCGCCGATTTGCAGGACGTTGGCGTACCAAATGTCACCATTGACGTAAATGGCAATATCGGTGGTGCCACCGCCCAAATCGACCAGGGCGACGCCCAAATTGCGTTCAGTCTCGGAGAGCACAGCTTCGCCGGCTGCCAGGGGATTGAGCACAAAGTCGCTGACGTCGATGCCGGCTTGCGATACACACTGGCGCAAATTGTTAATTGTGGATGATGAGGCAGTGATGATGTGCGTTTCGACTTCCAGCCTGTAACCGTGCATGCCAACCGGTTGGCGAATGCCTTCCTGGCCGTCAATGATAAAACCGCGCTGGATAACATGGATAATTTCGCGGTTATGCGGGATAGCAATAGCCTGGGCAGAATCAAGCGCGCGGAAAACATCTTCCTGGTCAATAACCCGGCCAGAAATACCAACGATGCCTTTGCTGTTGGTGGAACTCACCTGCGCGCCGGCCAGGCTGACAATCGCGCTGTTGATTTCGTAGCCGGAGGTGCGTTCGGCCTTTTCGATGGAGCGGGCAATGGCGTCTGAGGCGGCGTTGATGTCCACAACATTACCGTTGCGAATGCCGTGGCTGGGTTCCACACCCACGCCCAAGACACGCATAGTGGTGCCATTCTCAATACGGGCAACCAGGGTAACTATTTTGCTTGTTCCAACATCTAATCCGACAACAATAGGTTCATCCATAATAAAACTCCTAGCGAAAATACGGAGCGTGCAAAAACTCAAGGCTAATAAGAGTCGGTTGCAAGTTTCTTTCCAAAATCAGCTCCGCTATTTTTTGATATTGCGCCATCTTTAAATCCAAATGTTCGGCACTTCTGCCAAAGTAGACCATCCAGCCATAATTTGGGTCTACCCAACCCAAGCCGCGCCTGGCGTCATAGCGCAACTGAGTGCCCTGGGGTTTGAGTTGATTGAGTGCCTGAATAGCCTCAACCAGTCTGGGGTCAACGTTGGGTTCAGGTTCCTTGAAAATTTCTTCTTCTGTTTCCGTTTCTTCTGGTGCGGTCGGTTTTTCCATTTCCACGGGTTTGAATGGAGGTGGCGGGGCGGTGTTGGCGTGCACTTCAATCGGCAAGCTGGCCGCGCCACGCACTTCAAAGCTATAGCCTTCGTCGTCTATCCAAATTTGACTGGCTTCTGTTTCTTCGGTCGCGTCGACAAACCAAATGATGGAAGGAATGCGTTCCACGACCAGTACGTTTAAATTAGCTGGCAAACTAACCCCGACCTTTACTGTTTTGATATCGGGGAAGTCGCGAATAATGACTTGTTCGATTTTGTCCGGTTCAACTTCAATAATGCGCGTGCCGTATGAGCTGAGTTTTGAGGCGATTTCAGCATTGCTGACACGGAAGTTGCCCCGAATATTGATTCCGTTGGGGTTGACCTTGAAGCTATCGCTTTTGAGCATGCTGATAACCCCAACCAAAAGCAAAAGCGCTAATATGCCGGAGAATACGCGCATGCCAACACTCACGCGGGGCACAGCCGGGAGTCTCAGCTCTTTGCCAGGTGTGCTGGTGGGGATGTAGACTGGCCGGTGACCGCGACTGCTTTCAGCCTGGGGTGTCGCCTGAGTGTCGGTGTATTGCCGTCGGGTAACCACACGCGACGCAGACCTGGCGGCGCGCTGGGTGCTTTCTTGCGGCGCGCGCTCAATGGGCTTGCGTTTGACAGGCTCGATATGTCGCCTGGCGCGAATTTGGTCCGCGCGTGAGAGTTCCTCGGGCTTGCGTGCCATTAGGCTTGTATACTCCTTATCGTTTTATCGCGGTCCGCCTTGCGTTCAAGTGCCAGCGCGATGAGGCGGTCAATCAATTCCGGGTAAGTGATGCCCCCATGGGCAAGCAGTTTGGGGAACATGCTGATGGGGGTGAACCCGGGAATGGTGTTAATTTCGCTGAAGAAGATTTCTTCGCTGTGTTTGTCAATTAAAAAGTCAACGCGTGCCATACCCGCGCAATCGATGCCCTGATAAACCTGCAGGGCGATTTCCTGCACGCGTTGGGTCATGGCGTCGGATAAATCCGCGGGAACGAAAGTTCTGGCGATGCCATCAATGTATTTGTCGTCGTAGCTGTAGAATTCATCACCGGGGATAATCTCGCCGGGTGTCGATACGATGGGGTTCGTGTTGCCGAGCACGCTAACTTCAATTTCGCGGGCGTTAATACCCCGTTCAACGAGCACGCGACGGTCGTATTTTGCGGCGATTTCCAGACCTTTAATCAGTTCCTGGCGGTTTTTGACTTTACTGATACCCACCGATGAGCCGAGATTCGCAGGTTTAACGAAAAGCGGGTAGGGGGCAATCTTTTCAGCTTCCAGCGCTGTGGCTTCCAGGTCGGTTTCGATTTTTTGACGGTTAAAAATCTTGTATTCCAAAACGGGGACGCCGAGATTCGCGACGAGGTCTTTGCAAATGCCTTTATCCATGCCAACTGATGAGCTAAGCAAGCCAGCGCCCACATAGGCTACGTCGAGCATCTCGAAATAGCCTTGAATGGTGCCATCTTCGCCATAGGTGCCATGCAAGATGGGGAAGAAGACGTCAATCGCGCTGATTTTTTGCAGATTTCCGTCCACAAGCTGGTGTAAGACTGTTTTATCGTCGATTTGCATTAAAACGACTTGTTTCAGACTCTCGCAGGACTTGTTTTCGAAGGCCTGGAGTGTGTTTTCACCGGTCAGCCAGTGGCCTTCGCGGGTGATGCCGATTTGCCAGACCTGATATTTATCGGTATCGATAGCCTGTAGCACCGAGCGCGCGGACATCACCGAGACCTCATGTTCACCGGAGCGACCACCAAATATCAAAGCCAGGTTTAAGCGTTTAGAACTCATCGAAATCTCCTATTAACTCGATTTCGGTTTGTAAATCGATTCCAAATTTTTCCTTGACGCGCGTCTGCCCCATGCGAATGAGCGTGTAAATCTCCTGCGCGGAAGCTTCGCCATCGTTGAGAATGAAGTTGGCATGCTTGTCACTCACGCGCGCTTTGCCGTAAACAAAACCTTTCATGCCAGCCTCTTCAAGCAGACGACCAGCAAAATCGTTGGGCGGGTTTTTGAAGGTTGAGCCAAAACTGTGACCTTTGGGCTGGGCTTGAGCACGTTTGGCGGTGAGAGCGTCGAGCTTTTCAAGCGATTCGCTTGAGTCGACATGTTCACCGTGGAAAGTCGCGGAAAATATGACCGTGTCAATGCCTTCGCGTTTCAATTTGCTTGAGCGATATTGAAAGTCCATATCTTCAACGCTGAGCGTTTGTTCGCCACCATCGCGGGTGATAAGCGTAACAGTGTCAAGCTGCGATTGCACATCGCCACCATGCGCGCCAGCGTTGCCATAAACCGCGCCACCGACCGTGCCGGGGATGCTGTTGCACCATTCCAACCCACCCAGTCCCGCGCGGGATGCCATTTGGGCGACGGTGCCCAGTTTCGCGCCGGCTTCAGCATAGAGCAGGGGGGGCGTATGGTCTTTGAAAATCTCAACCTTGTTGCAGCGGTTGATGAGCACGATGCCGGGATACCCTTTATCGCTGACGAGCAGATTTGAGCCACCGCCTAAAATCTTGAAGGGTACATCCAAAGACCAAAGTGATTTCACCGCGTGGCGTAATTCGTCCAAGGTGTTGATAACAATCAATCCACCAGCGGGTCCGCCGACCTTAATGCTTGTGTATTTGGCAAGTTCTTCGCCACGTTGCAGTTTCGCGCCGAAGAGAGCTTCAAGTTTGCGCATGGGCAAGCTGGGTTGAAGGGTTTCTGAATTATTTTCTTCTAATAATGCCTGTAATTTCGCGCTGAACTGGGGACCCTTGCCAGCTGAGAAAACAATAATCAAATCATTGTGCTGAATGAGTTCGTAAATGAGCGCGGTGGCTTCATCCTGATCGGGCAGGTAAAGGGCTTTGCCATCTTCAAGCGCGTCAACGATGACCTGGGGCGTGTAACCTTCGTCCACTTCGCGGGCAGCGTAGATTTCCATGATGATTGCCTGGTCTGCCAGCTTGAGCGCGTCGATATAATCTTTTTGCAAGCGTTGCGTACGGCTAAAAGTATGGGGTTCCCAAACCGCCCAGATTTTGCGGTCGGGATAAGCGTTGCGTACCGCCTCAAGCGTGTAACGGAGTTGTGTGGGGTGGTGACCGTAGTCGTTGATGAGCGTAACGCCGTCTTTTTCGTAAACAAGGTCCCAGCGTCGTTCGGTACCGCTGAAATCGGCCAGGCTTTCGCAGGCTAACTGAGGATTGATGCCCAGGATGTGCAAACAGGCCAAAATCGCGGTGGCGTTGAGCGCGTTGTGTTTGCCGGGCAGGCTGGGGGTAAAGGGGCCACTGAGTTGGGGCACACCGCCACGCTTGCTGGTCAGGACAAATTCGTTTGAAGCATGGCTGGGGTCAAGGAACAGCGCGGTGTAATCGCAGTTTTCGTCCAAACCGTAGGTAAGTACCTGGATGTGGTCAAAGCTGTTGTTGGCAAGAAAATGTTTTACACCAGGATCTTCGGCACAGAGCAAAGCAACACCACCGGGTTTGGTTTTGTTCAGGAAGTCCACATAAGCCTGTTCGTAAATTTCAGGTGTGGCAAAGCAGTCAGGGTGGTCATATTCGATATTGGTAATCACGCTGATTTGCGGTGCCAGTCCCAGGAACATATAGTCATATTCATCGGCTTCGATGACAAAGAGCCCGCCCTGGCCGGCGTGGGCGTTGGTGCCCAGTTTCTTGATTTCGGAACCGAGAATGAAACTCGGATCTTGGCCAAGATTGCTTAGCGTTTCGATGAGCATGGCGGTGGTTGTGGTTTTGCCATGCGTGCCGGCGATGGCGATGGTATCTTTGCCCGCGGTTATTTCGGGCAGGAAGTCGGAGCGTTTGAGCACGGGAATGCCTGCGGCTTTGCCGGCGATAACTTCGGGGTCTTCATCGCGGATGGCGGAAGAACGCACGATGACGTCGGCCTGTGTGGCAAGGTCGGGATGGCTGCCAACGCGCGCGTCAGCGCCTTTGGCGCGGACAAGGTCAAAGTATGACGAGCGGTTTTTGTCGCTGCCGGTCACTTTGTAGCCTTTTTCAAGTAAAAAGATGGCAATCGCGCTCATGCCTGTTCCACCGATGCCGATCAGATGCACTGTTCTCATGCCGCGCCTGCCATTTCGTAAAGTAGTTCGGCGATGTTTTCGGCCGCGTTGGGATGGGTTAGCGAGCGCATGGCGTTGGACATGCGGGCGAGTTTGCCAGGGTTTTGCATCAGGTTTTCAATGGTTTCGTGGAGTTCAGCCATCAGGCGTGAATCTTCCAGCAGAATGGCGGCGTCGCGGTCTACCAGATAGTCAGCGTTGACTTTTTGGTACTGCCAGGCGTAGGGGTATGGTACTAAAATGGCTGGCAGAGCGAAGTAGGGATACTCGCCCAAGGCACTCGCGCCAGCGCGTGAGACGACCAAATCAGCGGCTGCCATCGCGGCACCGACTTCGTGCAGATAGGGGAAGGCCTGATAGCGCGCGCCAAGCGATTCGGTGGCCTTGCTGACTTTTTCCCAGTCGAGATGCCCAACAAGATGGATGACCTGGTACTTTTCGACCAGTTTATCGGCAATGCTGATGACGGCTTTATTAATCGAACGTGCGCCAGTGCTGCCACCCATGAACAAAATGGTGGGCAAATCGGGACTAAAGTGGAAGTATTCCAAACCTTCGGGCTTGGTCCATTGCTTGAGTTCATCGCGCAAGGGATAGCCGGTAACAACGAGTTTATCGGAAGACTTATAGAACATTTTGGTATCCTCCGTGGTAATTGCGATTTTTTTGGCAAAGCGACCGAGCGTTTTTAGCGCCAAACCGGGTTCGATGTCGGGCACATAAAGCAAAGACGGCACGTGACGTCCGGCTAATGCCATAGGCACTGCCACGAACCCGCCGGTGAAGAGCAAAACGTCGGGTTTGAAGCGTTTCAATATCGCTTTTGAGTCTCGGTAGCCTTTCCATAGTTTTAGTAGGTTTCCAGGCAGTTTTTTAATGGACACACCATGCACGCCAGCGGCGCGAATGCCTTCAAAGGGAATGCCAGCGCGTTGCACCAAATTAGCTTCGATGCCGTCGGCTGTGCCAACCCAGAGAATGTCGTGACCAGCTTTATTCAGTATCTCGGTAACGGTTAGGGCGGGATACACTCCGCCGCCAGTCCCGCCCGCGCAAATCAACAGCCGCACTGCCTGAACTCCTTTCCTGATTTATTTTTGCGGCACTCTGACGCGAAACGTTCATCACAATGCCGATGGCAAATAGGGTGGTGACCATGCTTGAGCCACCCGCGCTGATGAAGGGCAAAGCGTTTCCTGCCATGGGGAAAAGCCCAACAATAACCGCGATATTCATCAGTGCTTCCAAAACAATCCATCCGATTAGTCCGAATGATAAAAGTTTGCCTAAATTGTCCGGCGCGTTTTTAGCGATAACGTAACCACGCCAGAGCAAAAGAACAAACAAGATAATGACGAAAAATGAGCCGAAAACGCCGGTTTCTTCAGCGATAACGGCAAAGATACTGTCGGTATGGGGCAGGGGCAGGCCGGTGAATTTGGTATCGGCATTGCCAAGTCCAACCCCGAAGAAGCGTCCTTTGATGACGGCTTCGAAGGTGCGTCGGATGTGATAGGAGCCTTTAACAGGGTTTTGAATACCACTGAGATATTGACTGATTCGCGCTCGTCCCGTGGGTAAAATGTTGACCGCCAAAAGACCAAGACCAAGACCACCAGCCAAAGACAACATAATTTGACGCAAATCTCCACCGCCAATGAAGAACATGATAATGCCCAAGATGCCAATAGTAGCAGCAGCGCTGATATCAGGTTGAAAAATAATCAAGGCGGCGACCAAGCCTACAATAGCGACGAGTGGAATGAGACCATCTTTGAAGCTACCCAAGGTTTCGCGTCGATTGTTGAGCCAAACCGCAAGATACAAAATGGTAGCCATTTTTGCCAATTCCGTTGGCTGCCCTGAGCCATCAAACAATGTTCGGGTAGCATCAGATTTCACGCGGCTAACAATCAAAACTGCAATGAGCAGAATGAGAACACCTATCATCATAATGACCACTACTTTTGAGTAAAAGTGATAATCAGTCAAACTCGCTATTAAACAAATCACTAGACCTATTCCAACCCAAATAAGCTGGCGGTTGAAAATATGTGTTGGTGCTTTTCCAGCACGTAATGAGGCGTCCCAGCTTGAAGAATAGACCATCAGCAAGCCAAAAACGACCAAACAGGCAACGATGATTAACAAGGGCACATCGATGCCAAGGCGTTTTACGCCGACTGGTTTTGCCTGGGCTTGAACTTGGGTACTCATAACTCACTTATCCATTTCGCGTAGCAGTTGCCACGTTCTTCAAAGTCAATAAAAGCGTCATAACTGGTGCCACCGGGAGAGAGCAGAACGATGTCGCCGGCTTCAGCCTTTTCCGCAGCGATTTTGACCGCATTTTGAAGGGTTCCAGCCTGGCTGAGCGACAAATAGTTGGCTGGTTTTTTGCCACGACCAAGGATTTCTGCAATCATCGGGCTGGCTTCGCCAAACAAAATGATGTGTTTGGCTCTTTGACTGGCAAAGGCGAGCAAGTCTTCCCAGGGCAGGTTTTTATCGCGACCACCCAAAAGCAGAATGATGGGTTCGTCAAAAGATTTCAACGCGGCAAGGGAGCGTTCGGGTGTGGTGGCGATGGAGTCGTCATACCACTTTACGTCATTGCGCGTCGCGACGAGTTGCAACCGGTGCGAAACGCCTTCAAATTCTTCGATGGCGGTCTGAATAGCCGGCAGGGCGATGGTCGCGCCAGCGGCAATGGCACAGGCTGCCAAAACATTTTGCAGGTTGTGTTCACCGCGTAAAGGAATCCACTCGATGGGCAACATTTTCATGCGTTCGCGGGCAATCTGAAGCATGATGTTTCCGTTTTCAACGTAGGTGCCATGTTCATTTCTGCCAGGTTGTTTGTAACCAAAGCTGATTAGGTCGCCGTGGAGTTCGTCGCGTAAGTCCCAGGAACCTTTGTCATCACGGTTGAGAATGGCAAGGTCAGCTTGCTTTTGAAATTTCAGGATGCGCGCTTTGGCGGCGGTATATGCGCCCAGGGTGCCATGTCGGTCAAGGTGGTTGGGGGTGATGTTTAGCACGGCAGCGACGTGGGGGGAGCGGGTCATCAGTTCGAGCTGGAAGCTGGAAAGTTCCATAATGGCCAGGTCATCTTCGTGCATCTCGTCAACATTGTTGATGAGCGGGTAGCCGATATTGCCACCGGTCCAGGCGCGGTTTTTATGGGTCTTCATGGCGAAGAACTGTTCCGCCATTTTGCCAAGCAAGGTAGTCGTGGTTGTTTTTCCAGCGGAACCGGTGATGCCGATGACCGTGCAGGGGCAGTTTTCAAGGAATATCTGCGAATCGTTGCTTAGCTTGATGCGTCGCTTGCGGGCTTCTCGGATGATGGGAATATCCAAAGGCACGCCACCGGAAACGCAGACAAGGTCAACGCCATCAAGAAGTTCGAGCGGATGCGCGCCAAAGTGGGTTTTCACCTGGGTGTCTGCCAGGCTTTGTTTGGCGTCAGTCAGTTCTGCTTCAGGGCGCGCGTCGGTTAAAGTTACTCTGGCACCATGTTTATCGAGATAACGCGATGCTGCCAGTCCTTGTCGGGCCGCGCCAATAATCAGAATGTTTTTTGAGTCGTATTTTTTCATCGTTTATCCAATAAATGTCATGCTTAGGCCAATCATTGCGCCAATCAGTTCTATGAGCCAAAATCGCATTACGATTTGGCTTTCTTCCCAGCCAATCATCTCAAAGTGATGGTGAATAGGTGTTTTCTTGAAAACCCGGCGTCCGCCTGTGGCTTTGAAGTAAATCACCTGAATGACGACCGAGAGCATCTCCGCAGTAGGAATGATGGCGATTAGGGGGAGCCAGAGCCACTGGCCGGTCATCAAAGCGACGACCGCCAGCGTGGCGCCCAATGCCTGGGAGCCGGTATCGCCCATAAAGAGTTGTGCGGGCTTGACGTTGAACCACAAAAAGCCTGCCAAAGCGCCAACGATACAAAAACAAAATCGTGCCAGGTAGATTTGCCCCTGAGTCATGGCGACGATGCCATAAATGCCAAACGCGGTCAGTGAAATCATGCCGGCTAAACCGTCGATGCCATCGGTAAAGTTGACGGCATTTGCCATGGCAACAATAATAAAAGCAGCGATAATGACATAAGGCCATCCGATGGTAATATAGCCACCGGTGACGGGCCAAATCATTTCAGGGACACGCAATTGATAGCGCAGCATATAGGCGATAACCAGCGCGACAATAATTTGCAAGATCAGCTTCACTTTGCTGGACATACCAATACCGCGTCGGGGACCACGGATGCCTTCCCAGTCGTCAATCGCGCCAATAATCGCGAAACCCCACATACAGGCCAGGGGGACTAAGATCGACATACCAAATACGCGTGAACCAAATAGCGTTACCGCGTTTAAAATGACGGTTAACAAGGTAACCGGCAGAATAAACATCAAGCCACCCATGGTGGGAACGTTCATTTTTTCACGGTGCGATTCAGGCAGGTCGTCAACACGTATGATTTTGCCCACTTTCCAGTGTTTGAGCAGGCGAATGAAAGGATCGCCCCAAATAACTGTTAACAAGAAGGCAATGCCACTGACTGCAATCGCGATTGTGGTATTTTCCATTAATGGACCTCCTCCAAAGCTGAGACGATTCTCTCAAGATGCATACTGTGTGAACTTTTGACGAGCACAATATCGCCCTGGCTTAAGCGTGGTTTCAAGTAGGCGATGGCTTCATCGGTGTTTTCGAACCAACGCAGGTTTTCAGGCTTAAATTCGGTTTCAAGGACAGCATCGCGCGTGATTTGACTGCGTGTGCCAATCAGAACGATTTCATCAGCGATTTCTGACGCGCGCAAGCCAACGCGGCGGTGTCCTTCGCGTTCGTACTGGCCAAGTTCAAGCATATCGCCCAGTACGGCAACCTTGCGTCCGTCGATGTCGCCAAGCAAGTTGAGCGCGGCAAGGGTTGAATCAGGTGAGGCGTTGTAGGTGTCGTCGATGATGAGCGCGCCGGAAGGCGTTTTGACGGTAATGACGCGTACCTGTTCTCGACTGCTTTTGAAGGCGTGAAAAATCCAGTCCCAGCTGATGCCCAGGTTGAGCGCCACAGCGCAGGCGCGCAAGATGGTATAGACGGAATGGCGTCCGATGAGTGGAGCGGTGAGATAGTAAGATTCGCCCTGATGGTGCAGTTGGCAGCGGATGCCGTTCAGCCCACGGCTTTCAATTTTGTCAGCCCAAAGGTCAGCGCGGGGATCAAGTCCGTAGTAGAAAACGCGGGCATGGGTTTTTGAAGCCATTTCGCGGACAAAATCATCGTCATAATTCAAAATTGCCAGGCCCTTTGGGGCTTCGGGCAGTTCTTCGAGCAATTCAGCTTTTCCTTCCGCGATGGCTTCAATTGAGCCAGCGCGTTCGGCATGCACGGTGCCAATATTCGTGAGTACACCGATATTAGGATGCGCGATATCGCAAAGGAGTTTGATTTCGCCCGCGACATAAAAGCCCATCTCGAGCACGGCGATTTCATGTTCATGGGTCAGGCTTAGCAGGGTTAAGGGCAAGCCGATTTCATTGTTGTAGTTGCCAGGGTTTTTGAGCGTGCGCATGCGATGCGAGAGCACGCTGGCAATCAAATCTTTGCTGGAAGATTTGCCCACACTGCCGGTGATGCCGACGACGGGGATATCGAACTGTTCCCGCCAGTAAGTGGCGATGGTTTGTAAGGCAAGAATTGAATCTGGCACCAGCAAACTATAAGGTGCTTCGGTGGGGATAATCGCATTCGGGTCAGCGATGTCAATCACTGGGTAATCCGATTCGATGGCGTGGTCAATAATCGCCATATAAGCGCCATTATTGAATGCGTTATCAACGTAAAAGTGTCCGTCAGTAACTTCACCCTTAATGGCGATAAACAGCGAGCCATCTTCGCAGCGACGTGAATCAATACAGCCACCGTAAACGGGAATATCCGCTTCAACGGTCTGAATGGGCGATTTGAGTGCCTTTAAGATGTGGGAAATACTTAATACACTCATTTTTACTCTCCTGCTTCCATGACCTGCCGGTCTGGCTGGTTCATAAGACGGATGCTGTCAGGGGGGATGTCCATCAAGACAACCAGCTTTTCAACCACTTTTGAGAAAATCGGAGCGGCAATTTGACTGCCCCAAATATCGCGTGTGGGTTCCTGCATCCACACGTAAATAACAACTTGCGGGTCTTCTGAAGGACCCCAGCCAACAAACGACGCGTTGGTAAGCGGGTTGGTGTAACCGTATTCGGTAGGAATTTGACCGGTACCGGTTTTGCCGGCGAAGGTGTAACCATCGATATAGGCGTTTTCGTACGATTCGTCCATCAGGGTTTCGGTGAGCATGGCGGTCACCTGACGCGCGGTCTCGGCACTCACGGGCGTGCCTGCCAAAACCGGCTCAACTTCATAACGTCTACCGTCGATGATGACCGCTTTTACCACGTGGGGAACGTACATTTTACCTTCGTTGGCCAGCGCGCCAACGGTCATCGCCATTTGGATAGGCGTAACGGAAATACCCTGTCCGAAGGCGTTTGTAGCCAGGTCGATTTCGTACCAGTTGCTGTCACCGGGCAGTTTCAGGGGCCAGTGGGTTTCGCCACCCAGGTCGATGCCGGTATTGCGGTCGAAACCGAAGGCTTTCAGGTAGCGGTAGAAGTTATCAGGACCGATTTCTTCAGCCATCCATGCCAGGCAAGTGTTGAGCGACCAGCGCATGCAATCGGTCATGTCTACGTCGCCATAAGCACCGTAGTCCCAGTTGCGAATTTCAACGCCACCGATTTCGTAAGCGCCATCATCTGAATAAACGGTGTCCATTTCAATAGCACCGGTATCCAGGGCGATGGCAACAGTGATGGCTTTGAAAACCGAACCGGGTTCATAAGTTTTACTGATGGTTGGGTTGAAAGGTTCGGGATTTGGGAATAATTCACCGTAATTCCAGTACTCGTTCGGGTCAAGGCGCGGGGTGTTGGCCATGGCGATAATTTCGCCATTTTTGGGGTTGTAGATGAGAATTGTGCCGCCCTTGGCGCCAGACCACTCGATGGCTTCGTCAAGTTCTTGTTCCGCCATGGCCTGAATTTCGCGGTTGAAGGTGAGTTCAATGTCGGCACCGGCCGGGATTTCATCAAGCATGGAAAGCTTTTGCGGGTCAAACGCGGTGTAAACCATTTGGGGTGTGCCGGCTAACAGGGTGTTATAAGTTTCTTCAACGCCGAAGTAACCCATCCCCTGGGTGCGGTCGAGATATTTATAGAAGCCGAGTATATTTGAGCCGGTGGTGCCTTCGGGATAGCTGCGTTTGTTGTGGGCAGTCCACATGAGTCCATTGAGTCTGGGGCGGACTTGATTGCGTCCCAGTTCCATGTTTTTGTATTCTTCGATTAAAGCTTCAAATTCCAGGATTTTATCTGGGCTGACAAAGCCGTCCAGCTGAATGTAGAACGGATTGCCATTACCCGGTTCAATCATGGCGTATGCCAGGACTTTGTCGTAATCCATGCCGAGGATTTCGGAAACAGCAGAGGCAATGGTTTCTTCCTGTCCGTTCAGGATGGCGTTCAGGTCAAGTCCGACTTCGTAAGTGGTCTCGTTGCCGGCTAACAAGCGTCCTTTGGCGTCATAAATATTGCCACGGTTGGGGTAAACCAGGCGGGTAACACCCTGGTAGGCTTTGCTGTCATCAAGGATTTGCTGAGCGACATCCATGTTTTGAATGCGAATAAACTGCACGCAAATCGCGACCGCGATGAGGGTCGCTAAAATGCAAATCGTTAAGATGCGTCCGTGACCATTTTGCGCGTTCATGGTGTGACCTCGTCGATAATTGAAGGCTGCGGAGAAACCGTCCAGATTTTTTCGCGCAACCAGTCCCAAAGTGAACTGGTGTACTCCGGTAAGAGTTTGGCTTTTGGCGCAGTTACTGGCGCTGGCTGATTTCCACTGCCTTTGCGAATGTCAGGGCTGTAACCGGGCACTTCCAGGTAAATGGTGGTATGGGGGTCAAGGATTCGCATGTTCAAATCACTAATGCGTTCGTTAAGCGCGTGCGACGATGAAACTTGTGCCAGGCGCGTGCGCAGGTTGTTTATTTCGAGATTCAGCGTGGTGGCTTGCATTTCAAGTTCCTGAATGCGTCGGCCAGCTGCCGCTGCACGTCCGCTGATGGAAAGGTAGAGCCCAGCGATGGTGGCAACAATCACCAAGACCAGCATGAACGCGCCGATGACTTGCATCTGGCGACGCCAAGGGCTTTGTTTATAGGCTTGTGATGGTGTTGTTGTCGTACTCATACCTTTTAATATTGCAAATACTATGCCTTTTATAGTTTCTCCGCGACGCGCAGTTTGGCACTGCGGGATCGTGGGTTGGTGTGCAGTTCGTCCTCGCTGGCGGTGATGGGCCGCTTGGTGAGGACTTTGACGGTGGCTTGGTGTCCACAGTCGCAAATCAACTTTTCTGGCGGGCAGATGCAATCGAGACTCGCTTGACGAAAGACATTTTTGATAATGCGGTCTTCAAGCGAATGAAAACTGATGATCGCGATACGCCCTTTTGATTTTAAGAGTTCAATCAGGCTTGGAACGGCCTGGCTAATAACATTGAGTTCGTCGTTCACCGCGATGCGCAAGGCCTGAAAGGTGCGTGTGGCCTGGTCTTGCTGTTCGCGGGTTTTCCCAACTGCTTTTCTGGCGACTTCGGCGAGTTCGAAAGTGGTGTAAAGCGGTCTGGCTTCGACAATCGCTTTAGCGATGCGTCTGGAAAACTTCTCTTCGCCATACTCCCAAAGGATTTGGGCTAAGTCGCTTTCGCTAAGATTGTTTACCAAATCAGCTGCTGATTGCCCTTGTTTCGGGTCAAAGCGCATGTCCAGTGGGGCGTCGTAGCGAAACGAGAAACCACGTTCAGCCTGATCCAGCTGCATGGAAGAAACACCCAAATCCATCAGGATGCCGTCCACGCTGTCCCAGCCTTCTGCTTTGAGCACTTCTGTTGCCTGAAGGTATGAGGCTTGAATGACCCTGGCACGTTTGCCGAAAGGGGCGAGTCTTGCCTGGCTTAGCGCGATAGCGGTTGAATCTAAATCCAAAGCGATGAGTTCGCTGTCGGTTGAGCTTTCGCGCAAAAGACCTTCAGAATGACCACCAGCACCGGCAGTGCAGTCCAAAAAGCGTTTAGCGTGCTTCGCAGTTAGGTATTGAATTGTCTCTTGGTAAAGTACCGGGCGGTGCGGAGCTTCTTGCCCATGCACCGCGTTCATTAATTTCCTCTAGTCGATAAGTCAAGTTCTGACCAGTAGTCCTGGTTGGCTTCGGAGTCTGCAGAATCTTCTTCAATCTTTGCTAATTCTTCGGGAGACCAGATCTCAAAACTGTCTCCCACGCCAACGATGACAACTTGATCCTCAATATTGGCAAACTCCCGCAAGTAAGCCGGAATGAGAATACGGCCAGCCGTGTCGTAATTAAGTTCAGCACTATAGCCAAGGAATTTGCGTTTGAATTTACGCACTCTGGGGTCAGTGAACGATTTTGCGATAATGGCTTGAGCAAAGACTTCAAAGCCAGATCTGGAGTAGGCTACCAGGTTGCCGTCAAATCCTATGGTGACGAACACAACGTTACCGGGGGTATTATCCCGGTAAATTGATGGCACGGTCATGCGACCTTTAGCATCAATATTGTGTTTGTACCTTCCACAAAACATTTGTTCTAATCCCTTTTTAATGGCCGAAGCGCCGGGTTTCCAGCGCTTTCACTACATGCGTGACACTTTGTGACACTTTATGACAAATTTTCCCACATTATAGACCTTAAGCCACAAAAAAGCAAGGGTTTTAAGGGATTAATTTGCCAAAATGGGCAAGATTTTCCTGTTTCTCTCGAGATTTGTTTGTTCTGGTTTTGGGAATTCATTTTTCTGATGGGATTGCGTGACACCAAAGCTACAATTCCAGCAAAGTTCTGGGAGATAATGCGTTATAATCGGGGTGATGAACAATCCGCAGATTTTGAACGACCGATATCAGCTGAATGCCAAACTTGGCAGTGGTGGTATGGCGCACGTTTACCGGGCGATGGATCTCATGCTTCAGCGCAATGTGGCGGTGAAAGTCCTGAAAGAAGACTACTCAGCTGACCTGGCTTTCAGGGAGCGTTTCCGCCAGGAAGCACGTTCGGCTGCCAACCTTTCGCACCCCAACATCGTCACCGTGCATGATTTTGGCTTGGACCAGGGGCACTTGTTCATCGTTATGGAATATATCCCCGGCACGGACTTAAAATCGCTGATAAAAGAGCGTGGGCGTTTGAGTGTGACCGAATCCCTGGAACTGATGATTCAGGCTTGCCAGGGTGTGGGATACGCGCACCGGGCGGGTTTAGTGCATTGTGACATCAAACCGCATAACTTTTTGGTGACGCCGGATATGCTGGTCAAAGTGACCGATTTTGGCATCGCGCGGGCACTTTCGACGATTTCAAAAGACGAGAAAAACGACGTGGTTTGGGGGTCGCCGCATTATTTCGCTCCGGAGCAAGCCAGTGGTCTGCCACCGATGCCTGCTTCGGACGTTTATTCTTTGGGCGTTATTTTTTACGAACTGCTGACGGGCAAGCTGGTGTTTGACGGGCAGGACTCTGCCGAACTCTCGCGCATGCATCGCACAGAGGCACCCATCCCGCCGACCGTCCATAACCCGGATATCCCCGAACAACTTGAAGCTATTATCCTGAAGGTGCTTTCAAAAGAACCCAGCGCGCGCTACCGCACAGCAGACCAGCTGGGACGGCTTTTGCAAGGTTTTTACGAAACGCAGTTGCGTGGCGCTTCCAGTACCTTGCTTTCGGGACCGGCAGCGCTTGGTGTTACTGGCGTTGGGCCTGTTCCGGTAACATCCAGTCCTGTTGTTCAGGCGCCGATTGAAACACCTGTCGTAAGTATCCCACAAACTTATTCACAGAATGTGGCTGAAGTTGTTGCTGAGCCAGTCAGGGAGAAAGAACCGGCTGAGCCAGTGGACTGGCTGACCTGGGTTTTGGGCATTGTGGCGTTTATCTTTTTGATAGGGCTGGTGCCGTTTTGGTTTTACATTTATAGCATGATAGGGCGATAGACTTATGCAATTTCGAATTTCACCATCAATACTTTCTGCTGATTTAAGCAATTTGGGCGAAGAAATCCGAGCCTGTGAAAAAGCCGGGGCGGATGCTATCCACATTGACGTGATGGATGGCGTCTATGTGCCGAACATCACTTTTGGGCCAAATATTGTCGCGACTTGTAAAGAATTGACGAATTTACCTTTGGACGTGCATCTGATGATTGTAGAGCCGGAAAAACACATCGCGGAATTCGTCGCCAAAGGCGCGGATATCGTTACTGTGCATTATGAAACCTGTCCGCATATTCACCGTACCTTGCAGCAAATCAGGCAATCAGGCGCGAAGGCGGGCTTAAGCTTAAATCCTGGAACGCCTGTTGAGCCTTTGGCACTCTTGGAGCAGGATCTGGATTTGGTCTTGATTATGTCGGTAAACCCGGGTTTTGGCGGGCAAAAGTTTATTCCTGTTTCACTTGAAAAAATACGCCAGGCCAGGCAAATTCTTGACCGGGCTGGTTCCAAGGCGGATTTGCAGGTGGACGGTGGCATTGATGCATCGACGGTCCTTGCAGCATATGAAGCCGGCGCGCGCAATTTTGTGGCGGGTACTGCTGTTTTCAAACACCCAAAAGGTATTTCGGGTGGAATTCAAGCTTTAAAAGACGTTTTAAACGCGTAAAAGGATAGTGGGGCTTAAAAGCAAAAAAGCCGCAAACGCGACTTTTTACGCTTTACTGTGTTATAAACCTAGTTGTACGCTTTGGACAAGGTTTTGATGCAGCGGGTACAAAGCACGCGGCGAACCTTCTTGTTGCCTTCCCTTAGCGTGACCCGTTGTAAATTAGGACGAAACTGACGTTTTGTCGCAACGAGTGAGTGACTGCGATTATGACCGAAAGTGGTTGTTTTACCACATTGAGAGCACTTTGCCATTTTATTACCTTTCTTGCGTTATAATTTCTAGCGTGAAGGTGGTAAACGCCGCACGCAAATAATAATGATAACAGATAGAATAAAAAGAATCAAGTATTACATGGAAGTGAGGCACGAAAGATGACAAGTCGGGAGAACCCAATGGGCAAAATTTATATTTTGCCAAAGGCTATAAAAACAGTAGTACGTGATGCCGCGTTGCAATCCTATGGCGTTATTGGCCTTGCGCCGGGCAATGTCAGGCAATCATTTGTAAAAATGTTTAATGAAGAAGGTGATTATGGTATTTCCATAGCTTCTGATGAGCGTGGTCTGGAAATTACCATAAACCTTATCGTTGAGTATGGACTTCGCATTAAAAGCGTGACCGATTCGGTGGCTGAAAGTGTGAAGTTCCATGTGGAAAAAACAATGGGAATACCTGTCACGCGTGTTAATATTCACGTTCGTGGTATGCGTATTAGTGATGAAGATTAAATTTTATTTGTTCGTAGGAGTCTTATGAAGTCATTTTCAACCACCTTACCAAGCGAGGCAGACCGCCATCGGCTATTGAAATCACCACTGACAGGAGAGGGACTAATCTTACTTTTCGAAGCTGGATTAGTCTGGCTAACGACCAATCAGGAATATGTGAACGCGCTAAATGTTTTCCCGGTACCCGATGGCGATACCGGCACAAATATGGTGCTTACCATGCAAGCAGGCTTTGCAGAAGCAGATTCCAAGCGGTCCAAACATGCCGGTGATATGGCCAAAACTTTTGCGCACGGTGCGTTGATGGGCGCGCGAGGTAACTCAGGTGTCATTTTGTCACAAATTTGGCGTGGTTTTTCACGCGCGCTGGAAGGACATGCCACGGTGGATGCCGCTTTGCTGGTAAAAGCCCTGCAGGGCGCGCGCGACACTGCTTATCGGGGCGTTGTTCGCCCGGTTGAAGGCACCATTTTGACCGTCCTAAAAGATATGACCACAGCTGCTGAGGGTGCCATTAAAACCAACAGCGCCTTGAGTGAAGTTTTGGTCATTTTGGTCGAAGCCGCTGATGTCAGTGTAAAGAATACGCCAAACTTATTACCCCAACTCAAAGACGCTGGTGTGGTTGATGCCGGTGGTATGGGCCTGTTCTACATCTTTGAAGGCATGTTGCGCTTGCTTCAAGGTCAATCGCTGGATACGCCTGCAACGAATGTGCTTTCCTTGGCGCAGTTCGATTTATCGCATGCCATGGAGCAAGTTGAAGAAGGGCAAGACTACGAGGTCGTGATTGACTTTGAGCCTAATAAAAACTTTTTGCTTGAGCAGTACTATCAGGGACTGGAAGATATCGGCGTGAGTATTCAGGTTGGTGAAGGCGAAGGCATTTATCGCATGCACATCCACACTGAACTGGCACGACGCTATGAGCCGATTGAATACACCGAAACGCAAGGTATCATCAAAAAAGTCTACATGGAAAACCTGCAGGACCAAATGAACCACCGCGCTGAAGCCGAAATTAAATGTAATCCGGTTCATCCGGGTGAAATTGCGGTTGTGGCGGTTTCGCCAGGGCCGGGATTGTCGCGCATATTCGCGAGCCTGGGCGTGGCAGCAGTTGTAGAAGGTGGTCAAACCATGAACCCCAGCGTGAAGGACCTGGTTGCCGCGTTTGAAGATTTGCCTACGGATAAGATTATCATTCTTCCGAACAACAAAAACATCATTTTGGCTGCTCAAAACGCTTCAAAAGTGAGTGTCAAACAGGTGGGCATTATTCCCACCAGAAACACACCGCAAGGATTTGCGTCCATGTTCCGCCTGATGCCCGATGGCGATTTTGATGAAGTGGTTGAGTCGATGACCGAAGCGATTTCTGACGTACATACTGCTGAGGTGACTACCGCTACCCGCACTGCTGAAATTGAAGGCGTGAAAGTTAAAAAAGGCGAAGTGATTGTGCTTTACGATGGCAAGCTGATTTTGAGTGAAAAGTCACTTGATGCAGCGGTTGAGGGATTGTATGAGCACGTTGATATGGACGATTTTGAACGGATTACCTTGTATTATGGCGACACCATGAATCAGTCCGCAGCCAACAGTCTGGCTGACAAAACCCGCGAGAAATACGAAGACATGGAAGTTGAAGTCCACGACGGTGGCCAACCGCACTACCAGTACATCATCGCGTTTGAGTAGTTTGTTTTTCGCAAATTAGCCAAAGATTTTTATAAAGCTCGTGGTTGGATGGTCACGAGCTTTTTTATGATCTTGATCATGTCCTGATCGTTTTTTCTGTTATAGTTTCCTAATTATGGCAAATATCAAACAATCATCCAAATAACTAACATTTTTTGAATTATCATTTGCGTTGCCTGGCTTTTTCATGATCAAAACCAGCTGGTGTTGGTTTGAAATTTTTGCATAATGGATCAAAGTATTTGGATTGAAAATCCCTTAATTCTTTTATAGGCAGGTAAGCTTTTAATAGTACAGGATTTTCTCCACCCTTGACTCGCACAAAATTCATTGTCTCAGTTGATTTAGGTGCAATTATTCTGGAATCTCCATACTCGGAATTATTAGCTTGAATAGCAAAGCAATGTACGTCTCTGGATACAGCCTCAAGTAAGTTGGAATAATAGTTTACATCTTTATTGTGTTCAACTACTGTCAAAAAATCAATGTCAGACCTAAAAAGTCCGCGATGGAAAATATTTGTTAGTTCGAAACAATTAAAAACTGTAAAAACAGAATCTGCCCAATGAAACTTTTCGTAAACATGAGGAAAATCTGGGCGTTCCAAACCCAATTTATCTAGTGTATATGCTTCCATTGGAGAATAGTAATTTTTTAATCTTAGCGATAAATACAATTTAGAAAAATCGTTCTCATCTCTGTAAGGTAGTAATGTGGCGACAAGGTTTAGTGAATACTTGCCGATATTAATATGTTCAATGCCAAAAATTATACCGATATTTAATCTTCTCGATTGATTAGCCATGAATGGTAGCCAACCAAACGGAATAAAAAGCTCAGGAAATACTAGTAAATCACATTTAATATCTCGTTGTGCCTCATTTAGGATTTGAAATATATTGTTCTGTTTCTCGAAATTATCTAACAGGGGTTGTTTTGCTCTCATGCAATCCATTATTCGATTTTTATGCACCTTGACATTTGCGATACCTACACATAGTTGGTCTTTTTCTTCAGGTTTACTTTTTGGAAATTTGAGTTCTAAAGCAAATGGATTTTTGTGGTTATCACGATGTTGAATCGAATTTGTTTCTAACGTTTTATATTGAAAACCTAGTTCTTCTCGTATTCTTTTAAAGCTGTCTTTAGGCTTATTGTCTAAAAAGAACTCAGAATTTGAATAGAAAGGATAATCAGGTAAACCTTTTTTAAATTCACCTTCAATATTCACAACTTTTATTAGAAGCGAGAGTAATATTTGTTCATCAGGATGGATGTATCTCGTGGATTCTTCGATCTTATCATTTGTAACGTTTCTTAAAACTTTATCTTTGTAATCACTAAGATTTAAGCTTATTAGAGAGCCTTTATAACCAGAATAATCTAGTAATGGCCAAACGATATTTTGTTTCCTTAAGAGAAGACTGTTGCGAAACCATTTAGGCAATTCCAAGAAATTATCATTAAGAGAATATTCATTAATTTTGTCTTGGTCGATATAACCAAGTGCCATCGATTTAGCAATTTCTAAGTAATGCTTACAATCAACATTTATTTTTTGAGTTATGTCAACACAATTCTCAAAATTTATTTTTGAAATGGTTTTTACTAGCTCTTTTTCAAATCGATAAAATTGTTTGTTTCTGTTCGTTACCAAGAATAGTGTAAAGATTCGTTCCCATGTTCTAATGTAATTTAAAATATTTTTTCCTTTGTAGAAAAGGAATAACTCTTTGATAATTGAAGAATCTAACTTACTAGAACATAACCAGGCTTTCAGCTGTTGTTTGTAAATGTATTGTGTTAACTTATTTTGATTTTCTGAAATCCCAATAAGGCTTCTGAATTTATTAATTGACCCCTCATATTGAAGATCATAGGCCTCGTTAGATAGTTCTTTGTGCATATCATCGGTAGGGAGAAATCTAAACTCACTAGATTGGTTTCGTAAGTCCTCTTTAAATTCTTTAAGTCCTGCCCAACTGTGATCATGCTGATAATAGTGAATGATAATTTTTTCCTGCTGAATTAGCAGGTGCTTATAACCAACTACACGATATTCTATATCCTCATCCTTAGTATTATTCTTAGCTTCAGCACCTAAATTATTAGACCTTATTAATATTCCTGAGTCTTCAAAATATTTTTTAAGAATTGATCTTGTATCAAGATCTTTTGGATCTTGTTTTGGCACATTTAAAATTATTAGAAGATCGTCAACATACCTTCCATAATGAATTGGACGAACATTCTTGTTAATTAAATCGTCGAGAGGCTTCAGTTCCCAGTTGGCTAAAATTTGTGAAGATGGTAAACCGATGGGCAACCCTATTGGCAAATCTAAATCCATATGCGTTTCTTTTGACTCATCGAAAAAAACAGTTTTTGTGAGCATGTCATGAGTTTTAGCATGGTATTGCTCGTGAATTTTTTTCAGAGCTAGATTAAGTGCCTTACAATATTTCTTGTAATTCTTGTCGCCTTTTTCTTCGATAATCTCACTGATCTTATCCCAGTTTGTTTCTAAACGGTAATAACATTGTTTTATGTCGAGTGCAATAATAAAAATATTCTTTTTATCTTTCAGTAATCTCAACCCCTGATTAATGGCTCCATCTCTCCAGTTTTGATATTGACGAAGATAGGTCTTAAAAAGCTTAGAAAAGTGACTTAGGTCAGCATCTTTGCCAACATGAGATTCTAATCTGTTTCCGAAACATTCATCGGATAATTCATTGTCAAGAAATCTGCCAACCAATCTACACCATAGAACACTGAGTATATAAAGAGATATATTTCCTGAAAAATAATAGAATATATCTTCGACTTCGTATGAATCGCTTTCGCGGACGTTATTTATTATTGACTTTTTAGTCTTATCAGTATCATCAGCGTTTTTCTTTAGTCTTTTCGGCAGTAAAAAACAGTCAATAGATTTTAATTGCTCTTCAAGCCATGCGCT
This sequence comes from Anaerolineaceae bacterium, assembly GCA_012839565.1. Taxonomy (GTDB): domain Bacteria; phylum Chloroflexota; class Anaerolineae; order Anaerolineales; family Anaerolineaceae; genus Mesolinea. The sequence continues at coordinate 27,794 of DUMZ01000016.1, forward strand.
ATTCTCTTTAGGAGAATCTAGGTAGTTATTAATGTCTAAAGAGATTTCGGATAGATGGTCAAAATTTCCTTTTTCGAAACGTGCAATTGCTTCCCTTAAGAAAAGGTTAGCTTGGTCATAATATACTTCTCTCTTCAACTGCAAATAGGATAGTTTTATCTCTTCCTGTAGATTCATAGTTCCGCCTTCAATGTTATTCGACATTTCTTGAAATAAAAGTTGTAATTTCCACTATATCGACCAAGTGGTTATTATGTTATTCTATCAGCTTTAGTAAAAGATTGCGATTTGTTAGAGTTTTGGAGTTTGTTTTGATATCTCTTACTTCGGCATTGATAAGTAAGCAACTCTAACTCTTGAAGGCATCAAGTGGATTTTGGTATCATTAGACAGAGAAATACCGATGAACAAAGCCACGGAAAAATTATCCAGAATATTCAAGCTTGAAGCCCAGCATGGGTTTGAGAATCGCGCGGTGATGGGCGGAATGGTGAGACTGACCCAGGCCTGGGAATCAGACGCCCGTGAAGTCGCCATGGCCGAAAAGACGATTCAGTTTGTCAGCCAAAAGTTCAGTGTCTATGAACAACTAAGTCCCGCGGAGCGCAAAACCGCGCTAATCGAGATAGCTGAACAGCTTGCAATACCGGAAACGCTGAATTTGCAGGCTTTCGCGGTGTCTGAGGCTTTATCCGATTTTTCTCAAGCTGTAAGTGCGGAAAATGGGCGTCAAGCCGCAAACATTAATGCGCGTAGCCACTTATCAAACGACAAATCAACTGGCACAGCTACAAGCAAATCAACAGGCACAGCCACAAATACCCAACGCGCGCGAGCGAAGTCGCCAGTGAGTGCCGCGCGACCGACGCATCAGGCAGGCATGGGTTCTTCAGTGAGCAGCGCGCGAGTTGGTACAAAATCTGCTGGCGGAAAAGCCACGCCCGCGCCACGCTTTGGCATTGAAGCTCCCGTAACCGTCATTCGCGGAATCGGCGATAAACAAGCTGAAAATCTCAGTCGGCTGGGTGTCTATAAAATCAAAGACTTACTCAATCTCTTCCCACGTCGCTACGATGATTACTCCAAACTAAAAACAATCAACATGCTTTATATCGGCGACGAAGTCACGATTATCGCCAAGGTGGTCAGCAGTTCAATGTATCCGGTTTCGCGAGGGCGAAAAATTGTGGAGGTCATCGTATCGGACACAACGGGTAATTTAAGGCTGATGTGGTTCAATCAGACCTGGATACTCAAAACTTTGCGTGAGGGCATGTTCATTTCCATTTCCGGCAAAGTGGAAAACTATATGGGGCGCCTGGTCATTATGCATCCGGAGTTTGAGGCGCTGGATCAGCAACAACTCAATACCAACCGCATTGTGCCCGTTTATCCGCTGACTGCCAACGTGACCCAAAAGTGGCTTAGGCGACTTCAGTTCAACACGGTTAACTACTGGTCGCCAAAAATCCATGAGTTTATGCCCGCAAAAGTGCAGGAAAAAGGCAAACTTATCCAACTGCCAGTAGCCTACAGCCAAATCCACTTTCCCGATGATGAAGAAAGCCTAAAAGCTGCCCAGCACCGCTTCGCGTTTGATGAAATTTTCTTAATTCAGCTGGGTGTTATTCAGCAAAAATGCTACTGGCAAACGCTGACCGGGCGGGGCTGGACGGTGAGTGACGCCTGGCTAAAAGACCGCTTAGCCAGTTTGCCGTATGAACTTACCGGTGCCCAGACGCGCACGGTGAGCGAAATCCGTCAGGACCTGGCGCAAACGCACCCCATGAACCGCCTTTTGCAAGGGGACGTGGGCTCTGGCAAGACGGTGGTGGCGATGCTGGCGATGGCGATGGTCATTGAAGGTGGCGCGCAGGCGGCGATAATGGCACCCACGAGCATTTTGGCGGAACAGCACTACCGCACTTTGTCGCGTTTGATGACTTATTCAGCAGATGGCAAAACGCCATTCCTGGAACCGAGTCAAATACGCCTGTTAACAGGCGACACCAGTGCGGCAGAACGCGCTGAAATACACGCGGATTTGCAAAGCGGGCATCTAAAAGTGCTTATCGGCACGCACGCGCTGATTGAAGACCCCGTGCAATTTCAAGATTTACAGCTGGTGGTGATTGACGAACAGCATCGCTTCGGCGTGAACCAGCGTGCTAAACTGCGTGCCAAGGGCGATAACCCGCATGTTTTGGTGATGACCGCCACACCTATCCCGCGTTCCTTGCAGCTGACCATCTTTGGTGATTTGGACGTGAGCATCATCGACGAAATGCCTGCCGGAAGACTGCCGGTGCATACTATGGTAGCTTTTCCGAGTGAGCGGGAACGCGTGTATGGCAATATCCGCGCGCAGGTGAAAGAAGGCAATCAGGCTTTTATCATCTATCCCCTGGTTGAAGCTTCGGAAAATGAAGAAATCAAAGCCGCGGTGGACGAGCATAAACGCTTGCAGGATGAAGTCTTTCCGGATTTGAAAGTCGGTTTGGTGCATGGACGTTTGAAACCGGCTGAAAAAGATGAGGTGATGCTGAAATTCCGCGACCGCGAATTTGACATCCTGGTTTCAACTTCTGTTGTTGAAGTAGGTGTGGATATTCCCAACGCCACGATGATGGTGATTGAGGGGGCTAATCGTTTTGGCTTGGCGCAACTGCATCAGTTCAGGGGCAGAGTGGGGCGTGGTGAGGCGCAGTCCTATTGTTTTCTTATCCCGCAAACGGCTGATGATGCCGAGAATGAACGTCTGAACATCATGACCCGCACCAACAATGGCTTTGAATTAGCGGAATACGACCTAAGACTGCGTGGGCCGGGTGACTTTTTGGGTACCAAGCAAGCTGGTTACCTGGACCTCAAAATGGCGAATTTGTTTGACGTGCAACTGATTAAAAAGGCACGCGATATGGCAGAGTGGCTGCTTGCCAGCGACCCTGATTTGGAAGAAGAAGATAATGCCGATCTTAAGCAGGTGCTGGATCATTTTTGGGCATCTCAGGCTGAAGATGGCAGTGGAGATTTAAGCTGATGACAAAAGTTGTTTTTCCGGGAAGTTTTGACCCCATTCACTATGGGCATATTGATATCGCCACACGGGCTGCCAAATTGTTCGACGAAGTTGTGGTCGCGGTTTATGACCGGCCTCTCAAAAGTCTGCTTTTTGACCCTGCCACACGCATCGCACTCGTGAAGGAAACTCTGGCGTATCTCGAAAATGTGAGTGTGATGGGCTATTCTGGTTTGACGGTTGATTTCGCCGAATCAATAGGCGCGACAGCGATTGTGCGTGGTCTGCGCGTGTTTTCTGATTTTGAACTTGAATTTCGCATGACCCTGGCCAACCGCAGGCTGAAACCTAAAATTGACACCATCGCGCTGATAACCACCGAAGAGAACACCTTTTTATCGTCCAGCACAGTCAAGGAGATTGCCTCGCTGGGCGGCGATGTGAGTAGCATGGTGCCGGAGCATGTCAACCGCGCATTAATCGCGCGGTACCGCGAAATTGAAGCGGGATAAGCATAAAACTTTACAAATTGCTTTTCAAACGGCCTGAATATTTAATAATTAATGCGAATAGTGATAAACTAAATCAACACCGATAATCGTGATGGAGGAGATATGGATATTTTACATTTGGTTGACCGCCTGGAAGAAATTGTTAATACCGGCAAAGCTGTTCCATTAACACGCAATGTGATTGTTGATACCACTGCTTTAATGGATATTATCGATCAGATGCGCATTTCTATTCCTGAAGAAATCAAGAAAGCACAACAAATTACCGCGCAAAAGGACCGTATTTTAGCCCAGGCGCAGGAAGAAGCCAACCGCACGGTGGCACTGGCGCGCGAAAAAAGCGAGAAACTTATCGAGAAATCTGAGGTCTACCAGGCCGCGCAAGCCAAGGTGGATATGATTACTGACAAGGCAAGCAAAGAAGCTTCGCAAAGCATGATGGACGCCGACCGCTATGTGATTGATACGCTTTCCGCTCTCGAACAGGAACTGAACAAAGTGCTGGCACAGGTGCGCAACGGCATTGCCGCCCTCTCGCCGGACGATAAATAATATTATCAAAATACTATTTTGACGTGACATTTTAGGGCACGTCTGTATTATCTTGAAATAAAAAAAGCACAGCATGGTCGCTGTGCTTTTTTGACGACTTGTTTTATGACTTTAGTTAAGCCACGGCTTGGGTGTCGCTGCTTTGTTGGGTTCTTTGTGCCATTTTGTTTTTCGTCGGACGGGGGTGGCGGGGCGGGGTTTCTTTTGGCTTTTTGGCATAAATCGCTTCACCAGCCAGGGCTTCTTTCAAGACTTCGTCCATGTGTTCAACGAACACAATTCTTAGTTGTTCTAGCACTGGCGCGGGCACTTCAATCAGGTCTTTTTGGTTTTTCGTGGGCAGGAGAATGGTGGTAATTCCCGCGCGGTGGGCTGCCAGGACTTTTTCGCGCACACCACCTACCGGCAGGATGCGTCCGCGTAGGGTGATTTCGCCGGTCATGGCAACTTCGTGGCGCGTGGGCACGCCTAATACGGCAGATGTCATGGCGATTGCCATAGTGATGCCCGCGCTGGGCCCATCTTTGGGGATTGAGCCTTCGGGAACATGAATGTGTACATCGGTTTCTTCAAAGAGACTGTCGGGAATTTGGAAGTTTTCAGCTTTTGACTTGATGTAACTCAGGGCGGCCTGGGCGGACTCTTGCATAATCTCGCCTACCTGACCGGTGATTTGCAGGTTGCCTTTTCCGGGCATGACCAGGACCTCAATTTGCATGATTTCACCACCGTTTTCCGTCCAGGCAACCGCGGTTGCCATGCCAACTTCATCCTGCAGTTCCGCGGTGATGGGGAAGAATTCCACCGGTCCAAGCCGTTCTTCAACCAGTTCTGGGGTGATGATTTTTTCGATAGCTTCGCCTTCGGCAAGCTTGCGGGCGGTTTTGCGTAGCACCGCGCCGATCATGCGTTCCAGGTTGCGCACACCGGCTTCGTAGGTGTAGCTTTTGATAATTAAGCGCAGGGCGTCTTCGGTAAACTCGATGGATTTGTCTTGCAGGCCGTTTTCTTCGAGTTGTTCCGGGATAAGGAACTGTCGGGCAATTTCGAGTTTTTCTTCTTCAATATAGCCTGGGAATTCGATGATTTCCATGCGGTCCAAAAGGGCTGGCGGGATGCTTTGCACCGTGTTTGCGGTGGTGATGAAGAACACTTTTGAAAGGTCAAAGGGCACTTCAAGGTAATGGTCCGAAAAGCTGTAGTTTTGTTCGGGGTCAAGCACTTCAAGCAAGGCGGATGCCGGGTCGCCGTGGATATCGGAACTCAGTTTGTCGATTTCATCAAGCATGAACAGGGGGTTGGCCACGCCTACCTTGCTGATGGTTTCCAGAATGCGACCGGGCATGGAACCGATATAAGTCCGGCGATGACCGCGAATTTCGGACTCATCCCGTACGCCACCTAAAGACCGGCGGACGAATTTTCTGCCCATTGCTTCCGCGATGGACTTGCCCAGGGAGGTTTTTCCCGTTCCGGGTGGGCCAACGAAGCACAAAATAGGCTGGCGGTTTTTGGGCGGGTTCAGGGAACGCACCGCGAGATATTCCAAAATGCGGTCTTTGGCTTTGGGCAAGCCGTAATGGTGTTTGTCAAGAATAGCCTGGGCTTCCTTAATGTCGAGTCGGTCTTGGGTTTCTTCGTTCCAGGGCAGTTCCAAAAGCCAGTGCAAATAAGTGGAAATCATGCCACTTTCCGGGGAGAGTGAAGGGGTCATTTTGAGACGTTCAAGTTCTTTTTTGGCTGTTTTGACGACTTCTTCGGGGTATTCTTTGCTTTCCAACAGGTCTTCAAGCGAACGAATGTCGGGGTCTGTCGATTTGCCGTCGTTTAGTTCCTGCTGGAGTTTTTCGATTTTCTCGCGCAGATAGATTTCGCGCTGGCCCTGGTCTAGTTCCTGTTGAACGCGGTCGTTAATTTCCGCTTCAAGTTCTAGGAGTGAGACTTCGTGTTTGATAAGGCGTAAAGCGGTTTCAATGCGTTCCGCGGGGTCAACCGCGGTGATGATTTCCATCATCTGCGCGGGTTTCAAGTTGATGGACGCGGTAACGATGTCTGCTAATTCACCGGGGTCTTCAAGCTGACGGGCAAATTGAATGACCGTTGGTGGCAAATGTTGGCTTAACTGGGCGAAAGTCTCGAAATATTTTATAACCTGACGCATCAAGGCTTGAACTTCTTTTGAACGACGTTTGGGGATTTTTATCAAAGCCGCTTTGACGAAAAGCATATCATTTTCGTCAACGAAAATCTCCAAAACTTCAACCCGGCGTCGTCCTTGCACGATAAAAGTCACGGTGTCTTTGTCGGTTTGAATGGGTTCTCCAGGCGCAAATTCGACACCCAGTGATAAGAAGCTCTGTTCTTTTTTACCATCGTCAAAAACACCGACAATGGTGGTGTTTTCTTCCCAGGCTTGGTTGATGGCGGAGAGAATGAGCGCGTCAGTGGCGACGGTCATGGTACTTAAGGAGTCGGGCAAGATGGGGCTTTTGGTGATAATTATCGCTGGCGCGGTGAAAGTGCCATCTTTGCCCGGACGACGTTCAGGCACGTCGTGGAGATTCACCAGGTTCGAAAAGTCGATGCGATCAGTGGCTTGAAAAGGGAATTTAGGGGTGTTTGAATCCATAATATCTCTCTGTTATTGATAGTCTTGGTGCCAAATGGCACGTGCCGCGGCGGCGAGAAACAAGCTGCCGGTAGCGACGATGCCTTTGGAGTCGCCCGCCAGTTCAAGCGCTTTGGCGAGTCCTGCTTCAGCGGGCACTTCAGCATAAACGGGTATTCCGTAAGGCTCAATAAGCTTTTGTAATTCAAAGGCATCGGCAGCGCGGGGGTGGATAGATTGTGTGCAGACCACGGCTTCTACGCGGGACAGGATGATATCCAGCATGGTTGTCAAACTTTTATCTGCCGACGCGCCAAATAAAAGGATAAAGGGCAAACCGGGGAAGTAGTCATCCAGTGCCTGACGCAGTTTTTGCATCGAGTCGCCATTGTGGGCGGCGTCAGCGATGAAAGGCGGTTCCTTGCGGAGAACTTCAAAGCGCGTTTGCCAGTGCACGTCTTGAAAGCCATGTTTTAAATCATCCTGGGTGATGTTAAAGCCGGATTGATGGAGTATTTCGAGCGTGGCAAGGGATGTCGTGGCGTTGTCGGCCTGGTGCCTGCCAAGGAGGGGGATATCCAGCTCGATGGGCGTCAGCTGTTCGGGGTCTTGGCGATTTGTATCCGTTTGTTGAATGGCGATAAGTTGATGGTTGATGTCGTGGTTCAGGATTTGCCAGGTGTAGGCTTTATCTGCCAGCGTGGCAGGCGCGTTTTGGCTTGCGGCGACTCGCAGGATTTCTTTTTCTGCTTCTTCAACTTGCGGCGCGATGACCACAGGGCGACCGGGTTTGATGATGCCCGCTTTTTCCTGTGCGATTTCGGTAAGCGTGTTTCCGAGAACGTTCATGTGGTCGAACGAGATGGGGGTAATGACCGAAACCAGAGGGTCAACAATGTTTGTCGCGTCCAGACGCCCACCCAAACCGACTTCCAGGACGGCGATATCGATCTGCTGATTGGCAAAATACTGAAAAGCAATCGCGGTTGTGAGTTCAAAGGTGGTTACATCTGCGACGATTTCAGTGCGCGGGCGCATTTGGTCGGCAAGGTCAACAAGTTCGCTGACTGAAATTTGCTCGCCATTGATTTGAATTCGCTCGCGGAAATCTTCAAGATGTGGAGAGGTGTAAAGTCCGGTTTTATAGCCGCAAGCGCGCAGGGCGGAGGCGATAAAGGAGGCGGTAGACCCCTTGCCTTTAGTGCCGGCGACATGAACGCAAGGGTAATGTCGGTTGGGCCAGTCCAGGAGTGCCATCAAACGGTTCATGCGGTCGAGTTTAAAAAAGCGGTGCGACTCGTCCACATGGCGACTCATGCTAAAGTCAATCCAGCTGTAAATCCAGTCCAGGGTTTCTTGGTAACGTGTTTCTAAATCTTTCATGGTCTAATCTTAACTCTTAATATGGCTTGATGGGCTTTTTAAGGCAAGTGCAACCTTACCCGGTTTGGAAGCGGTTTATTCTGTGCTTGGTTCCAAATCCTGCAAGAGAACATAGCCGATAAAGGCATAGTCACCATTTCTGAAGTCCACCAGGACACATTCCCTGTTGAAGCTGTCGAACCGGCGTTCGGTCATGGGCAGAAGCGTCAGACGGGTGCCAACCGGAACGCGCGCTACCGATCGGAAACTTTCATAGCAGTCACTGCGCACGTATAGTTCGCGTATGGTTTTCGCGTACATGATAGGCGTCGGGGTCAGCGTCAGGGTCGGCGTGGGTGAGAGATATGGCGTTGGCGTTAACGTTGGTTCAGGGGTTAGTGTGGGGGTTGAGGTTAGCGTAATGGTGGGCGTGCTCGTCACCGTGGGTGTTTTGGCAAGGTTGCGCGCGTGAATGCCCGCGCTGATGCGGCGGATGCCAACGCTAAGTGCCACGATGAGTATGGTGCTGATAAGCAAAATGCCCAGGATGCCAACCGCATAACTCGGATAATAATTGCGTTTGAGTTCCAGCACGTCGGGGTCTTGCGGGAAACGTTTACGGGCGCCACGGCTTATTTTCCAGGAATCCAGGGCGAAAAACTTATTGCCACTTTCAAAGGCTTCTTTGGCGCGTGCGATGGCGTCCAGGTTCGTGTGGATTTCAGTTTCCAGGCGACTGATTTCGTCTTCGAGATTGAGGCTTTCCGCGTCGTAAGCGTCAAGCTGGCGCAAAAGGTCCAGGTTTTCACGCGCGCCAGCCACTTTTTGTTTGGCGATGGTCGCGGTTGGCGCGTCAGCAGCTTCCTGTTTAAGCCGCTGGGTGTTGTCAAGCAGGTTTTGTATTGTGGCTGGAATCATCAAATCCAGGCGCGTCCGCAAACGTCTGACTTGGTCAATCTCGCCATACTTCATGCGAATGCGTTCCAGTTTGCCTTTGGCGTCAGCCAGCATAGCAGGGGGAATTTTGCCACTCATGCTGACAATGTCGCTGATATCGTTTATCGCGCTGATGTCCGCGCGGGTTTCGTTAGCTTTGTCGATGTATTCGGGGATGGCAACCGCACTGGCGGCGGTTTGAATTTTGCCAAACGCGGCTTGCAAATCGCCCAAACTTAAAAGATTGAGACCTTCCTTGTAGACGTCATAAGCTTGCATCTGGTTTTCAAGGTCAGCGCGTAAGTCCTCGCCTTCGCGCCAGCGTTTAATACCTGCTTCTTCAAGATGGTCAAAAGCGTCATCGAGATAATTAAGAGCGATTTGATAGCGGAAAACACGCGCCGCACTTTGCGCTTTACCGTAAGCTTTACCGGCTTCGGGGGGCAAAGCGACGCTGGGGATATTACCCGAACGCAGGTACTCTTCAGCTTCAGCGTGGTGCTCCTGGGCGCGCGCCCAGGAAGGTTCCATCTGGATAACCTTTTCGTACAAAGGAATAGCAACCTGATAATTGCCTTTGTAAAAGGCTTCTTCAGCCTGGTCCATCAGCCGTTCTGCTTCGGGGTCATGGGCCGACTGGAAGAAACGTTTCAGGGGGTCGCTGTCAAAGCCACCTAAATTGTCGTTTTGTAAAATTTGCGAAAACACGGGTGGCGGACTGGCGACAGGTTCAGGTGTTTCGGGTATGACCGCTGTGTGCGACGTTTCCTGATGGGCTACCGGCATAGCTTGGGTGTCGGAGACTGATTTCGCCTGTGTCGTTTGCGCGGGTGTGCCGGCCTGGCGGCGGTTGATTTCGCGCTTTAGTTCACGCATCAGCCTTTCGGATTCTTCAAGGTCGTCAAGTTCAACTTTCACGCTCATTCTGCCGGTGCTTAAGGCGTCAAGAAAAGATGCCAGTTCGCTTTGGGCGTGCATTAAGTCCGCGTCACTTGGTTTTGCGGAAGCGAGTACTTTTTGGGCTTGTTCAATTAAAGGTTTAATCATCATTGTCCTAACAAATGGCGTTATCCGCTTAACGTTTGGCTGCGAGTATGGTCAGCTGGGCTTTCATTTCTGTCGCGCTGGTAAATTTACCTTGTAAAGCATCTTCGAGAAAGCGCATTTCATCATTATTTAATCGGTTTTGAACGTCAAAGGAATAAGAGGCCTTAAACTGGGTTGGCGAGTTGGCAATATCTTCCGGACGATTGCCACCGACCACCGCCGCGCCTGGAGCTTGTTGCCCGGTAAAGAGATGATGCAAGGCGCGCGCGCTGAACTGCAGAAGGTCATCGCGGATAATCTCCGGCGCGATGTCTTTGCCCAGCCAGCGACCGATATTCCAGTCGAGAATAATCACTTTTTGGCGGGGTTCGTTCCAGTAGTAATGCAATAACTTGTGGTCAAGAAAAACAGCGCCTTGCGCGTGGGCTTTTTCGAGAATATCGGTTATTTGCAGGGCGATATCCAGCACTTGTTTCATGCTCAGGTTTTGGATGAAACTGCCTCTGGTGTAACCGGCATCGCAAAGCATGTAGAGATTGTCTTCCCAGCGACGTTCTAAAATCAGGAAAGGCAACCAGCCATCCTGAAGGCGTTCATCAAACTGCTCAAGGATATCGTCGACTTCATCGTGTTCAAAAACTGCCAGGGTGCCTTTGATGTTTTGTCCGCCACCTTGCAGTTCGAGAATTTTGGAACTGGGCGCGAGTTCATCAGGCCAAACTGTGCCCGGCGCGGGTTTGAGAAAACCGCCCTGAAGCATAGGCGTGATGGCATCAATGCCTTTGAGATTGCCCAGTATCTTAAATTCCTCGCGGAACAGGGGCATGGCATAGGCTTGCTTGTCGTGGCGCATCACTTTGAAAGCGGGGTTAACGCGCCATGGCAATGTGCCGTTGGCATGTTTTAACAAAAACACACGCGCGCTTGAACCCGCGGCTTCGGGGACAGCGACGTCGCGATGTCCAACACTAAGCCAGGTGTCAAGGGCTTCACCTAAATAGTATGAAGTATTAGAATCAAGTATTTCTTGTCGCAATTTTTTCCTCTAGATAGCCTATTTTACCATCTTTGCTCTTCAGGCAGATTAAAGTAGTCGGTATCGCGCCTTAGCAGTTCATCCAGCCAGGGTAACAGGGGATGAATACTTTCAATGGATTGAATGTTCTCGCGGATTTTTCTCACGTTGCCTTCCTGGATGAGATCAAGATATTGTTGTCGCCAGTGCCTGTAAAGGTTGAAATCTCGATTTGGAGGCAAAATTAAGTCGTTTAGGCGTACCATGGTAAACATGATTTCCCCGGCACTGTTAAGTGCCAGCCGTGTGCGTGCCATATCAGGGTTGTTGATTACATCTAAGCTTCTGGATAGAGCAAGCAACTGACGTATGATGAGTAAAAGGCTTTGGTTGATTTCGCTGAAAATGGCTTGATTGACCATTGCCAGCCAGCGATGGGCGGCAATGCTGTTCTTTTCAAGCGAAGTCCAGAACTGATAAAAAAGACTTTGCGCCTGGGTGGCGTAAGCGGACATATCCGCCAGATTTTCCGGGAAGATGCCCCGATGTTCAACGTTTTTCCAGGCGAGATTGAGTTTGCTGAGTTGGCGGGTGCAGTTTATTAGCGCGGGATAAGGGCTTTGCTTGGGGTCTTGGTCCGCTGAAAATTTCCATTCTTTTTGTTTTATTCTCGATAAAGTGGGCAAGATGAGATCCCGCCATTGTTTGCTGGCGATGTCAATTTCTTCCAAAAGACGCCAGCTTAGTGTGGTCTGTGGCGCGGGGCGGGCGAAGCCAAAGGCGCGTGACTGGGTGCTCGCGCGCCAGTCTTCAATGTATTTCAGGACTTGCATCAGTTCCTGTACGCGTGCCTGGTCGGGTTTGGGGAAGAGTTCGATGTCAAGAGAATCTGTTTTCGGGATTTGAAGACGCCAGATGTTCTTAACTTGCTCATCAAGTTTCGCGTACAGAAAAGCGTACTGGGGCAAATGAGCTTTTAGGTTTTGAAGTGCTTTTGAGCTGTCGCTATTGTTGGCAAGCGCTTTGTGGAAATTCGCCAGGGTTTCTTGCTGGGTCGCAGTAAGGCTGGTAAGTGGCTCAGCTGGGGCCTGAAAGTCCAGTTTAAGTGAACTGTGCTCTGCCCAGGTAAGGGGCATTCCGATTTGCCTGAGTTGGGCGCGCATCTCTACCAAATCCTGGCATTTTTGTAAGACCGTTGCTGTTGTGTGCATGGCGTTAAGCCAGCCAGGTGTGCCCAGTTTAAGATACGCCAACGGAAAAGCAGCCAGGAGATCATCACCAAATTGATTCAGGCTCTGCTCGGCTTGCGGGCCAGTTTTGAGTGTTTCAACCCACTCGGTGCTTTTTTGCAGTTCCTTATCTATATCTTGCAGATAACCCAGGGTTGGGTCAAGCGCAAAGAGTTCCCGCAGTAATTTTTGGGCTTGCTCAAGTTCCGCGTTCGCCCAGGCGCGGTAAATCTCGCGGGTTTTGGACAGCATCGTGGTTAAACTGGCTTGATAACTGGGTGGGATGTTTAATCCCATGGTGGCCAGTTGTGCCAGAATTTCGCGCGTGTTCAGCAGTTTTTCACCCAAGGCTTCTTTTTCTGCCAGCTGTGACCAGTTTTGCTGGATGTTTGCCAGTTGGTTTTGCGTCGTTTCCAGTTGGGACAGCAGTTCCGGCTGGGCAGTGTTGTTGGCACGCAGGCGATGCAGGTTTTGCCCGAGATTTTGCTGGATGGATGGCAGTATCTCAGGGATAATGACTGATTTATCTCCGGCGACGTTCGCCAGCTTGCGCATAGACAACAAAACGCTTTTGGCATTATCGGCTTTGAAAAATCCGGCAAAATCCCTGCTGAAAATCCACATCGCGTCTGACCAGTTTTCTTCAAGCGTGGCCTGGATGAGTTCATGCAGGTTTTCATGTTCATGGGCTTGCAAGCTTTTGAAAAAGTAACCAGCCATTTGCCAGTGAGTTGGCAGGGGCAGGTTTTCTTCCAAAATCTGCAGGAGTTGGTAGCCACTTTCGGCGATGTTCTTCTCAAGAAAACTCAGCCATAGTTTTTGCGCGATTTGTAAAACTTCCTGTGTTTCGACCCGAACGCCTAAACGTTCCAGTGCTTTTTTGAGATCCAGAGCGGTGTGGAGGCTTTGAATATCGTCGGCGGATTCCAGATATTTATCAAACAACAGCTGGTACTCCATCACGCGCATAGCCAGGTGGTTTTCGAGATATTCCACGCGCATTTGCAGATGAAAAATATCCAACTCGCTTAAACCCGAAACTGTCATCGGCCATGCCAGGTCTTGAATCAGGCCTGATGAAATTTGGGTGAGCAGTTGCCGGCCTTCGTTTACCAGTTGCTGGAAGTCCAGCCCCGGGTTGAGCTGTTCACCTGGTGCTTCGGGGTCGAATCTCAGTCCGTTACCCCAGTCAATAAAGGACATTTTGTTTTCGCTTTCGTCCCAAAAGATGTGGTCCATTTTGACGTCGTTCCACAAAATGCCCCTGGCGTGAACTTGCCTAAGCAGTTGAAAGCTGGCGGCCAGCACCTTGAGGGTGAGTACCTGCGAGAAAGGCGATTGTCCCTGGCGGAGTTTATCGAGCAGGGTGGTGATAGATGTGCCACTGACTTCTTCACTAACGATAAAAAGCCCGCTGGTGCCCGATGTTCCGGATGGGCTTTTGTCGATGAGCAGGGGGGTGTGCACGTGAATGCGGTTTCGGCTGCTGTCAACACCTTCAAGGTCAGCCAGTATTTGTCCTTCAGCTTCAATTTGCGATGCCTGGCGCATCATCGTGCCACCGGATACGTTTTGCACCGGGCGTTTGAGCACAGCGCGTTGCTGGCTGATTTCGGATTCAACACGCCAGACTTCACCCGCGTCGCCACTGCCTATTTTTTCGAGAAGCAACCAGTTTTGCTTTTCCGCACGGACTAATTTTGCCATGGTCTGATTATAAAGCAGCCCGGCGAACAGGTAAAATGCGATTTGCAGTTTTTAAGTGGTGGCGTTTACAGGCATAATTTAACAACCTAATACAGGCGTAGCTGACCGCTAAAAAGGCGTTTTAATAACGCTAAAACCACCGATTTAGGTCTGATTCACTTGACCGAATCGGTATTGCGGACTATGATTTCAACAGGCCAACTTGCCCAAAAATAAGCAGGTTTTGTTTTTGTGTGCCTGAAGATAAACAAGCAACCATAAAGGAGATTAATAAAAATGAAATACGATCGAATTTACAATTTCTCAGCCGGTCCCAGCATGTTACCCTTGCCAGTCTTGGAAGAAGTCCACGAAGAGTTATTCAACTATCGTGGTTCCGGCCAAAGTGTGATGGAAATGAGCCATCGCAGCAAAGTTTTCCAGGGCATTCATGACGAAGCCAAAGCCGATTTGCGCGCGCTGATGGGCATTCCCGAGAATTATAAGATTCTCTTCATCCAGGGTGGCGCAACCCTGCAATTCTCGATGATTCCCATGAATCTCAAGAAAAATGGCGTTTTTGATTACGTTGTAAGCGGTAGTTGGTCAAATGGCGCTGCCAAAGAAGCAGCTCGTTTTGGTAAAGTGAATGTTGTTGCCAACAGCAAGGATCGCAACTACGCCTACGTGCCCGATGTTTCTGATTTACCCATTAGCGAAGATGCTGATTATCTCTACATCTGCGAAAATGAAACCATCTATGGCACCACCTATCAGGAACTGCCCAACACCAAGGGTAAGATTTTGATTTCTGACCAAAGCTCCATGTTCCTTTCCAAACCTGTAAAGGTGTCCGATTATGGCATCATTTATGGTGGTGTGCAAAAGAACGTTGGCCCTGCTGGTATGGCGATTGTCATCATCCGCGAAGACCTGATTCGCGAAGATATCGACGAGAGCGTACCGGTTTACTTGCGCTACCATGTTCAGGATAAGGGCGATTCCATGTACAACACCCCCAACTGCTGGGCGATTTACTTCTGTGGCAAAGTCTTCAAGTATCTGCAGAGCATCGGCGGTCTGGAAGCTGTTCACAAAAATAACGTTGAGAAAGCCAAACCCCTGTATGACTTCCTGGATCAAAGCAAGATGTTCAAGGGTACTGTGGATAAGAAGGACCGCAGCTTGATGAACGTGCCTTTCGTTACTGGTGATGAAGAACTCGACGCCAAAGTTGTCGCCGCCACCAAGGCTGCTGGCTTTGAAAACCTCAAGGGTCACCGCACTGTTGGTGGTCTGCGCGCGTCAATCTATAACGCCATGCCCAAAGAAGGCGTTGTGGCACTTGTCGAATTCCTGAAAGACTTTGAAGCCAAACACGGCTAAAATTATTTCGTTTCTAAGCGTAAAGGCTGCCCCAAAAACACGGGCAGCCTTTTTTTGTCAAAAGGGCGGTTTTAAATAGACATCTGTAATAAAATGGCGCAGGAAAATTAAATAAACGAGGTGTAAAAATGCGTCATTCCCCCAAGTACCTGTTACTGCTTCTGTCAATGGTCTTGATACTGACCACGTTTGGTTTTTCAGGAGTCAGCGCGCGTGTTGTAGCCGTCCACCATCCAGATGGATATACTAATCAATCCTGGTATTTGATTTGTGAAATGGATGAAACGGGATATGTCTCGGTTCACTCCCAAATGCAGGTGCAACTCGCGGCACCGCTCACTAATTTTTCTGATGAAATGATTGCTGAAGCTTTGGCGCGACCGAATCGGAATGATCAACCGGTAATCGTGCGACTGACTGATGCGAGCGGTAAAGTCGTTTTTCAGAAGACTGAACGTGTATCTGGCTTGATTCGAAGTGAATTTGGCGGTGAAAATCCGGATGATCCTATTCAGGGACACTTCGTTGAACGCGATAATATTGTTTTTGTGGTGCGTGTGCCAGTTATCAAAGGCACGACCATGAGTCTGAAAAAATCTGATAAAGATGTCGTAACCCAAATTAATTTGGATAGCATGGTACACGAAGTGCCAGAAATTCAACAGGAAAAAGTTGGGCAATTAACGAAATTAGGCACCCACGGAAACCCAGCCAACCGCGTGGATATTTTATTCATGGGTGATGGTTATACCCAGGCGCAGCAATCCTTGTATCAAAGCAATATCAATCACATTCACAATGGTTTCTTTGATATCACTCCGCTAGGGGAGTATGAAAATTATTATAATGTGAATGTCTTGTTTACACCGTCGAATCAAAGTGGCACGGACTATCCAACGTACAATCCAAGTTGCCCGGGGTCGGATAATCCCAACTGTTGTCGGGATGGGGAGATGGCCAACAACCCCAAAAATGGCACCTTTGTGGATACTTTCTACGATGGACGTTACTGCGGTTATCACACGTTTAGGTTGGTGATGGTAAATGCTACCACGACCTTTGCCCAGGCTGGACTTCACTACCCGGACTGGGATTCGATTTTTATGATTCTCAATGATAATGGTTACGGTGGTTCTGGTGGTGACAAGCTGGCAACCATGACTTTTGACAGTAATGTTGTTTCGGTTGCCCAGCATGAGTTTGGTCATTCCTTTGGTGATTTGGCTGATGAATATCCAGGATATTTCAATTATCCAAGTTGCAGTGATAAAACAAATGACCCACCTTGCGAAGCGAATGTGACCGATGAAAACACGCGCGCGAAAATTAAGTGGAACCCATGGATTTCGCCTTCAACGCCTATCCCTACAAATCCCGGAGGTTATGGTCCTGATTTTGTGGGCCTCTTTGAAGGCGCGCGCTACCGTCCAACGGGGATGTATCGCCCTGGAGAAACCTGTTTAATGCAATATTTGCATAAACCTTTCTGCGCGGTGCCCAGTCAAGCCATGGTTTTGCGACTTTATGAGGGCGGTTGGGGTGAGCCGGAAACAGGTTTGAGACAAATCGAGCCTGGTACGACCTTGCCTGAAGAAACTGTGATTGAACTGACCCATCCCGCCAGCCAGACTTTCTCATTTGACCTCTTGCAACCGGTTGGGGGACCCGCCTCAAGTGTGCGGTGGTACGATGGCATGAGCCCGATTCCCGGTGCAAACGGAACGAGCTTTACTTTTGAAACCATAGAAGATGAGCCTGGTGAGCATCTTATTCGCGTTGTCGTTAAAGATACAACTGATTTGGTGCATCCTGAGATGGCAGGCAATGCGTTAATAAGCATGCATTCCTGGACTGTGAAAGTGAAGGTTAGTCCTCAGCCTACACCAACACCAGAGCCAACGCCAACGCAGCCACCTGTGGTGGAATATCGTCTTTATCTGCCTGTTATTTGGACGAAAGAATAAAAGCTGCGGGTAAGTTCAGGTTTAGCTAATAACTAGGTTTTTAGTTTCATCACAGGGCGTGCAAGCGCCCTGTGATTTTTAGGGGGGGATAGTATGTGGTGTTATGGAAACCACTGGAGATTAATGCGCGTAGCCACTAAGTAAAGGGGAGCGATAGGTGGTGGGGAATGCGGAAATCGACCCTGTTATTGCGCGTAGCCACTATGCAGGGGTAATGAGAGGTGGTGGGGAATGCGGAAGTTGGTCTCGTTATTGCGTATAGCCACTAAGTAAAGAGGGGCGATGGATGCGAGATGAAGAAATCAGCCCTTTTTGTTGCGCATAGCTATGGAGTAGAGATGGTAAAGAGAAAAATGCGGTGAAATTAGCCCCAAATAATGCGCATAGTCACTTAGTATGAGGGAAAAGTGATTGCTAAAGTGTTCCGCTGAAGCATAAAATGTAGCTAAAAATGTTCAAACGTGGTCTCCCGACCACGTGCCAAACCCGTTCGCTGAGGCGTCCGCGCCGAAGCAATAAAACAAGTGTTTGCAAAGCGTCTGAAAACATAATCATAAAAAATCGTCGGCGAAGACGCCTCCGAGAACATTTTATTAATGTTATTACTGCACGGCGGGACGCCGGCAGGAGTGGTGTTGTTTCGTTCGTGCGTGGTTTCCTGACCCCGTTTTGCCATGGTCAGGAGACCATAGCGGAACATTAAAAAATTCTCGCCCCGGCGTCAGCGCCGAAGCTAAAATGCATGGCGTCTTCGCCATACATCAATAGGCAACCCTACCCGTAGCTAAACTAACTGGCAGTTATGTCAGACACCGAGGCAAAAGGCGGTCTGCCAGGCCGGACCCTCGGTTTGGGTTAAGCCCATCATGTCACCTCGCTTGTCTCTTTCTTTAAAAGGAATTAAAACTTTCATCCGATTTAAATCAATGGTAATCTGTCGGTCTTGGTGGTCAGCATTGGTGACCGTCAATTGACTGTGAGCAAAATTCCAATTGGAAACCTGCCAGAGGGTTTGTTGCTCCCGGACAAACTTTTGGCCCTGGACTTCAATGAGCACCGGCGAAACTGTGACGGCGGGCAAATCGGAATGGAGATGATGGACCGGTTTTCGTTGCCAAAAACAGAGTGAAATGACAGTGACCACGACCAACAACACTATTACCACCGCATAAAGACGACCAGCTTTCATAATTTAACTATACACTATTCGGTCAGGTTTATTTGTATTCTTCGAAAGCCCATAAAATTAAGGGCATTTTTGAGAATATTTCGTAATCAGCGGGAGTAGGTATTTCACCCCGACGCCAAATCCGAATAATAGCCTCATTCAATGTTTGACTGGTAGTTGTAGGTAAAAACTGATCCATAAAATCATCAGAGTATTCTTGTTTCATACTTTCTCTAAAAGCATACAGTGTATATAAGTCCATTTTTTGACTACCATCAGGTATTTGATAAGCAAATTCCTCATCAAAAAACCAAGAATCTTCAGGAGCATAAGTGAGAGTAATTGGTATCAAATCACCCTGTTGACTGGTATATAAAAAGGTTTTGTTAAGAATTTCTTGTCCTTCCCATTTAAATTTATAGGAAGCGACAGACTTCCAAACGGAGGAATGAAATAGAAAAATACCATCATCACCCATAATACCAAAAGGTTCGTTAATAGCTTGGTCACGGTAGGTCTCGGCTTGCTCGTTAATTTTTTGCAAATATTCCTCCTGAAAGAGGGCGAAATTTTCCGGGTTGTCGATGGGAGAGGGGGCCAGGACCACAGTGTCAAATTCCGCTTTGGATTGAGGATCTTGGAAAATGTCACCTTTGATGAGAGATTCGGCTTCCCAGTGGGCTTGGGAGAGTCTTTCGACGATTTTACCTTGAGAGTCGAGTCTGACCAGAGTGCCTTGGTCGACTGATAAGGTGGTGTTGTCTTTGTGGGGGTTGATTTCCAAAGGACCGAGACCAGGTTGAATGTATTTGCCGGTGACGGTGGGAGGGTAATCAACAAAACCCTCTTCGTTCATGGGAACGGTAAATAATTTATTTTGGTAATCCGGACCGCTGACTTCCAGCAAAGTCATGACTTCTGTGGGATTCTTGGCGTTGTCGTAGATATATTTCCAGTGAATATCGGTGGAATTAAGGGCAAAGGGACGGTTGTCAAACTTAACCCAGTAGTCAAGCCAACGTTGAAGGCGTTGTTGCTGGGACAGGGCTTCGGGAGATTTATTTAACTTGTCTTGAGCAGTGGTATAGGCTTCTGTTGAGTCTTGGACTATATAAGTTGGAACTTCAGTGGCAGTGGGAATAATCTCTGTTGCGGTTGGGATTACTTGAGTATCGGTGGCGATGGGGATGACTTGTGTCATAGTTGAGGGGGCATCTGGTTTCGGATGAGATTGAGGGCTTAGCGGTGTACAAGCCACGATGAAACAGATAAGCAAAAAGACTGACAATAAGCTTTGATACATACTGGATTTTATCTTCATCACTTCAGCACCACCTTATAAAACACGGCCTGTTTTGTATATGAGAATTATACTCCAATGAGTCTCTTCCGCACGTGATTAGGAGACCATGTTAGAACAAATGAGAATGGGTTATGGAATTATTAGTGAACTATTCTTGCTCTTTTGCCCGATACTGCAATGCTTCAGCGATGTGGTGTTGCATGATATGCTCAACACCGTCCAAATCCGCTATCGTGCGGGAAAGCTTGAGCACGCGATGATAACCCCGCGCGGTCAGACGCATTTGACGCATGGCGGTTTTCATCAGCTGTTCGCAGGGTGTGTCCAGCTTGCAAAACTGGCGAATTTCAGCAGGCGTCATATCCGCGTTACTCACCAAACGCGTACCGGCAAAACGTTCCGTTTGTTTTTGACGGGCAGCTTCAACGCGCGCGCGAATAATTACCGAACTTTCTCCCTGGCGCTGACTGCTTAGTTTCTGAAAATCAACGCGGGGAACGTGCGCGTGGATATCAATGCGGTCCAGCAAGGGTCCCGAAATGCGCTTTTGGTAATTAGTGATGGCGGCTGGCATACAGGTGCACTGGCGCAAATTATCACCCGCGTAGCCACACGGGCAGGGGTTCATCGCGCCCACGAGCATAAAATTAGCAGGGAAGGTGAGCGAGCCTTGCGCGCGACTGATGGTGACAACTTTGTCTTCCATAGGCTGGCGCAGGACGTCGAGCATGCGTTGCCCAAATTCGGGCAGTTCGTCCAGGAACAAAACGCCCCGATGCGCGAGCGAAATTTCGCCCGGGCGCGGAACGTGCCCACCGCCCACCATACCAGCATGGCTGATGGTGTGGTGGGGTGCCCTAAACGGTCGTGATTGTATCAGCGGTGTTTCGGGCGGGAGCATGTCGCAAATCGAGTAAATGCGGGTCACTTCAAGCGCTTCATCAATGCTTAGTTTTGGCAAGATAGAACACAGCGCGCGTGCCATCAGCGTTTTGCCGGCACCAGGTGAACCGGACATAAGCACATTATGCCCGCCTGCCGCGGCGACTTCCAGGGCGCGTTTGATGTGTTCCTGCCCTTTGACTTCGCTAAAATCGGTTTCGTTAAAGACTTGAATGCTGGCACCCACATCGCGCGCGCTGGCAGGGGCAATTTTTTCGCCACCGGTAAGATGGTTGACCAGCTCACTGAGCGTTTTTACCGGATATATTTCGATATCCGGGATAAGAGCAGCTTCAGCGGCGTCCATCTCGGGCACATACAGTTTTTTAAAGCCTTCCGCGCGGGCATGGGCGGCAATGGAAAGCACACCGCGCACATGGCGCAGGGAGCCATCCAGCGAGAGTTCACCCACGAACATTGAATCTTCCACAGTGGCTTGGGGTACCTGATTGTAAGTGATGATAACGCCAACCGCGATGGGCAGGTCAAAAGCGGGACCTTCTTTGCGTACGCTGGCAGGTGCCAGGTTGACGGTAATCGGTTTGCGGGGAAAGCCAAGTTCACTGTTTTTAATGGCTGAGTAAACGCGTTCACGGCTTTCTCTTACAGCTTCATCGGGCAAACCGACCACAGTAATGCGTCCTGGGTTGCCCTGACCATAGTCAACCTCGACATCAATTGTGACACCATCCAGACCGATAACAGCGCAAGAATAAACGTGGGCAAGCATAAATCAAGTTTAGATGCAAGCCCTTGAATTGTCAACGAAACTGATTATCATTGACCCGAAATGACTTGCTGAGACCAAGGATCTCAACGGGTGTGTGAAGATGGACGCTGCTTTTTTTGACCGATGGTCTTTGGAATATGATGACGATGTGATTGCTTGCGACGAGGCAAATCTGTATCCTTTTGCGGGCTATAGACGCACGCTGGAAAGCTTGCTGGATGCTATTAAAGCCAAACCTGGGGCAAAAGTTCTTGATTTGGGTTTTGGGACGGCGAAACTGACCCAAAAGTTGTATGATACCGGCTATGAAATCAGTGGTTTGGATTTTTCGCCAGAAATGTGTCGTATCGCGCAGGAGAAGATGCCTAAAGCACAGTTGATTTGCTTTGATTTTGCGCAAGGATTACCGGACGCAATCAAGGACGCGCGCTTTGACATCATCGTGAGTTCTTACGCTTTTCATCATGTGCCAGATTCTCTTAAGCCGACGCGGATTGTAGAGTGGTATGATGCCTTAAATCCGGGAGGCGTGATACTGATTGGTGATGTCGCTTTCTTAAATGAGCAATCCCTGGAACTAAGCAGAGACGACGCTGGCGACGAATGGGATGAAGACGAAGATTACATGGTTTTCTCATCTTTACAGCCTGAAATAGCGCATCTCTCGCCAAAGTATGAGCAGATCTCGCATTGTGCTGGTTTTTTGACTATATACAAGACATATTGCTAATTTAATTCGTATTGAGTTCAGATTGATTTTAATTTTGTTTTTAATTCCCATGAATTTGTGATTATGGGTTAAAATTTCTGTTTGTGTGCTTAAGGCACATAACAGCCGTTCAACTAATTTGTTAATAGGAGAGCTGATGAAAAATCACAAAACCCCAAAAATCCTGCTAAAGCTAATCATGGTCCTGGTCGCGTTCGCGATGACTTTGGGCGCTTTTTCGCATAGCGCGAAAGCCCAGTATCAACCAGGTGAATGGTTGCCCTTTGGCACGGTAACTCAAAACGCATTGCCTGAAGTAAATCTGCTCAGTGCGAATGCCGATGAAATTATGGTTTATGCTGAAATGCCTGGCATTACCGTAAGCGAAACCGAACTGTTTGGTCAAAGCTTCCTCTCATTTGAGATGGAAGGCTACCATGTGACCCAGGATGTTGGCGCGCCGGCTTTGCCTGTGCTCAACCAGCTAATCGAAGTACCCCTTGGCGCGGAAATTACCCTGGAACTCATCGATAGTGAAATTCAAACCATAAAACTTGCCGAACATGGGCTTAATCCCATGATTGCGCCGGTGCAACCTGGCCAGCCTAAATGTGAAGGCTATGTGCCTGGTGGTGAACCACTGGCTGAGTTTTACGAAAATGGCTTTTATCCTGAAAGCCCGATCGCCATTGTGGATGAATTCATTATGCGTGGTCACCGCGTGGTCAATGTGCAAATGCGCCCAGTGCGCTACAATGGCACTACGGGCGAACTGGAAACCCGCGCGAGCATGTCCTTTAAGCTTTTGCTTAGTGGCAGTGACATGGACCTGACCAATCAGGAAGCTGACCGCCTTAATGCTGAGCCATTCAATAACATTCTTGCACCAACAGTACTGAACTTCAACCAGGGACGTCCGGTTGCTGTTCCCAATACCGCGGAACGCATATTAATAATTACTGCGGACGCGTTTGAAAGTACTCTGGCTGATTTGGTGACGCTTAAACAGTCACAGGGATTTGATGTCTCTGTCGTAAACCTGACAACCGTTGGTGGAAATACCACAACAGCCATTAAAAACTATATTAAAGCCCAATATCAAGGTGCTAATCCACCTGTTTATGTTTATCTGATCGGTGATACCAAGAATAGCGCCCATTCAACCTGGACACTGACAAACTATTCTTTCAGATCTTCCGGTGGGTCTGGTGCGTCTACAGATTTGCATTACTTCACGATGGACAGCGATACAGAATTTGTGCCCGATATTTTTTGGGGACGTTTCCCTGTACGAGAACTTTCGCACTTGCAAAATATGATTGCCAACCTGGAGTGGTTCAATGAAACTTCAGGTGATGAACCTTGGGTGAAGAAAGCCGAATTCCTGGCTTCGGATGACTCTTGGAATTATGATGTTGCTGAAGGTACCCATAATTACTGTATTGACAACTACACCTTGCCTCGTGGGTATACGGGTATTTTCCCGCAAAATCCCCAGCCCGGTGGCGATAAAATATATGCTATTACTTATGGCGGTACCGGGGCGCATGCGATTGCTTCCATCAACGATGATCGTTCCTACATCATCTATAGCGGGCATGGCGCGACAACTTTTTGGGACGCGCCTCGAATTAACCAAAATGATGTGCGCAATTTGACCGGTGTGCCCTTAACCTATGTCGCTTCTCATGCCTGTATCACAGCTGATTATGCCGTGGAAGAAGCTTTCAGCGATACCTGGGTTATTCAGAATGGTAAAGGTGGTTTGCTCTTTACTGGTGCCAGCGTAAACACTTATTGGCCAGAAGATGAAGCTCTCCAAAAAGCCATCTTCGATAACCTTTACGCTGACCCAACTGACGATATTACCCCAAGTATCAGTTCCATGATCAAGTATGGTTTGATGCAGGTTCAAGCGCAAGGCTACTCTCGTGCCAATTACTATTGGGAAGCTTATCAGGTGATGGGTGACCCGTCGCTTCAGATTCTCAAGAAACCGAAATACCCTGATTTTCGTGTGAGTGTTGAACCCACAGAACTGAAAATTTGTAACAATGACAGTGCCGAAGCGACGGTGAATTTGCGCAGCATCAACGATTTTGCTGATCCTGTTGCAATGACTGCCAGTGGCATGACGGGTTTTGCCGCTGAATTTGCTCCCCCTACGGTCAACCCACCAGGAAACACCACTTTAGCCCTTACTGGCGATGGAACTGCCAGCCTGGGCCAACAGACAGTTAAGATTACCGGCACAAGTGGCGAATTAGTACATGATACAGAATTGACTTTGGATGTTTTCCCGCCCATTCCCGGTGGACCGAATCTTACCGAACCAGCTGATGGCGCAAAAGAACAGCCCCAACGTCCAACCTTCCGCTGGACAGCAGTTGCCAACGTTGAGAGCTATACCCTGCAGATTGCCAAGGACAAAAACTTTACCGATATCGTGCACCAACGCACTGGTATTACCAGCCCGATGCATAGCATTAACTACAGCCTGGATACTGATAAGGTCTTCTATTGGCGCGTGATTGCCATCAACGTCTGTGGTGAAGAGCAAAGTGTAAAGACTTTTAGCTTCCGCACTCGCCCCGGTCCTGGTGACTGTCCTGAAGGAACTGTCGCGCAACAGGAATACTTCATCGACTTTGAAAATGGCATGGATGGTTGGACAATCCATCCTGAACCAGTCAACGGGCACGAATGGGCTTTGAGTACAGCGCGTGCTTATTCACCTGTACATTCTGTTAAGGCAACTGTTCCTGAAATGACCAGTGACCAACGCCTGGATACACCATTCTTTGAGGTGCCTTCCAGCCCCTATCCGGTTGCGGTCTTGTTTATGCATCGCTGGAATTTTGATGCCACACAAGCCTGTGATGATGGCGGTGTGATTGAATATTCCGAAGACAATGGCAGAACCTGGAAAGCGGTACCCAGAGTACAACTCATCCTTAATGCCTTTAATGGAACTGTTTCTGGTGGAGTTTATAATCCGCTTGCTGGTCGCCAGGCATGGTGCGGCAGTTCTGATTGGGCGCGTACTGTAATTGATATGGGTCCTTTTGCAGGCAAAACGATCGCATTCCGCTTCCGCTTAGGCACGGGCAACACTGGTGCATCGGAAGGCTGGTATGTGGATGACTTCAAGCTGCAGACTTGTATCGAAAAGCCTGAAGACGAAATGCCCTATGATCTCTATTTGCCTGTAATCCTTGTCAAGGAATAAGCGCTAGCTAAATAATTCAAAAGCCTGGTATAAAACACCAGGCTTTTTTGATGTACAATTAATTACATGGTAAATAAATTGAAACAAAAAATCGTTCTTATGAACATTATTTTCATGCTGTCAGGCATTTTATTTGTTGCCTGTGAGCCTCTTGCTGTGCCACCGGATAAACCTGTTATTCCATCTGAAATCTTGCAGTTGGTGACACCCAGTCCAGAACCGGAAGCAACCGAGGAGATTCTTGAGACGGCTATGCCCAGTCCGGAATTGACAGAAACACCCACTCAAGAGCCAGAGGGTGACACACCAAAAATCTGGAGAAATGAGAACCTCCCTGATCGAATAAAAAATGCGTTATCTAAAACAGATGAATTTGCTTTAACTGAGAATCAAGCGGAAGCTGACTATAAACTGAATTACCTTAAAGAAGGCGGTCAGAGTGAATGGGTTTTTGCCTTGGTGGCACCATTTAAGACCCTCACCGACGAAGTTAGTTTTGCTCAGTTTGAAGCATTCTGGAAAGGTTCTGACGATTTTCCTGCTAAATCACTTGTTATGAATAAAGAAACTTTAGAGGCTATGAAAGCCCTGCTGGGTAATCCGGTGGTTGAAGTTCATACGGTGATGTGCTTCGAGGAATTTATAGAAAAGTTTCATGGCACTTCAGACACCTGGGCGGTGTTGGATTTTGAACACTTGAGAGAATTTTATAAGGTCATCGCTATTGATGGACAATCGCCTGTAAGAAAAGATTTTGATCCGCAATCTTATCCCTTAACAGTGTCCATAGGGCTTGAACAAGTAAACGCTACTGATGCCTTGTTGGAAGAGTATGAAGCCCTAAAGGCGAGATTGGCTGAAGGCTTGCCCGCGACCAATCGTGACGCGAATAAGCTAACTACGGTCGTGATGACCGGTGTAACCGCGATGGTGCGCGCCACCGCCAAAGAGATGGAAATCAAGGGCGTTTTGTACCCTGGCGAAAGTGTGCGCGAGCTTTTGCGCGAGGCGGATATAACGCATATCTCCAACGAAATCCCGTTTTATGATCAATGTCCGGAACCACAATGGACGCAGGAGAATCTCGTCTTTTGTTCGAACCCTATATATATCGATTTATTGCTGGATATCGGCGCGGATGTGATTGACCTTACCGGCGATCATTTTCAGGATTATGGCGCGGAAGCGGTGTACCAAACGCTTGATATTTATCAGGCGCACAATTTGCCTTATTTTGGTGGTGGGCGCAATATTGATGAAGCCCGAACGCCAGTAAAATTTGAAGTAAATGGAAACAAAATCGCCTTCCTGGGCTGTAATGGCAAAGCGCCTGGTTATGCCAGTGCCAGCGAAACAAACCCGGGTGCTTATCATTGCAACATGGACGATATGGTTGTGGCTATTGATAAGCTCATTACCGAAGGTTATCTGCCCATTGTAACCTTTCAGCATTACGAGTATTACCACTGGGCTGCTGAGCCATACCTGGTTGAAGATTTTCGCCGTGTTGCTGAAGCCGGAGCGGTTGCTATAAGTGGCAGTCAGGGGCATCAGCCGCATGCCTATGAGTTTCATGAAGACGCGTTTATTCACTACGGCTTAGGCAATCTCTTTTTTGACCAGCTCACGACTTATGCTGATACTGATAAAGCCTTTATCGACCGCCTGGTGTTTTATGACGGAAGGCTTATATCTGTTGAGTTAATCACCACGCGCTTTTATGACTGGTCGAAGCCGGTTATTGTCTATGGTGAAGACCGTATAGAAATGTTGGAAAAGCTGTTTGAATATAGCGACTGGGAAGAGAAATAAAAAATTCGCCATTTTACGCAAATACATAGTAGAATAATATTGAAAAGAATGTTCGTTTATGAAAGGTAATCACTCAGGAGACTTTATGACAAAAGAAACAAAGAAACAAGGTTTTGCAACCCGCCAAATTCATGGATACGATGTACGTGTCCCCGGTATCAATCCCCTGGCCACACCCATTTTCCAGACCAGCACATTCGTGTTTGACGATTGCGCTCAGGGAGCGGCACGCTTTGCTGGAAAAGAAGACGGCTTTATTTACTCCCGCATTGGCAATCCCAACGTTGAGCAGGTGGCAAAGAAAGTTGCCATTCTCGAAGGTGCTGAAGCAGGATTGGCCCTTAGCTCCGGCATGGGCGCGGTGAGCACAGTTTTGTTGAGCCTTTTGGAGCAGGGCGATCATATCGTCGCTGATTTAGCTCTTTATGGCGCAACTTTTACTCTCATGCAAGACGCATTACCCCGCTATGGCATCAATACAACCTTTGTGGACGCGACTGATTTGGATATGGTCATTGACGCCATTAAACCTGAAACCCGCATGGTTTATTTCGAAACACCGACCAACCCCAACCTGAAAGTTGTGGATATCGCAGAACTGGTCAAACGCGTGCGCGAGAAAGATCCCCTCATTTTGGTCGTCATCGACAATACCTTTGCCACACCATATCTGCAACAGCCATTGTCGCTGGGCGTTGATGTGGTTGTTCACTCGGGCACCAAGTATCTGAATGGGCACGGTGATGTTATCAGTGGTTTTATCGCCTCAAATAAAACGATCATTGACCGCTGCCGTGATATCGGCCTAAAGATGGTTACTGGTTCTGTTTTGGGCGCGTTTGAAGCTTTCTTAATCAACCGTGGACTTAAGACTTTGGATATTCGCATGGAAAAACACTGCAAAAACGCGATGAAAATCGCGGAATGGCTTGAGACCCAACCCAAGGTGCGCAAGGTCTATTATCCTGGCTTAAAAAGCTTTGAAGGCTATGAAGTTGCCAAAAAGCAAATGAAACTGCCTGGCGCGATTATCTCGTTTGAACTGGAAGCCAGCAAGGAAGCAGCCGAGCAGTTTGTCAATTCACTTGAACTGATTACGCTCGCGGTTAGTCTTGGTGATGCTGAAACACTGATTGAGCATCCCGCTTCAATGACCCACGCCGGCTATAGCAAGGAAATGCTTGAAGAAGCAGGCATCAGCGAGACTTTGATTCGCATTTCCGTTGGACTTGAAGACGCGGATGATATCATCGCTGATCTTGAAAAGCACCTGGCTGCAGTCTAGGAAATCAATAATAAAATAAAAAAGCCGGTTTAACAGCCGGCTTTGTTTTTAACTTAGCTTATTTGTGTTTAATCATCAGGTAAGTCGTATTGAATTAATTCACTGTCATTTAATTTACGCAAAATCTTTTTTGTTCTGTCCAAAGGGTAGGGAGCGTAGCTACCAGCTTTGTAAAAACGGATGGATTCCACTAGAGCGACTTTTTCTACTTGTGTAAAGCCTACAGGCACCAAAACATAATCACCAGGACTGATGCTTTCATCATCACACAGATACTGATAGTTTTTACCATAATTGTTGAAGCGCACATTGCAGACCATCAGTTCACCAGGTTTCTTGGCACTTAGGAAGGCATCTTCCCAAAAGATACTGGTAATACCAAAATTGGAGATAAATTTGGAGATGCTACTGGCAAATGTTCGCCATGACCATTCGGGTACATGAGCCCGGTTTAAAATGCCTTGGCGGTGAATGGTTTTGCCATCTTTTGTTTTGGCAGTTAACTTGAAAAATCTTCTAAAGTAATCGTCGCTATTAATTGGCGTGTCAACCCAGCCCTCACTCTTGAGTAAGCCAGATGCTGTCTTAAAAAGCGAATCCAGCCCTTTGTTCACGCGGTAGTTGTGTTGAATTTCACCCAAAGCTGGTTTGTTGAAAGTGAACGATAACTCATTTTCATCATCGTTTAGGGTGAGTGTTTCGGCGATGTAGGTTTGTTTTTCAGTCTTGGAAGGATAATAAAAGCGCAGTTCCAAGTGAAAATGTTGCAGATTATGCGCTTGCATAGGTGACATGATGTGGGCAGGTATCCAGGAATAATCAAAGTTTGCCCGATTGGGAAAGGTTTTTAGAAAGTCATGCCATCTTGTGATGATGTCGATAATTGTTTGGTCGAGATAATTGTTGGCTGACAGAATGGATTCAGGTGGTACTGGGAAATACGCTTCGGCTATCGAACCAGTGATGGCGGCGAGTGTGTCGGTGTCGCCCCCCAAGGAAATGGCATTGCGAATGGTACCTTCAAAATCATCGCTATCCAGGAAGGCGAGCAAGGCGTAAGGCACGGTGCGCTGGCAGCTGGTATCGCGCGGGAAAGAATCATCAATATCTATAAAGTAAACATCCTGGAAATCGGGATAAAAATCCATCAATTTGGAGTGGCGCAGTTCACTTTGCAGATAATCTTCAAGACCATACCAAATTGCCAAAGCGGTTGCCTGCGCGCCTTTGATGCCTTCGGGGTGGTTGTGGGTGACTTCGGTAACGGTTTTGGCAAGGGCCAGAACTTCTGTTTCGCTCCGCGCGATATAAGCCACGGGACTCACCCGCATGGCGGCACCGTTGCCAAAACTGTTGTATGGTTTGGGTTCGTCTGAGAAAATCCACTGGATAAAACTTCCGCCAAAACCGCGGTCAGGGTAGGCGCGTCCCAGTTTTTGCATGCAGCTGATGGTGTATTGGGCCAGTATTTCGTGAAACGCGGGGTGATCAAGGGGTGACGCGTTTTCAGTTGTTTCCATGCTGGGCAGCTGCGAAACAAACTGCCAGCTTTGCATGATGGCATCTGCGATGGCCAGGGTCATTAGGGTGTCATCTGTAAAGCGACAACGGGGCGTGAAAAACTCAAAACCTTTGCTTGGAGCAGGTCTGCCTTCAAATTGTGAGCCGACAATGTCGCCGATAATCGCGCCGTACATGTTTTTCCTTTCAATGATTTAATTTTACCTGAGTAATGTTTAGATTTGGCAAGTATGATTTTTTTACTGTGAAGGAGAGAATGTAAACAAAAAGGTGCCGGATTTCCGACACCTTAAGCTTTTATGCCCCTACCGGGACTCGAACCCGGGTTTTAGCCTTGAAAGGGCTGCGTCCTAACCGCTAGACCATAGGGGCGTGAAGCAATAATATACTTGATATTTCAAAATCGGTCAAGCTTTTTGTTGAAATTCGCTTAGATTTGTTTTATAAAATGCTAAGTCTGAACAAAAACAAGAAATAAATCCATTTTTTTGTATTCAGGTTTATCGCATGATTGATATCCCGCGTTCATTTGTTTGAAATGTCGCAATATGAAAACTATTCCTCGCGTTGATGAGGCACTTCATTCACAGAAAATATCAACGAGGAGATTGACACTCAAGGATTTTCCAAAGTCCAGTGTTTGGATCTTTAACAACAAAAAACACTTGACTTAATTCTCCATCATTGTAAGGAACGATTGTGTTGTCGTAATCTACCGTGAAGGAAGCTTTAACAGCAACTACTCCGCTTATGAAATCATCCGTCCAATCCCGGGATTTTGCTAACTCACTGTCGGTGTAGTTGTTGATAAACCATTGTGTGTCTTCGTCAGATTCTTCAATATGTTTGATGGTGAGATCAATCACGCCAAGATCTTTCTCATCAGCTGTATAGTAGAACATCTCGTTGTAAGTCTGGACATCATTGTCTTTTTTTGCCTCTAACATGGACCGGACACAGTCAATGGGACTAAGGTCCTGTTCCTTTTGATTACATGAACTCAATGTTATTGTCAGCAGGTATAAAACAAGCAGACAAGTAAAAAGGCAGATTCTCGTTGTATTTCTTGATTTATAGTGTGGCATTTATTTTTCTCCTTTCCCAATAAAAGCACTTACTTATGCATGACAGCGTTCACTTTAGCGCTTAAAAGTATACTTCGATTTGAAAAACCGAAGTTATCAAATTAGCGGTTTGTGTCTTTGTTTAGGATGAGCGTTAATTATTGAAACGAGTTGCACAAGAAGCCTGCTTTATGAAAAAGGATAAAAGAAGAATGTAGCAAAAGATTAGGTTTTTTTGTTGTTAACATTATCTTGTTTTCTGGCATCAATATCTTTTGTGTTACTGTGTTTGTTTCTAAAGGGGTGTCATATTCGCTGGTTACTTATGGGGGTGTCATAATCACTAATCGATAACCAAAACTAATGCAAAATGCTTGACTCAAAAGCTGTCATCGTTTACAATAATTTTTCGTTGCCCCGGCGCAAGTTGGCTGGGGTTTGTTACGTAGACCAACTTTCCCGTGTATGGGCGGTTGCACGCGCAAAACATGGCGAAGTGAAGATTGGAGAGAATATGAAATATGCAATCGTAGAAGTCGGCGGTAAACAATATCGCTGCGAAGAAGGCAAAGCGATTACCGTTGATTTGATCAACTCACCCGTTGGCGACGAAATCGTGCTCGATAAAGTGTTGCTCATCGTTGATGACGAAAACGCAATTATTGGCAAGCCTTATATCAAAGGTGCGAGCATCAAAACACAGGTGCAGGACCAAATCAAGGGTAAGAAGATTTTTGTCTTCAAGTACAAACCAAAAATTCGATACCGCCGTAGAGCTGGTCATCGACAAAAATACACCAGACTTCTGGTTGAATCAATTGTAATGGAGTAGTGAAATGGCCAAGAAAAAAGGTGGCGGTTCATCCCGCAATGGTAGAGACAGTCGTGGGCAACGCCTCGGCATCAAAAAATTTGGTGGCGAGAAAGTGCTCAGTGGCAATATTTTAGTAAGACAACACGGTACCAAAGTCCATCCTGGATGGAATGTTGGTTTGGGTCGTGACTATACCTTGTTTGCAACTATGGACGGTTTTGTGAAATACGAAACCATGCCCACTGGACGCAAAAAGGTGCATGTTTACGAAACACCTGAAGGACCGGTAAGAGGCTAAATCATGAAGAAAAATATTCAACCAAAGTATTATTCAAACGCGAAAGTTTCCTGTGCGTCTTGTGGCGCTGAGTGGGAAACCGGTTCAACCGTTCCTGAAATCCGAACCGAAGTTTGTTCAAATTGTCATCCCTTCTACACGGGACAGCAAGCGCGTATTCTTGACCGCGAAGGCCAGGTGGAACGCTTCTACAAACGTTTGCAGGTCCGCCAGGATTTGGTTGCCGAGCAAAAAGCACAAAGCGAAGCCAAAACTTCGCCCGATCGTCCCCTTTCCGATTTGGGCATCACCGCAAAAGCTGTTTCCGCGCTGCAAAAAGCTAATCTTAACGTGGTTGGCGATGTGCTGAAGGTGCTTGAAGGTGGCGAGAAAGCACTTTTGGAAGTTGACGGTTTTGGTCGCAAATCCTTGATTGATCTCAAGAAGGAACTGCGCCGCTTCGGTTACGAAATTCCAGCCGCGGCTGAAGAAATCGAACTCTAATAAGTTTTTAGTGTAAGCTGAAGGCAGACTTGGAAAGTTCAGGTCTGCCTTTTGTTTTTAACTTTGCCATTTTCGATGAAAGATTTATACTAGAGATATCATAACTCTTGGAGGTAACATGGCACAGGTTTCTGGCATTGTTGAAGTAATAACAGGTTCTATGTTTTGCGGAAAGACGGAAGAACTCATCAGGCGATTACGACGCGCGACGATCGCAAAACAAAAAGTGGTCGTTTTTAAACCCATTATTGATGATCGTTACGCTTTCAACAAGGTTACATCGCATTCTGGTGCGGATTTTGAAGCAGTTCCCATCAATCACTCCAGTGAAATTTATGACTTGTTGAAAGATGACGTTAATGTGGTGGGGATTGACGAGGCGCAATTTTTTGATGATGGCATTGTGGATGTCGCACAGACACTGGCTGACAAGGGTCTGCGGGTGATTGTGACCGGTCTGGATACCGATTTTCGCGGTGAACCTTTTGCGTGCATGCCCGAGATGATTGTCAAAGCGGACAAGGTGGATAAACTGGAAGCAATTTGCATGCGCTGTGGCGAACCTGCCACACGCACTCAACGCCTGGTGAATGGGTCTCCAGCGAACTACAATGACCCTGTGGTGATTGTTGGCGCGGCGGAAATGTATGAGGCACGCTGTCGGCATTGTCATGAAGTGCCTGGAAAAGGAGAGTAATAATGGCTGTACAAAAGTGGCAGGATTTCATTAAAAAAGAGTTGATTTCTGAAGAAGAACTCCAGGCGCGCATCAAAGAAATGGGCGCAGAAATTACCCGTGATTTTGCTGGCAAAGACCTGTTGGTCATCAGCATTTTGCGGGGTGGGGTGATGATTACCGCTGACCTGATTCGCCATATTGATTTGCCTTTGGCAGTGGAATTTATGGCTGTGGCATCGTATGAGCAGGGCATGCGCCAAAGTGATGGCGATGTGCGCATTACGCTTGACCTGCGCACGCCGATTAAGGGCAGACATGTTTTGATTGTTGAAGATATTATCGACAGTGGCCATACACTGAATTCAGTGATGGACTTGCTGCAAACCCGTAATCCTGCTTCAATCACCATTTGCGCGCTCCTGGATAAGTACGAACGGCGTGAGGTGGATGTGGATATCCGCTACACTGGTTTTAAGATAGAAAATGAATTTGTTTTCGGTTACGGTCTGGATATCGACGAGTATTATCGCAATTTACCCTTCATAGGCACGGTGGATCTCGATAAGTATGAAGCACCCAGTTAGTCCCGAATTCGAGCGCGTTTTGCAAGCCCTGCGCGAAATCAAAGCTGATGGACAAAAGCTTTATTTGGTGGGTGGGGCTGTTCGGGATTTGTTGTTGGGCCAGCCGGTTCATGATTTTGATTTTGTAACCGCGCAAGGTTCGCGGGAACTGGCTAAAGCATTGCGCAAAAAACTGGCCGGGGCGAGTTTTGCGCTGGATGATGAACGCGGTTTTAATCGTGTGATTTTAGATGGGGGCACACCCAACGAACGCCATATTGATATCGCTGAATTTGTAGGTGATGACTTGCAGGCGGATTTGCGGGCGCGTGATTTCACGATTAATGCCATGGTGTTGGATATCGATAATCTGGGCGTATTAATTGACCCGCTGGGTGGTGAAGCCGACCTTAAACAGGGTGTATTGCGGGAGGCATCGCCTGATGCTTTTATGAATGATCCTTTGCGTGTGATGCGTGCTGTGCGCATGGCGCAGGCGTTTAATCTGGGGATATCCTTAAAAACTTTAGAACATCTGCGCATAGCCGTTAAAGAATTGAGACGTGTTTCAGGTGAGCGCATACGCGATGAATTCTTTAAAATCCTTGATGAAAGGGATTACGAAGCCTCACTAAGGCAGATGTGGGAACTGGGGATACTGAGTGAAATTTTCCCTTGTCTGCCTTGTTATTCTCTGGATGGGTTAAGCGTTTCGAATCAAAAAGTTGAAAAGCTATTATTACGGGTAAAGCAGCTTGAACAGTTGTACCAAGACCTGGAAAGTGAGCAAGGGTTAGTTAGTACTTCCGCGTCCGAAAAGCAAAGACTAGCACATATCGCGCGCTGGCAAGAGCAATTAAACGTGTACCTTGATGTGCAAATCACGCCTGGCAGGACAGTCCGCAATCACTTGGTTTTAGCGGCACTTTTGCTGGATTTTGAGCCTGGAAATGCGTTGGATAGTTCTATCCAGCTTGTAGCAAATTCTTTCAAGTTAAGCAACCCGGAAAGTGATTTTTTGAGCAGGATTGAGAAAGCATTTTTGTCCGGTGTTTTTTCAGTTTCCTGTGAACGTCATTTAATTGATATGGAAGTCTATAGGCTGCTTAAAGAACTCAAAATTGCATCACCAGCTTACGCGTTACTTGGCTTGGTTTTAGCTGATACTGAATTAGAACACGCATCAAAGGCATTAAATATTTGCCAGGAAAACAGTTTGAATTTGCTTTCAGTCTGGTTTCAGCGTGGTGGGGAGATATTGAAACCAAACTTGCTGATGGATGGCAACGAGATTATGCATTACGCTGGCTTGGCACCAGGACCAATCATCGGCGACTTGCTGGAAAAACTCAAAGAAGCCCAGTTTTTGGGACTTATCAATACAATCGACCAGGCGAAAGCGTTTATCGACCAGGAACTGGTACAAAACAATAAGAGGTGAAATGATGAAAAATGAAGCGATCATAGATGCTATTTATGCCCGCAGAAGCATCCGGAAATTTACGGACGAAGCTGTCAGCGATGAGCACATTGACATTCTTTTGAAAGCTGCTATGGCCGCGCCCAGCGCGACGAATGCCCAGCCCTGGCGTTTCGTGGTCACACGTGACCCTAAACGTCTGGCTGCAATTCGCAAGGAAATGCCCGCAGGGAAAATCAATGCGCCGCTGGCCATTTTAGTTTGTGCGGATCTCACGATTTTCAAACGACCGATTACCGAACGGTTTTGGACGCAAGACTGCTCAGCGGCAACACAGAACATTTTGCTAGCCGCGGTAGGTCTGGGGTTGGGTACGGTGTGGTGTGGGGTGCATCCGGTGCCACTCATCGAAAAACGCATGGAGAAGCTCTTGGACTTGCCGGCGAACGTAAAAGTGCTTAATGTTATTTACATTGGACACCCGGCTGAAGAGAAAGAAGCACGTACGCAATATGACGCCAACAAGGTTTTTAAGGACCGTTATGGCGAGCCCTGGCAGGATTAAAACACGCCAAGTCTTATAAGATATTTCATATTTCAATAAAATGCGGGGTTCCCGTTTTGAGTGTGTAAATATAGTATAAGAATCTAAGTTAATTCAAGCATTTAAGTAGAAACTTTGCAGGTAAACAAGGGCTATACGTGGTATCATTCATAGTTGCGAAAACAACTGAAACGTTCGCGCGTTTCGATAAAACTTTATGGAGGAACAATGACAGATAAAAAATGGGTTTATTTATTCAGCGAGGTTGACCAAGCCGAAGCTTACGCTGGCACCTGGGATGGTGTGCGCGGTTTATTAGGTGGCAAGGGTGCCAACCTGGGTGATATGATCCGCGCCGGTGTTCCGGTACCCCCTGGCTTTACAATCACAACCGAGGCTTGTAACGCTTTTCAGAAAACCCGTGAATTCCCAGAAGGTATGTGGGATCAGGTTTTGGCTGCCGTCAAGGCACTGGAAGAAGAAACCGGAAAGAAATTTGGTGATCCCGTTAATCCGATGTTGGTATCCGTTCGTTCAGGTTCGAAATTCTCGATGCCCGGCATGATGGACACCGTTTTGAACCTTGGTTTGAACGAAGAAACTGCCGAAGGCATGATTAAGATCACAGGCAATCCCGGTTTTGTGGACGACTCCTATCGCCGCTTAGTGCACATGTTAGGCACCGTGGTTTTGGGAATTGACGACGAGTACTTCGAAGAACCCCTGGAAGCTTACAAAGCCGAAAAAGGCTACAAACTCGATATCGAGATGACTGCTGATGACTGGGCTGAAATTATCAAGACTTACCTGGCTGTTGTAAAAGAGCACAAGGGCTTTGATTTCCCGATGGATCCCTACAAACAGTTGGAATATGCCGTAAAGGCTGTGTTTGACTCCTGGGATTCCCGCCGCGCGATTGACTATCGCCGACGTGAGAATATTCCGGATGACCTGGGCACCGCAGTGAACGTGCAGTTGATGGTCTTTGGTAACTCGGGCAACAACTCGGGTACCGGTGTTGCTTTTACCCGCAACCCGCAAAACGGCGAAAACGAAATGTACGGCGAGTTCCTGGTGAACGCCCAGGGTGAGGACGTTGTGGCAGGTATCCGCAATGCTGACCCCATCGCTGAAATGGCACAAATCTGGCCTGAGGTTTATCAGCAATTCTTTGATATTACCGAACGCCTTGAGCATCACTACAAAGAAATGCAAGATGTTGAATTTACCGTCGAAGATGGTAAGTTGTGGATGTTACAGACCCGCAACGGCAAACGCACGGCAAAAGCAGCTGTGAAGATTGCTGTGGATATGGTCAAGGAAGGCCTGATTGACAAAGTTGAAGCTGTCAAGCGTGTTACTCCCGAACAGGTTGACAACTTGTTGCATCCCCAGTTCTCACACGAAGCGATTGAACAGGCCCACAAAGATGGCCGTTACTTTGCTAAGGGTGTGAACGCGTCACCTGGTGCCGCGGTCGGTCGCATCTATTTTGACCCTGACACAGTGCAAAGAAAACATCAGGACGAAGGTCAGGATGTTATCATGGTACGTCCTTTCACCAAACCTGATGATGTGCATGGTATGCTTTCCGCCAAGGGTATTTTGACCTCCGAAGGTGGCGCGACATCTCACGCCGCTGTGGTCGCCCGCCAGTTTGGTGTGCCTTGTGTGGTTGGCGCGTCAGCGATTGCCATCGACGCGGAAAAACTGCAAATGGTCGCGAATGGCAAGACTGTCAAAGAAGGCGAATGGGTTTCTGTTGACGGTACAACCGGTGAAGTTTATGTGGGTCAACTGGAATTGAGCCAGGTTGATATCACTGAACAAAAAGAACTGATGCAACTTTTGAGCTGGGCTGACGAAATTTCCCGCTTGCAGGTTTGGGCTAACGCGGATTATCCCGCTGACGCTACCCGCGCCCGCGAATACGGCGCTAAGGGTATCGGCCTTTGCCGCACCGAGCATATGTTCTTTGACGTTGAGCGCCTGCCCGATGTGCAAATGATGATTATGAACGCTGAAGAAACCCAGCGTATGCTGAACAGCATTGAAGTTTTACAGCATGCCTATGATACTGGCAAGCTTGAAGGCCGCACTTTGAATGAAGAGGAAATGGCTGAACTCAAGGCTGAAATCGAACAGGAAACTGCCAAGATGCGTGCTACACCAGCCGCGCAAGCTTACTTCAAGGCTCTGGAAATCATTTTGCCCCAGCAACGTGGTGACTTTTACGGTCTCTTTGAAGCGATGGACGGCCTGCCCGTTATCATTCGCCTGATTGACCCACCATTGCATGAGTTCCTGCCTTCAATGGAAGAGCTTTTGGTTGAAGTTGCCACGATGCGCGCCAAGGGCGAAACCGAAGGCCTGGCCGAGAAAGAAAACCTCCTGGCTGTGGTGCAAGGTCTGCACGAAAGCAATCCCATGATGGGTCTGCGCGGTATCCGCCTGGGTATCGTTTACCCCGACATCATGAAGATGCAGGTTCGCGCTATCTTTGAAGCTGCTTGCGATGCCAAACTGAACGGCATTGACCCCCATCCTGAAATCATGATCCCCCTGACCGGTATCGTCACCGAGTTGGAACAGGTCCAGCCGACCCTGGTCCAAATCGCGAAAGACGTGATGGCAGAAAAGGGTGTTCAGGTTGATTATCAGTTTGGTACGATGATCGAAATCCCCCGCGCTTGTATTACCGCAGAAGAAATCGCCAAATACGCTGAATTCTTCTCATTCGGTACCAACGACCTGACGCAAATGTCCTTTGGCTACAGCCGCGATGACGCCGAGCGCACTTTCCTGGCTGAGTATGTTGAAAAAGGCATTCTTCCCAAGAACCCCTTCCAGACCCTGGATCGCAAAGGCGTTGGCGCGCTGATGAAGCTGGCTGTTGAAAAGGGACGCTCTGTGCGACCTGACCTGACTGTGGGTATCTGTGGCGAGCATGGTGGTGACCCGAGTTCAATCGAATGGTGTCACCTGATTGGCAACAACTACGTTAGCTGTTCACCCTTCCGTGTGCCCTTGGCCCGCCTGGCCACTGCCCACGCGCAGTTGAAACATGGCTAATCTGGCTAAAAACGCTTAAGTCAAACAAAAGGCGAGTTAGAAATGACTCGCCTTTTTTGTAATCTGTCGACGGTGTCTTCTCTTCCATATGTCGCCGGTGTCCACACCGCGCGACCTTAAGCCTGTTCGCTGAGGCCGAAGTGCAGGCCTTGTGCCTGCTTCTCGCCGAAATAATAAAACGCTTACTTGCAAAGTTTCGGTAAACGTAACCATAAAATACATATCGTCGGCGAAGACGCCTCCGAGAACATGATGATAATGGCTCAGAAAAACTTGCACGGCGGGACGCCGGCAGGAGAAGTATTAAGTATTAACCCTGTTCAAACGTGGTCTCCCGACCACGTGCTTGCCATGGTCAGGAGACCATGGTGGAACGTAAAATATGCCATCGGTATCCACACCGCGCGACCTTAAGCCTGTTCGCTGAGGCCGAAGTGCAGGCCTTGTGCCTGCTTCCCCACCGAAGCAAAAAACTGCACGGCGG
>DUMZ01000017.1 GCA_012839565.1 Anaerolineaceae bacterium
AGTTGAATATCAGCTGTATCGCTACACGACGGACATTGCGTTAGCGGAGACCGTTGGTGCTCCAGTGACCCTGACCGCGCCTGACTGGGCATACACCTGGGCAGATCAGTTGACGACGGACATCAACGGCAACACCTATACATACTATGTGCTTGAGCTGACAGCAGAAGAACCCGGCTTCACGAAGGACGAAGACGGTTTGAACGTGACCAACACCTACAACTACGAAGATCCGGATGTATTGGAAGACGTGATGGCGACGAAGACTTGGATGCCTGTGGATCTTCTCGATTCACTAAAAGTTCCTGTTACCTTCCAGCTCTATCGCTATACAACCGATCCTGCTTCACCTGAAATGGTTGGCGCAACTGTCGAACTTAATGCGACTGGTGGTTGGGTTTATACTTGGGCAGACATGCCTACAACAGACACGATAGGCAACCCCTACACTTACTACGTTGAAGAAACAGTGACACCAGCAGGTTTCACAAAAACCGAAGATGGCTTAACGGTTACCAATACCTACATAATCCCAAGCGATGCTATCGTCGCAGAAAAAGTATGGGTTGGTGGTCCTGTTCCAAGACCCAATGTTTGGTTCCAACTCTGGCGTTCTTGGACTCACGCTGGCACAACACATCACGAAATCGTGCCTGGCGCTGATATTCAAATGTTGCCAGATGGTACCTTTAGTGTGTTCTGGACGGATATTGATATGGAAACCATTATCGGTATTCCATACATATTCTATGTGAAAGAAGTGGATGCGGCTGGGAATAGCTTTACACCTGAAAACTATACCAAACAAGAAGAAGGTTTGACGGTTACCAATACCTATGTGCCACCAATGATGATTGACCCACTTTACTTGAACAAAGTTTGGGAAGGCGGACAGGCTCCTTATCCCGCCATTTATATCCATCTATACCGAAATATTCCTGGTGGAACACCCGAACCGGTAAGCGACCCATTCCCGCTGGACGGTGTAGCTGATCCTGGTTGTGTGTCCTCTTGTGAGATTAGTCCATGGAGATGGGTGGTACATAACTTACCATTGACCGACATTGATGGTAACCCGTATACCTACACCGTGCGTGAAACTGACGCAAATGGTAACGATTACACACCAGAGAACTATGTGAAGTCTGTGGCTGGTTACACCATTACCAATACCTACTCAAGCCCACGTATTAATGTCACCATGACAAAAGTCTGGTCTGGTGGGTCTGGTGTAAGGCCGACTATCCAGGTGCAGCTCTATCGAAATGGTGTGGCACATGGAAGCCCTGTGCAGTTGGTACATCCGAACACGACACATACCTGGACAGGTTTGGAAAAGACCGATGCCAACGGTGTGGAATATCGCTACACAGTTGACGAAGTCGCGGTGCCTGCTGGCTACTCGAAGAGTGTTGTTGGCTTAACGATCACTAACACGTTTACTGGCGGGAAACCACCTGAGGTACCCTATACTGGCGATGCAAACAACGCCTTGCTCTATGGTGTTCTGGCGCTTAGCTCACTGGCAGGCTTTGGCGCAATCGTTG
Organism: Anaerolineaceae bacterium; assembly: GCA_012839565.1. Lineage (GTDB taxonomy): Bacteria > Chloroflexota > Anaerolineae > Anaerolineales > Anaerolineaceae > Mesolinea. Next base: position 1,548 of record DUMZ01000017.1, read on the forward strand.
TAGGCAAACGCCGCAAGAAAAAATAATTAGTTTTGATGAACAGGCTGGGGCAACTCGCCCCAGCCTGGCTATTTAATCGCTTTGTAGTCAAATACTATAGGGAGTCAGTTAATTCAATCTGAGGGATAAAATAGTCCATCAGAAATATGATAGAAAAGAATTTATCAAATGACCGAGAAAAACGAAGAAACAAATACAGATGCGTCATCTAAAAAAACGTCAGAAGAGAAAAAAGCAGGAAAAAACCGTGTATTAAGCATTGTCGCAGTGTTGCTCCTGGTTAGCTTTATTGTTTTTGCTTATTTGTTCCTGAAAGAATCTGTGCCTTATTGGATTGGCAATAAATCCTATTCGGACATGAATAAAAAAGCAGTTAGTCTCAAAAAAATTGAAGGTGATTCAATAATGGCGATTGCCGAGAGTTATATGCAAACACAGGTCGCGTTGCCGACTGCAACGTATGTGCCCGGCATGCCCGAGATGACTCCTACACCAATCCCAACGCTGACTGCGGACCAACTTGACCTTTTACGAATCCAGTCCTTAATCGAGGTTGATTTCGACTATCTTCAAGATATAAACCCGGATATTATCGGATGGATATTCATGGAAAGGGAAAATATCAACTATCCTATCGTCCAGGGGCAAGATAACTACTTTTATCTTACCCGTTTGCCTGATAAAACGCCAAATCGTTTGGGGTCTATCTTCATGGAACGCGATAACAAGCCCGATTTTAGCGACGATACAACCGTTCTTTTTGGTCACAACATGCTGGATGATTCCATGTTTGCGCCCCTGGAGTATTACCGCGAACAATGGTATTACGATGAGCACCCGTACCTGTATATTTTAACCCCGCAAGCAATTTACCGTGTGGAAGTTTTCGCGGGTTATGTGGTGCAAGCGAAAGATATCGAATCGCTTCATCAAACTTTTGAAAGCATTGAAGAAAAACGCGAATTTATCGCTGATTCTATACTGCGTTCCACATTTGAGAGCAATGTTCATATTGATGATGACGACCGCCTTATAAGCCTTTTTACCTGCGCCTATGATTATTCTGACGCGCGCTATGTGGTGCAAGGCAAACTGGTGCAGTTAACGCCCTAATAAACCCTTATAATATTCAAAACAAAACCACCAAGCCTTTTGTGTCAACATGGCCTGGTGTTTTTAGTTTAAGCTATAAAGCGCACATTTTTGTGCAATATTTCTTTGTGTTATTTGTGTTGCTCGTCAATCCAGTCCAGGAAAGCGTTGATGGCGATTTCTTTATCGGGTTCGTTATGTGTTTCGTGGTATGCGCCATTCCAGACTTTGAAGGTGATGGGTGCGTCAGGCTTGGTGCCTTTCATAAAGCTTTCTGATCCAGCGATAGGGCAGATTGCGTCCGCGCTGCCATGGGCCAGGAAAAGGGGCAGTTGCCATTCACTAGCGTGGGCTAAAACATATTCAGCGCCATCAATCAGGAAGGCGCCCAAAGCGACGCTGGCCTGGTCGTGTACCAGGGGGTCATTGACGTAGGTTTTTACAATTTGCTTATTACGCGAAAGCTGCGCGGTGTCCAGCGCGTTGGGCACGGTGAGATTAGGCAAAATCCCCTTGAGAATATCGACCAAAACCTTTTGCATCTTGCTGGTCGTGTTGGTGTCCAAGGGGGGGCTGGTGGCGATAATACCCGCGATATCCGGTTTGGCAGTCAGCCCAAAATAGAGCACTTCAAGCGCGCCCAGGCTGTGCCCGTAAAGGAAGATGGGTTTGTCGCCACAAAGCGACTGCGCGTAGCCAAGCATTTCTTGCAGGTCTGCCATCAGTTGCGTTGATTTGCCAATAACGCCTCGTTTGCCTTCGGTCTGCCCATGTCCACGCTGGTCAAAGCCAATCATGCAAAAACCACGCGAAATGGCCATGCTAGCGACGTGTTCGTAACGCTCGATATGTTCGCCCAAGCCATGCACAAGCAGGATACAGGCCTGGCAAGTGGCGGGTTCGCCCCAAATCTTGACGTATAAGGGTTTGCCATCCGACATGGTATGGCTGGTAATGACGGTGTTTGATTTAGAATCTTCCATTATTTCTCACTTGTAGAATTGCCGATGACCATCTCTTTGAGACAGGCATCGATAGTATTGTAATAATCGATTAGGTTTTCAGCTTGTCTAAAGCCATGACCTTCTCCTTCGTAAACGCGGTAAAGATGGGGCACATTGTTGGCTTTGAGTTGTTCAACCAGACTGTCGCTTTGCGCCTGGGGCACGACGGGGTCTGCTGAGCCCTGGAAAAGTAGCAGCGCGTCGCGAATCTTGTCGGCATGAAATACCGGCGAGCGCGCCTGCCATTCATCGTGATGTTCGGGCAGGGCGCCAAGCAGACTGGTGTTGTAGTGGGATTCAAATTTATGGGTATCTTCTTCCAGCATAAAGAGATTAGATACCCCATAGCGACTGATGCCCAGTTTGAAAAAGCCGGGATGGTGGATGAGCGCGTTCAGCACGGTAAACCCACCCGCGCTGCCACCCATGATAACCAGATTGCTGGGGTCAGCCAAACCGGCATCAATCAATGCCTGTGTGCCTTCGATAGCGTCCTGTAGGTCAATTTTGCCCCAGTTATTTTGTAAAGCGTTTCGGTAGGATTTGCCATAACCGGTGCTGCCGCGGTAGTTTAGCTTAAACACGGCATAGCCACGGCTGGTGAAAAAGGCGGTACTCATATCAAAATCATTGTAGTTTGCGGATGTGGGTCCACCGTGAATGATTGTGATGACCGGTGGCAAACCTTCCGCGGTGTAATCAGGGTTGGTGGGTGGATAATAAAAGCCATACACTTCCACGCCATCGCTGCTTTGCCAGCTAAAAGGGCTGGCAATCGCGAAGTACCCAACGGGCAAGGCTTCAGCCATGCTCTTAAAAATGATATCTGTGCTGTCAGGGTGTATTCGTACGATTTGAGAGTCTTCAGCAGAAGACTGCGCGATGAAGGCAATTTCGCCCCTGGCAGACACGCTAAGCTGGTCGAGCCAGGTAAAATCGCCGATATCAACCGTGGTGATGGCATTTTCTTCTGAATGTCTTTTGAGAAGATTGAGCTTTTTAAGGCTTAAAGTGCCCAGGTCGTTATCGATATAGTAAATGGCAAGGCTGTCTGGCGCCCAGGCGAGTGTGTGTTGGCCAGCAATCCAGGCCGGTTGCAGGAGACTTTTTTGGCTAATGAAAGTCAGCTTGCTTTTGGTGCGCAGGTCGTAAACGATAAGGTCATCAAATTCACCGGTGTTTGCCAGCCACGCCAGGAAGTTTCCACAGGGTGAAAAACTGGCCTGATAGCAGGCGTATTCACCGAAACCGTCCAGCGTTTGAATCTCGCTTAGGCTAAGACTTTGTGGGTCGAGTTTGGCGATTTTTAGGCTTGTACCATCCCAGGGCATGTTGGGGTGGTTCCACTCAATCCAAGCGAGATGGCGGTCATCTGGACTTAGGCAGGGGTTGAGATAAAAGTCCGCGCCTTCCTGCAGGATGACAGGCCAGGTTTTGCCATCGGCGCGTGTGGCGGCAAGGCGGTCAATGCCATCATAGCTATGCGCGTAGATAACAAAGTCTTTGTTGTGTGAGAGAACAGGCGTCGCGGCGCTGCCAAAGCCTGGGGTGATGGCCTGGGGTGCGCCATCCTGGTAGCTTTTGCGGTAAAGGCGACCGTTGCGGTCGGTGAAGATGACGCCATCTTCCGCGGCAAAAAACTCACCGCCACCGTAAGCGATGCCACCGCTGGGCTTGTTGTTTTCGTCGGTCAGTGGGTAGGGCAAGGCGTCTTTTGGCTTGGCGAAAAGCGTCGTTTGTCCTTCAAACGATTGAGACCATACCAAGGTGTCGCTGCCACGCGCCCATTGCACGTCATTCAGGCGGATGCCCACACTAAGCATCTCAGCGCTGATTTGCGATGGCCAGGTGCCAAAAGGTCGAATTTCTTTGTCTGTCATAGGCGAATCCTTATTGTCTTTGGCTTAATCATATCAGGCTTTGCCTCAAAACGCTCGGATTTTAGAGATAGCTTTAATACAGTTCAAATCTGTCTTGCTGGAGGCCGAGACAGATCAAACGGAAAAGAATCACAATAAAAATTGTTCCTGCCAAATAGTTGTGCTATTTGGCAGGAACATTAATAACCCAGGTTTTCGTGAATCAATATGATTTCATATTCCGCGCCGGTAGGTTTGTGCCAAAGCACCGATAAATTACGGCAAATGCGGTGTGGGCGATTACAATCATAGCATTTATCACCTTTTATGGCGCAAGGGGTGTCCACACCCAAACGCTGAGCGTTGAGCGGGGCGGCAACGTTGCGCGCGCGATACAGCGCGTCTTCAAAAGTTGGGGCAATTTTGTTTTCGCCAATCACCAGGTAAATTTTTTGATGACCGTGACTGATGGCCGCCACGCGGTTGCCCGTGCCATCAATGTTGATAATTTCACCGGTTTCAGCTATCCCGTTCACCGAACTGATGTAAATTTCCGCGTCGCGAACCTTCTTTAATGTTTCTGCCCTGCTAAGGTTATTCTGCGGAAACCAGTGCCAGTGAACCGCGTTTTTCTCGGAAAGCAGGTCAAATAATCCCATCGCTTCCAGTGTTTTGGAACCGCCAAAGCCAACATGGCAATTTTGAATGGCTTCTGTCAGGTAAAGGCTGGCTTCTTTGGCAGTCGAAAATTCGCGCACCGTATAGCCCAGGTGTTCAAGGGTTTTTATCAGTTTGCTGAAGTCTTTCATGCTACTCAATCTCCTTTTTCAGTTGAACCAGTGTTAAACATGAGCCTCGCAGTGTTAATCCATGTTGAGAATTAACGCTATCATCTCGATATCTTCATTACCCGTGTTGCGGATGCCATGCTGGCAACCGTTGGGGCAGATGGCGACATCACCGGGACCGATGGGCAGCCACTCGCCTTTTTCCAGCACTTCACCGTTGCCACTGAGAATGAAAAAGGTTTCCTGTTCGCCTTCGTGGACATGCACGCCGATAGAACTGCCGGGTGGGATGCGCATGTGGGCGAAAAGGCGACCTTTGCCATGAAATTCTTCGGGCTGCAAAAATGCGGTGCGATAGATGGTGCCTTCACCGCCCAAAAGGGCAGGGCTGGGGATAGTTGTTAAGGTGTCTTTTCGTTTAATCATAATGTCTCCTAAGCCTTATTAAACCACAAAGTTCGCGCTTGAGAATGCGTAAAGCGTTAAGAATGGAAACAGAAACTAAGAAAATATGGGCTATTGTCGATATGCGGTCAGGATATTGTAATCCTTGTCGATTTCCACAATAAAGTCGCCATATAGCGTTTTCATCTCCCCGTCATCCTGGTAAGCGATGAAATAGCTTGATGTGGCATAACGCCCATTCCAGCGCGCGTTGTAAACGTTAAGCATGATCAGGGGGAATTTGCCTTCAAGCACGCGCTCATTCTTTGCCAACGTGTTTTCAATGATGGCGTTGGTTTCAGCTTGATACGCTTCCAGGATGGCTTCAATAGCTGGAGAAGGCTGGACAGGCAAGGTGGCTGGCTGAACGCCTTCCAGGATTTTCAATGAGAAAGGCTGGTCGTCGAAGCTTTCAAAATCGAAATCTGTATGCTTTTTAATACAAGCGAGAAACAGGGCGCCGATTGCGTAGGACACAATTCGGATGGGCAGATAGCTGGCTGGGTCCAAAACGGCTTTTAACGCGCCATTCCATTTGGCTTGCGCTTTGGCAGGGTCGAGTTGTTCCAGCGCGCGCATTTCGACGTAATTGGCGCTTCCTTCAATTTGCTCGATTCGCGCTTCATAGTCGTATTCATAGGGGTGCTTTTGGGATCGGGTTTTTCTGGATTGCAATAGGGTTTCAAAATCCGCTGAAGAATCGCTATCCAACGTGGCGGAGATGAGTTTGGCTTCCTGAAGTTTCGCGGAGAGATTGTCACTTGAATACTGGTAATGCAAGAGCGCTTCTTTTTCGTTGGGCCAGCGCGACTCGCCTGATGCGTTTTGGAAAGCATGAAACATTTCGTGGATTATTGACGCGCTGAGTTGGTCCCAGTCGCTGGGCACTTCGGGAAGATACCAGATAGCGATGTGTTCGCCGTTGTACTGGATGGCAGTATTCGCCAGGAAAGCACCCGTTTTTTCAATGTAGGCGCCATCAAAAAAGCATTCCGTATCGTTGTAAACCGCGAACTTTGTTGGTTGAAAACCACGCCATAAACGTGAAAAATCCACCCGATCGACGCGCGTTTTTAGCTCTTGCCAGGCAACAGAAAGGTCCATTTTATTTACTCCGTTTTGAAACTAAGAAAAAAGTTGTGTTTATGTTGGCGCGAAAGCCCAAGAGGTTTACTTGTTAAACAAGCCATAAAACCAGCCTGGCACGCTGAACAGGCGCATGTCGAAGCGGAAAGCGAGCAACAGGACTGTGGCGAGCATGAGAACTGAAAAGACAATCAGTGCCCAGTCCCACCAGTTGAATTTAAGTTCATAGAGCCAGGTGCGTTTTTGTTCACCGAAGCCCCGCAAGTCCATGGCGTTGGCGATGTCTTCGCTGGAGACAATGGCATTCATGGTTACCGGAATAAGCAAAGGCGCGACACGGCGAATTTTCTTGATAAAATTTCCTTTTCCACCGTCCAGTTCAAAACCACGCGCGCGTTGGGCGTCCAAAGTCACCTGGAAGTTTCTCGCCAGGGTTGGAATAAAGCGGAAAGAGAGCTCCATGGTGTAGGCGAGACGGTCGGGCATGCCTAATTTACTGAAGGTAACCCCATAAGCACGGGAGTCCATGGTGTAGGGAATGATGATAAAAGCGAGTGAAATGGAAAGGATGCGCATCAGTTGCGAGATTGCAAACCATACGCGTTCAACGGTCAAGCCAAAGGTGAAGTGTTTGCCAAAGAGATCAAATCCACCCGGCCAAACCAGCTGACCGCCCGGAGGCACCACGCCACCAGCCCCACCGCCAGTGATGATGGTGTTGACGACAATCATTGTGAAAAGCATGATAGAAATCATGAACCAGCCCACTTTGGTGTCTTTCCAGGTGAGACGGGCCATCAGATACCAGGTGATGGCGATGAGAAAGAGGACGAACAGGATGATGGGATTCCAGGTTGCGGTAGCTGCAAACAGCAAGGCGAACGAGAATATGAAACGTGCCCGCGGATCAATGTGATCCATGGGACTGTTGCGAAAACGATAATTCCAGCTTACCAGCATTTGATACGTCCTTGAGGGCGATTCTTAAAAATCGCCCTCACTAAAAACTTAAAATTACCGACCGCTGCGCTTTAGGATGGCCGCGTATGCGATCATCAGCAAGGGCAGCAAAACGAGACCCCAAATGATGTTGGTCACGAATGAGGGTACAAAGTTGGCTAACAGGACGGTATTAAAATCTGCGCCGGATACCCAGAATTCTGACGCACTGGCCAGGCCCATGCCTGCCGCGCTACCCACGATGACTGAAAGCTCACCCCAAAGGATGGATTTAATTTCATCGTATTTGACGATTAAGGCTGAGAACAGGCCAGGAATCAAGCCGATGATACCGTTGCCTAAATCCCACCAAATCCAGAAGCCATAACCGCTGAGCATGTCAGCAAGGATGTTGCCTACAAAGCCGGTGATAAAGCCGACGATTGGGCCAAATGCGATACCAAAGAACATGGGGATGACGATAGCCGGGCGAATACCAACGTTACCAGCTCCGGGGATCTGCCATACGTTAAAAGCCCAGGTTAAAACCGCATAAAGTGCGGCACCGATAGCGGCATAGACGACCTGTTTGGTCCCAAATGCCCAAATACTCTTTTTTTCAGTTTGTTTTGCCATAAATATTTCTCCTTTGTATTATGTAATAAATTGGCTAAGCGCTTCAGCGCGCATATATTGGCCAGTCTTTGGCCATAATTCCTGATTCAATTTTAGCAGAGAAGTTGGCAATAAGCGCCACTTCTTGATTTTTTCTTCATCCAATAATATGTCTTGTGGATGTCCATCGGCAACGATTTCGCCACCATAAAGCACAATCACACGATTGGCATAAATTAAAGCGAGATCAAGGTCGTGGGTGATGAAAATAATCGAGTCAAAACCGGGTGTTTGCAGGATGGTGTCCATAAAGGATTTATAGTTCCAGTAGTCTTGCCCGGCGGTAGGCTCGTCCATCATTAAGATTCGCGAGCGCATTGAAAGCACCGAAGCGATTGAGACCCGCTTTTGCTGTCCAAAGGAAAGTGCCAATGGTGGGGTGGACAGTTCTTCTTCAAGGTTTACGGTATCGATAGCCCAGTCAACGTTTTCTGCAACCTGCTCTTTTGAGAAGCCGAGATTTTCGGGCCCGTAGGCAAGCTCTTCGCGGACTGTGGAGGCAAAAAGCATTTGGCTGGGGCTTTGGAAGACATAACCGATCGTTTTGGCCGAAGTAGCGATGGTCGATTTTTTGGAATCGACACCTTCCAGTAAAACTTTACCGCTGGTAGGTTTGAGTAATCCCAGGGCGTGCTTCACCATGGTGGTCTTTCCCGAGCCGTTATGCCCAAGAATAGCAATGACTTCGCCGGAACGAACATCCAAATTTATACCATGCAGCACTTCGGGAGTGTCTTCCTTGTATTGAAAACGAACATCCTGGAACGAAAGCAAGGGTTCGGAATCCTTGTCAAGTTCGGGGACGGTGGGTTTGAAAACAGGATGCACCTTGCCTTTGGCGCGTCTGGCAATCACTTCAGCGGGTAATTTAATGCGGCTGTAATCCACTGTTTCCATCAGCCCGGCAACATCGCCGTAGTAGTTAATCTCACCGTCTTCCATGTATAGAACTTTTTCGGGTTTGATAGCCAAAACGTCATCAACGCGGTGCTCAACAATCATAATCGAAAGACCTTCATCTGCCAGCTCACGAAAGGCTAACAAGGCTTCGTGGGCGGATGCGGGGTCAAGGCTGGCGAGCGGTTCGTCAAGCAAAAGGATGTCTGGTTCCATGGCAAGAACGCCTGCCAAGGCAACTTTTTGTTTTTCCCCACCAGAGGTAAAGAAGGTTTCTTTGTCTTTAAGATACAGGATGCGTAGTCTTTCAAGCGCTTTGTGCGCGATGGGAAGCATCTCTTTGCGTGGCAATGCCATTGATTCAAGCCCGAAACAGACTTCATTTAAGACATAAGTGCCCAAAATTTGTCGTTCAGGGTCCTGTAGCAAGGTGCCGATGTGTCTTGAAATTTGTGAAAGCTTCATGCCTTCAATGGACTGACCATGCACGAGAATCTCGCCGGTCATTTCACCATTGTAGGAATGCGGAATAAGTCCGTTGATGCAGCGCATCAGTGTGGTTTTGCCACAACCTGAAGAACCGGCCAAAAGCATGATTTGACCGGGTTCAAGCGATAAATTAATGTTGCGAATAGCGCAGGAGTCGCGCGTGTGATACCGAAAGCTGAGGTCTTTAACAACCAGTGGCAAGGGTTTCGGTTCACTCATCAAAGAAGACCTCCACTGGATCATCAAGCTGAATGCCAAAGGTCCTTGCGGCACTGCCGTTGACGACGGCAACTTCAACGAACCCTTCGCTGTCGGTTACCGCCACCAGGTCTCCAGGTGAGCGGTGCCCGTAGGAGGGGATGATTCCATGAATGCTTTGCCCGGCGATTTTGAGCGTAGTTTTGGCAAGGTTCGGAACCTGCGCGACACGCAAGTTGGTAGAACAGTTACCAAAAATGTCAATCACCAGAATGTTTGCGCGGTAGCCTTGCTCTGTCTTTTGTGGTCTGGGTAAAGGCTTGCGGATGGGGTCGTGAATAACCGTGCCAAGTTTTGTGATGGGCACACCCGCTGCCAGATGCGCGCCAACCGGGGCGAAAATATCCCTGCCATGGAAAGTGGTGTAGACTGTATCAAGCCAGTATTCGGGATTGTCCAGGTGGACGATGATAATTTCTTCGCCGGCGGATTCAGCGTCTTCAAGCATGGGTGTGATAAAGCCATTATCCGGCATCACAAAGTATTGATCACCGAGTTTTGCAGCGATGGGTCTGCGCGCGGTACCGACTCCGGGGTCAACCACGGCGACGTGGACTGAGCCGGCAGGAAAGTAGGGTACGGCACGCCAAAGGGCTATTGAACCCGTGCGCACGTCCTGGGCGGGAATTTCGTGAGTGATATCAACGATTTTAACGTCGGGAGAGATGCCATAAATGACACCTTTCATCGTGCCCGTAAACCCGTTCAAGTTACCAAAATCAGTTGTAATAGATAGGACTGTCATGTAAATAGTTTACATTGAGAGCCCCAAATCGGCAAGGGTTTATTTACAAAACCCGTATATTTGTGTGAGAATTTTGTAATGAAATATTATTTTTTAATGGTCTGAGCTTATCAATTAATTTTGCGTGGTCGAGAGAAGCTTCAGCCATTTTCGTTGACGGTGCGCATAAAACGCTTTTGCCCAAAGGGCTACGAAAAAAGTTTTCCATCCCGCACCAACTTCAATTTCATCTGTGTAGCGAGTCGTGTTCTCATCAATCGTTTCAAGTAAAATCCGGTGATTCCACACAGGTACATGCTTGTTATACTCGCGGGTGCTAATGCCAAGTTCTTCACTGCAAGCCAGTACATGAATGGTATGGATACCAAAGGGAAATATGCCAAACAGATAAAAATGGAAGGAAAAGCTTGACCCTTCCTTCCATTCGATAGGCTGTTTTTCATCAACTGGGATGAAGCTGGCGTAAGGCGCGGCTACATACTGCAAAGTTTCCAGCTTTTGTAAACGCATAAAGATTTCCTTTTTGTTGGCTGGGAATACGGAAGTTTTGCTGATGATTTTGTTTTTTGGGCCTTGCATCTTATTTAATTCCTGTCCTTTTTGTTTTTAGATTATTACTTTCATAAAGGCTTGAATCACTATCTTTCAATTCTAAATACCCAAATCAGACATTTTTTGGTTGATGAGTACCAGTCTGGTTTGATGGTCTTCGTTTTCAAAATAAAGCTCTGATTCCAGGGCACCATCTTTCATAAAGATAACCCGGTTGGCCCTGGCCGAAACTTTTGCGTCGTGGGTGACAAGCAGGATGGTCATGCCGTTTTTGTTCAGTTCTTCAAATAAATCCAAAATTTCTTCCGATGATTTTGAGTTTAAAGCTCCAGTGGGTTCATCTCCGAAAAGAATCTCCGGCCCATGCAGAACTGCCCGACAAATCGACGCTCTTTGCAGTTGCCCGCCGGACACTTCGGTTATTTTTCGGTTCTCTGTTCCTTCTATGCCGGCCAGTTTCATCAGGTTTTGTGCCTTTTGGGTCAGTGCTGATTTGTCGTTTTTATAATCTTCAAAGCTTGGAAGCATGATATTGTCTAAAATGTCCAAACTTGGCAACATTGTGGGGTTTTGAAAAACAAAGCCCATATTTTTGCGTCTGAAATCCGCCACTCTGTTGTCATCCATTTCGTAAAGCGATACCCCGTTGATATAAACACACCCTTCGTCCAGGGTATCCATGCCGCCAAGCGCGAACAAAAGCGTTGATTTACCGGAACCGGAAGGCCCCATCACGGAAACGAACTCATTCGCTTTGATGGCAATCGATACGTTGTTCAGCGCAACGGTTTGATTTTTTTCCTGACCAAATGTTTTTGTGATGTTTCGTGCTTCAATAATTGTAGTCATTTCTACTCCCTAATGTAATCTGATACTTTGATTTTTTGGATTGAACGCGTGCCAAGGTTGGTGCCAAAATAAACGATGGCCACCATGCATATCGGCGCAATAAAAAAGACAAAGCTTTTATCAATGTTAAATTTCAAATTTGCCACACCCATGGCTTGTACAAAAGCGCCAGTGATAGACTGACCCAAGGTGCTGGCGAGTACTGTCCCGAAAATCATGCTGACGATAACCAGCAAAACTGAACCGCTTATGTAGTGTGTATGCAAGCTCTTATTAGTGAATCCAACCGACTTAAGGATGGATGTGTTTCGGCGGTCTTTTACAACCAGCATGTTGACGAACAAAAGCGTGATTAATAGTGTCAGGCCAACGGATAAAATAATGGCAATGACGCTTGATATTTTGATGTTGTTCATCGTTGATCCAAAAACAGCGTCCCGGTAGGTCTTGATGTTGTAGACTTTGGCATTCAGATAGGCTTGTTCAAACGACTTTAGTTTTTCGTCTATGGATATATCTTTCCTGAAATTCATCACCAGGCTTGTACTCAAAGAATCCGATAAATTATCAGAGAAAGTTGCCCGTGCGGTTTTCCCGCCATTAGTGATATCTGAATAGATACCGGTAATGACGAAATCCGTCTTTTGCTGATTAATGATTAAGGTCAAGGTATCGCCGATTTTTTTATCAAGACTGCTGGCATTCAAAAATGAAAGGGCGATTTCGTTGTCGTGTTCAGGTGCATGTCCGGCTGTGTATAAAACTGGAAACAGATGGTGATTGCCCAGGGTAACCCACATTTTGCTGATGGCGTTCTCATCCAGCATAAACTCATAGCTTTTGTGGTCATAAATGGCGTAAGTTTCGATATCCGGGTCGTTTTCCAGGCGGCTGTTCAAATCGTTCAGGCTATCCTTGCCTGCTAATATCATCATCGCCTGGCCATTCCCAAGACCCATATAGCTGATGAATTTATCCGATGCCATGGTCGAATAGATGTTGTTGGGTAATATCATCACGAAGGACGCGATGATGAGTATGAGCACGAAGGTGAAGTAAGTCTTTTTGCGTGTCAGGATGAGATTCATGCCATAAAACAAGTCCGTTGACAAAAGGTTTTGTTTTCTTAGCTTGAAGTGCTTGAGACTTGATGCGCCATCCGAAACGATGCCGGTATTGATTGCAGCCGCGGGGGTGAGTTTCTTTAATCTTTGGAGAAACAGGGTGATAAAAAGTATCACGACGGCAAAGATGAAAGCGCTGGCGATAACGGCACTGATGATAGCGAGTGCCTTATGTTCACTTTCTCCAAAGAACAGGCGAATATTCTGAAGGAAAAATCCAGACAAAACAAGTGAAAGAATGAGCCCAAATGCGGAACCCAGGGACGCTATCAAAGCGTACTTTGCCCGATACATCTTTTTTATCATGGAAAGTTGCATGCCGATTGCCTTCAAGACGCCGATGGTTTTGTATTCATCTTCGATTTTTGCTGTCAGGGTCAGGCGAATGAGAAGAAAGCTGACGATGATAATCAAAAAGGCAATAAGGAAAAGAATGGCGATAATGATGCCATCAGTCAGGGAATTCATAAGCTTGATAATCGAATAAGTAATGGTTGGCCCGTTGCTTTCAAGGTTCGCGTTAGCATAATCTCCCTGGAACAAATTGATACTCGCTGGGTCCTTTAATAGAAATTCGATTAAAAACTCTTCCCTGCCAACAGATCTGATTTTTTCATAGTCGCTGGGATGAATTAAAAACCTTTTGGATGAAGCCAGCATAGAAGACATCTGCGCATCCCGAATGGCACCTTTTACGGTAAAGTCCAGGCCTGAAATGGTCATGCGGTCGCCTGTCTTCAAAACACCATTTGTGTCATAGACCAACGGAATGTAGATTTCGCCTTCGTTGGGGTAAATGATTTTATTGTCCAGGTCCAGGAGAAAATCGAAATTTTCGCTTTGCCAGGAAAAGCCATTATCCTGACTGTTCTCAGTGAAGCGTTCACCATTGACTGAAATATCACTCGCGTCAACATTCAAAAAAGGCATTGTTTGGTAATCAAGCACATGTTCGTTGCTTTGGGCAAAGTGGCGCATGCGTTCGCTGTCGAAATCGCCCATATGCATTTGAAGAAAGTGGGGCGTTTTGACGTTCTCCATAAACAGATTGACGGACGAATTGAGGTTGACGGCAATTATCGCGACCGTACTTAACAAAAAACTTGCAAATAAAATGAACACAAAAGTAGTCAGACTTACCAGTTTTGACCCTTTCAAATCATTTTGAATTATTTTTTTGAGCATTTTCCCTATCCTTTCAATTGAGACAAAGCCTTGTTTTTAGACAAGAGCGTTGCTATAAGCATGAGCACAAAGCCCTCAACAATGATGAACAGTCCGATTCCCCTGCCACTGCCAACACCGATAATTTTCCCGATGGTATCAGTCAACGCGCCGCCTTCGCTTAGGAGCGGGCGAAAAGCGTAATCAGATAAAAACCCCGAAAGCGCGTATGCCAAAAGGTATCCCAACTGGGTGATGGTGCCCAGAATGCCAAAGACACGACCCTGCAAAATGTTGGGGATGTTGACCCGCACGAAATAGTCCGCGATGGAATTCAAAAAAGGCAATGTGGCAAAAAACAGAAAGCCAGACAGTGTGATAACAAAAACGTTTTCCAAAGCACCAAATCCCACCATGGCAAGGCCTGCCAAAAAGGCGGAAATGCTAAAAATTATGATTTTGCGCCCCTTCAACTCTCGCGCGCCAAGGTAAATTGAGCTAAGTACCATGCCGAAAGCCGCGATGGTAATCATCATGCTTAGAGTCCTGGCGTTCGTAAACGACAAAATAAGTGGTGTGGAAAGTTCCTGGATTGTACCGACCATGAAGGTCAGCAAGATTAAAAAGACTACCAGCACCCGAATGCCCGCGTTTTTATTGATTGCTTCAAAGCCCTGGAGCAAGCTTTGCTTGTAGGCTTGTTTGTTCACAGATTCCTTTGATACCAGACCTTTAGCAATGACTAAAACCGCAGCTATTGTGGTGATAATGGTCAAAAGGTCAATAATCAGTACCGCCGTCAGCCCGCCACGAGTCATCACAAACGCGCAGAGAACTGGCGCTATCAAAAAACGGGCTGATTCTGCGAGTTGCATCAATCCGCTTGCTCTTGTATAGTCTTCTTCGCTGAGCAGGTCAGAAACCGTCGCCTTAGTGGCTGGTTCGATTATGGATGAAAACAAAGCGGACAGAAAAGCGCCAGTTCCGATAAGAAAAACATTGCTGTTTGCGAACTGAATGGCATAAAGGATGAGCAGAATTCCTAAAGTTGAAAGACCATCGCCCAGAACCATCAGTTTCCTGCGGTCAAAACGGTCTGCCAGCGTGCCCGCGAAAGGTCCCGCAACAATTGTTGGAAGAAACGCCACCAGGCTGATCATCGATTTGACAAAAGCGGAATCAGTTCGTTCAAAGATGTAAACGCCGATGCCAAACGAAGTCATGCCGCTGCCGATGGTCGCGACAAGACCGGCAAGCCAGAATATAAGAAACTTTTTATTTCTTATGAGCTTAAGATTCGTTTCCATCAGCAAAATACTCTATGAAGGCATGGAAGACACCTTCCTGCGCGCCAAGCATGCGTTCCAAGTTGCTTATGAGAGCAATCAGCTTGTTTAAATCATCGTTCTCGCTTCTTTCATTAGAATCGTCGTCAAAAGCCACGGATATATAGGCAACCAACATTTCCATACATTCATAGGGATGCTTTGTATTGAAAATCCCTTCTTCATTTCCATCTTCAACAATGATAGCAAGGATGCCTGGAATCGTCTGTAACATATCCTTTTGCACTTTTTGATGGAGGAAGATGTTGTTTGGACTGTTCAGGTGCTCCAGAATGACCTGGTCAGACCCGCTGCCGATGTTGAGCGACAAGACGGTTTTAATCATGCGTTCTAAAACCGGTATGGACTTGTCCTGCGCGATTTCTCTGGCGCGTTTGTAAATTTCAGCGCTGATTTGGTCAACCAACGCGTCTAAAATAGCTTCTTTGGATTCGAAATGATGATAAAGGGTGCCCCTGGAAATGCCCACCGTGCGGGCGATATCGTTGGTGGACGTGTTTAGCAAGCCCTTTTCGTTGATGAGTTTTCTCGTAACGTCGATAATTTCTTGTTTTCTGTTTTCCATAGTATCACCTTATGTTTTATAGGCTCCCGACCGGCAGCCTGTCGGGAGTTATTATGGCACAATTATTATGACCTGTCAAATTAATGTATCTTGTTTTGATGTTGTTTTAATGCTGATTTGAAATTACATTTTTTGATGGAACTGTGGGAATGCTATACTTTTGAGTTGTATTTGCGTTTAAAGATTCTTGGGTGCAAAGAAAAAGAAATCGGAAAATTATTTTTCTGCGTAATTATGAAATCGCTTTACCGATTTTCATTTCTTGTCGCCAAAGGGGTGCTTCGCCGTCATCGGCCCAGTATTCATCCAGGGCGATGATTTTGCTATCTTTCAGTTCGGCAATGCTGGTGACATGAAATGAACTTGAAAAATCTTTGGGGTAAACCTTCACGACCGCGATGATTAGATTTTCGCAGTTTATCACGCGTTCAATCGTTCCATCCCAGTCGCCGGGGTAGTCGCAATTCGCGCGGATATATTCACCGACGGTGAATTCTTCGTTTGTGCAGTGCCAGCGGATGCGCGCGTCTTCGCAGAAATATGCCGGGAGTTTCTCACGGTTTTGTGCCAGGACATCTTTCCAAAAAACGTTTATATCGATCATGCTAAAACCCTTTTATTGTTGTAAATATACTTTTTGGTAATAAAAGCTGCATCATTGATGTTCGTAGCACTATTGTGAACACACTATTTCGAGACTTTTCCGGTTTCCAAAATAAGTTGTTACTGTGATTAATAACCATGGTCAACATGTTGCCATTCACCGCTGTTTGTTCTTACTAAAATCCAATTCCAATGGTGATAAGAACTGTTAGAGTTCAAGGAACCGTCTCCGCCGGATCCATCAACATCGAAGGAAGATAATAAAACAATGACTTCATCTGCATCATTTCTATCTGCCCAATCTTGATAACCTTGGGTGATGTCATCGCCAGCGTAATAGATTTCTTTCAGCGTGCATCCCGACCAATCCTTGTCAAATTCTTTTATGATTGTTTCAATGGCGGACATGATTTCATCAGATGTGTATATCTCGGAAGCCACATCAATAATATTGACGTTCCTTACATTGCCACCACATGCACTCAAACTAAAAAGTACGGTTGCAGATATTAGAAAAATAATAGCTTTCTTCAAGTTTTTTCTCCATAAGAAGGTCGTTTATGCTGAATTGATTTGTTATTATCAATTTTGCAGCTCTTAGTTTAGATTAATCGTACCACTATTTCTATAAGTCAAAATCAGTGAAATCGCATTCAAATTGTGCTATGAGAAAAAACATCAGAATTAAAAAGCCGCGCGGATGTCAATTATGCACTTCGCGCGGCTTACTTATTTATTTATACAAGCTTAGATAAACAGGTTCATGTTGGAGTTATCGCTGTCGTTGAGCATGGTGGCGACACCGCCGATTTGCACGCCGTCCAGCAATTCTTCCTGTTTCAGTCCCATGATGTCCATGGTCATCTGGCAAGCGGTCAACTCCACGCCGGCGTCAATCGCCTGTTGGATAAGCTGTTCAAGGCTGTCGATGCCTTTATGCTTCATAATGCCACGAATCATTTTCGCGCCGGCACCAGCCATATTCATTTGCGAAAGTCCCAGCTTGCGCGAGCCCCTGGGGAGCATCATGCCGAACATTTTGCCCATGAAATCTTTTTTGGCGGGCACATATTGTTCCTTGCGCAAAATACTCAGACCCCAGAAGGTGAAGAACATGTGCACCTTGTTGCCCATGGCGGCCGCGCCATTAGCGATAATGAAGGCGGCGATAGCTTTATCGAGGTCATTATCGAAAATAATCATCGTCTTTTCTTTTAGCGGAGCGCTTGCCTGCGCCACGGTTTGTGGCAAGGTGCCAGCGCCAGCTGAAAATCCCTTTTGCACGATAGCCCGGTAAGTGCCTTTTTCGCTTTCGCTTTTAATCAGCGTGTTGCCCGTGTTTTTACACCAGGCGGCGATATCGCGGGTGAAGCCCGGATCAGAGGCGGTCACATCCAGCTGATCCCCATCGTTCAGGGTTTTGAGTGTGTTTGCTACCTGAACGATAGGACCAGGGCAGCTCAAACCGCAAACGTCGAGAGTTTCCAGTTTGCCAACCGTGCTTGCCACAGGCGCGATTTCAGCGGGGATATTTGACGCCTTAGTATCTGGGGTTGTATTTGTGTTCATTGTGATGTCGTACTCCATGTCGTGGTAGCTTTGCAAGCCACCGGCAAAGTTTTTGACCTTAAAACCATGTTGTTTCAAGAGACGCTCAGAAATAAAACCACGGCGGCCTACCCGGCAGAGAATCGCATAGGTTTTGCTTTTATCCAGTTCGCTGATGCGTTCGCGAAGCTGGGAATGTGGGATAAGCAGTGCGCCGGGGATGCTGCCGGCTATGGTTTCATCCGGTTCGCGAATATCGAGCAAGGTGTAGGCATCAGGGTTTTGGGCCCACTCGTGATAGAAAATGGGGTCGGTCAAACCTTCCAGGATGTTCATGCCCATATATCCGGCAAAATTTAACGGATCCTTGGCTGAAGAGTAGGGTGGCGCGTAAGCCAGTTCCAGTTGGCTGAGGTCTTTTACCGTGCCCTTGAAATAAATGACGCTTGCCAGCACGTCGATGCGTTTATCCACGCCTTCATAGCCTACAATTTGCCCGCCCAGCACTTTGCCTTCTTTGTCGAAAATAACTTTTACCGAAAGGGGCAACGCGCCGGGAAAGTAACCGCTGTGGCATTTGGGGTGCGAAAGCGCGATGAAGTAATCCTGGCCATATTTCTGCCCGGCTTTGTTGAGCGTTTTTTCGTTGGCGCCCACACTGGCGGCGGTTATATCAAAGAGCCTCAGAATGCTGGTTCCCATCGTACCTACATAAGTCTCGGGCTTTTTGCCAAGTATGTTCGCAGCCACCGCGCGGCCTTGTTTGTTCGCCGGCCCTGCCAGGGGAATCATGGTTGGCGTTCCCATGACATAATCCTGCACGCTGATAACATCTCCCACCGCGTAAATATCGGGGTCGGATGTTTGCATATACTCATCCACCAGAATGCCGCCCCGTTCGCTGAGACTCAAGCCGGCTTCTTTGGCCAGTTCGTTGTTGGGGCGCACGCCGATGGAAAGCACAACCATGTCCGCTTCAAGCGCCTGGCCATCACTGAGCATTACTTTTTGCCCATCTTCCGACATGCCAGAAAAGGCTTTGCCCAACTTGAGCGTGATGCCATTTTCCGCCATGTGGTTTTCGACCAGTTTGGCCATGTCAGCATCCAGTGGGGGCATGACCTGATTCATCATCTCGACGACGGTCACTTTCAAGCCGCGGTGGGCCAGGTTTTCCGCCATCTCCAGCCCGATAAAGCCACCGCCCACCACGACCGCGTTTTGGGGCTGCTTTTCCTGGATGAACTGGACAATTTTATCCACATCTGGGACCGTCCACAGCTGAAATACGTTGGGGTTATCCGTGCCGGGCACTTTGGGCACGAAGGGCCGCGAACCGGTTGAGAGTAAAAGCTTATCGTATGTTTCGGTGTAGTGTTTCTCGTTGGCGCGGTCATAAACATCGACCGTCTTGTTTGCCGGGTTAATGCGAATGACTTCGCTTTCAACGCGGATGTCAACGCCATAGTCTTTTTCAAATTTTTCCTTCGTGGAGACGAACAACGCATCGCGCGAAGCAATCGCCCCGCCCACGTAATAAGGCAAGCCACAGTTGGCAAAACTGATGTACTTTCCGCGCTCAAAGAGAACGATTTTGGCGTTCTCGTCAAGTCTTCTCAAGCGCGCCATGGCGGTTGCTCCGCCGGCGACACCGCCTACGATAACAATTTTCATAATTTAGCTCCTTTTAGATATTGCTTTCCAAAATGTATTCAACCAGGTCGCGAACGGCCTTGTTTTTGCAGGAATAGTAAACAAGATTACCACTCTTTCGGGATTCCACAAAGCCCAAACTGCGAAGTCTGCCCAGGTATTGCGAAATGAGGGATTGACTCGCGCCCATGCATGTGACCAGTTCGGAAACGGTTGTCTCACCTCTTTTGATGATTTGTTCCATCAGGCATAGCCGCACAGGGTTAGCCAGCGCTTTTAGAATTTCAGCCTTGGCTTCCAGTCTTTTTCGGTGTGTTTCGTTTTCTGAGAGTGGCAGATCGTTTTGTTTCATAATATCCTTCCTGTATTCAGGTATTATTATATCTTAATATGTTGATATAGGGGTGATTTGTATAAGCTGGAAATAATGTATTTTGGTGTATTGTGAAAGGAAACCAGCCTTATGAAGAAGCCAAGGATAATATCTTGTCTTTGGCTTAAAAACTCAAAAAGTGAAACCAAGCTTTTTTAAGAGTGGCATTAGTTTTCTGTCAGGGGTGCTATTACCTCTGAATCAACGAACTGGAATTTATTCCTTCACCACTTCTTCAATTAGCCTTACCGCTTCCGTCACGCCGCCTTCTTCTTTGATTTTGGCGGAAAGGAGGTCCACGTTCTTTTTCTTTTCCTCGTACGTGCTTCGCATGTCTAATATGGCTTGGTATATCGACTCTTCACTCAAATCTTTTGACTTGAGAGGTTTTGTGGCGACATTATTCTCGTGCAGTTGCATGGCAAATCCCATCTGATCCAAAACATGGGGCACTGGAATGGATGGGATGCCATAAATCAACGTGGCTGCTGAAGTGCCAAATCCACAGTGATGAATAACGAATAGACAGTGCCTGAAAAGGAAGCTGTGCGGGACACTGCCGCAGGCGATCATCGTTTTTGGCAGGTCATAATTCTGAAGGGTCTTTTGAAATCCCTGGATAATGGCGCGATGTCCTGATTTTTCGAAGGCATTCACGAACATGTCCAGTTTTTCTTTTTCCGATTCTTCTTCGAATGACATCGCTCCGAGAGAAAGAAGGATCGGTTTTTCTCCGCTCGCAAGAAAAATCGCCAGCTTTTCGTCGGGGCTGTAATTTTCTTCATCTTCATACCAGTAACCGGTCAGAACATGATGCGCTTCCCAGTATGGATTTCTCTCTAAAATGTGTTTGCTAATCGGTATCAAATTCAGTTTGCGCGAAATAATCTCATCAGAAGATTGAATCGGTTTTAGTCCATAGACTTTCCTGATTTTGTTATAGGGTTTTGCCACCTGTTTGCCGATGATTTGACCAATCAGTTTGTTCCAAAAAGTTTGGGGTTTGAGTTTTTCAGCAATCATCTCTTTTTGTAATGTCACATTAACCGTAGGGATGCTCAACACTTCAGCCTCGGTCGCGCCCATTTGACTGTGGCTGACAATGATTAAATCTTTGCCTTTGCAGACTTCGAAAATCTCGTGCGTCGAATTTTGAATGATTTTGAAAACAAAATTCATCATTCTGAGCATACTTAATGCGGGACTTGAAGATTTCCCTCTGATAATGGCGGCTTCTTTATCGATATCAATATCGGGACCGATCGGCTCAAAATGGATACTGGAAGCCTCAACCAAATTTCGCCAACAGGGGTGCGAGCCGAGCGTTACATCGTATCCATTACGAATAAGTTCTTTGGATAAATAAATATATGGTTGAATATCACCTCGTGTACCCATCGTGAACATCGCAATCTTTTTCATGGTCGGTCCTTTATTGCTTTATACTTTGTGGAACTTATAAAACCCTGTCCATTATAGTCTTTTTCCCCCTGTGGCATTGTAAAGGTATTTTTACTCGACGATGAAGCCAAAAATCGCATTGAAATGTTGCAGGCTAATACCGGTTTTGTTCATTGCTTACATTTTTGGGATTAGAATTGTGCATGTATGCAAAAGAAAAAAAAACTTTTTAACACTGTGGCTTGCCATTTGCTTGTTAGGTCTCATGACTCAATGCGCGCCAAAGCCTATGCAGCAAAAGCCTGTGCAGGACTATGGCGTGTTCCTGGGCATTAACGCAAACCAGGCAAACAGGCTTGATGATTACCGCATGGTGGTCATTGAACCCTCCGAGTTTACGGAAGACCAAATAAAACAACTGCAGGCAGATGGGAAAACGGTATATGGCTACCTTAATATCGGCACGATTGAAAGCTATCGCCCGTACTACGCGCGCTTTCAGGATTTAGCACTGGGTGTCTATGAAAACTGGCCGGACGAAAAGTGGATTGATGTCAGTTCTCCTGTATGGCAGGGCTTTATCATTGATGAACTGGGGAAACAGGTCGCTGAGATGGGGCTGGATGGTTTCTTTTTAGACAACGCTGATGTCTATTATCAATATCCGACCCGTGAGGTTTTTGTGGGGCTTGTCGCTATTCTAAAAGGGCTGAAAACCTATGACATTACCCTTATCATCAATGGCGGGGATGCATTTGTTTCTGAGTGCATCAATGCAGGCATCGCGCTTTCGTTGTTTGATGGCATTAATCAGGAAACCGTTTTTACCAGCATCGATTTCGAAAATAATACTTACGGAGAGCAGACCGAAGAAGAGCGAGCCTACTTTCAAGCCTACCTTGCCAAAGCCAAAGCCAGCGGTTTGGCGGTATATCTCTTAGAATACCGCGCGAACCAGGAACTGGCAAAAGAGATTGACGCCTACTGCGAAGAAAACGGCTTCTTTTGGTTTAACGCGGAGAGCTTAGACCTTGAATAATGCCTATTAAATAAATAACCAACCCTGATCGACAGGGTTGGCTTTAAAAGAATTGTTTTGAAATTCCGACTTGTACAAAAGTCTGACTTACTTACTTACTCACTTACTCGTCTGTTACCTTTACGCCCAAAAACATTGCTTGGCCTTTACTTATCAAAGCCAAACTGTTGAGTATCAACCCATTCAGCTGCAAGAATAGACCAGAAGTCCAGTGCCAGTCTGTCCAGCACGTAATCATAGGGAATCCATCCGTAACCATCATCTCCCCAGGCTTTTCCCCAGGAGCTGCGAATAAGGATTGCGCCCTTTGTCTGCTTTCCGCATCGTGTGTTGGTGATTACTTTGCCATCATCATAACCGACTGCCATCACTGCATGACCCCATTCGGCGCTCTCATCCTCACAGGGATAAGGGATAGCTCCAGGAACATCTGAATCTTCAAAGGAGCCAAAGCCATAAAAACCGAACATGGAAGGGATGCCAGCCGCGAGGTATTTTTTCACGTTTTTTAAGACTTGCTTTTCATTGTTTTTCTTTCCTAAAGGATCATGACAGAAGTAGTTAATGGTGGCGTAGTTTTTGGCCATGGCATACAGGAAGCTGTCGGGTTCAGTGTCCCAATCGGGATTAACCGTTTTGCCATCCAGGGTATAAGGGAAATACTTCTCATCGGGTACGCCAAACAATACCATAGCTCCCATGGCAGTTCTGATCCATCCACCAGAGTCTCCCTCGGCCTGCATGAGCTTTCTTGCTGTTTTATACACAAAGAGACGCGAACCCTCTATATGCACTCCAAAGGCTCTGTTTTGGAAGTATTCCAGCGTTCCTACTGCGGCGTTGGCAATACAGGAACCCAGATCGAGCTGATCTTCTACGGGGGTGCACCACTGTCTTAGATCAGCCTTTTTGGGTAGTCCGGTGCCATCCTTATCGATATCCAGTTTTTCTACAAGATCGACCATTTTGGGATGATCTTCGGAATAGTCTCTCATATCCGGAAGAGGAGGGAGCCACCCAGTACTAACAATCGCGCCTTCTTTTCCGCCTTTTTTAAATCTTCTTTTTCGGTACATGCCACCTGTAAATTGTATGGTTGTTTTCATAAGCCCTCCAAAGACTTGATTACAATCTGATATTTTCGAGTTCTGAAATTAATATACCGGTTGCTTCACTACGCCCGAAGCGATCATATTTACGCAACTCACCAAAATCCAAACCAGTCATTTGTTCAACCGATTTTAAAGATACCTGGTAGGTTTCAAAGCGGTCGTAGAAAAAGGCTTCTTTGGCTTCTCTTTCTATTAATTCTTTCGTGTAATCCTTTTGTGATTGAACATAGGCTGTTACAGAAAGCTCTCCATCTGTTCTCACCATGACGACGACTTTCCAAAACTCATTAGGAATTTGGTAATTCTCACGATATTGATGATCTTCTGTATCATCGAAAACAGGGCCCGTAAAGACGGAGATCTGAAGATTATGCGTGTCAGCATTATTGAGTATATATTCCTCTAAACGTAGCCAGGTTTTCTGATTCAATTTTTTATGTTGAGGGGCACAATTGGTGAAATAAAAGGTGTCAGCATCAGCCTGACGCGCTATCTCCGCTTCGCCCCATACCGGATCCAGTCTTCTTACAAGATGCCCTCTGTCAAAATCATTATTCACATAGACTTCATTGCCATATTGATGACTTCTTGGAATCCTGCTGTCAAAAGACCATTTGTCTTTCCTGGGGATAGTTTCCCCATATGTTTGATTGCCATCTATATTGACTGCTGTGAAATATGCCAGTCCTCTCGATTGACGCATGACAACGGAAAAATGCACATAGTTTAGAATGTTGCTGCCATTTTTCATTTTGGTGCTGTCTTCTTCCATTGCTTCCGACAATTTTGGCAGGTCAATTCTGTAGTCTTCTCCCAGGAATAAGGGATCATAGCCATGTCTGTATTGATCTGCCAGGGGTTTATACTTTTTTTCCTCTTCCGCATTTTTTATCGGGTCTGATTTGTCTTCTTCTTTGTCTTCTTTTTTGTTGATTGAATCCTTTAATTCCATAAAAACACCCTCCATAATCTCTTGTGTTTTCTTATCCACTTTTTGATACTCGCTTTTTACAAAAGCTGCGATGGAGCTAACTCTGGTACCTTCATTAGCAATCCAATTACGACTGTTATCTGGGTCTGGTACACCGGAGTGATGAACAGCAACGACTTGCCACTGATCATTAAAAACTGGTGAACCTGAGGAACCGCGTTTCGTGTCCGTCGTGTAATGAATAAAGTCTTTGAGCATGAATATCACTTGGTTTTCTCTGACTGTAACATGTTTCATTAGACCATCCGGATGCTGAATGATGGAAACATTATCTTCTTCTTTGATCTTCCCTCTTTGTGAAATGAGCTTTATCCAGGGGATATTTTTGAGATCTTCGTCAGTGTGAGATGTCGGATTTACGGATACAAGTGTGAAATCGAGCTTCCTATCCGTCATAAAAAACCTTAGAGGATTCAAGCTAAACCTATACACAGGACAATCATTAGAACTTTCGTCTTTCTGATAATTAAACTCCGCGACAGCATTTGTAGCAGAGTTAATATCAGGAAGGACATGATTATTGGTGATTAAGACCTCGGGAGACACGAGAAAACCTGTTCCGGTACCGATTTCTCGCCCTGTGCTATCTCTGAGAACAATTCTGCATACAGATTCAGACACTTTTATACCGGATTGTAAATAGGAAATGGGCAGGAGGTCATTTTTCTTAAAAATCTTACGGAAGGAAAGTGGATTACTCTGATCGATTGGCTCTCTGCTTGCCTTCATCTTGATTTCGCTGTCTTCTGGCGACTTTCCAGTTTTTTGTCTTGATGAGGCTTCAATAAATTTTTTTAGAGCTTGTTCTTGAATTTCTTCAACTCTGGAGAAGGGGGCAGTCGGTTCCTCCGTTTCCTCTTTCTCCTCGTCCTTGTTTTTATTTGGAATTCCTCGTAACATCCTATATCTCCTTTCTCTTATATAGGCATTAGGGTAACGACAAGTTTTAGTAACTCTCTATTGTTATTTTAATTTGAAGCAATGAATTAATCAAGTTAATTATAGCTTGTTTAAACAAAAACTTACACGACTTGACTGCGCGAAAAATATGTATTTGCTCTTGAGAAGACTAGGCTATTGCCAGGTTTCAGTTTTTATATAGCAATGCAACCGTCTCAACATGATAGGTCTGGGGGAACATGTCGAAAGCGTGGATGGTTTGGACTTGGTAGCCTTTGTTGCTGAGGCGTTTGAGGTCGCGGGCGAGGGTGCTGGGGTCGCAACTGACATATATTATGTTTTCGGGTGCCAGGTCCGCGAGCGCGTCGAGCGCTTTGATGTGCAGACCCGCGCGGGGTGGGTCGAGCAGGACCAGGTCGGGTGCTTCGGGCTGTAGCAGGGACAGCAAGCCGGGCAGGATGTCCTCAACCGCGCCTTCGTACAGGCTGACGTTGTCGAAGGCATCCAGGTTGTTGGCAAAGTCGTAACAGGCGGATGGCGTGGATTCAATGGCGATGAGTTGGCTAACCATGGCTGCCAAAAACGCGCTGAACAAACCCGCGCCGCTGTAGAGTTCCAGCACTTTGTGGGTCGTGATGCTTTTCGTCAGGCCGATGACGTGTTTCACGAGTTCTTCACAGACGGCATTGTTGATCTGAAAAAAAGAGCCCGGCGAGAGCGTAAAGTCTTTATCCAAAATGCGATAGTGCAGCTGGTCGGTGCCGGCGAGATGATGGTAGTTTTGTTCAGCGTCCATGTAACCAGCGGAGACTTCAAGCTCCACGGTAAGTTCCGGGGGCAGGGGGTCTTCGCCTTCAAGGAGCACAAAACATTCGCCGTCGCTGTCTTCGCGGAAGGTGACGCGCTTAATGCCACTTTCGGGGTCAAGGTTGATGGTATTTAGCAGAGCATTGAGCCCGGGCATGGCAATCTCGCAATGTTTGATGGGGAGAATGCCGGTGTTGTCGGCGCGCATAAAGCCAAGTTCGCCATCTGGGGTGACATGGCATTGAATTTGGTTGCGATAGTGCCAGCTTTGGCTGCTTTGGGTGATGTGGCTGAGTGCCTGGGGATTGATGCCAGCAATGCGACTGAGTTGGTCGCGAACGGTTTCGAGTTTGGTTTCGAGCTGCTTTTGGTAGGGCATGTGTTGGTAATGGCAGCCGCCACAAACCGTGAAATATTCGCATCGTGCGGGAATGCGATGGGGTGAGCTTTTGTGCCAGCTGAGCGCGGTGCCGCGGGTGAAACGGGCTTTTTCTTCCGTTATCTCAAGGGAGATTTCTTCATCGGGCAGGACGAAAGGCACGAAAACGGCACGGCCGTCTGAAAGGCGACCTAGTCCATCGCCACCGTAGACTAGTTTTTCGATTGTGACTGAGTTGGGCATAGCACTCCTTGATGCGCTTGGGCTTTTGCAATGTTTGTGTTTATTTTACCCGTGAGAATGGAATATAGGCGAAAATGATAGGTGTATTGCGGTGCGAAGTGGCGCTTTTACGTGGTCAGGAGACCACGTCAGAACGGGGTGGAAAACGTCGGCGAGACGCCTCCGCGAACGGATCTTAGTGATTTGGTCTTTTTACGTGGTCGGGAGACCACGTTAGAACGGGTTGAGAGACCACGTCAGAACGAGATGAGAGACCATGTCGGAAAGTAACGGGGATGTACGTCGCTGGGAAGCCATGCATCAGTGGAAAAAAGCGCAGATGTTATGGGCACTAAGCGGTATCATGTAAAATTGAATTCGTAACGGATTAATAGCAATTTAATAGTTATCGCATATCCTTAAGGAATACGATTGCGGAGGCACCTATGACGACAACAGATAAACCTATCAGGAAAAAGAAAAAGCGACTAAGCGGATGGTGGATAGTCCTCATTATCGCCGTATTGCTGGCGGGCTTTTTCACTGTGAATAACTACATAAAACGACAACGCGCGGAACAAACCATCAGTCAGCTGAAAACAGTTCCTTATCAACGGGACACACTCGTTTCCACCGTCAGTGGTTCCGGAACAGTACGCGCCAGGCAATCGGCGGTGCTGGTCTGGCAGTCCAGCGCTTATGTAGGCGAGGTCTTGGTTGAAGTCGGCGATGAGGTCAAGGCGAATGCAACACTCATGCGTTTGGATAAAAACCGCCTGCCAGTCGATATTTTGCAAGCTGAACTCAACAAACTGGATATTGAAAGTAAGCTGGAGAATTTGGAAAGCGATACCGATTTACAACGGGCGCAATTACAGAGCGATATCGCGACCGTGGAAAAGAACATCCGCAATCTGCAAGACCAAAAAGACGCGCTGACCCTAAGGGTTTGCGAAGAATATCGCATCACGAACCTGCAAAACGCGTACGACAACGCGCTGGCCAATTACGAAGACTGGCCAACGCAAGCCAGATGGATAGCGGTGGAGAACGCCCGCCAAAACCTGGCTTTTTGCGACCCGCAATCGATTGCCGACGAGATGAACGTGCTTGACCGGCAACTTGCTTTGCAGGCAGAGATCCTGGCGGGTCATGAGGCAAATCTCGAAAAAATTGCAGACGGACCTGACCCTGACGTAGAAAAACGTTTGCAGGGTCAGCTTGATTTGGCGAATAAGCAGTTGAGTCAGCAGGAAATTCTCGCGCCATTCGCTGGCACAATTACTGAACTGAACATGCAGGTGGGCGATGTAGTTAGCCCGGGAAGCCGGGCGGTACAAATGGCGGATTTAAGCGCGCTGTATTTGGACGTGCCTGTTTCGGAAGTGGATATCCCTTACATTCAAATTGGGCAGTCCGCGGAACTCATTTTTGATGCCTTTTTTGAAGATACCTACCAGGGTGTGGTGAGCGAAATCGCCAGTGTGCCCAACCTGGCGGGTGGCGTGGTGAATTACAACGTGACCATTTTGATGCAAAGCGGCATGGATAAAGTCAAACCCGGTATGACGGTCGGCGTGAACATTCTCACCGAGACTCGCGAAAACACTTATGTTGTGCCGGCTGAATCGGTCTTTACGCGCGATGGCAAAACTTATGTCTATGTGCGTCGTGATGGCCGACCGGAGATGGTCGAAGTGAAAATCGGCGCTTATTCAAGCCAGTCGATTGAAATTCTGGAAGCGGACATCCAAGATGGCGAAGCGATTTACATCTCGCCGCCGGTTAGTTTAATCGAAAGCTTTATGCGCATGGGTGGTGGGCATGGCAGATAAACCGCACGTGGAACCGGTTATCCGGGTACGTGGCATGACCAAAGACTTTCAGATGGGCGAAGATATCGTCGTGCGCGCCTTGCGGGGCATCGACCTTGATATTTATCCCGGTGAACTGACCACGATTATGGGGCCGAGCGGTTCGGGAAAATCGACCTTGATGAATATGATCGGTTGTCTTGACTCACCGACCAGCGGTGAGTACTACCTGGATGGTGTGCTGGTTTCAGACCTTGAAGATGATGAGCTGGCCGAAGTGCGCAACAAAAAAATCGGTTTTGTTTTTCAGAAGTACAATCTTTTGCCACGCATCTCTGCCATCGAGAATGTGGCACTTCCTTTGCGGTACAGCGATGATACCAGCAATATGCGGCAACGCGCAGAAGAAGCCCTGATTGCGGTGGGACTGGAAGACCGCATGTTGCACAAACCCAACGAGCTTTCGGGCGGGCAACAACAACGCGTGGCGGTGGCACGGGCTTTGGTTAACAAGCCGGCAATTATTTTGGCAGACGAACCGACTGGAAACCTTGACTCAAAATCCGGACAGGAAGTGATGGATTTACTTTTGAAACTCAACCACGAAATGAAAACAACGATTGTCATCGTCACCCATGACGCTGATGTCGCCGCACAAACACGACGCGTGATACGCCTGTTTGATGGCTTGATTGTGAGTGAGGACTAGCGCGATGAACTTTTTTCAGGCAGTAAAAGAAGCTTTTAGCAGTTTAGCAGCCAACAAAATGCGCTCCTTTCTCACCGTTTTGGGCATCGTTATCGGTGTGGGCGCGGTCATCGCGGTTTTGTCAATCAGCCGTGGGGCTGAGGCGAGTATTATCGGGCAAATTGAGTCGATTGGCACGAATGTTATCTATGTTATGCGGGGCAATCGCGCGGAGGACGTCAAAAACCCCAGGCATCTCACCCTGGCGGATGTTGAAGAATTGAACAACCGTTTGCGCGCGCCCCATGTGCGCTGGGCGTCGCCGATGATGAGCGAGTTTGCCACCTTCAGTTTGGGCAGCGAAAGCCACGATGCTGGCGTTGTGGGCAGTGTGCCGGTGTATCAGCACACCATGGACGTGCGGCTGTCGGAAGGTGAATTTTTTACGGAAGATGACGTTGACTCGCGCCGCGCGGTGGTTGTGCTGGGGCCGGACCTGGCAAAACGTCTGACCGGCAGAAGCAGCGAAGTGGTGGGGATGAGCGTGCGCATCAATAATTATCCGTTCAGGGTTATTGGCGTGAGCGAAGCGAAGGGTGGCAATCAGTTTAACAACCCGGATATGCAAGCCTATATTCCGATTACCACCATGCAAATGCGCATTTCACGGCAGAGCGTGTCTGATTCGGTGAGTATCATCATGGTGCAAGCCCAGGACGCTGAATCGGTAGATGAGGCGATTAGTGAGACGCGGGCGGTTTTGCGCGCACGGCATCGGCTGACTGCCAAACAGGCGGATGATTTCACGATTACCAACCAGGAAGATATCCTGTCGATTGCTAACTCGGTTACCAACATTCTGACCATTTTTATGGCGGGTATCGCGGGCATTTCGCTTTTGGTGGGCGGGATTGGCATTATGAACATCATGCTTGTTTCGGTAACGGAGCGCACGCGCGAGATTGGCTTGCGCAAAGCGCTGGGCGCGCGCAAGTCGGATATCAAGCTTCAGTTTTTGACCGAGTCGGCTTTATTGAGTGTGCTGGGTGGCATCTTGGGTATCGTAGTGGGCTGGGTTTTGGGCCTGGTTGTGAGTCGGATTGCTTCCAGTTATGGCACGCCGCTTGTGGCGGTTGTGGGTATCGACGCGATTTTGCTGGCAACGCTCTTTTCGCTGGCGG
Source organism: Anaerolineaceae bacterium (assembly GCA_012839565.1). Lineage (GTDB taxonomy): Bacteria > Chloroflexota > Anaerolineae > Anaerolineales > Anaerolineaceae > Mesolinea. The sequence goes on from DUMZ01000017.1 coordinate 32,135, forward strand.
TGGGCTTGTTCTTTGGCATTTATCCCGCCATCCGCGCGGCTAATCTCGAGCCGGTTGAGGCTCTAAGGTATGAGTAGGTGGGGGTTGACATCTAAAACACAAGTCTAAAAAAGTAATCAAGTTTGCTTTTCAAGAAGAGAAAAAGAATTCGATAATCAAAATCACCCATCTCAGGGGTGATTTTGATTATTCTAACGTTTGGTTTGTAGGTAGTTCTAAACTTTTCGTAAAGCAATAAATGTGAAAGATTTCAGCTACTGGGTCTGATTTATTTGATTTGGATTAGAGGAAACCAAATTCTATAATTAATATAGTCGCCTGCAGCATAGCCACTATCATAATCACTAAATGCGCTACACCCTGTGCTGTTACAGGCCTTTACCCAATACCAGTAAGTCGTCATAACAGTAACGCCATAATCATTGAACTCGGGCTCATCAACTCTATTCACATACTCTCTTACCGAACTTGGACTTATTGCTCTGTAAACCTCATAATTTTCCGCAAAGTCGGTTTCTGACCAAGTTACTTTCACATAATCTGAAAACGAGCCATCTGAAGCTTTCACACCTATTGGCTTGTTTGGAACGGGCATCTTAGCAAAACCGCTATCTCCTTCACTAAATTCACTACACCCTGCACTATTGCACGTCTTTACATAGTACCAATATGTCGTACCTGGGATTATGGATGTGTCTGAGAATGTGATTGAGGCAGTAGAACCGATTTCTGTCTTTGTAGCATCAGGACTAATTGCTCTAAATACTAGATATTCTTCTGCATTTATAACCTCGTCCCAAGTAATCACAACTTTATCAAGGTGATTACCATCAGTTGCTTGTACATTTGTTGGGGGGTCAAGGATCGGCATAGCAGCATATCCACTATCACCTAGGCTATAATCACTGCATCCACTCGAATTGCATGCTTTAACCCAATACCAATAGCTAACATCGACGATTACATTAATATCATCAAATTCAAGATCTGTGCTATTGGCAATTAAAGTACGCGAACCATTTTCTTGGTATGCTTTATAAATTTGGTATGATGTCGCATCGTTAACAGCTTCCCAATCTATTCTCACCCAATCTTCAAATGTACCGTCACTAGCATTTACACCAAGGGGTATACCCGGAATTGGCACGGGTGCGTAACCGCTATCACCAAGGCTATAGTCACTGCAACCATAACTATTACAAGCTTTCACAAAATACCAATAAGTTTGACCAAGCATGATTGTGGTATCATCAAAACTTAAAGTAGCTGATGTACCTATTTGGGTTTTAGTACTGGTTGATGAGTTCGCTCTAAATATTTGATATGAATTTGCATCGTTAACTTCATTCCAAGTAACTACAACGCGATCAGGATATGTGCCATCACTCGCATTTACTCCTTCAGGGATTGCTGGCAAGGGAAGAGCAGCATAGCCACTGTCTCCAACGCTGTAATTACTACAACCTGTATCGTTGCACGCTTTAATGAAATACCAATAAACGACCTCATGGATGATGTCTAAATCTGAATAGCTAAGACTATCTGATGTGCCAATTTGGGTCTTGGTACCTGTACTGGAATTGGCTCTGAAAACCTGATAATTTAGAGCCCATTCAACTGTTGACCAAGTAATCTGGACGCGGTCGGTATAAGTACCATCGCTTGCATCTACTTCGGTGGGTATATCAGGTGCTGGAATAAGAGCAAACCCACTATCACCCGTGCTATATTCGCTACAACCTGTTGTGCTACAAGCTTTAACAAAATACCAATAAGTTATTTCAGGAACTACTTCTAAATCTGTATAAGATGCCGTTTCTGTTGTTCCAATTTGAGTTTTAATACCATCTTCGGTACCTGCTTTAAAAACTTGATAATTGCTAGCCCATTCAACCGTTGACCATGTAACGAGCACTTTATCTGGATAGGTACCATCACTGGCAGCTATATCTGTTGGCTCTTCAGGAATCGGAAAAGCCGCATAACCACTGTCACCTAGACTAAAGTCGCTACAACCTGAAGTATTACACGCTTTTACGAAATACCAATAAGTTATTCCATGGACTGCTGTGAGATCATCAAAACTTGGTGTAGATGTGGTAGCAATTTGAGTTTTAGTTCCATCAGAGCTCGACGCCCTAAATACTTGGTAATCTACTGCCCATGTAACGCCAGCCCAGCTAATATGCACCTTCTCAATAAACTCCCCATCACTTGCTGAAACATACGTAGGGATTGAAGGGATAGGGATTTTTGCATAGCCGCTATCCCCCACGCTAAAGTCACTGCAACCATTTACGCTGCAAGCCTTAACAAAATACCAATAAATCACGCCTGGAGTTATTGTTGAATCGCTAAAGGTCAAGGTTTCAGAGCCGCCAATTTGTGTCTTAGAACCTGCAATGGAATCCGACCTAAAAATTTGATAGTTTATTGCCCACTCGACACCAGACCAACTAACGTGTACTGCTTCGGTAGAAGTGCCATCACTTGCATTAATATTGGTAGGAATAGCTGGAATAGGTATTCTGGCATATCCTGTGTCATAAACACTAAAATCGCTGCAACCACTAGTGTTACATGCTTTTATCCAATACCAATACGTTGTTCCTGGAAAAGCAGTAGTATCAGAATAGTTGTTACTTGTTGGTGTGGCAATCTGGGAACGGGTTCCTGATGCTGATTCTGCTCTGTATACTTGATAACTTGTTGCCCAGGTAACTGAACTCCAGGTTATATCTACACGATCAGTGTATGTACCATCTGTGGCTTGTACATTTGTGGGAGCAGTTGGTATTGGAATTCTTGCATAACCGGAATCGCCACCACTATAATTGCTGCACCCTGTTGAATTACATGCTTTTACCCAATACCAATATGTAACTCCTGGTGTTACATCCATATCTGTGTAGCTTGTACCTCCTGGATTAGCAATATGGGTTCTGGTACCTCCTGCACTGGTGGCTCTATAAACTTGATATGTGGTTGCATGCTCTACGACATTCCAATTTACTTGTATACGGTCTGTATAAGTCCCATCGCTAGCCGTTAATCCACTTGGAATGGCAGGCACTGGTGGCGGACAGTTGCCAGACGTTTTATACCCTATTGTAATCACACCAACATCATCAAACGCGGGGCGAAGTCTCGCACCAGCTGCATTTTGGACATGAAATTGGAGATTTGCATAAACGTTACAGTTTGAAACCGGACAAGTTCCCGGATCGCATACTGCGCGAGAGCCACAGGTATAGCCTGTTTTATAACTCAAAGCAATGTCTTGTCCTTGATATACTCTTTGTCCAACAGATACTAAGGCGCCATTTTGTTTAATATGAACGTAATAATCATAATAACCCATATCATTTAAAATCACGACATAGTTACCATCATTGGCAAGTGAGCTGCTGCATCCACATTTATTGCTATCCTGTTTAATATAATGAACGACACCTGCTGCGGCAGCAGTAACATATGTGTTCAAATTCATGTCGATATCAATAGCCACACCCATGCCTGCGGCATTATGAGAGTCCCAATCATGTCTTACATATTGAGTCGTACCACATCGCCAAGGAAGTTTATAACCGGTGGCCAATAATTCTGCGTCTTGGTCAAATTCCGATAAGGTTAAATCAACAGGCAATGTTAACCCTTCGACTATTTTGTCTTTTTCTTCTTTTGACAGCAACTTATTCGGAACCTTGTAAATTTGTTCAACGAAGTCTTCATCGCCACCTACAGCTAATGACCAACTTGAACCATTCCACTTTGCGACGTAAAACTTGCCTTCACTCTCTTGGTATTCACCACCAATCTGGAGCATTAACAAGCCTACAGCGTAGTTGCCTTCAATTCGCATATCACCAATCAAAGGAGGTTCTGAAAACGAATTATTGATGACATCAAAAAGCATATCCCGATCTGGTTCTGGAGCCTTTATTGATTGAGATCGAACCACCGTCATAGGGATTAATAACAGTAAAAGAATTGACCAGAGAATGTGTTTTATTTTCATTTTGTACCACCTTTATTCAAATTATAAAAATTCACACTAATTTACTCACATTAATTTCGTGTGTTTTCATTAGTATTACCTCATTAATAAACTTGTTATTTACTTCCAACTATTTTTTCATCATCAGTGGAATCCAAATGGTGTAACCATGAGTCTCAATTGTAGCAAAGCCATCATCGGGCTCACTGAAAATACTACATCCACTTGCATTGCATGCTTTAACCCAATACCAATACTTAATCAGTCCTTCAACATCAGTATCAAGGTATTCGGGTTTCTCAATTTCAGCAATCTTCAATTTAGCTTCAGTGTTACTTAATGCTCGATAGATTTCGTAATTTGTAGCCCGAGGAGTTGAAGACCACCTTAGTTTAATGGCGTTTACAAAAGTTCCATCACTGGCCTCAAGGTTTTCTGGACGTTCTGGAATTAGTAATGTCGCGTAACCACTATCACCAAAACTAAACTCACTGCAACCGGCTAAATTACAAGCTTTGGCGAAATACCAATACGTAACTCCCGGTTCAATATTTAGATCGAGAAAAACTGTGTCTGTAGTTGTTGCGATTTCTATCTTAGAACCATTCTCACTGTCAGACCTGTAAACCTTGTACTGTTCGGTATCAAATACGGAGTTCCAGGCAATTTCGATTTTATCAATAAACACGCCGTCACTTGCTCGCAAACCTGCTGGTGGATCTAAAACGGGGTATGCTGCAAAACCACTATCTTCAAAGCTAAAATCGCTACATACATCATCTTGACAAGCTTTTATCCAATACCAATAGATTTTCTCGATAATAGTGTTCGTATCGTCGAAAGATCCAATTGAGCTTGTACCAATCAAATTACGAGTAGCGTTTTGTTGATCTGCTCTAAAGACTTGATAGTGATTTGCCCCACTTACTTGTGTCCAGTTAATTTGAACACGGTCCGTAAATGTGCCGTCACTGGCTGCCACGTCATTAGGTATATCTGGAACAGGAATGGCGGCAAATCCGCTGTCTCCCTCACTTATTGCACTGCAACCTGTGGCATTGCAGGCCTTAACAAAGTACCAATAAGTCCTTCCCTGTACAGCAGAAAAGTCCTCAAAGCTGGTATTTTCTGATGTGCCAATTTGGGTTTTTGCACCTGTGGCTGTGATAGCCCTAAAAACTTGATAATTACTAGCATCTGTTTGGACATTCCAGCTCACCAGAACTTTGTCTGTATATGTTCCATCGCTAGCACTGACACCACTAGGAATATCAGGAGTTTCCAGCATTGCATAACCGCTATCGCCAACACTAAAGTCGCTACAACCCGATATGCTGCACGCTTTTATGAAGTACCAATAGATATTACCTGGTACAACCGTTGTGTCAGCAAAGAATGCTGATTCTACTGTACCTAATTGGGTTTTTGAGCCAGAAACTGTGTCAGCTCTGAACACCTGATAAGAACTAGCCCAATCAACTGTTAACCAGCCAACATGTACCTTATCATTAAATATTCCGTCGCTTGCAGATATTCCTGTCGGGATTGCGGGTACAGGAATCGCGGCGTAACCAGTATCGGGCAAACTAAGGCTTCCACAACCACCCGCATGGCAAGCCTTCACCCAATAGTAATATGTCTTGCCTGGATATGTAGTGTTATCGGCGAATGTCAAGGAACCCACTTCACCGAGAAGAGTTTTATCACCTGTTTCACTATCCGATCTCATAATTTGATAAGTGAAAGCGTGATTAACAGCATCCCAAGTGACAATTACCTTATCAGTATAGTCACCGTCGGTTGCCGAAACATTGCCAGGCATAACTGGAATTGGTGCGGAAGCGTAACCAGTATCCCCCACACTAAACTCGCTGCAGCCATGGAGATTACAGGCTTTCACAAAGAACCAATATGGCACGCCAGGAACCACGGTTGTATCATTGAAACTAAGCGTGGTTGAAGAACCAATCGGCACTTTTTCGCCATTACTTGTGGCAGCCCGAAAAATTTCATAGCTGCTTACATCAGCCGAAGCAGACCATGTTATCTCCACTTTGTCTGAATATACTCCATCACTTGCTGTCATTGATGTTGGCACTGTAGGAATACGAATAGCAGAATAACCGCTATCGCCAAGACTAAAATCACTACAATCCCAGATAGTACAAGCTTTAAATAAAATACCAATAGACCGTTTCCGGGATAATTGTCGTATCTGTAAAATTCAAACTCTCGGTTGTTCCTATTTGGATCTTTGTCCCTTGTTCTGAGTCTGCTCTATAGATTTGATAGGATGTAGCCCATGGGGAGGAAGACCAATTAATCTCTACCCTGTCAACATAGGTCCCGTCGGTCGCAGTAACATTTGTAGGAATGATTGGGATTGTCAACAATGCATATCCACTATCCCCCAAACTATAGTTGCTACAACCAGAAACACCACATGCCCGAACAAAGTACCAGTAAATCGTGCCAGGAACAGCTGTGTTGTCATCGTAAATTCCATTAAAGGACTGGCCAATTTCTGTTTTGGTACCAGTTTCTGAATCGGCTCTATAAACTTTATAAGAAGTAGCCCAGGCGACCTCATTCCAGCTGACTTGAACTTTGTCTGTATACGCGCCATCAGTTGCCACAAGCCCACTTGGGACTGCGGGTATGGGAATAGACGCCCACCCAGTATCACTGGCGCTATAGTTGCTACAACCTGTGCCATTACAGGCTCTTACCCAATAATAATAAGTAACACCTTGAGTCATGGAATAATCAGAGTAACTTGTAGAACTAGATGTTCCTATCTGCGTCTTTGTTCCGTCCAGTGAGTTTGAGCGATAAATTAGATAGTTTTGTGCCCATTGAACAGCGTTCCATGTAATCTGAACTCTGTCTGAATAAGTACCATCGCTTGCTTGAATGTTTGTCGGGATAGCTGGGACTGGGATGCTCGCAAAACCGCTATCACCAGCACTAAAGCCACTACAGCCAGCAGAATTGCAGGCTTTCACCCAATACCAGTAAGTGGTGCCTGGTGTAACTGATGTATCTGTGTAGCTTGTGGCTGTTGGGTTACCAATAAGGGTCTTTGTTCCGCCAGAACTTGTTGCGCGGTAAACTTCATATCTTGTTGTCCCAGAAACTGCGTTCCAGTTCACCACCACTCGATCTGTATAAGTGCCATCACTGGCAGTCACACCGCTAGGTGCTGCTGGAATTTGAGGGCCACCACAGGAAGTGGCATTTTGAGAAAAGGGAGAATCACCTTTGTTTGGCACTGGGCCTTCAATAAATGATATGACCACCCAAGGCTCGTAATTATATCTGCTTTCAGTTACATTGAAATGTAAATGCGGTGCTTGTGAAAAACCAGTATTTCCGCTTAATCCAAGACATGTTCCTGTATTAATTGTATCTCCGGTGTTTACTGTTATTCCGCCCCAAAGAAAATGAACGTAATATCCATATGTTCCGTCACTATGAGTTACTCTTACGTAATTATCACATCTTTGAATACAATTTCTTAGTTCTTCCGGATCGTTTCGGTATGCCCAACAATTACAGCTAGTGGCAGCCCTCTTCACAAAGGCAGTACCACCACGAGAAGCATATACCTGAGTGCCTTCAGGCATACTAAAATCAAAATGGTAATTTCCTGTGTTGTAAGTGTATTTTTTTGTTCCACCTTGAAAAGGTAGATAATAAGTAGCTTTGGATCCAGAAACTGCATTCTCTATATCTGTCGTATACAAATATCTCCAAAATTCAACTCTCTCTCTTGGTAAAAGTTCCGGATCGATATAATCTGCATAGATATAATAATCATGACTTGGTTCTTTAAAGACAGCGATAAATTTATTACCGTTATGATAACCGTAAATATTGACTTTGTCTTCCATAAATCCGAACATTGGGCTGGTAAATGCAAAAGAATATTCAATTAGTGCTGAGCTTTCTTTAATTACTAATCGATCAATCGTTTTACTCTCTAGTTTTACTTGGACCATTTCATCCAAGATAGCATCTGCAGCCATGATGAATTGAGCTTTAAGTGATAAAGTTTGCGTTTTGGCTGCTCTTACCAAGCTTGATGGCGCTAAAATTACAAAAATCATAATGACTAGAAAAACTCTTGAAAAAAAGATCTTGTGTTTCATAAGCCCTCCCATGACTTGAATAAATTAACATGATATTACTAGAAACAAAGAGTGAGATTCATCTTGAATATCACGGCGGAGTAAAACTGATAAACCACTTACAGTATTATAACAGCATTTTTTTAGGAAAACGAAAACGAAAAACTTGAAATAACTCGTTAAATGACATTCAACAGCTACTTATTCTTTACATAAAAAGACATTAATTTAAATGTGTAAATTAATGTCACAACAGCAAAAATTTATTGTCTGGCAATGTGTGAACACGACCGTTGGTGTGAAAAAAATCCAACAGGGTTGGAAATATGGTCCCAAGAGGGATGAGAAAAAGAAAATACATCCATCACTTATTGCCTGGGACGATCCTGATTTTTCAGAAACTGAAAAAGACAAGGATCGGGGACCGATAAAAATGATTCCGCGTTATGTGCAACTGGCAGGCTTTCAAATTGTCAGAGTTTTACCAAAAAATGGAGTTTTATGGGATGTTGGATTTTTTATGTTAGCCAAGTTTCGACATTCTTGCTTCGACTATCTTTTTTAGGTCAGAAAAATCATGTTCATTTACCAGATGAAGAGCTTTATTGAAAATCTCTTTGGCTTGCAGTTTATCTCCTTGAACCGCATGAATGGATGCTTGATTTGTAAGGCTGATACATTGTCCTCGCTTGTTTCCCAAATGGCGGTAGATTTTCTCTATTTCCATGTGTAAAGCCATTGCTTCATCAAGTCTGTCCCAATCTCGTAAAATTGTTGCTTGCCTGCCCAAACAATATGCTAACCAGTCCAGGCTGCCTATCTGACGACAAATGTGTTCTTCTTCCTTGTAAAGCGCCATCGCTTCTTCAAGTTTTCCCCACTTATAGAGTATATTTGCTTGACCATCCATGGAAAGTTGCAACCAATTAAGATTGCACAACTGACGACAGATTTGTTCTCCTTCCTTGTGCAATGCCATTGTTTCTTCTAGCCTTCCTAATTCATTTAGAATTATTGCTTGGTTGTTCAAGGAAGTAAACAACCCATCCAGAACGCGTAATTGACGACAAACCCTCTCTTGCTCCTTGTGCATATTCAATGCTTCTTCAAACTTGCCCCATCCAAATAAAATGTTTCCCTGATTATTTAAAGAATTCTGTAATCTATTCAGATCATTAAGTTCACGACAGATTCTTTCTTCCTCCTTGTAGAGAGCAAATGCGTCTTCAATTTTATTCCAATGCTTTAGAATAAGAGCCTGATTTGCTAAGGAGGTTAATAGATCATCCTGATTACCTAAGTGACGAAAGATGCGCTCTGCTGCTTTGTGTAAGGCCATTGACTCTTTAAGATTGCCCCATTTATAAAGAATATTTGCTTGGCTACCCAAAGAACGTGACAATCCGTCTAAATAACCAAGCTGACGACAGATACGTTCTTGCTCTTTGTACAATGCCATCGCTTCTTCAAATTGGTTCCAAATTTCCAAGATTCTTGCTTGATTGTCAAAAGAAATGGACAATCCGCTTAGATTGCCCAATTGACGAAAGATTCGTTCCGCTTCCTTGTGTAATATCATTGATTCTTCATACTTTTTCCATTTAAAAAAAATCTTAGCCTGATTGCCTAAGGACCGAGATAGCCCTTCTAATACACCCAACTTACGACAGATTTGTTCCGTTTCCTTGAGCAACAACATTGCTTCTTCAGGATTGTCCCATTGGTTCAAGATTATTGCTTGATTACCCAAGGAAACTTGAAGTCCATTCAGATTATCAGTCTGACGAAAGAATCGTTCTGTTTCCTTATGTAGCGCCATCGCTTCTTCAAGATTGCCCCAATAATAAAGAATATTTGCCTGATTACCCAAGGAAGCTTGAAGTCCATCCAAATCATTCTTTTCGCGACAGATGCACTCTTGGGCTTTGAGAAGTATCATAGCTTCTTTTAAATAGCCAGACTCCATGAAAACAATCGAAAGCCAAGTTAGAATGTGTGGCTGAATGGTATTTGAATTATCCAACACTGATTGATATGCTTGAATGCGATTCAACACGCTGTTTGTTTCTACCATAGCCCAATAAGTCATCAAATCTGTTTTGCCGTAATAAAACAATGTGACCAAAACATTCAAATCTGCCAAAGACTCATACAAACGCTGCCAATCCTTAGCTTTGGAAAGCTGCCAGGGTAGTTCATCAAGTTTACGCTCAGTGATTTCCTTCTGCCTGTCAAAATAATCTGCCAGGGTAAGATGCGCATTGGTCTGGCTTTGCTCGTCTTTAAGATAACGTTCCTCAACAGCTTGACGCAAATAATCATGGTAAAAAGACAAGAGACCATCGCGATTGACCAAGCTGCTTTCCAGTGCCAGAGAAAGCGGAGACCAGAACCGTCCAGGGAGCGGCTGATCTGGTTCACCCAATACCTCCAGCAGTTCCACTTCTGAAAGTCCGAATCTGGCTGCCCAAAGCATCGAGAGTGCCCGTCGCACAAGCCCAGGTTGATCGTTCTCAAAATCCGCTTCCAGACGCCCTAACTTGAGCTGGAACATCTCTGGCAGTGAGTCAGCGGCCAAGTATTGATTAATTAGATCATCCAGTGCTTCATGATTGCCAAACTGACGCAGTTCATCCAGCAAAAGGCGCAATGCCAGTGGGTTCTCTGACTGTGGATCTTCAATTATTCGCTGAACCCTAAGCTCACTCAGTCCTTTTGAATAAAAGCCAAGATATTGCCGAATAAGCTGCGCGCGTTCCTGAGTACTGAGTGGCAATACCGTGAGACTTGGCCAGTCCCGTTCCTGGATTACATCCAAAGCACGGCAGGGAAGTGTAGAAAGGAAGATAGTTAGGTTCTCAGGCAGTTCCAGTGGTAACCAATCCAGCTCTTGTGCTGAGTCACGATTGTCCAGCTGGTTTAAGCCATCCAAAATCAGAATTAGCTTACCTTTCGTGGCAGCCATAGCCAGCCAGTTCGTAAAGTCACTCCGGATTTGCTGGTCATTTTCAGGCAGCTCTCCTGGAAGGTCAAAGCGCTGTTTGAGAAGGCGCATGATTCTGAGGAGTATGCTGGTCAGGTCAGCGGAGCTTGGTGTCGCCCCAATGAAATGGCTTAGTATAAAGCTCTCAGGATATTCTTTTTGGTATCTCAAAGCCCAGTTTGCCAGCAGTGCGGATTTACCGGAACCAGAATCTCCCAACAAAACCAGAGGCAGATTGGACTGGGTGACATGCTGATCAAGTGCTGCATAATACTGCTCACCACCAATATAAAGCCGTGCCCGGCTCTGAGCAAAAGCTTCATGCAATGCGTTCTCTCGGCTTAGTGGATCAGGTTTGTCCTCTTCAGGAAAGCGTTGGTTGATGATGCGGGTCAAATCTTCCAGAACCCACTCACCTAATTGTTGGGGAGACTGGTAGTTTTCTCTTAGAGGCAAGCCACTTTGACGGATGCGGTCTTTCAAATTGGAAAGCTTTTCTTGTCGTTGCTTTACCCTCTTTTGTGCTTCTGTCATCCCATAAGCTTCGATATCTGAACGCCAGGGGACTTCGATAAAATCTGCCTGTTCACTTTCATCAAGACTGTCAATATAGGCCGGGTCACGGAAGTAGAAGAGCGCGTTTTGGGCCATCTGGGGATTATTGAGTACCCCATGCAAGATTTCAAGTTCAGTGACGGAGTGATCCAAATGCTGCTCCAGCCAGGGCTCCTGTGCAATCAGTTCGGGGTCAATCGCATCTGGAATCCAACCATAGCGTTCGCCAAGAAGACCGATGAAATAGGGGCGAGAGCGCTCAATCTCAGCAAGGCAGATGGGCAGAACTTGTCCTTCAGCGGATTGTTCATCGGTGATTCCCCAGCGTAGGTCCACTTCGCCCCAGGTAACTGAGCGGGCTTCACAGAGCTTGCGTAATTGGGGAAAGATGAACTTGACGAGGTAGTCGCGTTCTGCTTGCATATCGCGAAAAGTGGAGGAAATGAAAACTCTGATCTGTCGTGAAGATGTTTGGGTCATTATATTAATCCTTGAGAACCAGGTTCTGCAAAAGTGCAGGGAAATTAGTATATACGACTGGTCAATGTCAATTTTTAAAGGCTGCAGGCTTTATTGCCCCAATATTTTTTGCTGATAATCTTTGGCCCATCTGTTAATTTGCTCAATATACAAGACCGTATTATTTTCGGAGGATGGCGCATATTTTGAAATGATGCAAGGAATGTCTTCACAGTTATAATGTGTGCCTGGTTGATATTCCCTTGACAATAACATGAAATATGCCTTAATTCCATCTTGCATACTTGCGTAGATTCCAAACCTGCCGTTTGTACCGACTTCGCCATAATTACCGGTACAGGAACTGCCTGCCGTTTTTCCCCTGCATGCTCCGGTTGCTATAATGTTTCCAGGATTATTATTAACGTTTGCCAGAGTACCGGGTTTAGCAAAGTTAGCCTCTTTTTGGAACATCGCCAGTGCGAAAGCTGGATTCACACCATATTCAAGTGCAGATTCCAGGATGGTTTCGCCTGTGCCTTCCATACCCTTTCCAGTCAGTATCTTATTGATGTTATCCACTAAGAAATCATGATCATCAGGTAGCCAAGAGGTATCCCACGGATCAACGGGTTGACCTTTAAGACGATTGGCAACTTCAGCTATTTGGGTCGCTATGGCAGCTTGCGCTGTCGCCTTTACGGCGTCAGCTGCTTCATTTGCTAAATCACTAATATCAGACACAGCTTTCCTGCTGATGCTGCCTATTTCTTCTGAAACTGCGTTGAAAAGTTCATCTTTTAGATCATCAATTATTTCCTCTTCATACGGTGTGCACGCACTAATACAAAGGCTAATAATATTAAGCACCAAAAAAACTTTAATAATGAGGTGTTGCTTTTTCATCTTCGAATAACTCCTTTTGCGTCATAAGGAGACGTTTTCATTCACTCTCCTTTAATGAATTGTTTTCTTTAGTTTAAAAAGTTCAATATTGGCTTATATTGATAACGTCAAAACAATTATAAGCGATAAAAGCTGAATGGAAACAAAAAAGAGAGCCAATATTGGCTCTCTGTACATTTCTTTTCTCGAGACAAAGCTCGACTTCCAAACCTAATTCTAGTACATTCCACCAGGAGGCATGGCGGGGGCGGGGGCCTCAGGTTCGGGGATGTCGGTAATCAGGGCTTCGGTGGTCAGGATCATCGCGGCAATGGAAGCGGCGTTTTCAAGCGCGCCACGGGTAACCTTGGCGGGGTCGGTAACACCGAGTTTGAGCATGTCGCCATAAGATTCGGTGAGCACGTTGTAGCCGAGGTGCTTGTTGCCTTCTTCTTCTTGTTTCTGGCGCACGTTGGCGAGCACAACTGAACCGTCCTGGCCGGCGTTTTCGATGATGCGGCGCATGGGCATGGTCAGCGCATGGCGCACGATGTTGACACCGATTTGCTCGTCGTCTTGTTCCATCTTGAAGTTCTCGAGCGCGGCAATCGCGTTGACGAGTGCCACACCGCCACCGGGCACGATACCTTCTTCAACAGCGGCGCGGGTCGCGCTGAGGGCGTCTTCAACGCGGTGTTTCTTTTCTTTGAGTTCGGTTTCGGTGGCAGCACCAACACGGATAATCGCCACGCCACCGCTCAATTTAGCCAGGCGTTCCTGCAGTTTTTCGCGATCATAATCGCTGGTGGTGTTTTCGATTTCCGCGCGGATTTGTTCGATGCGTCCCTTAATCGCGCCGGTATCCCCTTTGCCATCCACAATGGTTGTGTTGTCTTTGTCAACGCTGACTTTTTCGGCGCGGCCGAGGTCTTCGATGGTCGCGGTTTCGAGCTTGCGGCCGGTTTCTTCGGAAATGACGGTCGCGTTGGTGAGGATGGCGATGTCTTGCAACATGGCCTTGCGGCGGTCACCAAAACCAGGGGCTTTCACTGCCACAACGTTGAGCATGCCACGGATTTTGTTGAGAACCAGGGTAGCCAAAGCTTCGCCGTCGATATCTTCAGCGATAATCAAAAGTTCGCGTTTGCCGATCTGCACCATTTTCTCGAGCAGGGGCACGATGTCGGCAGCAGCAGAAATCTTCTTGTCGTAAATTAAGATATAGGGGTCTTCGATGTCAGCAAGCATATGCTCGGGATCGGTAACGAAGTAGGGGCTGATGTAGCCACGGTCGAACTGCATACCGTCAACATATTCGGTCTCGAATTCGAGGCCTTTGGATTCTTCAACGGTAATCACGCCGTCTTTGCCGACTTTGTCCATAACGTCAGCGATGAGGTCACCGATTTGGGTGTCCTGGGCTGAAACAGTTGCCACAGCGCCGATTTCTTCTTTGGTTGTGATGGCAATTGCCTGTTTGTGGATGGCTTGAGAAACGACCTTGGTGGCAGATTCGATGCCACGTTTGAGCAGCATGGGGTTTGCACCGGCGGCAAGATTCTTGAGACCCTCGGTCACGATGGCATGTGCCAAAACGGTTGAGGTGGTGGTGCCGTCGCCAGCGATGTCGTTGGTCTTGGTGGCTGCTTCTTTGAGCAGTTGGGCACCCATGTTCTCAAAGGGGTTTTCAAGTTCAATCTCTTTGGCAACGGTGACACCATCGTGGGTGATGGTGGGCGAGCCATATTTGCGATCCAAAGCCACGTTGCGACCCTTGGGGCCTAAAGTAGTGGCAACAGCGTTTGCAACAGCATCAACGCCACTCTTGAGATAGCGTCGTGCTTCTTCTCCAAAAACTAATTGTTTAGCCATATATATTTCTCCTTGTGTGTGATTGTCTTATTAAAGAATAGCGAGCACGTCGCTCTCGCGCAGAATGAGCAATTTTTTACCGTCGTACTTGATTTCAGTTCCAGAATATTTTGCATAAAGTACAACTTCACCAACCTTAACATCCATCGGGATGCGTTCACCAGCGTCGTTGCGTTCGCCGGGTCCAATCGCTAAAACGGTCCCTTTTTGGGGTTTTTCTTTAGCGGTTTCGGGAAGCACGATACCACCAGCGGTGATGTCTTCTTGTTCGATTGGTTCAATAACCAGTCGGCTACCTAATGGTCGCATTTTAATTGTCATCGAATTCCTCCAATAATTAAACTAAGTTTCAAATTTTAGCACTCTCGACTTGAGAGTGCTAATACATGATACGCTTTCCAGGCGCGTAAGTCAAGCAATCGTTAGCAATTCTAACAGAACGCTTACATGCTTATGGCGTTGGCGTGAAGGTGGGAATGACCAAGGGGGTTTCGGTGGGTTGGGGCGTGGGTGTGCTGATGTAATCTCGGGTGGGCACAGGCGTGCTAAAGACCTGGCCGGGCGTGATGCCGCAGATGTTTTCGCTGGCGCTCACGATGCCCAGCACGGTGCGGGTGAACTCGTTGGATGTGTCGTAATAGCGTTCGCGAATTTCCTTGAACACTTCTGAAGCCAGCGCGCAGCGGTCATCCTGGCCACTTCTGTGCAGGCCAGCTAAAACCGAGCCATAGATGTAATAGTAGACCACCGTTGAGTCGGAAAGGGGCAGTTTTTCCGTAGTGATATCGCTTTGGCAGGGGTCTTCTTCGCGTGCCAGGCAGCTTTCTTCAGCATTGCAACCGGTAACGGCGCATTTGAGCACCATCTCAGCGCCTTCATAGTTTCGGGCTTTGTAATAAATGACGCCCACTTGCCCATAGGTGCTGGGGTTGTAGGGGTTGATGGACAGGGCGCGATAGGCGTTGCGTGAAGCAATCATGGCTTCACCCATGCGAATGTAGGTGTTGGCGATGGCCATATAGGGGATGGGGTCTTCGATGCCGAGCTGTGAGTTGAGGTTGGCGGCTTTGGCGAAGTATTCGAGGGCAATTTCAAAATTGACATCGCCGCCATTGTGCCGGTAGAGCGTGCCAACCCGTATATAAAGAAAAGTGAGATTAGGGGTAACATCAATCGCTTTTTGATACCATTCGATAGCCAGGTTGTACTCCTGCAACACTTCGTAGACAAAAGCCTGCACACGGCGTACGTCCATTAAATGTTCCCCGTTTTCTCGCGCCTGAGCGATGTAGTCCTGCGCCTGACCCCATTTGAACTGGTCGATGAGCACTTCGGCGTAGTAGGCTTTGGCAAGGGCGTTGCTGCTGTCCAGCTGAATAGCTGCCAGGGCGTCAGCTTCGGCAGCGTTGCGCAATTCTTTGGTGCGGTCGCCCGCCAGGGCGGGGTTAGCTGACCAGTTGAGCACAAAGGAACGAACCGCCAGTGCGTCCGCGTTTTGGGGTGCCAGTTCGCGGGCTTCATCAACAACTGCCAGCGCGTCAGCCAGGCGGTCGCGTCGTTCCTGGTCGGTGGTGAGCGAGGCGGAAGAGTAAACCTGAATGCGCGCCAGATTCACGCGCACATCAACGTTTTCTGGTTCAAGCAAAATCGCTTTGTTGTAAGAATCGATAGCGGCATCAAGGTTGCCAGCCTGAAAGTGGGTGTCGCCCTCAACCAAAAAAGAATTGACCGTGCGGGTAGGGGTGGGGGTGGGCACAAAAGGCGGCCAAATTTTCCCGCTGGTATAGTCGCGCATAACCGCTATCACAATCACGATACACAGCAATATAAACATGATTAAGTATGGGTTGGACGCCGGCTTTGGCTTATGAAATAAGTTTTTGCGTTCGTTGATGTACATAGCAAGCCAGCTTTATGGTTGCGTTCCTTCTGGTGTGGCGGTGGGGCCAGTGACCACGGTGGGCGTTGGCGCGGAGGTTGGCGTGGGTGGGTTGAGCAGGTTTTCTTCGCAGATTTGAATGATGATGGCCGCGTTTTCCTGGCCAACCGCGCTGTCGGGCACGGTTTGGCGCATGCCTTCGGCGATGGTGACAGCTTCGTTGCACTCGTTGATTTTTGCCAGAGCCAAAGCATAGCGACTGTAAATTTCAACCACGCCCAGGTCATAGGAAAGCGGGATGCCCTCCACGGCCAAACCGCCTTCAGATAAGCCCCCGCGGACAGCGATGCGCAGATATTCAATGGCGGTGTTGAATTGCGATTTTCGATAGTAAAGCGTGCCCAGGTTGGCGTAAAGGTTGGCCTGGGTGGGCCCATCGCGCAGGGCGACTTCGCCGTACTGAATGGCTTTGTCGAACTCACCCAGTCGGCTGTAAACCTGCGAGATGGCCAGGTTAGGCGCGGGGCTGGTGGGGTTGAGCGAGTAGGCTTTGGTGAATTCAAAAACAGCCTGGTCGAGCTGGTCGATATAGGTTAGGTTGCGTCCCAGGGCCATGTGCAAACGGTCCACGTTGGGGTTGATTTGGTTGGCAATCTTCAGCGATTCCACGGCTTCGGCAAAGTTGGCGGTGACTTCCAGCACGTAACCGCGCGCCCAGTGGGCTTCCATGAGGTTGGGTTCCAGTGCCAAAGCGGTGCGGCTTTCTTCGATGGCGCGGTCCATGGTGTCAAGGTCGTCCATGCGCGCTTCCACGCGCAGGGCTAGCACGTAAGCATAAATGGCGTGCGCCAGACCACTGTTTTGGTTGAGTTCTACCGCTTTGCGCAGGTCGGCTTCGCCGGCGAGATATTCGCGCTGAAAAGCCTTTGCCCAGCCCAGCAGGGCGTAGGCTTCTGAACTGTTGTTGTCAAGCAAAATCGCGTTTTGGGCGTTCACCTGGGCTTGTTCAAGCTGACTGGTGAAAATCTGCAGCCGGGCGATTTTGAGATAGTTGTCAAGATTGTGTGGGTTGGCATTAATCGCCTGTTGGTAAACTTCCACGGCTTGAATGTACTTGCCTTCTTCGGCGAGTGTGTCCGCTTCGATGACGTAGGATTCAGGGTCGCGTGTGGGTGTGGGGGTGGGCACAAAGGGTGGGTTTATCATGGGTACCACAACCACGTTCAGGTAAATCAAGCCGGCAATAGCCAGGACTAAAAACAAGATTAGCCAGGGATTACCACGCTTGCGTCGCGACTGAATTGAAAACTTACTGCCTTTAAGATACATTGCTTCAATTATCACCAATTATGACGGATGAGTCAAACCAGATAAAAAAGTCCTGCATACAAAGTAGCAGGACCTCCAAATTTATACACTAAATCGTCAATAACAACGATATCAAATGGCAACTACTCGCGTTCGATAAGCGGGTAGAAGATATAGGTTTTATTTTTCAAACCCAAAGCGCCTGCATCACAGAACATACCGCGCAGCCTGTCGAATTGATCTATCATGAGTGGCACTTCAAAAGGAACGCCCCAAAAAATCACCGTCTCCAGACAGGGCTCAAAACGGCGGTTGACTGCTGGTGAATGAGGCAGAAGAGGTAATGCAGATAATATTCCTTGATAGGCAGGTATTTCGGCAACGCCTGCTTCCTCCCAGGGCACAACAATATCCCTCAAATCTGTGTCTGGCACGCAAGTGTTGTCAGAAAAAACGTTACCACCTTCAGTAATAATCACAGGGAAATCATCATTGTTTGCCACCTTGGCAGGTAGTAATACCTCACAGTTTTCTCCAGTTTCACCATTGGAATCGGGTCTTGAAAGGATAATACTGTTGCGGAGATAGAGCTTGTCGGAATAGCCGATATTAACTCCCTTGCTATTATTCACGATGGTTGAATTTTGAATGTGGGCTTCATATGGAAGTGCCAAACTGCCACTACCTTCATCGTTTGAGATTATAGAAGAGTTAACCATGAAAAATGGTCCGACTGAAGTCAAAGTGTAACCATTGTGCGCTTTGTTAAAGCGAAAAGAGGATGCGATTATCTTCAAAGGCACATTTTCCCCGCCAAAAAATTTGATTGCGGAGTAATAATCTGCCCAGTTATTGTCAAAACTGCTATTCCGAATGGTCAAAGGTGTTGCAAACGCGCTTATAGCGCCACCGGAGGTGGAATTATTACCAACTTTATGCGCTCGGTTGGTATCCATTTTTACACGATTTAACTCAAGTTTCCCGGCGTTTTCAACCAAAATACCCGCGCCATTAGCGGCATGTAATTCCCCACGCGTTATTCTCAAGTCATTGATGGTTACATTATAGTACGCGCCTATCTGAATCGCCCGGTCGATATCATTGGCATTGATGATTGTATTCAACGCGCCTGCTCCTTGAATGGTGACTGTGCGTTCTGTAGGCGCATTTAACGACACCAAATCCAAATCGCCAAATTGACGATCGCTTCCTGTATCTTCAGTAAGTGTTAACTTGTAAACGCCTTCGGGTATCTGGATAATCAGGTTTTGATTCATCTGCATGATATTACTGGCTTCAGCGAACGCGGCACGCAAAGAGCAGGGACCTCCCGATGGAACGCCCACACTGCATTCGCCATTGAGCATATCGTCAACCAGATCTTCGGTGGTGTTCACTACAAATGTGACCGTTTCTACATTGCCAGCATCAACCGGCAATACCGGGAACGTCATGGCGGCGACGATGAAACAGAGTAATATTCGATTAATGATGGTTGTTGTTTTCATTAGACCTCTGATGGGTATTAACTAATTTGGAATAAAGACGTACCCTGCTCAGATGAACAAAGCACCAGCAAAAAATTGCTGAGAATGCACTATTGTTGGTTCTTTGGGTCTTGAAAAGCCCCTTTTTTAGTAATTGTAAACGGCTCTCAAATATATGTCAATCTTTTTCTTTTATGAAATTAATGCATTAAATTCTAAGGAGGCATTTTCCTTCATACTTATGGGGGGGAACGCAGTGATTGACGGGTAACACATTAATCAACAAACCTGTTCGCTTTTCAGTATCTTAACAGAAGAAGTATGCAACATGCAGGCAATATATGCCTTTAAGCGTTTATGCTAAAATGAGAGTAATAATAAACTTTGGTGATGGATGATGAATTCGCAAAACCATGATGAAGAAAAACAAATACCTGATGAAGAGTCAGTTGAGCAGTCTTTGGGGCAAACCGGGCGAAGACCTGATTTTGATACCCCTAAACGTCCGGATTGGATGCGTGAACACGCGCAAGCAGGCGACACTAACCTTGATGGCTATACCGGTTTTAGCTCGATAAAAGACAGTCTCGCGCAGACGGATAATCTCTTTGACGAACTCAAGGATTTTGATTATTTTGATGTCCCTGTTGTTTCACCGGGTGATTCCGTGCCCACATTTACAGGGAACATGGGCGATCATGACCTTGATGAAATGACCGCGCAAAACGTGCCCGATAAGGCGCAAATTCCACCCGCGGAACAAGCCATCGTTAGACCAGGCGAATATACCCAAAGCGATATGGACGAGATGCGCACCATCCCGCCACCAGCGGGTGTGCCTGTCGCGCCACCGCCAGCGAGCGCTTTGCCACAAGCTGTGAGCCAGCTGGATCCCTACGCGACGCGTCTAACCCCAACAGCTTTTCAGCGCGATTTGGAAGCTGCCAGTGTGTCTACCCAGCCTGTGCCTGTTCAAATTCATCAAACCCAGCCCATCGCTGCTGTTCCACCAGCGCGAAACGTGCCATCTGCACCGAGTAGCGCGGGTAAAAAGCCTAAGAAAAAGGGCAGGGCGGGACGCGTTATTCTTATCTTGATTATTCTTTTCCTGTTGGCCATGTTCGCGGTAGCGGCTTTTGCGTTTTACAAATATACGCAAATTGCCAAGACCTTGCCCGACGTGAACGATTTACAGTACCGGGCTTCTCAGTTTGAAACCACGCGCATTTTGGACCGCAAAGGCAATGTGCTTTATGAAATTATCGACCCCAGCGCGGGCAAGCGTACCTGGGTGCCCCTGGACCAAATTTCGCCCAACTTAATCGCCGCTACCATCGCCACGGAAGATAAAGAGTTCTACAATCATCCCGGTTTTGACTTGGTCGCACTGGGGCGGGCCTTGTGGACGAACTATCGCTCAAAGGAAGTCGTTTCCGGCGCTTCAACCATCACTCAGCAACTGGCGCGTCTGTTGCTGCTTACCGATGAGCGCTATGAACAGACTTACGAACGAAAAGCGCGCGAGATTATTCTGGCAGCAGAAATCACCCGCCGTTACAGTAAGGAGCAGGTACTTGAGATGTACCTGAACGAAATTTATTATGGCAATATGTCTTATGGCGTGCAAGCCGCTGCGGAAACCTATTTCAACACGAATGCTTCTGATTTGAGCCTGTGGCAAGCTGCTTTTTTGGCGGGGTTGCCACAAAGCCCGGCGGTGTATGACGTTTATAACAACCGTGAAGCAACGCTTACCCGAAGCGACTCAGTCTTTCGGCTGATGTTTGAGGCCAGCACAGAAAAGGGTTGTATTAAGGTGGACGAAATCCGCCCGCCGGTCTGTGTGGACGCCATGCAAGTGCTTACCGAATCGGAAGTTTTGAAAGCCTACACATTTAAACAAAACCTGCTTACCATGCAGTTCCCGCACTGGGTGGTGTATATCCAGTCCTTGCTTGAGGCACAGTTTGACGCGCAAATGATTTATCGTTCGGGCTTTACCATTCATACCACGCTTGACCCCGACTTCCAGCGCGAAGCTGAAGCCGCCGTGCGTGAGCAACTGGCTCAAATGCAGGGCAAAAACGCGACAAACGGAGCTGTTTTTGCGATAAATCCCAAGACAGGTGAAATTTTGGCGATGGTCGGTTCGGCGGACTTTAATAATCCAGCGATTAGCGGGCAAGTGAATATGGTATTAACCCAAACGCGTCAACCTGGTTCGGCGATTAAGCCTTTCACTTTCCTGGCAGCATTTGAAAAAGACTGGACCCCGGCCACGCTGTTGTGGGATGTGCCTACCAGGTTTAGACCCTCGCTTGACCCCAACGACACCAACCCCGACTATGAACCCCGCAACTACGACGGGCGCTTTAGAGGTCCGGTGACAGTGCGTTCAGCTTTGGCAAATTCCTATAATATCCCGGTTGTGAAGGCTTTGGAGTATGTACATATATATGACAATCCCGAAACTCCCGAAGCGGACGGCTTCATTAATTTAGCGCGGCGCTTGGGCATCACCAGCCTGACCCGGCCGGATTATGGGCTCTCGCTCACTCTGGGCGGTGGCGAAGTGAGCCTGATGGAGTTGACCGGTGCATTCCAGGTTTTGGCAAATGAGGGACGCAAACTTGAGCCTGTAGCGATTACCAGGGTCGTTAATCACACTGGTGACGTTGTTTTTGAACATGAGCCAAGCCAGGGCGCGCAAATTGTCCGTGCGGCGCATGCCTATTTGCTTTCTTCTATCCTTTCAGACAACAACGCGCGCGCGCCGATGTTTGGCACGAACTCGCCCTTGAATCTCCCCTTTAGTGCCGCGGTAAAGACGGGTACGACAAACGATTTCAGAGATAACTGGACGATTGGATACACCCCCGAACTTTTGATTGGCGTTTGGGTGGGCAATGCCGATTACACACCGATGGTCAACACAACGGGTGTTGATGGTGCCGCGCCGATTTGGAACCGCCTGATGCAAACAGGTATTAACCAGCTTTATGGCGGTATTGCCAGTAATTTCGCGCGACCGAATGATGTCGTGGAGCGGGTTATTTGCAGTGTTTCCGGTACGGAACCCAGCGAGTATTGCCCGAGTCACGTGACCGAAATTTTTGCGTCAGACCAGATGCCTTTGCCTAAAAGCGACGACCTTTGGGTGCGCGCGCAAATTGATGCCTGGACTAATTTGCAGGCTTCGCCATCATGCTCAGAGTTTAGAAAAGAAGCTTTAGCTATTAACGTCACGGACAAATCCGCGATTGAATGGCTGGAAACAGAGCCAGGGCGCGAATGGGCAAGAAATGCGGGCTTCCCTGAGCCTATCGTTGTTTTGCCTGAGCGCGAATGTCGGGCGGACGACCCACGGCCTATTATCAACCTGGTAGGGATTTATGACGGTGGCACAGTGACCGAAAATCCGCTAAAGATCGCTGGTGTTATCGACGCGACCGCGAACTTCAAGCAGTTTATCATTCACTGGGGGGTTGGAGAAGATCCTGAAGAATGGCACCGGGTTACTGATGATTGGGTTTTGGAACCGATACGGAGTGAAAGCCTGATTGCAGAGTGGGATTTAAGCGAGATTGAAGAAACTTTGATTACCATTCGCGTGACCATGCATAGTACGATGAACACTGAAGTGCAGAAGTTTTATCGTTTGCGCCTGGAAATCCCCACGCCAACGCCGACCCCGACGCTCACGCCAACAGAGACGCCGATGCCAACGGAAACACCTGCTCCACCACAGGAACCAACGATTGTTTCACCATAGGTGAGCATAGCACTGGCTTAGAACAGAGCAAGTTGCGACACGCGGTATTCGGGTGGGTCGCCGAGTATTTGATAGGCGAATAATTCGCGGGTGAGAAGCGGATTCTCGTAAATATTGCGCAGGAGACGGAATTTAACAAAATGCCAATCATCTTGCATCATGGCTTGCAAATTTGGATCGCGACGCAGTTTGTAAGAGACCAGGTTGGCGCGGCCACCGGGCAGAACAATCAGTTTCTTTCCACTCAAACCGCGATGATGTTGAATTGTTTCGGATATCATCGCGCTGGCACTAACGAAAAAGGTATAAGTTTCGTGGTCGTGTTCATCAAGAAAGTAGATAGCTTCTTCGCTGATTTGGCGTTTTATGGCCAGTTTGCGGGCAATTTTTTCAATAATTTCACGGAGTGATTTGATGTCCTGCGCGCGCGTTGTAAATTGTTCATTTTCATTCAAAACCCAGCAGGCCTGACCATCCTGTTCGTTGCGTGTAGCATAAGAACGCAAAATTGTTTGCACGAGTTCGTGGTCAGGTGTCATCATGCCTGGGTGTTTGTGATTGATCGCTTTTGCAATATCAAGCGCGCTGAGCTGGGGTGAATGGAGAAATTCCTGACGAATGATTCCTTCAACGTTATCCGCCAGAGTGCTGAAATATTCAGGTGGACTTGCCAGCCAGTATGTGCCCGTATCGGTTGACACGCCCGGGCTGAAACGATGAAATAAGCTTGGGTCGGTGAAAACAGGGTCTAAATCTTCCTGGGTTTTGTTGATTGGTGGGTTTGCCTGTGTCGCATCCTGGTTGAAGAGTAAGCCCCGTGTCTGCAGGCCAAGAATCATTTGGGTGAAAAGCCGCATATAGCCAGAAGGCTCGCCCCAGTTACTTAGAAAGTCTGTGGCAATTTCGCGGGCGGCATCGCGAACTTTGTTTATCGAATATTGTGTAAGCTGGCTGGGTGAAAACTTCCAAACCGTTTGTAATATATTCACGCCACCCGAACAAGCTGCCGTGCGCAGGCTGAATCCAGCGCTTTGCGCGGCTTTAACTGATGCCAGCAAAAAGAGCGGGTCAAGTTCGGAAACCTGGAGCAGAATAGGGGCTGCCGGGCGTACGAGATACTTTAACCGTGCCAGAACTTTTTCCAGGGCGGTCGCGTGCCAGGTCCAGTCATAGCGTTGCTTGAGCAAACTGTTGCGCAGGGTTTTAACGCCTTCTTTGCCCCAAAGCCAGCCACTCCACAAACCAGACAGATTCCACCAGGCTTGATTGCGGCGTGGTAGATTGGCGTAGATGGTCTCAATCTGCCTGGGGTCAGGTTTTGGGTCAAGTTCTCTAAGGCGTCCTTCAAAAAGGCAGATACCACCGGATTGGGGGAGTTTTTCCGGATAATAGCGTAATGTGATGGCTTTTTCCTGACTTGCCCAAAGATGACAGGCGTTTTCCAGACTGTGCCAAAGATTGAATTCCTGATAAACAGGCGGGCACAAGAGCTGGCGGGGACGGTTGCGTCCCATAGGGTATGCCCAAAGCTGGTTGCCACCGTCCGCGGCACTGAGAAAGAGCGCTTGCATCAGCATTTTTTGACGACTCGAAAATTCCTGTGAAGAAATCTGAGTGAGAATGCTCAAAAGCAAATTGAGCGAGCGGTCGGTGTAATAACTGACGACATCTTCCATCACAGCGCGGAGCGGGTCCGTTGGTGGGGCGATTTTTTCAAGCGCCAGGGCACGACTCATCGCCACGGGTGGAAGCGGGGGCAGGCTTTTATGGTGCTCATCTGTTAGCTCAAGTTCTGTTGTGTGACCGCACACCTTGCATTTGCCTGTCGCCTGGCTGGGCTGTTTTTGGTTTTCGTGCCAGATATAGCGTTCCACTTCAAAGGATTTTGCCTTGGTGTTGTCAGCGTGACTGGCGCAATCGGGCACCGGACAAGGCAAATGATATTGACTCTGAATGTGTTCAATGAGGCTTTGTCCGCTCAGAGATTTGCTTTTACCGAGTAAAGTCAGGGCGGCTTGCATTTCATCCAGTGTTGGGGCGGTGGCGAGTACTTTGATGATAAAAGCTGAAACAGGATTATTGGCGGTAACGAGCACGCGGTAGCCAGCGTGGGCAATTTCCAGTACGGAAAAAGGCGACTGACCAAATGGGTCCAGAACCCACGAACCGGGCGCGGCATAATTATTCAGCCAGCGACTCGCCATGCCATCATGCCACGGTGGTAAAAAACGTTCCAGTGGCAAATCAGTTCGGGGTGTATCCGGTTGTACATGACCCACAACGAAGGGCATTTCGAAAGCTCTCCAATGGGTTCGTGGGTTGTACATATGACCTAACTCAAACGTTTCCTGTCTTTAAAGTGCCAGTCGCGAGACCAAAATTGCCATGCCATAAGCGGGCAGGCTCACACTTGTTTCGCTCATATGGCTGGTGATGGAGTCATTGCCGTTGAATACCATATCCCATTCATTGACTTCCTTGATGGGTAGTTCAAACTGCTGAATATCCCTTGAAAAGTTGAGAATGACCAAACTTGTTTCTTCGGGCAAGCGACGCAGGTAAACCAGCAGGTATTGGTTGTCAACTGGAATGAGCTGGATATCGCCCGCGTGCAGGCTGCGGTGCTTGCGACGGACTCGAATGAGTGCTTTGTAAAAATTCAAGAGCGATGCTGGGCTGGATTGCTGATTGGCAACATTGCGCACCGTGTGATTCGGGTGCACGGGCAGCCAGGATTTGCCGGTACCAAAGCCGGCGTTGACCGTAGCGTTCCATTGCATTGGCGAACGGCAACCATCGCGACCCTTGTAAAAGGGCCAGTAACGCTTGCCAGGTGGGTCCTGGATGTCTTTTCGGGCGACTTTGATATCGCGCATACCGATTTCTTCACCATAATATATATAGGGCGTGCCTCTGACGGTGAGCAGCATGGTTGCCAGGAGCTTCAAACGACTGTCATCTTCGTTGTTGGTGTAACGGGTTGCAGAGCGGGGCACGTCGTGATTGTTAAAGAAGTAATTTGGCCAGGCCTCATCGCCATGGAGCGCGTCCCAGTATTGAATGGCGGTGCCGAAAGCTTTGGCGTTCCAGGGTCTGGATGCAAAGTTGAAGTCGAAAGTGGCATGGAAGCGGTCCTTGCCAACAAAAGTGCGCGCGTAAGTTGACCCTTCCAAAAATGTTTCGCCAACCACGTAGCGTTCGGGATATTCATCCAGAATGGAGCGAATTTCCTTGACCACATCCATCATTTCGGGCTGTGATTTGTCGTAAATGTGCTCGTAGGCTTCAAAAGGCCGGCGGGCAAGCCCTTTTTTGCGGGGATTGTCGCGCAGCTTGGCGTCTTTGTAGTAAGCGTTGAAGACATCAAGGCGGAAACCATCCACGCCTTTGTCGAGCCAGTATCTGAAAATCTTCATGACCATGGCACGGACTTCAGGGTTGCGCCAGTTTAGATCGGGTTGGTACTTCTCGAACATGTGGAAGTAGTACTTATTAAGGTAGCGGTCGTATTCCCAGCCTGGTCCGCCAAAGTGCGAGAGCCAGTTATTGGGTGGGCCGCCATCAGGGGCCGGGTCGCGCCAAAGGTACCAGTCATGGTAGGGGTTATCTGGCGATTTGCGGGATTCAACAAACCAGCGGTGTTGGTCTGAAGTGTGGTTGAGCACCAGGTCCATGATGATATGCAAATCGCGTTTGTGGGCTTCGGCGATTAAGTGGTCGAAGTCTTGCAGATTGCCGTATTTGGGGTCAATAGTCAGGTAATCGGCGACGTCGTAGCCAAAATCTTTATCGGGAGATGGGTATATGGGCGACAGCCAAATGGCATCAACACCGAGATCCTTGATATAGTCAAGAGAATCAATGATGCCAGCAAGGTCGCCAATACCATCGGCGTTCGTATCTTTGAATGAGCGGGGATAAATTTGGTAGATAATGCCATCTTTCCACCATAAGCGTTTCTTTTCCATGGGAATATCACCTCCAAATGCGATTAAGCTAATTATACGTTATTGTGTGCAATTCTCAATCTAAAAACCGAAGGCTTTGGAGTTTGTTTTTGGTCAGACTCTGTGCAGGGTTTGATTAAGAAAAATCTGCGCCATAAACTCTCATGTAAGCCTTCATTTTGGCACAATGCTTGCAATATAAATATTGGAAAAAGTATTTCGACAGTTTTGCTTTTAAAGAAATGGAGGTTGCATAAAATCGATTAAATATTACGAACTTGAGTGAAATTAATCAGCTTATGGTATGATTAAAACCAAATGGGCTTAAAAAACCTTTCTGAAAACCGGAAAATAAGAGCTTCAAATGGTTTAAATCGATTAATGAAAGTATCAGGTATCATTGATACGGTAGTTACATATTTAAAAGGAGTAACAAATATGAAAAAATTAGTATCCAAAGTAGTTAGTTTACTACTGCTCGCCGCTTTGTTGGTGAGCCCAGTGGTTGCTGCCGCTCCCGAGCGTGTAGTGCCACCAACCGATGAGTTCGGCTTAAGCGCCGAAGATGAATTGTGGCTTGAAACAGCTCGCATGGCGGACAGCTTTACTGTCCAACTCAAAGAGCCATCACTCGCCACCTATGAAGGCAGCAATGCGCTGTTCGCCATGCCCGCACGTACTGAGCGTGGCAAGTTGGATTTCGAGGCACCTGAAACAATCGCCTACCTTGACTACATCAACAGCAAATTAGATGCTTTCATTAGCGATGCTGAAACTGTGCTTGGCCGTGAACTGGAAGTGCTCTATCGCTACGATGTCGTTCTCAACGGTTTTTCAGCTAAGATGAGTCTCGAAGAAGCTGCTCAGCTTCGCCAGTTGCCTGAAGTTCTTGAAGTTTATCCTGATGAAATCTGGCAAATTGATACCGACGTTAGCCCTGCATTTATCGGTATTGACCAAATCTGGAATGGGAACGCTGTTCCTGGTGATGCCGGCGCGAAGGGTGCAGGCACCATCGTCGGTATTATCGACACCGGTATCAACATGACCCATCCCAGCTTCCAGCAAACCACGCCCTTGGATCCCTACGTGTATCCCGCACCTGCTGGTGGCTTCAAAGGTCTTTGTAAGACTGATCCTGCTGGTCATGTTTGTAACAACAAACTGATTGGTGTTTGGGACATGCTCAACAACAATAATGGACATGATCAACTCGACCATGGTTCTCATACCGCGGGTACTGCCGCCGGTAACAGAGTTCAAATCAATTACAATGGTGCTTCTGTTGTCATTTCCGGTATGGCACCAAATGCTCAGGTTCTTTCCTACAAAGTTTGTAGCTCAAGTGGATGTCCTTCCAGTGCTTCAACCGCCGCGGTCAACCAAGCTATTATCGATGGCGCCGATGCGCTTAACTTCTCCATTGGCCCAACCAGTGGTCCTGCGCGTAGCCCATGGATGGATACAACCGAAAAAGCTTTCCTTGAAGCCTTCAAAGTTGGCGTTTCAACAGCTACTTCAGCAGGTAACTCTGGTCCTGGTGCTTCCACCATTTACAAGACTCCACCATGGGCAGCTGTGGTTGGTAATACCGGACATGGTCGTATCTTTGGTTACCCTGTAACGATTAATCCTGCCAGTGATAACTTAGGATCAGTTGCTTTGTATGCGTCTGATGATCTCTCTCCTGCACTTACCCAAGATCTGACGAATAAAGACTTGGTTTGGGGTGGCAGCTCAAACAACAAATTGGGTTGTGATCCCTGGGCAGCTGGCGCGCTTACCGGTAAGGTCGGTATCGTGCAACGTGGTGACTGTTCCTTTAAAGATAAGCTCCAGAATATGTTCGATGCTGGTGCTGTGTTCGGTCTCGTTTACAACAACCAACCTGGCGCGCCCATCATTATGGGAACGAATACAGGTTTCGTTAATATGCCCGCGGGTATGATTTCCCTGGAAGATGGCTTGGCAATGGAAGCTGTCGCTGGTGCTCCAATGAAAGTTACCATTCTCAAGACTGGTACTTCTGGAACCAAACCTGATTGGGGCGATATCATGGCTGACCATAGTTCACGTGGCCCCGTGACCACCTTCGAAATTTTGCAACCCGACCTGGTTGCCCCTGGTACAAACGTTTTGGCACCATATGGCGGACCAGGTAACGTCAGTGATTTGATGTCGGGTACCTCCATGGCTGGTCCTCACGTTGCTGGTTCAATGGCGACGATGCGCTCTCTGTTCCCCACATGGAGTCCTGCTGCTATTCGCTCAGCGATTATTATGACCACTAAAGCTGGTGTAACCCGCGATCATGATATGAGTGTTCCAACTCCCTTCGTTGAAGGTAACGGACGCATTGATATGAGCAAGGCTGCTTTGAGTGGCTTGGTTATGGAAGTCAGCTATGATGAATACATTGCTGCTAACCCTGCTGATGGCGGTAATCCTCAAACCTTGAACATCCCCAGCTATCAAAACAGCAACTGTTTGGGTGGTTGTACTTTCGAACGAACGGTTACAAACATCACTAACCTTGACCTCGACTATCAAATCACCATCGACAAAACCGAAAACGTTGAAATTACCGTACAACCTGCTGGTGGGTTCACTATTCCCGCCGGTGGAACGCAGAAACTGACTGTAACGGTAAAGCCCTCTGTCCTTTCGGGTGGCGCATGGCAATTTGGCCGAATTATTTTGGAGACCGATGGCATATTTGCCAATGGTAAACCAGTTAGCGCGTCGGCCTTTACGCTGGCAGCTAAGGCTCCTGCTACGGGTTCAACCCTGCCTTCAGAACTGCGTATTAATACCGCTGAAGCTTCTGGTCAGTATGTGTTCGAAGAAGTCTACAACTCCGAAGCTATTACTGCATTCAATACCACGCGCTTTGGTTTAACTCCTGCGACGACTTACAACTTCTCGTTGGCTCAAGATCCTACCAGAGGTGACCCATTTGATGATGTTTCACAGGTTTGGTATACCACGACCACTTGCCCCACCAACCAGCAACGTATGGTTGTTGAAGTTTTGGAAACCACAGCTACAGATCTGGATGTCTTTGTTGGTACTGGCAATACTCCTGTTGAAGCTTTGCTAAAAGCTTATTCCGCCAATCCTGGATCAATGGAATATCTGAATATCTTCCAGCCTACATTCAGTGGCACCTGTTGGATCATGGTCCAAAACTGGGAAGCCTCAGAACCTGGTGTTTCAGATCCTGTCAAACTGGCAGTTGGCTTTGTCCCCAAGACACCTACATCTAACTACACGGTTACCGCCCCCAACGCAGTTCCCAAACTGGAACCATTTGATATGACGGTCGAGTTTACTAATCTGCCCTTCTTCGACTCACGCGATGTTTGGTACGGCTGGTTCAGCGTTGGTTCAAGTGCTACCAAGAAAGATGATGTTGGTAAGCTGGACTTCAACGTTTATAAGGGCGCACCCGAAACCCCAGTTCTCGATAAGAACATCTACTTCCCGGTTATCTACATAGTTGATTAATCCGGAAAACAAACGATCACAGAGAGCCGCAAGGCTCTCTGTTTTTTAAAGGGGCTGTTGACAGACTTTTAGGGTGTTGTCATAAATCTGGATGCTAGCTTAGGCTATATAAGTATGGTGTAAATAATGCGTAAAAAACTTGCATTTTGCCCTGCGGAGTGGTATTATCTTAGCCAGTAAGGTTCATACTTTTCGTTGTGAGAAGTGGGCGTGTGTCCACTTTTTTGTTAATAAGAACCAGTTTAGTGATGTGGAGAAGTAAGCATGAAAAGCGAATTTGCTTTAGCCTTCAACGAAATACTTGAAGATAAAGGACTCCCCAGGGAAGTCGTTCTCGAAGCCATTCGGGCTGCGATGGTTTCTGCGTACCGAAAATCGGTGGGGGCATCAGCAGCACAAGCTATTGAAGTTAAAATTGACTTTGACAAAGGCGATATTACCGTTTTTGCAGAGAAAGAAGTTACCGATAGCATCTTTGATGAACGAACTGAAGTTCTGCTTGAGGAAGCGCGTAAATTTGACCCAAACTGTGAGTTGGGCGATTTGGTAATGGTGGACAGCACGCCGGAAGACTTCGGACGTTATGCCGCACAAACTGCGCGTCAGGGTATCCAACAAAAAATTCGTGATGCCGAACGAGCCATGCAATTTGAGCATTTCAGCCGACAGGTGGGTGAAGTGACCAACGGTGTGGTGCAAGCGGTGAATGCCAAACAAGCGACCATCGGTCTGGACCTGAAAGCTGAAGGCTTTATGTTGCGCAAGGATATGATTCCTGGCGAACGTTTTAGAATTCACGACCGCATCCGTGCTTACGTCTATGAAGTTAAAGATTCCCCCAAAGGGCTTGAGATTATGCTTTCTCGCGCGCATCGTAACTTCTTGCGTCGTTTGCTTGAAAATGAAGTACCTGAAATTTTTCATGGCATTGTTGAAATTCGCTCCATTGCCCGCGAACCTGGGCAACGCGCCAAGGTGGCCGTTTCGGCAACCCAAATGGGCATTGACCCTGTCGGCGCTTGTGTTGGTCAGCGTGGTGTGCGTATTCAGGCTATTGTGCGCGAGTTGCACGATGAGAAAATTGATGTCATTGAATGGAGCCCAGACACCGCGGTTTATATAAGCAAAGCCATTAGCCCGGCCCGCGTTGCTGGTGTGTATTTGAACCATGGCACTGGCGAAAACAAAACAGCTACCGTGGTTGTTGCTGAAGACCAGCTGAGTCTGGCGATTGGCCGCGAAGGGCAAAATGCTCGCCTTGCCGCTAAATTAACCGGTTGGCGCATTGATATTATGAGTATTCCCGAAGCCGCCCATCGTGCTTTAAAACAACTCAAAGAGAATGAAGACCTGGCTGAATATGCTCAAGCCGAATCTGAAACTATGGTCAAGGTTGAAGAACTTCTCCAAAAGAAAGAAGAAGGCAGACCTTTGGGTCTGGACGATAACACGCTCATTGCCCGCTTTGTGGACCGCTTTGAACGACGTGGTGAAGAAAAACGCAAGCAAATTGAAGACGAACGCGCTATGGAAATCAAACGCCTGCGCGGTGAAATTGACCCCAGAGCATTTGAACTCAATCTGTTGGATGTACCACAGATCAAAGAACATATTACGGTACTTTTGCAAGCCGCGGGTCTGGAAACCTTTGGCGATTTGCTTTTGCAAACGATGCTTGATCCAGACACAATTTTGTCTTACGAGGGCATTGGTCCAAAATCGTTTGAAAATATCATGGAAGCAATCCCCCTGGTTAGCTTCCCGGAACTCGAAACCGAAGAAGAAACGCTTGCTGAAGAAGAACCTGAACCTGAAGTTGAGCCGGAAATTGAAGAAGAAATTTCCGTTGTCGAGGATGTAGAAGAACTTGAGCCCGAACCCGAACCTGAACCTGAACCTGAGACAGAGCCGGTATTTGAAGCAGAATTGGAAAAGTTCCTGGACGAAGATGAAGATGAAGAAGAAAAGACCTTTGCGGAACTCTTTAGTCTTGAATCCAGCAAAATTAAACCGATGCCCGAGGATGATGAAGAATATCTTCTCATGACGGGTGGTAAAAAGAAGAAATCAAAAAGAAAGAAGGGTTATACCATTGAGTATGATCCTGATGATGACCACACCTTCAAGCAGTTTAGATACCGCGACGAAGATGATTGGGATAATTGGTAAACCTTAACAGGTAAAGGTGGCAACAAAACGCAGTAAAAGGCCTAAGCACATTCCCCAACGTACTTGTGTTGGGTGTCGGCAGGTTTTAGCCAAGCGGGAGCTCATTCGTTTGGTGAGAACTGAAGACAGTGTGCAGATTGACCCCAGTGGCAAGTTGCCCGGTCGTGGTGCTTATTTGCATGACCGAAAAAGCTGCTGGGAAACAGGGCTAAAAGGACGTTTAGAAAAAGCTTTGAATGTCAGCATGACGGCGCAAAATAAGTCAGAATTGCGCCAGTTCATGGAAACGCTTGATGATAATGCTGATGAAATTATTCAAGCGCTTGAAGAAACGTCCGATGCAGAGCTGAGCTAATGAGAGAAACAATGTAAAAGTTTTCTTGTGCTCATGCTCAAACAATGGATGGATTGGAAATTTGGAGGTGAACATGAGCAAAGATGAAAAAATTATCCAACTGCCTTATAGCATGACGGTGCGGGCGTTATCTCAAATGTTGGATACCAGCGCAGTACAAGTCATTAAAATATTGATGTCCAATGGTGTTATGGCGAGTATCAATCAGCAGATTGATTTCGATACTGCCGCTGTTGTTGCCACAGAATTAGGCTATGAACCCCAGCTTGAACAAGATGAAGAAGTCGTAGAAGAACTGGGCGAAATCCCCCTTTGGCGAAAAATGATTATGAATGAAAATCCTGATGACCTGGTTGTTCGCCCGCCTGTTGTCACCATCTTGGGGCATGTTGATCATGGCAAAACGTCTTTGCTTGATGCGATTCGCCAAACAGAAGTCGCCGCGGGCGAAGCGGGTGGCATTACGCAACATATCGGTGCCTATCAGATTGTGCACAAAGGCCGTTTGATTACCTTTATGGACACACCCGGACATGCTGCTTTCTCGTCCATGCGCGCGCGTGGTGCGCAAGGCGCGGATATCGTCGTGCTGGTCGTTGCTGCTGATGATGGCGTGCAACCCCAAACCCGCGAGGCAGCCAACCACGCCAAGGCAGCCCAGGTGCCGATTATCGTGGCATTGAACAAAATTGACCGTCCAGACGCTAATCTCGAACGCGCAAAAACCCAGTTGGCCGATATCGGGTTGCAACCAGACGAGTGGGAAGGCGACACCTTTGTTATGCCTGTTTCTGCGCGTACCAAAGAAGGTATTGAAGACTTGCTTGAAACCATTCTGCTTGTCGCTGATAACATCATGATTAAGGCGAATCCTAAAGGTAAAATTTTGGGTACTGTGGTTGAAGCACAACTTGACCGTACAACCGGACCCATGGCGACTTTGCTTGTTCAAAACGGCACCTTGAAAGTCGGTGATGTTTTGGTTGCGGGCGAAGGTACTGGCCGTATCAAGGCCATGTTTGACCAACGCCAGAAACGAGTTTACAAAGCAGGTCCTTCAACACCGGTGGTGGTGATGGGATTGAACGCGTTGCCGAGCGCGGGCGACCTGTTTGAAGTTGTCGCCAACGACAGAGAAGGCCGTAATATCGTCGCGGCGCGCAAAGCGGAACGCGAAGCCAAACGTACCGTGAAACGTGTTACGCTTGAAGAACTCTTCAAACGCTTCAAATCAGGCGAAGCCAAAGAATTGCGCCTTATCTTGAAAGCGGACGTGCAAGGTTCCCTTGAGCCGATCATAAACGAGCTGGATAAACTCAGCGAGAAGGAAAAAGATCTGTCTATCCGTGTTTTGCATGCTGAAACGGGCAACGTTACCGAAAGTGACGTCATGCTGGCAGCGGCGTCCAACGCGGTGGTGATGGGTTTTGCCGTTGGCATGGACCAGGGCGCTGAACGTCTGGCGGATGTCGAAGGTGTTTCTATCCGCCTTTACAACGTTATTTACCGCTTGACTGAGGACGTTGAAAAAGCCCTGAAAGGTTTACTTGAGCCTGAAATGGTCGAGAAAGTCACCGGTACCGCCAACGTGCTGGCACTCTTCAAAGTTTCAAAGGGTGGCACTGCTGCTGGCTGTCGTATTTCTTCGGGGAATATCACCCGTAACGCGAAAGTCCGTGTGTTGCGTAATGGCAAAGAAATTGCCAAATCGGAAATTCTTTCACTCAAACGCGAAAAAGATGATGTGCGCGAAGTACGTGAAAACATGGAATGCGGTATCACGCTGAAAGACTTCTCTGATTTTGAAGTAGGCGATGTGTTGGAAGCCTTCGTTATGGAAAAATTTGGCGGATAATCACAAAAGGAGACTGTAAATGCCCCCACCTTTGAGAATGAAAAGAATTAACGACCGGATAAAAGAAATTTTATCCGTCGTTTTACTTACGAAAATTGAAGACCCACGATTGATGGATGTCTCGGTAACCGATGTGCGTGTGGACCGGGAACTTGACTATGCTAATATTTATGTTTCTTCACTTGATAAAGATGCTGATCAAGATGAAATCCTGGAAGCCCTAAGCCGCGCGTCTGGTTATCTGAAGTATGAAATATCCCAGGAAATTGACTTGCGCATTATGCCAAAATTGCGTTTCTTCTGGGACCCAACCCCTCAGCGTGCCGACCGCATTGACGCTTTGCTGGCGCAAATTCGGGCTGAGAACGAAGCAAAAGAAGCCACAAACGAGGAAACCATTGACAGCGAATGAAATAATCCATCAGCGTATTCGTGCCGAACTGGCGCAAGCCCATAGTATCGTCATTACCGGGCATATTCGCCCCGATGGCGATGCGATTGGCTCGATGCTGGGTTTGGCGCAGGCTCTGCGAGAACAGGGCAAGCAAGTACAAACCGTCTTGCAAGACCCGATTGATCCCAAGTATTCCACCTTAATCGGTGCGGACGGGATAAAAGACAGCATCGAACAAGCTTATGATTACCTTATCGTTGTTGACAGTGCTGACCGCGCCCGCGTTGGCAATGTGCTTGATGACGCTACAATCGTTGATTTGGCCATTGACCACCACATCAGTCACGAAGATTTCGCGGAAATAGATTTTGTCGTTGCGGACTATGAGGCGACCGCGTTGTTGATTTACGACTGCTTGTCTGCATGGGGTTTGGCTATAAGTAAGGAAAGCGCGGAATGCCTGATGACCGGTATCCTTTCTGATACGATTGGTTTTCGCACCTCCAGTACTACCCCAAAGTCTTTGCGTGCTGTGGCAGAAATGATGGCATTGGGCGTGAGCCTGCCTGATGTTTATTTCAAAACTTTGTCCAGTCGCAGTATTGAGGAGCTTCGCTACTGGGGACTTGGATTGGGTAAGCTTCACTATGAAGATGGCATTGTTTGGACTTCGTTAGATCAGCAAGACCGCGAAACGAGTGGTTTTCCGCGATATGATGATGCGGATTTAATCAATCATCTGTCGAGTATGCAGGGGGCTTTGATAGCGATTATTTTTGTGGAACAACCGGGTGGGTCAGTAAAAATTAGCTGGCGATCTGTGCCTGGTGTCGATGTTTCACGGCTGGCAAGTAAATTTGGTGGAGGGGGACACGCCGCCGCGGCTGGAGCTGATGTTCCAGGTGATTTAGCGACGGTGATGGAGCAAGTATTGACAAAAAGCAAGTCCTATTTGGCAAATGGACTATAATTAATTAGCTAAGAGAGTGTATGGATTACCAAGAAAACAAACAAAAAAGAGAAAAACTATTGAGTAAAACATCTGGTGTTTTGGTCATTGACAAACCAGTTGGTATGACTTCGCATGACGTCGTGCAGGCTGTTCGACGTGGTACTGGCATTCGCCGTGCGGGACATACCGGCACTTTGGATCCCCGCGCGTCTGGTGTTCTGGTTGTGCTTCTCGGACCCGCGGTGCGTCTTTCGGAATATGTTTCTACATCCGAAAAACGCTATCAGGCGGTGATAAAGTTTGGCATGACTACCAGTACCTACGATACTGAAGGTACAATCACCAGTCAAAGCGATGATTTTAACTTTGAATTTGAAGACCTTGAAAAGGCCCTAGAAAAATTTGTTGGCGAAGTTGAACAAACGCCGCCGATTTATTCCGCGCTAAAAATTGACGGTCGCCGGGCCTACGATATGGCACGCAAGGGCGAAGAATTTGAGATGGAGCCCCGTGATATCACGGTTCATTCCCTTGAACTGTTGGAATGGGAACCACCTGAGGCGGTTGTTGATATTCATTGTTCGTCGGGGACTTATATCCGTTCGCTGGCGAATGATATCGGTCAGGAAATGGGTTCCGGGGCGACGCTGATTAACCTTCGACGTACGAAAAACGGTCGTTTTACCCTGCGCGATGCGGTTAGTTTGCGCAAGCTGGAAGAAGCCTTTGCTGACGGAGACTGGTACCGCTATTTGATTCCTGCTGCTGATGCTCTGGCAGACTGGTATACCGTGGAACTTGAGTTTGACCAGGTTGATGCGGTACGCCATGGGCACCGTGTTCCAGCGGTTGAGCCACGTGAACCGGGTAGCCTGGCAAGAGCGGTGAGTCAGGAAGGCGAATTGGTTGCTGTGGTTGAGTATATTGAAGAAGACCAGGAATGGCAGCCACGCAAAGTGTTTTTATTGTAAAAAACGCTGGCAGTTTTATATGACTGTGAGCGATAGAGTAAAAGAGTAAAAAAGACGAATGAGTTGCGACACCAGGTTCACGATGGGATGGCATCTGCGCGATGATGCGCCAGTTTGGCTCACCATCGGGAATTTTGATGGTGTCCATCTTGGGCATCAAGCCTTGCTTGCTGATCTTATCCGGCTTGCCAGACAAGATAATACCCGTTCAGTTTTGCTTAGTTTTAGCCCTAACCCCAAAGTATTTTTTTCTGGGGAGAAGGGCTTTTATCTTAGCACGCCCGGCGAGAAAACCGCCTTGCTTTCCAGGCTGGGTATTGATGATGTGCTAATCATTGCGTTCGAGCAGAAACTGGCAAACATGGCAGCAACAGACTTCATGGCAGAGTTGACGCAACGGATCAATTTAAAGGGTCTTGTGGTTGGTGAAGATTTTGTTTTTGGCCACAACCGGCAAGGCACGACTGAAGTGCTGGCGGAATTTTGCGGGAAGCATGGCATTCCTTTTGTCGTTTTTCCAGAGTTGATGATGGACGGTGAGCCGGTTTCATCTACCCGAATTCGCAGGGCATTAAATGATGGGAAAGTTGATGAAGCCAGACGACTGTTGGGGCGACCTTACGCCATGTGCGCGAAGGTGATTAGTGGTGAGCAGATTGGGAAGTCGATTGGCGTTCCAACCGCGAACCTGGAACTTGACCCCGATAAATTCCTGCCTAAAAGAGGGGTTTATGCCACGATTGCACACCTGCGGGAAAAAGATTATCCTGCGGTTACCAACGTTGGCGTTCGTCCTACATTTAGTGAGCAAGAAATTGTGAGTGTGGAAACACTCATATTGGATTTTAATGATGATATTTACGGCGAAGAATTGCGCGTAGAATTTATTCAGTGCTTAAGGCCTGAGCAAAAATTTGACAGTGTTCAAGCCCTGACGCAACAAATTGAAAAAGACAAACTTATCACCAGGAGGATATTCGAAAATGGACTTAAATAGAAGAGTTTACAGACTTAGCCCCAGAGATTTTGGCGCGGAGACAATTGCAGTCGCTTTTGCCAAAACATCTCGTTCACCCGAACCCTTTGACGTTATTGCTAACGAGCTCAACGACGATAAAAGCCGTGAATTCAGCGAAAAATGGATTGTGGGTTATGGGCACTCAAGCGTCGCGGAACATGCGGTTTTGCATCTCGCGCTGGAAAACGTCTCGCGTTTGGCAATCGAAACGGTTGAAGCCAACCGCCTGGCGTCTTATACCGAAAAATCAACCCGCTATCAAGAATGGGATCCGAACGCGTTTGTTGTGCCACCGGAAGTCATTGGCACGGAATATGAAAAACCTTACCGCGATTATATGCGCGCGAATTTCGACTTTTACGCAAAAGCATTGGAGGCTTTGCGCCCGTGGGGTGAGGCTAATACGCCCCGCCGCGAAAATGAGTCAAATCGTGCCTGGGCGAATCGTGCCCGTGTGAAAGCGGTTGATGTCGCGCGCTTTGTGTTGCCTATGGCTGCCATGGCGAATGTGGGCGTTACCATGAACGCGCGCACCCTGGAATATGCCATCAAGAAGATGCTTTCTTCTGAACTGGCGGAAGTTCGCGAGATAGGCGCTGAAATTAAGCGCGTTTCAAACGAAGAATTGCCAACCCTGGTGAAATACGCTGATGAAATTGAGCATTTGCCTGCCATGCGCGAACGATGTCGAGCTTTTGCCGAGCAAATTGATGCTGTGCCTGATGACGAATGGTGTCATATCCATCAATTTGAAAACAACGGTGAAGAACGCATCTTGGCGGCTGTGCTTTATCGTTTCGGCGATGCCAGTTATGATGTCTGTTTTGACCAGGTTATAAAAATGAGCCTTGAAGAACGCCAGGCCATCGTGGATGCGTTGTTTGAAGGCATGAATCCGTTCGATGTGCCGATTCGCGAAATCGAATATGCGAATTTGTCCTTTGACCTGGTTATGGATCAGGGTGCCTACTTTGAGTTCAAACGCCATCGCATGATGACCCAAACGCCCCAGGACCTTAGCACCCGCTTGGGTTACAGTGTGCCACTGGCGATTACCGAAGCCGGCATTGAGGATGAATATCGCGCCATCATGAAACAGGCGAGCGACGTTTATGAACTAATTGCGGCGTGGAATCCGCAGGTCGCGGCTTATGTTGTGCCTAACGCCTATAACCGCCGTGTATTGTGCCAAACTAATCTGCGCGCGTTGAGCCATTTCATCAGCCTGCGTACCGCGGGTAACGCGCATTTTTCCATCCGCCGGGTCGCCCGCGCGATGCTTGAAAAAGCGAGTGAAATTTATCCGCTCATTTGTAGCACCATTCGTTTGAAAAACAATGAAACGAGCGAAGGATTAACGAAGGAATACTTTACTGCTGTAGCTGATAAAGCCTGATAGCAGACCATCATTTGCGAACCTGCCTTTTGGGGTTTGTCTGTAGTCACTGTTGACAGTCAATCAGTAAACCCGAGCAAGAGCAGGTTCGTATTATATAGAATATCAATATAGAGCATCGCTTTTGATGAGACAATGTGATGTGCGGTAGATTTACGATGGCGCTTGACGCCGAACGATTGCAAATGAAACTGGATTTAGCCAGTATGCCCGAGCCATGGGCAAAACGCTACAATATTGCACCGTCGCAATATATTCCCACGGTGCCTTTTGCTGAGTCGCGTCATGTGGTTTATATGCGCTGGGGACTGGTGCCATTTTGGGCTCAAGACCCGGCGATTGGCAACCGCATGATTAATGCGCGCGCTGAAACCGTTGCTGAAAAGCCATCCTTTCGCTCGTCATTCAAAAATAAACACTGCCTGATTCTGGCAGATGGCTTTTATGAGTGGCAAAAAGCGAGCGAGGGCAAAAGTTCACAACCTTATTATTTCACGCTTAAAACCCGCGAACCTTTCGCCTTTGCGGGTTTATGGGATGACTGGGAACCAAAAGGCGTTTCGTCTGAGCCGGGCATACCGGGTTTGACGACATGTACCTTGATTACAACCACAGCGAATCGCGTCGTGGCACCAGTTCATCCGCGTATGCCGGTGATACTTACCAAAGAGCGTATGTGGGAATGGCTGACTGCCAAAACTGAAACTGAAAAGCTGGCACTACTGAAACCGCTTGAGCCAGAGCTGATGCAGGCATGGCCGGTAGGGCGCGAAGTAAATAGTCCGGCAATTGACGATGAAAGCTTAATCCATCCTATTGATGCGATGAATCAATCCATAAAACAGGAGCAACTGCTATGAAAAAAACTTATAATAAAAGCTTATTATTCTTAACGCTTATTGTACTGCTTTCAAGTATCTTCTTGAGTGCGTGTCAGCCAAAACCGCCTAAGGCCTGGTGGAAAGATGTCGTGTTTTATGAGATATTCGTGCGTTCGTTCAAAGACAGTAACGGTGACGGCATTGGCGACTTTAACGGTATTATCGAAATGCTGGATTATCTCAATGATGGCGACCCGAATACGACGCATGATTTGGGCATTGGTGGCATTTGGCTTATGCCGATTAATCCATCACCAAGCTATCATGGCTATGATGTGAGCGATTACAAGGCGGTCAATCCCGATTATGGCACTTTGGAAGATTTTAAAAATTTGATCAAGGAATGTCATAAACGTGGTATCCGTGTGGTGATGGATTTTGTGATTAATCATACTGCATCAGACCATCCCTGGTTTGAAGGTTCCATAGACCCTGAAAGTGAATATCGCGACTGGTACGTGTGGACCGATAAGCGTCCCGATAACACTTCGGGACCCTGGGGCTCGAATGCCTGGTATCAAAAAGGCGGGACCTGGTATTACGCGCCATTTTGGAGTGAAATGCCCGACTTAAATTATCACACCCCAGAAGTGACCGAAGCAATCTATGACGCCACAAAATTCTGGCTTGATTTGGGTGTGGACGGTTTCCGGGTGGATGCCGCGCGCTATTTGTATGAAGAAGGCTATATCTTGCAGGATTCACCTAAGACTATCAAGTGGTTCCAGGACTGGTACAGATATTATCTCAAGCTCAACGATCGTGCCTACACTGTGGGCGAAGTTTGGACTGATACAAGCATGATTAAGCGCTATAACCAACCGACAAAGGGTATGGAGCAATATTTTATGTTCGATTTGGCCAAAGATTTGGTCGGTTCAGTTTACTCGCCAAGCGCCTGGCGGGCATCGGGAGCATTCACAAAAGCGCTGGATGCGTTCCCTAGAGGAGATTTTGCCAGCTTTTTAACGAACCATGACCAAAACCGCCTGGCTAGTGTGCTTGATGAAGACCTGACGAAGCAAAAACTGGCTGCCTTTTTACTGCTAACCGGTCCGGGCACGCCTTATCTTTATTATGGCGAAGAAATAGGCATGACTGGCGAAAAACCGGACGAAGATATCCGCAAGCCGATGCAATGGTCTGATAAAAACTACGGTGGCTTTTCAAGAACTATCCCATGGCGAAGGCTGAACGATGGCTGGACAGTGAATAATGTTGAAGCGCAAAACGCGGATCCTGACTCGCTTTTGAACTGGTACCGACAGCTTATCAACCTGCGTAACAGCCAGGCTTTATTGCGCACGGGGAACTATTTGCCGATTCAATCTAATTGTCGTTCACTCTATGTCGTCTTGCGTGAGCAGGATGGCCAACAAATGCTGGTTATTGCTAACCTCAAAGACGATACTGTTGAAAACTGTAGCTTGACGATTAAAGAAAGTACCATTCAGGGTGAATATACCGCGGAAATGCTGATGGGTGCGCCTCTGTTTGAGAGCATTAGCTTTGAAGAGAATGGCGCTTTGACCGAATGGTCAATCGAGCGAGCAATCGAGGCTGCAGAAACCTTTATTATCATTTTAAATCCGTAATTACTGGAGTATTAATTGAAAAAACAAGAATATTTTTTTACAGACAATCCACGCGATAGCGTTGAATTAAGTTTGGATGATGGCAGGGTCATTACCGGCCCACGCAATGGCAGACTGGAAGCATTCGCTAAAGTGGCCCAAAAAGAGCAGGAAGCCATGATTGTTGGCGTTGTTTTAGACGGTGTTTTACGCGAATTAACCTACAAGCTTGAACGCGATGGCAAGGGGAGTTTTATTACCATGGCTGATGAAGATGGCGCGCGTATTTATCGCCGTTCGCTAACCTTTTTGCTTGAACTGGCTTTTAAGCGTTGTTTTGCAAATGGTTTGCTGACGATTGATTATTCCGTTTCTTCTGGTGGCTATTATTGTCAGGTTGATAATCTGCCCGAATTTGGGCCGGAAAATCTTGCTCAACTTGAGGCCACAATGCGTCAGCTGGTTAAAGAAGATTTACCCTTTGTGCGCGACACGGTACCCCTGGAAGAAGCTGTTGCCTATTTTACTGAATGTGGTGAGGAAGATAAGGTGCGCTTACTAAAGTACCGCAACCGTCCAGACCTTGTGCTGTATAGCCTGGGCGAAGTGCGTGACTATCATCATGGTTATATGGTGCCATCGACGGGCTACTTGAAATGGTTTGCTTTGGAGTGGGTCGGTGATGCCTTTATCATGCATTTTCCGCGTCGTCATAAACCCAACGGGCTCTCCCCAATGACCAAGTACCCGAAATTACTTAAGGCTTTTCAGGATTATGGCGAATGGCTGAGTAAACTGGGCATTCCATCTGTGGGCGCCTTGAATGATGCTATCCAAATGGGGCATATTGACGAAGTCATTTTGGTCTCTGAAGCCTTGCACGAGATGCAAATTTCGAACATCGCGGATCAGATTCAAGAACGACATGACAAAGCCGGTTTGGTTCTGATTGCCGGTCCTTCATCATCAGGAAAAACCACTTTTTCAAAACGTTTGGGTATTCAGCTTTTAGCGCGAGGCATAACGCCTTTTGCCCTGGAAATGGATAACTTCTTCATTGACCGCGAGAAAACGCCACTGACGCCTGAGGGCGAAAAGGATTTTGAATCCTTGCGCGCTTTAGACCTTAAACGCTTGAATAAAGATCTGCGGGCTTTGCTGACGGGCAAGAAAGTACAACTGCCGCGTTATGACTTTTTGAGTGGCTTGAGCGTGGACGGCGAGACCGCCCAATTGAAAAAGGACGACATCATTATTCTTGAGGGTATTCATGGTATGAACCCTGATTTGCTTGAAGGCATTGGAGCTGAAGAAACCTTCAAGATTTATGTGTCTTGCTTAACCCAACTCAATCTTGACCGGCATAACCGCATATCCACGACCGATACCCGCTTGTTGCGACGCATCCTGCGCGACTCGCGTGACAGAGGATATTCAGCGGAAGAAACTATCTCTCGATGGGAACAGGTACGCAAGGGCGAAACCCAATACATCTTCCCATATCAGGAAAATGCTGATGCGATGTTCAATTCCGCTTTGGCTTATGAGCTAAGTGCCTTAAAGCCCCTGGTTGAACCGCTTTTGCGGCAGGTACGTTTTGGAACACGGGAACATATTGAAGCGAAACGCTTGCTAAAGTTCCTGGAGTGGTTCCTGCCGATTTCAATTGAGTATGTGCCTTCTAACTCACTTTTGCGTGAGTTTACAGGCGATTCCTTGCTGACAAATTTCTCGGTTTGGGAACATTAATACTAAATTGATTGCGAGTAAAACGCTGGTGTATGATTAGCACCAGCGTTTTGTATTTAAAATTAACTTTAGTTTAAGGGTTTTGGTAGTATTGTTCGAATAAATCCTGGCGAATGAAAGCTTTTCCGAAATCATTTTCGTAAAGAAGAATGTAATTTCTGACCTGGT
Source organism: Anaerolineaceae bacterium (assembly GCA_012839565.1). Classification (GTDB taxonomy): domain Bacteria; phylum Chloroflexota; class Anaerolineae; order Anaerolineales; family Anaerolineaceae; genus Mesolinea. The sequence continues at coordinate 76,398 of DUMZ01000017.1, forward strand.
TATCACGCACTTCGCGATAAAATATACGCGCTGTTTCGAGTTTGTCAGGATTGACGCCTTCCGCTCTCGGGTTGAGATAGTCTGTGACGCGTTGATTCATCAGCAGCAAAATATCAAAATTTTCTTCCTGGATATACGGGTAATCGAGCATTTCAAATGCGGTATGGAGCTGCCAGGGCTCACTGTCAAAGGGGATATAAACACGGTAGTCATAGTACACATTCAGGTTTTCATTTCGGGTTGGTTCCAAAACCTGGATGGCTTCGCGGTAGAATTGGATGCTTTCGCTGTTTTCTTCCCGCTGAATTTGGGCACTTACGGATTGAACGTTTTGGATGTTGAAGAAAACGACTTGTATAACAACGACAGCTACAAAAACCGCGCGGGGGATGTTGAGCCAAAGTTTGTCTTTTTTCCATGTTTTGTCAGGGATAAGCATATAAAGCATTGAGAAGGCGGGAATGGCAGCTGGTAGCCAGTATTGGTACTTGAAATGTGTGGCGAACAAAACCGTGACAGTCAACGGAACGAACCAACAGAGCAGTAACAGCGATAATTTTTGCTTGTCTTTGTCCAAAAATCCTAAGGCAAAGGAAAAAGCAACGGCAATCAGGAAGGGTAAGGTGCCATAAGCGGGTTGAATGCCTGCCCAGGTTGCTGCAAAACCTTTTTCGTAGACCAAATTATAGCCAGCAGAGATTTGCGAGAATTCACTATATAAGGTGCGGGCATAGCTGGCAATGCCTTTCAGGGTGAACAAAAACGGGTTCGAAATGACAAAGGCGATTGCCATGATGATGGCGAAAAGTGACCATTGCCCGACTAGCTCAACAAAACGCCACTTTTTAGCTTTGAGTTGACCTAACAGGATGGGAATGATGGCGACAAGGAAAAAGACGCCGATGAGTTTGGTGGCGGTCAGGATACCGGCGAATATCGCGGCGATATAAAAATACTTTCCAAATTTCTGTTCATCTTTCCACAGGAAAAAGAGCGTGAGCGCGCTAAACAGCATGCATAAACCGTCTGGATGCCACCACATATTGTTGTTGACCACTGCAGGGACTGACAAAAGAATTAGGTAGAGCAAAATTGACTTGTAGCTGCTAAACTGGTCTTGTATGTATACCAAAATAAGAAGGGCGATTAAGCTGGGTAAAACGCTGATGAATTGTCTTATGCTTGCCATGACGAAAGACATATTGTCAATCTGATGGGTCCATCGCGCGACAAAGACAGGGATCGTTGATAATGAAAAGTATGGAAAGCCGTAATGGTAGAAATCGTAGAGAAAATAGTGTTGTAAAAACGACGGACGGTCTGGTTTGGGGGATGTCATTCTGTCAACAACGGTCCAGGTAGCGTATTCATCTGGCTGGAAAATATTCACCATGGCTTCATCTGCTGAACCAGCTTTGTTTGGAAAAATGAACACGACAAAAACGGCAACGGTGATGATTGCGAGACTTAAAACAACCCAAATATTAGCTTTTTTCATAGCTTGAATTATACCTGTTAATCAATGGCAAGTTTATAAGCATAGCAACTTTCTTTTTTAGCAAATTAATTGTTTCTAAACGAACAAAAAGCCGCGTTTTAACGCGGCTTTTTGCTATCTCTAATCTGGAAAAAGCTTTACTTTCCAGCCAAAGCGTTTTTAGCCATGACGGAAATGCGACGTACACCCTCGCGAATCTTTTCGGGGTCGCTGGCGCTGAAGTTAAGCCGCATGGTGTTGCGGGGCCCATCAATCGGGTAGAATGGCACACCAGGCACATAAGCAACGCGCTGTTCAACGGCTTTGGGGAAGAGTTCGAGCGAGTCGCAGCCTTCGGGCAAGCGCAGCCAAAGGAAGAGACCACCAGCAGGGGTCGTCCAGGTAGTGCCTTCGGGCATGAAGTCTTCAAAAGCCTGGAGCATCGCATCGCGGCGTTCTTTGTAAACGCGTTTGATAAGTTCAATGTGGTCGGGCAGCCAGTCACCAGCCACAAGTTCGTAGGCGATATACTGGTCGAAGGTCGAGCATTGCAGGTCAGCACCTTGTTTGGCCTGAACCATCTTCTTGATGACTTCTTCGGGGCCTATTGCCCAACCGATGCGTAAGCCAGGGGCTAAAATCTTGGAGAAGGTACTGGTGTGAATGACATTTCCTTCGAAATTATCTACACCTTTGCGGAACTGGCAATCGAGCTTCGCGATTGATGGAAGCATTTCGCCTTCGAAAATCAGCTTGCCGTAGGGGTCGTCTTCAACGATGGGCAGATTGTATTTATGTGATATTTCAACGAGCTGTTTGCGTCGTTCAATGGACATGGACACACCCATCGGGTTGTGGAAGTTAGGGAGCACATAAATAAATCTGGGGTCATGTTCCTTGATGATGGCTTCAATTTTATCAACTTGCATGCCGTCATCATCGGTCTCAACGGTGACATATTCCGGGCCATAAGCGTTCCAGGCCTGAAGCGCGCCGAGATAAGTGGGGCTTTCGACAAGCAGTTTATCGCCTTCGTTGACGAAAATGCGACCGATAAAGTCAAGCGCTTGTTGTGAGCCACCGGTGATTTGAATGTTTTGCAAACCGATATTCACACCGCGTGATCGATAGTCATCAACAAGATACTGGCGCAAGGGGTCATAGCCTTCGGTGGTGCTGTACTGGAGTGCTTTTTGCGGATTCTCAGTGAGAATTTTCTCGCATGCTTCTTTTACCCGTTCTACCGGGAAAAGTTCACCAGCCGGAAAACCACCACCAAATGAAATGACATCAGGTTGATTGGTGACTTTGAGCAGTTCGCGGATGAATGAGCTTTTCATCCAAGCGGTACGTTTAGAAAATTTTTCTTCCCATGGATTAGTCATAATATGTGTCTCCTCTCAAACTATTGTTTATAAAAATCTTTTTACAATCGTTGCCGTACTGGGAATTGCGACACGATCGCCGTTTACTAGTTCAGCGGGTGGTTTTTGTTGCCACTCGGGCGCGTTTTGGAAGATGTGGATGTTGGTGCCAGGTTTGCCAACCTTCTTGTCCACATAGGCCTGTCCGGTGAGCATACCATTCTGGTCGATGGCGCAGCTGGTAACGTAGCCAACAACACGTCCGCGAAGGTCACAAACGGGGTCACCTGGGCGAGCCATACGCACACCTTTTTCGTTGAAGGTAAAGCGTGCCACTTCGGATTTGCGTTTCTTTTCATATTCCATGCTGGGCGCGCGTCCGATGAACCAGGCAGAGTTGAAGCGGACAAAGGAAATGAAACCTGCGTCGCCAACGGTAAGGTTGAAGTCACCACCCATTTCGTGTCCGTACAGCGGTAAGCCAGCTTCGGTGCGCAGGGAGTCGCGCGCGGCAAGACCGCAGGCAACCAGGCCATAGTCCTTGCCTTTTTCCAACAAGTCATTCCAAAGCTGAACGGCATTATCGGGGTGAACGAAGACTTCAAAACCCAAAGCTTCGCCGGTATAACCCGTGCGCGAGATGATTACCGGGATATTGCCCAAACGACTGTCGCAAAGTTCACCTCTGCCCAGGCGCATAATCTTATGGTCATTGCAGTGGTCGCAAGCCAAACTGAGCAGAATATCGCGACTGGCTGGTCCTTGGATGGCTAGGGTAACAAATTGATCTTCGCCAGCAGCGGGGTCTTTGAGATTGCGCAAGGTACATTTTCTGCCGGGGACTTTTACCCATGGTTTTTCAAGGTCAACCAAAACTTCACCATTCTTTACCGCGGTGAGCCAGGCCCAGTCTTTTTCTTCGTTGGCAGCGTTCACAACCAGGAGATAGCGGTCTTCATCCCGGCGGTAGATGATAAAGTCATCGATAACCTTGCCGTGGGGGTCAAGGAAGTGCGAATAGACTGATTCGCCGATTTCCAGGAAGATGGTGTCATTTCCGGAAACAGAGTCCAGGAAGACTGCCGCGTCGGGGCCTTCACACTGGAAGACGCCCATGTGGGTGACATCAAAGAGACCGGTAGCTTCGCGTACAGCGCGATGTTCTTCCATTACAGAGCTATACCAGACGGGCATATCAAAGCCGGCAAAGGGTACCATCTTGGCGCCCATGGCAATGTGCGTTTCATGAAGTACGGTGCGTTTGAGTTCTTCGTTTTGGGGTTCTTCCCAAACAAATTCTGGTAAGGCCGATTTGCTGATATCTTTGGGCATGGCGACGTACCATGGTTTGTCATCACAAACGCGTTCTCCTTCTTCGATGTATTCTTCTGGTTCAGTGGGCAAAATGGAGATGGGACCAGGAATTCGGATAGCCAAATCTTCATCATAGTAGACAAAGCCTGTTGAAATGCCGTTTAGCCAGGTGCCAGCCAGTCCAACTTTCTCCGCGGGGATAGTGAGCTTAAAGACTTTAGGTGAAACACAAGTGAGAGTCGCGTCAATATCGCCACAAGGTGTATGCATACGGGTGGGTTGGGATTGTCCGGGTTCAAGGGTTTCAATGTCGCTGGTGAGGGTGTAGTTTAGGAAAGTTCGCACACCTTCGCCAGTAAGCTGGAATGCGCCATAGCCTTTGGCGGGCTGGTCGCTGGCATAGAAGTAATGCGGATAGCCATGATGGGTGGGGATTTCGTCCGTTGAAGGTTTGGAATCGGCCAGTTTGCGAACAGCTTCGTTGACCATATTCATGGTGCAGAAGTCCACCTTGGTGCGTGATTTTTCGCCACTGCGGGCGGGCATGGGATAGGTCTTGGTAGCATCCAAAACCTTGACAATTAAGCCCGCGATTTCTTCCATTTCAGCTTCTCTGAAACCACGTTGGGTGAGCCATGTTGTGCCCATGCGGATACCCGATGCGGTCAGCGCGGAGCGGTCGCCGGGAACGGTGTTGCGGTTGGTAACGATGCCAACCAGGTCAAGGATACGCGCGGCGAGATCACCGGTGAGGGGTGTGCCATCGGGACCGGTAAATTTTTTACAGTCGATGAGTGCCATGTGGCTATCGCTGCCACCATAGGCAACGCGCGCGCCATTTTCTTTAAAGCCCTTAATTAAGGCTTGTGTGTTCTTAAGAGTTTGTTGCTGGAGTTCTTTGAACTCTGGTTTAGTCGCCAGTTTCAGGGCGAGAGCAAGGGCGGCGATGCTGTTCATGTGGGGGCCACCTTGTTCACCGGGGAAGACACCCTTGTCGATTTCTTCGCCAAGTTCGCGGTCCTGGGTAATGAGCACCGCGCCACGCGGACCACAAAGGGTTTTGTGGGTGGTGAAGCTCACGATATCCGCGATACCTACGGGCGAGGGAACAACCCCAGCGGCAACCAGGCCAGCGATGTGGGAGGCGTCGGCCAGGAAGTACGCGCCGACTTCGTCGGCGATTTCGCGGAACTTTTGCCAGTCGGGAATCCAGGGATAGGAGGTGTAACCTGCGATGAGAATCTTTGGTTTCACTTCCTGGGCGATTTTCAAAATAGCGTCGTAGTCGAGTCGTTCAGTTTTAGGGTCAACTGTGTAATGATAGGCATTGTAGACAAGACCAGAGCGGTTCACGGGGGCGCCATGGGTAAGATGGCCACCGTGGAGGAGGTCCATACCCAAAATGGCGTCGCCGGGTTTGAGCAAGGCGGTAAAAACGGCGGTGTTGGCGGGCGCGCCGGAAAGTGGCTGCACATTGACCCACAGGTCATCAGCGACGTGTCCGTTGGCTGCGAAAAGTTCCGCGGCGCGACGGCGGGCGAGTGCTTCGAGCATATCAATGTACTCAACGCCTTTGTAATAGCGGGGGTCGCTGTGACGACGATATCTGCCCAGTTGGTAGCCGTAGTCCATGATGGTTTCTTCGTCCTGATAACGTGTTTCAGGTCGGGGATAACCTTCAGCATAAATGTTTTGGAAAGATGAGCCCAGTAACTTGCGCACAGCGAGTGGTGCCATGCTTTCGCTGGGGATCATAATGAGTCGGCGAGCCTGACGTTCGTTCTCAAACTCAACCAAATCGGCGAGATGCTGGTCATAATCTGCTACGTCTTTTTTGAAAAGAAAATCGGTCATTTATTTACATCCTTGTGATATTTTATTTGGTAAAACAAAACCATTTGCCCGCCAGGGACAAATGGGATTTGACATAAGTATTATCTTGTGTGGTACAAGATCTAAAAATTTGATTATTTTTGTAGCTTGGGTGAATGTACACTTCCATCTATTCTATTGTACCTTAAAGCTGGCGAAAAACACTGAACTGGATTTATTCTCTTGCTGAAGGTTGATTATCGCTTGTGGGTGTTTAGTATTGTTGGTGCTTTAGTCGTGTTAGCTGTTTTCGGAGATACCGATTTAGAAACATGGGCGAAATTTTTGCAATCTCGCTTAAGTCCCGTATAATAAAGTGTTATGCAAGATGAAATTGACCCCATCAATGAGGTTGAACTCATTGATAAAGCCAAAAAAGACCCCGAAGCTTTTGGGCAACTTTACGATCGCTATGTCGTGCGTATTTATAACTATATTTATTATCGCGTCAGCAACACAGACGATGCTGAAGATTTGACCGCAAAGGTGTTCTTTAAGGCTTTGGATAATATCGGGAAATACAGACACATGGGCTTGCCTTTTTCTGCCTGGCTGTATCGTATCGCGCATAATCAGATTGCTAATTTCCATCGGGACCGTTCGCGGGTGAAAGAAATCTCGATTGATGATTTGGTTCTGTCTGATGCTGGAACGAAACCATCACCCGAACGTGCAACCCAAATGAACGAAGAACAAAAGGCTTTACTCAATTTGATGAACACTTTAAGCCCACAAAAACGGGATTTGATTGTACTTAAATTCGTGCATCGCTTGAGTAACGCGGAAATCGGAAAGATATTTGGCAAGTCCGAAGGCGCGATTAAAAGTTTGTATCATCGGACTTTGCTTGAATTACGCGACTTAGTGGAAAGGTATGACCTTTCGTGAAACGAAAAAGCTTGAAAGGTGTTTGTTAGTATGAGTATGAAAGATTTATTTTCTTCTGAAAAACGTGCAAATGAGATCCAGGAAATGGAAAGTTTTCTGCGTGAAAAATTAGGCGATTTGCGCCCAAAATTAGCCTTTCAAGCATCATTGAAAGACAAGCTCATCTCGTCCGAAACTTTTCAGCAGAAAAAACGGATGGGAAAAGCCTGGCTTATCGGTTTGGGAGTTGCCTTGGCGGGTGCTACGTTTTACGGCATGGGTTATCTTATCTATAAAAACGTTTCAACCCGAACTATTTAACGTCTTACTGTCCACGCATCATTGCGCTAAAAAAGCATGATAAAATTTTGATATGTCACCAAGAATAGTCTTTTTAGGTTCTCCAGATTTCGCAGTTCCCAGTCTTGAGGAACTGGCCGGGCACTACAACGTGGTGGGGGTCATTACCCAACCCGACCGTCCTTTCGGGCGGGGACAAAAGATGGCACCCAGCGCGGTGAAAGACGCGGCGCAGTCCCTGGGCTTACCCGTTTATCAGCCCGAATCCTTACGCACGCTTGAAGCATTTTCAAAACTCAACGCCTGGCAACCTGATGTGATGGTCGTGGCGGCTTATGGGCAGATTCTCTCACAAGCCGTACTCGATGTCCCTACAAAAGGTTGTTTGAACGTGCATGCGTCTTTGTTGCCCCGCTGGCGGGGTGCATCGCCGATACAGGCCGCGATTGAAGCCGGTGATGAAAAAACCGGCGTGACCATCATGGAAATGGTGCAAAAACTCGATGCGGGTCCTATTGTTGCCCAGCGCGAGGTTCCTTTGCGCAGCGCGACTTATGCTGATGAACTTAGTCAGCAGTTAGCTTATTTGGGCGCGCGTACTTTGCTGGAAGTTTTGCCTGACTGGTTGAACGGTACTCTAAAAGCTATACCCCAGGATGAAAGTCAGGTGACTTACGCGCCCATGCTTAAAAAGAACCAGGGACTACTCAGCTTTGACCAACCTGCTGTTCAACTTGTGCGCAAGGTGCATGCTTACCACCCCTGGCCAGGAACATCTTTCGAGTATATGGGGCAAAACATCAAGGTGCTCGACGCGCACGTGCATGATACGTTCAACGCGGAACCGGGAATGCGTTACAGCGTGAATGGTTTGCCGGCGATAGGTACAAGCGAATGTCTTTTGGTTTTGGATATGGTTCAGCCAGCGGGAAAACGCCCGATGCGCGGCGAAGACTTTTTGCGTGGTCAGCGCGATTGGATTGAACGGGAATAAGGTCGTTTAATTATCCGAACTGTCGTCAGAAAAATATTTTAAGCGCCATTCGTAAAGCAAATTTAAAGCCTGAATGGGTGATAGTGATTCAAGATCAATGGCTTTGAAGGCGTCGATCATGGGGTTGTTTTCAGGGAAAAGCCGGATTTGCTGTTGAGTCTCGGCTATCTGTTTCGGCAGGGCGCGTTCGCCACTTTCTTCCAGTTGTTTTAAGACCTGATTAGCGCGGGTGATGACCGGCGCGGGCAGTCCGGCCAGTTGCGCCACGTGAATGCCGTAGGACCTATCCGCGCTGCCGGGCACAATCTTGTGCAGGAAAATGACCTTGCCATCCGCTTCGGTTACCGCCACGTTGTAATTGCGCACGCCAGGGAACAGTTCTGCCAAATCGGTTAGTTCGTGGTAGTGGGTAGCAAAAAGCGTGTAAGGTTTTAGTTTAGGGTGACTGTGGAGATACTCAATAATTGCCCAGGCGATTGAGATGCCATCATAGGTGCTGGTTCCGCGTCCGATTTCGTCCAAAATCAGCAAACTGCGGGGCGTGGCATTGTTGAGAATGTTGGCGGTTTCAATCATCTCGACCATAAAGGTACTTTGTCCCTGGTGAATGGCGTCTTGCGCGCCGATGCGGGTGAAAACGCGATCAACCAGGCCGATTTCAGCTTCTTTGGCGGGTACAAAACTGCCAATCTGTGCCATCAGGACGATTAAAACCAGCTGGCGTAAAATCGTGCTTTTACCACTCATGTTGGGGCCGGTAATCAGTTTGATAATCTCGCCTTCTTCAAAAACAAGGTCGTTGGGAATGTAACGATCCACCGAACGCATGCGTTCCACAACAGGGTGGCGACCTTCGATGATGCGAATGCCTTTTTCTTCGCGCAGAGTGGGGCGGGTGTAGTTGTTCAGCGCCGCGACACTTGCCAAAGCAACGCAACAGTCGATGTGCGCGATGGCCTGGGCGGTTTTGAGAATTTGTGTCGAAACGGAAGAAATCTCATCGCAAAGCTCTTTCCAAACCTTGAGTTCAACGTCATGGATTTGCGCTTCGGCATTTAGTACGAGAGATTCGTATTCTTTAAGCTCGGGAGTAATATAGCGTTCGCTGTTGACCAAAGTTTGCTTGCGGATGTAATCATCGGGTGCCTGGTCGGTTTGACCGCGGGAGACTTCAATGTAATAGCCGAATACTTTGTTGTAACCCACACGCAGGTTTTTGATTCCGGTGCGTTGGCGTTCGTGGCTTTCAAGGTTGTTTATCCATTCACGGGCGTGTTTGGACGCGTAGAGAATTTTATCCAGCGCTTCCGAAAAGCCAGGGCGAATGATGCCGATGTTGGCCAAAGTCGCGGGTGGTTCATCTTCTATGGCGGCTTCCAGGCGTTCGCGTTCCTGGTCAAAGGGGCTGACCTTTGCCAAAATCTCGTCCAGGACTGGATGTTTGTCCTTAAGTAAGGCAATGATATGTGGCAAGGCCTGAAAATCTTCCCGCAAGGCGACCAAATCGGGCGGACGGGCAGTGCCGGAGTTGATGCGGTTGACCAAACGTTCCAAATCGTGCAGTTTTGTCAGGATGGCGTTTAAATCCTGGCGCAAAACGCCGTTATTGAAGAAAAACTCGACCAAATCAAGTCGCTTGTTAATCGCGTCGAGGCTCAACAGGGGTTTGTTGACCCACGAACGCAACATGCGCTTGCCACCGGAGGTTTGGGTTTTATCCAGCACGCCAAGCAGTGAGCCTTCAAGCTTTTGATCACGTAAGGTTTCGGTCAGTTCCAGGTTGCGACGGGTTTCGGCGTCCAGCACCATGAAATCGCTCAAGCTATAGGTGCTGAAACTAAGTTGCGTGGAGTCCATGCCTTTTTGCGTGTCTTGCAGATATTTGATAAGCGCGCCAGAGGCTCGCATCGCCCAGGGTAAATCGCGAATGCCCAACCCATCAAGACTGGAAACATTAAAGCGTGCTTTAATGGCTTCCTTGGCCCTGCCCGGTTCGTAATACCACTGTGGAATGGTAGTGATGTTGTCTGGAAAACCAGGTGGCACTTGCCAGTCTTCCGCAACCAGCAACTCCGCCACCGCGAGGCGTTCAAGTTCAGCACGCAGGGTGACGAGAATGTCATCATTTTGAATTTGGGTTGTGGCAAATTCTCCGGTTGAAATATCCACATAAGCCAGACCGGCATAGTTTTCGTAGGTGACGATACATGCCAGGTAATTGTTTTTCTCGCTTTGCAGGAGGTTAGGCTCAACCAGCGTGCCGGGGGTAATCACGCGCACCACATCGCGCTCAAACAAGCCTTTTTCGGGTTGTTCGCCAACCTGTTCGCAGATGGCAACGTGAAAGCCTTTGTCGATTAAACGCCCGATATAGTTGTCAACCGCGTGGTAGGGGATACCCGCCATAGGCACGCGCACGCCTTTGGCAACCGGACGCGAGGTGAGCACGATATCCAGGGCTTTGGCGGTTTTTTCGGCGTCTTCGTCGAAAGTTTCATAAAAGTCACCCAAGCGAAAGAAGACTATCGCGTTTGGATAGTTTTTCTTAATATCCAGGTATTGCTGACGCAGTGGGGTGACTTGTTTTGCCATAAACTATTTTAAATTTTCCTTGATGTAAGGGGCAACCTGGTCAAGCGCTTCGGCGATTTTGGAGGGGTCTTTACCACCGGCCTGGGCCATATCAGGACGCCCACCGCCACCGCCACCAACAACTTTGGCAACCCGTTTGACGAGGTCCCCAGCTTTCAACCCGCGTTTAACAAGGTCGGGGGTTAATGCGGCGATGAAAGAAGGCTTGTCGTTGATGGTCGTTGCCAAAACAACCACACCGCTTTCGTGCTTTTGACGGAACTCATCGGCGAGTTCGCGTAATGCGTCAGCGCTGACGTTGGGAATTGTCGCGGTGAGAACTGGCACATCCATAATTGTTTGCAAGTTGTCCATTTGGCTGGCAAAGGCAACTTTCGCGACGCGCAATCGCAGCTGTTCAAGTTCAGCCTGACTGGCTTTTAGGGAGTCTTCCAGGTTTTGAACCTTGGCAAGGGCTTCACTTGGGCTGCTTTGCAAATGCGCGGAAAGCTCGTTTTGCAGGTCAAGGCGTTTGCGGGCGTATTCATAAGCACCCATGCCGGTTACGGCTTCAATACGGCGCATTCCAGCCGCGACGCTCGATTCGCTGGTGATGTAGAAAGAACCGATCTCGGCGGTGTTCTCAACGTGGGTACCACCGCAAAGTTCGTAAGAAACTCTGCCACGCCCATCTTTGATTTCAATCGTGCGCACTTCCGCGCCGTATTTCTCGCCAAAGAGGGCCATCGCGCCGTCTTTTTGGGCTTGTTCAAGCGTTTTACTCTGCTTGATAACCGGATATTCGTCCGCGATGTAGCTGTTGACCAAGGATTCAATCTTTAGCAAATCCGCTTTGGCAACGGCCTGGGGATAGTTGAAGTCGAAGCGCAATCGCTCCGCGTCAACAGCCGAACCAGCCTGGTGTACTTTTTCGCCTAAAACTTTGCGCAAAGCGGTGTGCAAAAGGTGTGTGCCGGTATGGTTGCGCATAATCGCGCGTCGGCGTGGCAAGTCCACACTGACGACAATCTTATCTTGTAGCTGGGGTGTGCCATGAAGGACTTTGCCAAGATGCACAATCAAGCCCGCGGAGGGTTTGATGACGTTGCCGATGGCGACTTCCCAGTCACCAGCTGAGGAAACGATTTTACCCGTGTCGCTGACTTGTCCACCGGATTCCAGGTAAAAGGGTGTATGTTGGATGATCAGTTCCACTTCATCACCATGGGAGACGCTTTCAACGATTTGTCCATCTTTGATGATTGCCAAAAGCTGGCTGGTCTGGCTAAGGCTGGTGTAGGGGTCTTGAATTACGCCTTCACTGCTCAAAAAGCCATCATCGTGGAGTTGTTTGTCCAGGGCCTGGTAAAGTTCAGCCTTTTGGCTGTCGTTTTCGACGCCAGCCTGACCTTTGCCGGAGGCAAGACGGTGCTCTTCCATGGCGGCATAAAAACCGTCTTCATCGACTGAAAAGCCTGATTCGCTTAAGATATCGCGGGTGATTTCCAGGGGGAAACCAAGTGTGGCGTAAAGGTCAAAGGCTTCATATCCGCCAAGTACAGTTTTGCCCGCGTCTTTTAGCGCTTGCATGTGCAGGTTGAGTTCAGCAAAACCGGTATCGAGTGTTTCAGCAAAACGGGACTCTTCACGGGTGAAGCTTTCATAGATAAGTTCCTGTTCGCGTTTGAGTTCCGGGTAATGTTGCCCGTAAATCTCAACAACGATTTTGGCAACACGTGCCATAAAGGGTTCTTTTAAGCCGATTGTACGCGCGAAACGCGCCGCGCGGCGGATAATCATGCGGCAGACATAGTTGCGTCCGACGTTTCCGGGGATGACTCCGTCCGCGATTAAAAAGCTTGCCGCGCGGGTGTGGTCCGCGATAACACGATAGGCGGTGAGGTTTTCAGCGCGTTCCTGGTCACTTTGCCCGGCGATGCGTTGGGTTTCGTCAAGCAGGGGTTTGAGTAAATCGGTTTCGTAATTTCCCTTGACGCCTTGGAGCACAGCGACAATGCGTTCCAGACCCATGCCGGTATCAACGTGCGTCTTAGGCAGCGGTTGGAATTCAGTTGCTGACAGGCGATTGAACTGGATAAAAACGTTGTTCCAAATTTCCACAATGCGGTTGCAATCGCCGTTTACTTCACAGACATGGCCTTCAACGCCTTGTTTGTCGCAGGCATCGGGGCCAAAGTCATAATGGATTTCGGTGCAGGGGCCACAAGGACCGGTCTCGGCCATTTCCCAAAAATTATCATGGCGGTTGCCTTTAACGAGATGTGCAGGATTGAAACCGGGCTGCTGAAGCCAGTAATCGCGGGCTTCATTGTCGTCAGGGATGATGCCTTCTTCATCAACGAAGTAGCTGGCATAGAGTTTGGCAGGGTCAAGTCCCCACTCATTTACCAGCAGTTCCCAGCTCCAGGCGATAGCTTCTTTTTTGTAGTAATCGCCAAATGACCAGTTGCCAAGCATCTCAAAAAAGGTGTGATGGGTGTCATCACGGCCAACAGTATCCAGGTCGTTATGTTTTCCGGAAACACGCATACACTTTTGCGAGTTTGCCACACGTGGGGCGGGTGCGTTGGCGGTGCCTAAAAAGACATCCTTAAACTGCACCATACCAGCGTTGGTAAACAGCAGGGTTGAATCCCCACCCGGTACAAGTGACGCACTGGGCACAACACGGTGGCCGTGCCTGGCGAAAAAGTCCAGAAATGATTGTCTGATTTGATTTCCAGTTAAAAACATATACAACTCCAGTTAAGGTCTTAGGCGGAAATTATACTCTGAAAAGCGAATTATTCCATGCTTTGACGCCCAGCCAGGGCACGTTGTAGCGTGTTTTGGTCGGCGTATTCAATATCACCGCCAACGGGCAGTCCGCGCGCCAGGCGACTGACGCTCACACCCAGGGGCGCGATGCGCTTTTGCAGGTAGAGCGCGGTGGCGTCGCCTTCCATGGTTGGGTTGGTGGCGATGATGACTTCGCTCACCGCATTTTTCTGAAGGCGTTCCAGCAAGGACTGAAGTTTGATTTGCTCGGGGCCTATACCTTCGATGGGTGAAAGAACGCCGAGTAAAACATGATATTTTCCATTGAAAATGCCCGTGCGTTCAATGGCGATAACGTCAGACGGTTCTTCGACAACGCAAATCAGATGCTCGTCGCGTCGGGTGTCGGCACAGACTTCGCATAAGGCTTGCCCTGCCAGGGTAATGTTATGGCATTGTTCGCAATAGCTTGTGTCAGCTTTGAGATTTAGCAGCGCGTCTGCAAGGGCTTGGGCTGTGTCGCCTTCATCTTTGAGAAGATAAAAAGCCAGCCTGGCGGCGGTTTTAGGCCCGATGCCAGGCAGGCGCGAAAAAGCGTCAATTAAACTCTGAACTGGTAGCGGAAGGGCTTTCATTGTGTGCTAAAAATGCCTTTTAATAAAGACCAAAGGCTTAAACGCCCATGCCGAAGCCGGAAAGCATGTTGGTGAAGGGTGCCATTTGCTCTTCAGACAGGGCGCGTGAGGCGTCCAGTGCCTTATTAACCGCGGTGAGCACCATATCCTGCAAGAGTTCAACGTCGCCATCGGCGAGAAGTTCTTCGTCAATGATGATTCCCTTGCAATGCTGGTCGCCAGTCATGGTCACTTGCACTGCGCCACCGCCAGCGGTTTCGGTCACGGTTTTTTCGGCGAGTTCGGCTTGCGCCTGTTCCATCTGTTCCTGCAGTTTGGCGATTTGCGCCATCATGTTTCCACCACCTCTGCCGGCGGGTCCTCTGTATCCTTTTGCCATTTAGTCCTCTTTTCCTGTTTCTATAATCACGCCATTAAACCGTTTGGCGACGGCGTCGAGTAAACTTTCTTCTTCGTCGCTGTCGTTGGCGTGTTCTGTGTAATCATAATCACCAAAGTTACAAATAATGCGGATGTCTTTGCCAAAAAAGTATTCCACCACTATTCTCATCACTTTCATGTTGTTTTCATCTCTCATCATATCGCACAAAATTTGCGTTGCAAAGTTTAGGACAAGTGTTTTGTTGTTTGGCACATAGATGCGCGCGGAATTGATGAGTCCAACGGTTGAAGAGTTGCCACGTTTAATGGCAGTTTTGAACTTGTCCATTTCTGCGTTCAGGTTCTCTGATGTGAGTTCCATTTTTCCTTCAGCAGCCCCGGTTTGGTTTGGCATATCTTGTACCTGGGCGGGCGGGGTCTTTTTTGCCGGCGCAGGTTTTTTGCTTTGGGCGGGTTTGGGTGTCGGTGAAACTTTGGGGCTGGATTTGACCGTTGGGCTTTGCGCGATTTGCGACGCTGGGCTGCTATAGCTTGCGGCGGGCGCGCTATAGCTCGCTTGTGGGATGCTTTGTACCTGGGGTACCGGCGCTGATTCCTGCCAGGAAATCGCGCTGGCGTATGCCAGTTCAAGCCCAAGGCCGGGGTGCCAGTTGGTTTTTTGGTCCGTTGCGGCCTTGCTGAAGTCTTCGATAATGCTGGTGAGTTGCTCGGTTTGCATACTCTCAGCATGCTGATTCATGATGTCGCGGACTTCGGGGGTGAGTTCAAGCTGTTTGCCAACGCCCAGTTTGATGATGAGTAAATCGCGCAAATATTCCACAGTTTGGCGCGCGAATTGACGCGAATCCGCGCCGGAATCAAGCGCGGTCTGAATGATTTCCAAACCCCGGCTTTGGTCTTGTTTGATTATCGCGTCGGTCAGGTCAATGACGGCCTGATTTGTGGCGGTGCCCAGCAAATCCTGCGCGATGGGCAGGGTCACTTTCTTGGAAATGGATGAAAGCTGGTCCACCAGGGAAATCGCGTCGCGCAGGGCGCCGGTGGCCTGGCGCGCGATGAGATTGAGTGCTTCAGGTTCAATGTCGATGTTTTCCTGTTTGGTTAGCGTTTGCAGTTTCTTGACGATAATCGGCGCGGGAATGCGTCGGAATTCAAATCGCTGACAACGCGAAAGCACGGTCGCCGGGATTTTGTGAATTTCGGTTGTTGCCAAAATGAAAATAACATGATTAGGCGGTTCTTCAAGCGTTTTCAGCAGCGCGTTAAACGCGGAAGTGGATAGCATGTGGACTTCGTCGATGATGTAGACTTTGTACTTGCCTTGCGATGGGGCGAAGTTGATTTTATCGCGCAGTTCGCGCACGTCATCAACGCTGGTGTTGGAGGCAGCGTCAATCTCAATCAGGTCCAAAAAACGCCCTTCGTTCACCGCCACACAGTTAGCGCAGACGTTGCAGGGTCGTTTGGCTG
This sequence comes from Anaerolineaceae bacterium, assembly GCA_012839565.1. Taxonomy (GTDB): domain Bacteria; phylum Chloroflexota; class Anaerolineae; order Anaerolineales; family Anaerolineaceae; genus Mesolinea. Next base: position 92,421 of record DUMZ01000017.1, read on the forward strand.
AATCTTCCGCCAGGCAGTTGGCCGCTTTTGCCAAAAGGCGCGCGCTGGTGGTTTTGCCAGTGCCACGCGGGCCGGCAAAGAGATAGGCATGGCCAATGCGGTTCATGGCGATGGCGTTTTGAAGGGTCTGTACGATGTGGTCTTGCCCAACGACTTCTTCCCACAGGGCAGGTCGCCAGGTTCGGTAAAGTGCTTGTGACATAGGCTTATCCTTATGGTATTTCGTAACGCGCGCGCTCAACGAGTTCGGGGTCATGCAGGGTGACCACGAGGCCGGACTTCCAGTAGGCCTGCTGACTGTTGAGATAAATCGTTAGCGCGCTGTCGGTGCCTGATTTTGAGTAAATTTTTATCGCGCCACCGGGGTTGAGAATGATATCGCTTTTGATACGAATGCTTTTTTGCTCTGAACCACGCAGTGACCAGTCAAGCAGTGAAAACTTGCTGCTGCCGGTGTTTTTGATGAGAATGTATTCCAGGTTTAAATCGCCCATGCCGGAAACCAACTCAATGCTCACTTCGCTCTCGCCAGACAGGCTGGTTTGGCTCGGACTGGATGTGCTGATAGCTTGGGGTGTGTTGTTCTCGCTGGGCTTGTCAGGCAGGGCTGCCGTCGCTTGGGGGCATGGTATCTGGGCGAGTTTGTTCTTTTGATGGGTGTCCCAAATAAACAAAACCGCCAAAACTGTAATTGCTGAAATAGCGATATTTAGCAGAATGAAGGGTAAATATTTCTTTATAAATGCCATGTCGTTTCTCTTGCTAATGATAGCACAAAAGCATGGCGAATTCGATGATGTGAAGCAGGAATTTTGATTTTGTTTCTGATCCGTATTTCATGTGCCCGCGGCGGGACGCGGGGGGAGAATTTTTTAATGTTCCGCTATGGTCTCCTGACCATGGCAAAAACGTGGTCGGGAGACCACGTTTGAACGGTTTTAGGGTTGCGCATGGTGAGTCTCTTTGTAGCTTAGCTTTCGTGTCATTCAGGACGCCACGCGCCAGTTGGAAACTATTCTACTGGTGTAGGGTGTCCTCGCTCTGCACTTGTTGCCCGCGGCGAGACGCCGGGGCGAGCAAAATAAAAAAAACGTGGTCGGGAGACCACGTTTGAACGAAACATGAACGAAACAACACTACTCCTGCCGACGTCCCGCCGTGCAGATTTGCTTTTGCTTGATTAATAAAAAAGAACTCAACTTAGCAATAACGCTGAAAGTCGTCCCAGGCCCAGTCCCAGGTGATTTGGCCGCTGTCAAGCCGGTCGCGGTAGCGTTCAATGAACGCCACAATGATGTTTTTGCCGGTCATCAGTTCCAGGCGATAAAGCTTGCCGATCACGCCGGTGTACTCGAGATAAGCGGTTTCTTCAAAGCGTTTCAGCGTGTGCTCAAGATCATAATCCACATAGCGATGCTCGGCATGCCAGCGCCCATTTTTGCGCGTAGCCAGGGAATAGACGGCTTTGGGCGCGCCGGAAAGACCGATGCCCACCGAACCAGACGTTATCACCGGGCGCTGACCCCAGTAATCGATGCGGTGGCGGTGGTTATGCCCGCGGATAATGATGCCAGCCTTAATCCCTGGGAAAAAACGCTCGAACATGGCGTTGGTGGCGTTCTCATCGATAAAATCGTGGTCATCGCGGGTGGTGCTGTGAACCACGTAGAAATCATCGCCATGATAATCGTAGGGCAGGGCGCGCATGGCATCAAAATCCGCCTGGCTAAAGGACTGATACGCGAAACGCACGGACGAGAACCACGGCGTGTTCCAGCGGACGTGTTGGCGTAGCGTGCCCGCCTGGCAAACGTAGCGCTCGTGGTTACCGCGCAAAGTAACCAGGCCCGAATTCAGCGCGAGATGCAGGCAGGCTTGCGAGTCGGGCCCACCGTTAATGTAATCGCCAGCCAGGATGATTTGGTCGGGGCTTTGCGCGCGCGCGTCGGCAAGGGCGGCTTCAAAAGCGGCCAGGTTGCCATGCACGTCAGAAAGGACAGCAACCCGCATTAATCAGTAAAAAGGGGCAAATGACCCAGGGCGAGAACATCGCGCCACTGGCTGGGGTCGCCTTCGGTCAGAATGGCGACTTCTTTGACCACATCGCCACCAGCTTTTTCGGTGATCAGTTTCATCCCTTGCAGGGTAGAACCGGTGCTGATGACGTCATCCAGGATGATAACGCGCTTGTTTTGGATAAGGGGGATGTCTTTTTGGTCGAGAATCAGCGTTTGGGGTTTGCCGGTGGTGATGGATAAGGTCTCGGCGCGGATGGCATCGCCCATGTAGGGTTTCCAGTTCTTGCGCAAAACGACATATGGCACACCCGTGGCGCGCGAAAGCATGTGGGCGATGGGAATGCTTTTTGTCTCGGCGGTGAGAATGGTGTCGTACGCCAAACCCTGCAGGCGTTTGGCAAGTTCGTTGGCGCAGGCTTCAACCAACTCCACGTCGCCAAGAATGTTGATAATGGCAATGCGCAAACCGGGTTTGACTTCAAAAAGGCGCAAGTCGCGCTTCACGCCGGCGATTTCGATGGGATAAATATCTTGTTGGCTCATGATGTCTCCTTGTTTTGATAACGTTCTTATTATAAGACAAGAAAACAGGCTGAAGGCTTAATGAGATTAAAAGTCCTTTACAAAGCCTGTTTTAGGCTTCATCTTGACGGGGGATTGCTTTCAGGTGCATTAGATGGATACCGATATGCCCGACGCCCAGGATTAAGACGGAGACTGCCAGCACAATGTTTTTTCCATAGACCGCCAAAAGCAAAAAGGCGGCGATGGGGAGTGTGGCGCCCGGGATGGGAATACCCAGCAGGCTGCCATAAAAATCCCGCATGGTTTTTTCGCTCCTGAAATAGCGAATCCAGTAAATTTCGTAAAGCAGCATCAACGCGAAGGATGCTACCAGCCACCATGACCAGTTCGACCAGGCTTTGATGTTGAAGTCCGAGAAAATCAGCGCTGAACAGCAAACCAAAACCTGCCCGACACGTTCAAGGATGACAAGTACTTTGTTTTCCTTGCTGGCATATTGTTCATAATCTTTGGGCTGGTTTTTTGTCCAAAACAGGTTTGGAATGGTCAGCATCACCAGATAAATCAGTCCGACATACGAAAATCCAAAATTCATCCTGTGCTCCTTTGAAGTATTGAGAAATAACTCTTATGCCTGGCAATTCTCAATTTGATGAATGAGTTGCTCGTGGGCGGGAGACCACGAGCGAACGCGTGGTGTTTTAGATGGTTCAGGCATGGTCTCCTGACCATGTCTGATAGCAAGGTTTAAGTTTTTATAAGGCATATGATCACACTAAGCCTTGCTTAAATCCTGGTACATTTTCATCAGTTCGGCGACGCATTCGGATTCGGTCATGGTGCGCCAGTTGAAGCCATAGGCTTCCATCACCGCGCGGTCGTTGTCCTGGTGGGCTTTGCGCAGTTCGGGCGGCATGGTGAGTTCGTCATAAAGGTCGGCTAAGGTCCAGTTTGGATATAAATTCCTTGACTCAATTATTTGTTCCCCAGTTATTTTAAGTTTTGCTTTTATACTATCGTTCAAGTTAGGCCATGGGAAATTGTTGTAAACTATGGAAGCGGAATATCTGTATCGCATTTCTAATCTACCAGCAACTGTGCGCATCCATCCCATATGCACATTTGAGATTAAAACTGCAAAATCTGTTAAATCAGCATCAGGCATTATGATTGCAGCATCACTAGAAATAATGTCACTTCTCATAAAACCGATGGGAATATAGCGTCTTCTTTCTGATGAGACCCTTGGTATCAAAAGGTAATCACTAAAAGGCTGTCTAACTTCACCAAAGCGGTAAGGATAAGTGGCTAATTCCCGTGTACTTGCTCTGTTGCTGGCTTCTCGTATTGCTTTAACGTTGGCTATTCTTTGCCGAATAGGGGGTATTTTAGAAGCTAGTAATAAATCTTTTGGTTCTATCCACAAACACCATCGCTCGATGTTGTTAATAAACTCTCTTGCCCCAACAAATCTTTTTATAAATTGCTCTGATTCCGGGTAACTGGCAACTAAACTTTTTTTCTCGTCAGGTGAAAGTATTAAGTTGCCCCCATCGTTTGGCATACTTCCAAAAACCATTGGTTTGACTTCTTGAAGTGGCGTTCTTCGGCTTTTAACAAACACATTCGGGGCGTCAACCAGGTAGCCATTAATGTTACGGACTTTTTTACTTTGGGTGTCAGAAAGGTACAGCACTTTTTCTTTGCGTTCAACGAACGAGAAAGCGATGATGACACAATAAACATGTGCCATATCCGTTGCTTCACTGTTCCAAACAAAAGTTGTATAGGCGAAGTTTATCTTGATGCCTTGTTTCTCAAGCAGTGGGCTCCACAGGATAGCTACCTGCTCACCTTGGGTAATCGAATTTGTGCTTACGAAAGCACATTCAATGCTGGTGTCTTTGATGTATTCCGTCGCTTTTTGGTACCAGGCTGTTACGAAATCCAGATTTCCAAGACCCGGAAAGTCGCCAAAGACGAATTCCATGTCTTCTTTTTGCTCTTTTTCCATCAGTCTGGCTCCGATAAAAGGTGGGTTGCCCATGATGTAGCTGAGTTCTGTGTTGGGCACAACGTCGTTCCAGTCCATGCGCAGGGCGTTATCTTCAACAATGTTGGCGTTGCTGGTGAGTGGCAAAAAGTCAAGGTCGGTGTGAATAAGCTCTACGGTTTCGCTCATCATTTGAGATTCGGCAATCCAAAGCGCGGTGCGTGCCACGGTGACGGCAAAGTCGTTGATTTCGATACCGTAAAACTGGCTGATGGATACCATAATGGGATTGATGGCGTCGCCATAAACAATTTGGGGTCCGCGCAGGGCGGCGATGACTTTGTTTTCAAGTCTGCGAAGCGATAAATAGGTTTCGGTTAAAAAATTGCCAGAGCCAGCGGCGGGGTCAAGAAACTTGAGAGAAGCTAATTTCTTCTGAAACTGTGTCAGTTTTTTATCGCGCTCTTTTATGGCGCCTATTGCCATAATCTCATCAAATTCTTCGTTTAGGGCGTCCATAAAAAGCGGGTCAATAACTTTGTGGATGTTTTCAATGGACGTATAGTGCATGCCACCCGCGCGTCGGCTTTCGGGGTTGAGTGTGCTTTCGAATGCCGCGCCGAAAATGGTTGGGCTGATTTTGCTCCAGTTGAAACTCGCGCTGGCTTTGTTGAGAATGATATCGATGATTTCCGAGTTCATGAAGGGGATAACGATATCGTCCTTTTCGAACAATCCGCCATTGACATAAGGAAAAGCGGCCAGATCATCTTCCAGGTAGAGTTCGGCTCTTTCTTCAGTTTTCAGGTCAAGAACCCTGAAAAGGTCAAGCAGGGCTTTTCTGAACATGGAGGGGTTTGATTCAAACGGTTTCAGATAGTCCTGGAACATATTGTGCTTGCCAAAGATGCCAGAATCTTCAGCGTAGAAACAGAAAACCAGGCGGACACACAAGATGTTGAGATTTCTTAAGGTTTGGGGGTCATCGGGATTGTGATATTGTTTGTGGAGGGCGTCGTAAAGCACGCCGACCATTTCGCCAGCCTGAAGGGAGACTTCGGTTTGCTTTTTGATGTTTTGGTCGTCTTCTTTGACCAGGAAGAATAATCGGTAGTAGTCGTTTTCAAGCTCGCTTAGCAAAACGATTTCGGGCTCGCCACCTGGTTTTTCCATGTCGTGGATATGGAATTCCTGGAAGTTGCAGGTGACTATCCAGCGTGGGCGTTTGGACCAGGGCAGTTTAGCGGCGGCTTGAAAGGCTTGCTGGTAGGGGCTTAGCAAAGTGCCATCGGATTGCCGAATGGCTTTGTTCAGGTCAATGTGTTTGCCTTTTTGTTCGATGATGACGTGGGTGGAGGGAATGTGAACGTCAAGGTAGTTGCTTTGGTCGAGTTTGACGTGTTCTTCGAAACGGACGAATTCTTCGGGTCTTTTGATGCCAAAGATGTCTCTAAGCAGGGTTAGCCAAAAGGTCTGGCTTTCGCCTTTTTCATAGCCTTTGTCTTTCCAGTATTCCGAGAATTTTTTCGCCGCGCGCCGTTGTTCTGCTTTTGTTATCATAGCTCACCTTGTTAGTGATTATATCATTTACGGGGTTCGTTTAATGAGATGTCGATGACTTGATAATTGAAATGATTTTGCTATGGACAGGGTCAGGAGACCCCGTCCGAACCTGGAGAAAATTAAGCATTATAAGTTCGCATGTGGTCTCCTGACCACGTGCAATTGCTTTGAGTAATTTGAAATCTTAAACACGAGTGCCACGGACGCCGACCGTGGCACTGAGTATTAAGGAGGAGAAGAAGAGAAGTCGCCCTTTCGTATTCTATATTACAATATAGCTACTCTTTATGCTTGACGATTAACCTACGATTACCCTACATTAGTAAATATACCTATTTTGGAGAGTTGATTATGAGTATTGATGATGAAATACTGGAAAAGTTTTTTGAGCAGATTATTAATAAATCCGAGTCGCCTAAAGCGGGTGATCCCGGTTTGACTTTAAGTCAATTGCTGAATTCTTTTTTAGAAATAAGACCTGATCCGATTGCGGAAATTTTCTACAATTTTAGAACCCCCATTGGCATTTTTCGCGCAATCACTACGCAAGGAATGGTGCATTCTGTTGAGTTGATTGATTTGGACACAAAAGGCTTTCGTTCTTCTAAGCCGAAGATGCCCATCCAGGCGGAACTTGAGGCGCAATATAAGGCTTATTTTGCCAAAAAGCTGCAACGCTTTGATTTGCCATTGGCGATAGAGTCGCTTAGCCCCTTCACGCAAAAAGTGCTGAATCTTTTGCGGGATTTGCCCTTTGGCGAAACCTGCAGCTATAAAGAGCTGGCTATTCAGGCGGGCAAGCCAGATGCCGCGCGCGTGGTGGGCGGGATAATGGCGCGCAATTCATGGCTAATTGCCATTCCATGCCACCGCGTTTTGACGGTTTCGGGTAAAATTGGGAATTATTCCGCGTTAGGTGGCGTGGATACGAAAGTGTGGTTGTTAAGGCACGAAGGCCACCGCATTAAAAACGATGAAATCGTTAAGCGTAAATAATGATGAGTGAAACTGAAATGAATCAGCCTTTTAAGTCCGGCTTTGTGGTGGTACTTGGGCGACCCAACGCGGGCAAAAGCACGCTGTTAAACACGCTGATGGGGCAAGCCATCGCGGGCGTGAGTGCCAAGCCTCAAACCACGCGTCGCCGGCAGTTGGGCATTCTCACCAGCGACAGCGCCCAAATCATCCTTGTGGACACCCCCGGTTTGCACGAGTCAAATGACAAACTCAGCCTGGCGATTAACAGTGAGGCGATCGTTGCCATAAAAGACGCCGATATCATCCTGTATATGGCGGATGCCAACAGCGCGCCATCGGCGATGGACGATAAACTGGCGGCATTAATCGCGAGCATGAACCCAGAGGCGCAGGTCATTTTGGTGATGAACAAGGTGGACAGTGCCCCAGCGCAGAATTTGGCATCAAACAAGGCCGGCTACCAAGCCTTGTTTGCCGAAACACCGCAAACGCTGCAAATTTCCGCTTTGCGTGCCCAGGGCGTGCATGAACTTTTGGAGGCGATACAGGCTGCCTTGCCCGAGGGTCCGCAGTACTACGATGCCGAACAGATTACTGAAGATTTCGAACGGGATATCGCGGCGGAGATGATTCGCGCCGCGGCGATGGACAATTTGGCACAGGAACTGCCTTACAGTATCGCTGTTTTGGTCAATGAATACAGTGAACGCGACGCGGACAGGGTGTATATCAACGCGACGATATTCGTGGAGCGTGAGGCGCAAAAGGGGATTGTGATTGGCAAAGGTGGGCAGAAAATCAAGCAAATCGGTACGGTCGCAAGGCGGGATATCGAGGCGATGAACGGTCAGAGTGTGTTTTTGGATTTGAACGTGAAAGTAAAGAAAGACTGGAAAGATGATGAGCGCTTTCTGAGACAGTTGGGGTTAAACGATAAAAAATGACTTTTCCTTTGCCCTGGTATGCCTATCTGATTATCGCGCTGCTTTGCGCGGTGAACTGGGCCGCGGCTTTTTTTGACAAATTGAAGCTCTATTACATCAGCAAACCCTTCGTTCTAATCGCCATGATTGCCTTTTTCGCGCGCAGCGAGGGGCTTTCGGCACTGCGTTTGCCTTTCTTTATTGGTTTGGTCTTTTCATTGCTGGGCGATGTGTTTTTAATCCCGCAACGCACGCGCTTTTTTGTGACAGGAATGGGCGCGTTCGCGATCGCGCATTTGGCGTACATTTACGGTTACACCCAGTGGCGGGTTTCTTACTGGACCTATATTCCAGCTTTTTTTGCTTTGGTGGTGCTGGTCTTGGCGTTCAATTTTTATATCGAAACACAATGTAAAGAAGCCAGTTTGCCGCGGTTTCAAAAGCGTTTGTTCAAGGCTTATGGGGTGCTGGTGGCGGGCATGGCGCTGGCAGGGTGGCTGTGTTTGGCGCGTGTGGGCTGGGGGCGTGTGCCCGCGGTGATGGCGGGATTGGGCGGGAGCTTCTTTCTGGTTTCAGACTTGATGATCGCGCTGGGCAAGCTGGAAAAGCGCATTCCCCGCCAGCGGTTTTGGGTGATTGTGACTTATCATATCGCGCAGATGCTTATTCTCAGCAGTGTGCTGATAGTGAAGCCAGCGTAGGTGGGATAAGTATTTACCTGAGTTTTAGGAGGCATTAGTAATATTAATGTTTGTAAGCAAGCCTTGAAAAACTCAGGCGAATATTTTAGAATAGAAACGTAATTAAATACTCAATCTAAGCTTGTATCAGCAAAAAAAAAAAGACGAGCTTGTGTTCGTGTGGATAATGTCAAAGAGTTTGACATGTTCTGTTTGCGAGTGTATACTAAGCGGTTGTGAATATACCTTAATGGGAGTAGAGAAATGGAAAGCCCAGTCGAACAAACCAAAAATAATCAGCCTTTCAAGGCAAAACAAAAATTTGAAGGAAAGGTGTTAAAGACCTCGCTGCAAGGCGCGCTGGTTGATATTGGTTCAGATGTGCCTGCATTTCTGCATATTTCCCAGGTCATTGATGTAAATAATCCTAAAACCGCTGTGCAAAACGTCGAAGATATCCTTAAAGTTGACGATACCGTTACTGTTTGGATTAGAAAAGTGGCAAAAGACCATATCTCCTTAACGATGGTTGAACCGCTGCTTTATGAATGGCGTGATCTTAAACCCGAAATGGCAGTCAAAGGCACTGTAATTCGCCTGGAAAGCTTTGGCGCTTTTGTTGAAATCGGCGCGGAACGTCCTGGCCTTGTGCATGTGAGCGAACTGGCGCATAGCTTCGTGCGCAATCCACAGGAAGTTGTAAAAGTTGGCGACGAACTGGATGTTATGGTTTTGGAAGTAGACCGACGCAAAAAGCAAATTAAGCTGAGCGTGAAAGCCCTTTTGGAAACCCCTGAAGAACTTGCCTTTGAAGCACCCAAATCCAGTCGCCGTGGCAAAAAATCCAGGATTGAACTGTATGAAGAAGAAGCTGAAGAGCTTGTTCCAGATCCGACATACATGGAAATCGCTTTGCGCCAGGCAATGGATCGCGCTGAAAAACGTAAACCTGCCATCGCAGCCCGTGCCAAAAAGCAACGCATGGTTGATGAAGATGTTGATGATATCTTCGCGCGCACCCTGCAAAGCAAACAATCAGACGATTAATGATGTTCCGCTGGCAATATTTTGGACTGATTCTTTGAACAATCCGGGGAGGAGCTTATAAAAAGCCCTCCCCGTAACTTTTAAGTTGTAGTGAATTAAGTTGAAACAATTATAAAAAACGGAGAGAAATGGGAACCAAGTTTATCTTTTTTACCGGTGGAGTCTTGTCTTCAGTTGGCAAAGGCGTCGCGGCAGCGTCGATTGGGCGGTTATTGAAATCACGGGGATTTAAGGTGACAATCCAAAAACTTGACCCCTATCTTAATATTGACCCCGGCACCTTAAGCCCTTATCAACACGGAGAAGTGTATGTGCTGGATGATGGCTCAGAAGCCGACCTTGACCTGGGCCATTACGAACGTTTTTGCGATTTGCGCCTGAAGAAAACGAGCACGGTTTCTTCCGGGCAGGTTTACGAAGAAGTTCTCAGCCGCGAGCGACGTGGCGATTACCTGGGTGGCACCATTCAGGTTATTCCGCACATCACCGGAGAAATTAAACGCCGCGTATATTTGCTGGGAGAAACTTCCGGTGCGGATATTGTCTTAATTGAAGTTGGCGGAACGGTGGGTGACATTGAAGGACAACCCTTCCTGGAGGCAATCCGTGAAATGCGCAATGAGCTGCCCAGAAAGGACTCAGCTTTTGTCCACTGCACCTGGCTGCCCTATTTACGCGCGACGGCAGAACTCAAAACGAAGCCCACACAACACTCTGTGCGTGAGTTACGTTCCATCGGTATTATGCCGGATATGATTTTGCCCCGCAGTGATCATCCCGTGGACTACGAAATTCGCCAGAAAATAGCCCGGTTCTGTGACGTGCCCGTGGAAGCTGTGGTGCCGATGGTAACAGCGGATATGCTTTATGAGATTCCCCTGGATTTAGAGGATAGTCACGTTGCCGATATTTTACTCGCGCGCCTGGGTCTTGAAGCCAGGCACGAACCCAAGCTAGACGGCTGGCGATGGATGATTAACGAACTGAAAAAGGACCGTCCGGTGGCGAAAGTGGCGTTGGTCGGAAAATACGTTGAGTTGCAAGACGCCTATTTGAGTGTGCGCGAAGCCTTGAAACACGCCGGTTTGTTTTGCGATTTGGATATCGAAATTGACTGGGTTTCAAGCGCGGATTTGCCCGAAGATATCGTTGATGAGCGGCTGGCTGGTGCCGACGCGATTATTGTGCCGGGTGGATTTGGCACACGTGGCATTGATGGTAAGATGTTTGCCGCGCGATATGCCCGTGAGCATCAGGTTCCCTTTTTGGGGATTTGCCTGGGTATGCAAGTTATGGCTTTGGAGTTCGCGCGCAACGTGATGGGCATGAAAGACGCGACATCAGCAGAGTTTGACAGCAAAGCGATTAATCCGCTGGTGGATTATATGCCGGAAATGAAGTCACAGGAACGTTTGGGTGGTACCATGCGCCTGGGTTTGTTTGATATTGACTTGGCCGAAGGTAGCCTGGCGGAGCAATGCTATCTGACCCGACATATCGCGGAGCGGCACCGCCATCGCTATGAAATCAATGACGCCTATCGTGAACAACTTGAAGCGCACGGACTGAAAGTGACAGGGCAATCGCCCGAGGGCGACCTGATTGAAATCCTTGAGCTGGAAGGGCACCCGTATATGATCGGCACGCAGTTCCACCCTGAGTTTTTATCGCGCCCGAACCGACCGCATCCCTTGTTTGTCGGTCTTTTGCAGGCCATCAACGAACGACGTGGCTTGCCAACCGAAAAATTGAAATTTGGATTTGAAAACTAAGCAGCATTTTGTTGCTTTTTACTGATTTTATTAAAAAGAGGAAAATATGGAAACAACAATTGAATATATCAATGCAATGGAAATCTTAGACTCACGTGGTAATCCCACTGTGCAGGTTGAAGTTGTTCTCAGTGACGGCACATTTGGCGTGGCAGGAGTGCCTTCGGGCGCGTCTACTGGCGTTCACGAAGCGCTTGAACTGCGCGATGGTGACCCCAAACGCTACGGCGGTAAGGGTGTTCTGACCGCTGTGGATAATGTGAACTATGAAATTGCCGAAGAACTTTTTGGTTTGGACGCCCTGGAGCAAAAAGCAATCGACGAGTTGCTGATTGACCTTGACGGTACCGAAAACAAATCGAAACTTGGCGCGAACGCCATGCTTGGCACCAGCCTGGCTGTGGCGCGTGCTGCTGCAGCAGCGCAGGAAATGCCCCTTTATCGCTACATCGGTGGCGTTTACGCGCACACTTTGCCTGTGCCGATGCTTAACATCATGAACGGTGGCGCGCATAGCAACTGGCAGAGCACGGACTTCCAGGAATTTATGGTCATGCCCCTTGGCGCGCCGAATTTCGCGGAAGGTTTGCGCTGGGGTGCTGAAATCTACCATGCCCTGAAATCGGTTTTGAAATCGCACGGTCATGGCACCCTGGTCGGTGATGAGGGCGGTTTTGCCCCCGCGCTGAAGGCCAACAAGGAAGCCATTGAACTGATTCTGGAAAGCATCGAAAAAGCGGGTTATAAACCTGGCTCCGAAGTCTGCATCGCGCTTGACCCGGCTACATCAGAAATTTACGATGAAGAAACTGGCCTTTACAACCTGCGCAAAGAAGGCAGAAAGCTGAATTCCGAAGAAATGGTCGCTTTCTGGACTGAATGGATTGATCAATATCCCATCGTGTCAATTGAAGATGGCTTTGCTCAGGATGACTGGGAAGGCTGGAAAGCATTCACCGCCGCGGTTGGCCATCGCTTGCAAATTGTGGGTGATGACCTGCTGGTGACCAACCCCAAACGCATCGCCCGCGGTATCGAAGAAAAAGCCGCCAACGCGCTTTTGGTGAAACTGAACCAAATCGGCACACTCACCGAAACCCTGCAGGCCATTGACATGGTGCGCTCACACGGTTGGCGCGCGGTTTGTTCGCATCGCTCCGGCGAGACCGAAGACAGCACCATCGCTGACCTGGCTGTGGCAATGAACATGGGACAGATTAAGACCGGCGCGCCGGCTCGCTCTGACCGCCTTGCCAAATACAACCGCCTGCTTGCCATCGAACAGGAACTGGGCAGCACTGGCAAATATGCCGGCTGGGATGCCCTGGCTTTTGACGCCAAGCGCTAATTTGAACTTTGGAGAGATGGTTCGCTGGAGCCATCTCTCTTTATTTAACAAGGGTTTTTGATGTCAGCCACATTTCCATTTCAGACCCTGGAGCTTAGCCACGCCTTGGTGGACTGCCAACGGTGCCCGCGACTGGTCGCCTGGCGCGAAGAAGTCGGGCGGGTAAAGCGACGGGCTTATATAGACGAGACCTATTGGGCCAAACCGGTGCCAGGCTTTGGTACGGCTGACGCGCGCATTATGGTCGTGGGGCTGGCGCCCGGCGCGCATGGGTCGAACCGCACCGGGCGCATGTTCACCGGTGATGCCAGCGGAGATTTTTTGTTCCCGGCACTGCACCGCGCGGGTTTTGCCAGCCAGCCTTTGGCAACAGACGCATCGGATGGTTTAACTTTGAATGACCTGTATATTACGTCAGTATGCCATTGTGTGCCACCGGCTAATAAACCCACAGGGGAAGAAATCCGTAACTGTGCCCACTGGGTAGAACAGGAACTGAAAGCCTTAACGTGTTTGCAGGGGATTGTCCTGCTGGGCAAAATCGGGCTGGATGGTTTGCTGGCCCTGGAGCCGTTTAAAGAAATTAGGAAATCGGAAATTAAATTTGGACATGGCGTGTTTTATGAACTGGGCGATGGCTTGCCCTGGCTTTTGTGTTCTTACCACCCCAGCCGGCAAAACACGCAGACCGGTCGCTTGACGGAGCCTATGTTTGACGAAATTTGGACAAAAGCCAGAAGTTTGCTGGTTTAATTTGCACCAGCTTGTGTTTTTAGTCGATTATCTCAATTCCTGTTGTGTCGTATAGAGCCGATAGTAAGTGCCACCCAGGGCGAGTAATTCTTCATGCGTGCCGCTTTCGGTGACGCGGTTGCCTTCGAGAACGATAATTCGGTCAGCATTGCGCACGGTGGAAAGCCGGTGAGCGATGATGATGGTTGTGCGACCCTCAATGAGCTGGTCAAGCGATTCCTGGATGAGCTTTTCGGTTTCAGTATCCACCGACGAAGTGGCTTCATCTAATATTAAAATAGGGCTGTTTTTCAACACCGCGCGGGCAATAGAAAGGCGTTGTTGCTGGCCGCCGGAAAGCTTGACGCCACGTTCACCGATCATTGTGTCAAAGCCATCGGGCATGCGTTCGATGAATTCCAGGGCGTTGGCAATACGGGCTGCTTCAATCATTTCTTCTTCGCTGGCTTCGGGTTTGCCGAACATGATATTGTCGCGCACACTGCCACTGAACAAGAAAACATCCTGTAAAACCATGCCCACGTTGGTGTTGAGTTCCTGCAGGCTTAAGTCTCGAACATCAATGCCATCAATCATCACACGTCCGCTGATGGTGTCGTAAAAGCGGGGGATTAAGCTGGCGAAGGTCGATTTGCCCACGCCGGTGGGTCCCACAAGGGCCAAAGACGTGCCAGCGGGCACGGTGATGTTAATATCTTTGAGCACGTCTTCACCTTCAATGTAATGAAAGTTGACGTGGTCAAAGCGCACTTCACCCCGAACGGGTTTAGGCAGGGGGATAGGGACTTTGGGCGAGGCGATTTCGGGTTCAACGGTTAATATTTCCGCGAGACGTTCAAAGCCGGCCATGGCTTCGGTCACCGCTTCCATCGAGTTACCCAGGGTGCGCACGGGCTGATAAAAATTATCAAGATAGAGAAAGAAAGCGACCAAATCCGCGATGCTTAAATTGCCCGCGACCGCCATGCGACTGCCAAAAAAGATGACCAAAAGCTGACCGATGCCAGCAGCAAAGTCGAAAAGCGGGTTGTAAATGGCCATGAGTTTAAGCGCGACAAGGTTTTCTGCCTGAACGCGGTAGATGCGGTTGTCAACTTTGGCTATTTCAGCTTCTTCCTGGGCGAAAGTTTTGACTTCGCGAATGCCCGAAAGACTGTCACTCAGCACGGCCTGCAAATCACCCACTGACTTTTGTCGTTTGCGAAAAGCGGGGCGAACTTTTTTGGTGTAACCCCACAAGGCATAAATAATCAAGGGGATAGGAATGAGCGTGATGAGGGTCAGTTTCCAGTTCATGCTTAGCAAAATGGCAGTAACTGCTATCAAGGTGATGCCACTGACGATGATATCGGGCAGCGCGTGCGAAACCATGCGTTCAAAAAGGCTGGTGTCGTTGATGATGCGCGACATGATTTGCCCGGTTTGTCTGTCCTCGTAAAAGCGCAGCGAAAGTTTTTGAACATGGCGATAGACCAAACTGCGCGCGTCTGATACCGCGCCCCATCCGGCTTTATGCGAGTAATAAGAGCGCAAAAATTGCATAAAGCCGCGCGCGATAAAGACAACCAGCGCGATGACGGTCAGCCTGGTGATGAAATCAAGCGTGCTGGCATCCAGTGGTTCGATGCTTAGACGGTCAATAAGCGCGCGGATAATGGCCGGAATGAGCAGTTGCGCGGCGACAAGCCCAAGCATGGCAAGCACGGTGATGCCCAGGTGCTTAATATATTTTTTAGAGAGCCTGGTCAGTAAAGAGAATGGCTTAAGCATAATAATTTCCTGTGTGTTGAATGAGAACGGTTGCATGATTGCCGATTAAGGGCAGCTTTATTCCCCAGCTTTTTCTGAAATCGTGGTCGGTCATCCAGAACAGCGCGCTGCCGCCTTGCACCCAGGAGTTGATGAAGCCCCAGGGGGTGTGGCGTCCGGGACCGTTTTGATGAAGGGTGTCATAGGCCGCAAAGAGCATGGTATGCCCGCCGGCTTTGGTCGTTTCGTTGTAATTTTGTGGTCTTTTGGCGTAGTAGATGGGTGGGGCTTGTTTGCGGAGCCAGTAGACAGTGACTAATGCGAGCGTGTCATGGTCGTCTGCCAGGTCGCGCAGTTCTTCGGGCTTGAGGTGATGGAACTTAGCTTTGACTGGCAGGTGGTGTTTTTCGGCGAGATAGTTGACGAAGCGCGCCTGCATGCGAGGCGTCGCAGCCCAGTTTGGGAAGACCCGAAAGATGCGTCCGCGCCACCACAGGCGGTTGCTTTCCGCGATTAAGTCCACGGGTTCCAGTTGGACACCACACAGCATCTGCAAGGCAGCTGAGATGGCGTGCAGTGTGCAGTCGTTTCCTATCTGCTGGGTTTGGTATCGTGCGAGTTCAGCTTCGGTCATCGCGCGGTAACTGGCTGATTTCATGTTTTTATTGTACTTCCAAGCCTGTTTTTGCGGATACTTTTTTGCATCGTGTGGCTTATGTGCGTGGTGGGTATTGTTTTTAGCCCGCGGCGGGACGCCGGGGCGAGATTTTTCTTATCTCCTGTCGGCGTCCCGCCGAGCAGAAGCAAGGTCCGGAAGGGCGGTTATTGTTGTTGGCGCGAAGGAAATCAAAACGTCAGTCTGGGCGACTGGCGTCTGTATTGAACATTAATAGCTTTTTCTGAAAGCAAGCGCAAAAAACAAAGCTTAGAAAAGCCAGGTTTTACTGTCTGGCGACTAATTGCGCGATTCTTACTATCACATCGCGGGATTTTTCAAGCCCGTTGACTGAGAGAAACTCCAGCGGTCCGTGCGCGTTATGACCGCCATAGAAAACGTTGGGTGTGGGCAAGCCCATAAAACTCAAGCGGCTGCCATCGGTGCCACCACGGATGGGGATTTCAATCGGTTCAATGCCTTCCGCGCGGTAAGCCTGGCGGGCAAGTTCGACGACTTCAGGGTGTTCTTTGAGCACTTCGCCCATGTTGAAGTATTGGTCTTTAATTTCCAGTTCCAAAACATCGTCGCCATATTTGCTTTGCAGATAGGTGGCTGCATTGCGCACGATTTGTTTTTTGGCTTCAAACAGGGTTTTGTCGTGGTCGCGGATGATGTAATCGAGTTGCGCGGCTTCGGTTAAGCCGGACATTTGGGTGAGGTGAATGAAACCTTCGCGTTTTTCAGTGTGTTCGGGGCGGTCAAAAAGAGGCATCAAGGATTGAAACTCCATGGCCACTAAGTTCGCGTTGCGCATGACGCCTTTGGCGGTGCCAGGGTGCACGCTGATGCCCTTGAATTTCAGGCGCGCGCTGGCGGCGTTGAAACTTTCGTACTCCAACTCGCCTTTTTCGCCACCGTCGATGGTGTAAGCGAAATCCGCGCCAAATTTCTGTACGTCAAAATATGCCACGCCCGCGCCAACTTCTTCGTCGGGTGTAAAGCCGACGCAAATGCGCCCGTGTTTGATGTCGGGGTTGGCGATGAGATGGCGCATAGCATCCATGATGGCCGCGATGCCGGCTTTATCGTCCGCGCCAAGTAAGGTGGTGCCATCGGTAACGACGATGCTCTCGCCTTTGTATTTTAATAAGGCAGGGAAAACGTCCGGCGACAGAATGATGTTTTCGGCTTCGTTCAGGATGATGTCTTTGCCATCGTAATTCTCAATGACGCGCGCTTTGACGTTCTCGCCAGACGCGTCTGGGCTGGTGTCCATGTGGGCGATGAAGCCAACAACCGGGCAGTCGTGGTCAATGTTGGCGGGTAAGGTAGCTGTTACATAGCCGTATTGGTCGAGTTCAACCTCGCTCATGCCTAATTCCAGCAGTTCTTTTTCCAAGAGACGAGCCAGGTCGAGCTGTTTGGCGGTGCTGGGATAGCTTTCAGCGTCGTGTTGTGATTGTGTGTCAATTTTGGTATAGCGTAAAAAGCGTTCGAGTAGGGTGGTCATGGTGTCTCCTTTTTCTGTTCCTTTTTTGAATTTTATCATGATGACGGCTTGGCTGGCTGTTCATGAAGCGATTAATGTGTGTTTTACGGTGTGGTGAAGGATGTGATGTTTCTTTCAGGCTGGTGATAAAATTTAAGCATGAATACTAAGACCAGGAAAATTATTGTCGCGATTATTGTGGTGCTGGTGATTGCCTTTTTGGCTTTTGCTTTGCCACGCTTATTAGACGTGGTAAAGACGAAAGCAGCTGTTGAGCCGGATATTTTGTCGGGCCTGGGCGGAAAAGCCAGCTATGAAATTGTGAATATATATCCGCATGATTCTGATTGTTACACTCAGGGTTTGGTTTACGAAAATGGCTTGCTCTATGAAAGTTGTGGCTTGTATGGCAAGTCGCGTTTGCGCGTAGCCAAACTTGAGGGTGGGGAAACACTGCGCGAAATTGAGATAGAAGATAAGTATTTTGCCGAAGGTTTGACTTTGCTTGACAATCAGTTAACCATGCTGACCTGGCAGGAAGGCACAGCATTTATCTATCAAAAAGACGATTTTACGCAAACCAGCACGTTTAATTACAGTACGGAAGGCTGGGGGTTAACAACTGATGGCAATGCGTTAATCTTGTCTGATGGTTCAAACACGCTTTACTGGATGGACCCCAAAAGTGGGTTAGTGGTGAATGAAGTGCATGTTACGCTGGAAGGTAACCCGATAAGCATGCTGAACGAGCTGGAGTTTGTCAACGGGGAGATTCTAGCCAACGTTTATTTAACTGACACGATTTTGCGCATTGACCCGGGCAGCGGGGAAGTGCTGACCCAAATTGATTTATCAGGATTGATGCCTGATGCCAACAAAGCCAAATTGGGCGAGGTGCTTAATGGCATCGCTTGGGATAAAAAGACGGGTCGTTTGTTCGTTACCGGTAAAAACTGGGACGTGCTATACGAGATTCAGCTTGTGCCTGCAATCCCTTAGATAGTTTAGAGGTAAATGACCTGTTGCGAAAGCGCGTGAAGGCGGGCATCGCGCAGTGCGGGCAGGGTTTCCAGCAGGTAATTTGGTCCGCTGCCTTCCATGCAGAATGCCATACTCAGGTTGCCACAAACCGTGGCGTGCACAATGTCATAACTTTCGCGGTAATTGTATAAAAACCCACCATCAAACGCATTCAGACCGCCAGTAGGGTCGGCAAGCGTTATCGGCCAGGCTGGCACGATAAAGCGCCTGTTTCCTTCGCGGTCATAGACCCAGGTGGCGCCATCTTTGGTGTTGATGATGATGTATTCGGGACCGTAACTGGCTAAAACGTGCGCGATATCCCATAAATCCATGCTGCGTCCCTGGAATAATTTGAGTGCCTGGGCTTCGCTAAGCATAAATATGCTTAGGTCGGCGATGAGATTGCGCATATCTTCCCAAAAGGTGACGTTCATGTAGCAATCGGTGGCGCGCATGGACAGGGTTTGAATCATGCCCGCTTTGAGCACAGAAGGCAGAATTTTATGTGAAATATAGTCAACGGGGCAGATGTGGGCGGCGTTGGCTTCCAGGTAAGGGCGCGGGATATCGGTTACGCGAAAAGTATATGGCTGATAATCGGTTTTGCTACAATAGCGACGCGTGTCAGCTTCGTAATTGTAGAGTTCATGGGGAAAGGGGATCTGGCGTTCTGCAAAATGCGTGAGCGGGTTCTCGTAACTGGTTTTATCTGGCGGGGTATAGGCGACAAAAAACCGCGGGTCAAAATGATCATCTGTTTTGATGATACCTCGCAGGTCAAAACCCATGATTTCGTATGGTTTGAGCCAGTCCAAGGGGTAGTCGGAGTTGATGCGACTAAGCAAACCAGCTTTGCCACCCCACAACGCCATTCCGCTGGCTGTGTAGGGCAAATTGCCACCGAGCTGATTAACGCGCGCTGAACCATGGAAGGGCAGGATATACTCGCGTTGTAAGCGACCGATAATTAGATTTTGGATGGTTTGGGTTTGGTAAGAGTAAGGCATGGCTGAATTATAAGCGTTAAAGTTATTTTGTGAACTTTGGTTTTAGTGTCATATTCGTGACCTTTAAAACAGAAAGACCGCCTTGGTAAACGGTCTTATCTTTGGTGTGAAACGTTTTTTGAGTATGAATGTAGTCTAACTAATCTGCTAAGATTAAGCTAACCACACTTTATACAATGCTTAGTCCTTTTGATCGATGACTTTCTTTGCCTTTACTTCAATCTTGCGGGGTTGGGTTTCGGGTTTCTTGGGCAAGTGGATCGTCAGGACGCCGTTATCCGTATTCGCGGTGATTTGTTCGGGGTCGATTACACCGGGCATACTGATAGCGCGGTAGAACGAACCACAGCGGCGTTCACGGATGTGATATTTGCCTTTTTCTTCGTCGACGGTTTCATCAGAAACTTCGCCGTGAATGCTGAGAGTATTGTCGTCATACGTAATTTCAATTTTCTCTGGGTCAAAACCGGCAACGCTGGCTTTGATCGTGTATTCCTGATCGGTCTCGAGGACATCAAGCGGGAAGCCAGAGGGTAAGGGTTCGCTGTCCAAATCGAACATGCGATCAATCATATTCTCGAGGTTAGAACCTCGTCTCCAGTAAGGGTATCTTGTAATTCTGTAAGCCATTTTTACCTCCAAATGTTTAGTGTCTTTCAACTGTTATGGTAGGGAAATTGTATAAGAAAAAAGTATGCAAAAAATAAGCGTAAAGTTAACATAACCCCATGACCTGTTATGATGGACTTCGACTTGGTATAATGTGGACAGATTAATAAAAGAAATTATTACCAGAATGGATTTTGTTTCGGAAACAATACCAGATTATCCCGAAACAACGGAAAGAAAGATATGAAAGATAAATCATTAAGAATTATCCCACTTGGCGGATTGGGCGAAGTGGGTAAAAACATGACCATTTACGAATATAAAAATCAAATACTTATCGTGGATGCCGGCATGATGTTTCCGGATAACGACATGATCGGCATTGACTACATCATTCCCGATTTCAACTACGTGCGTCAAAACGCGGATAAAGTGGTGGGCATCGTAGTAACACATGGCCACGAAGACCATGTGGGCGCCATCGGGCATCTCTTGGAAGATGTCAACGCGCCTATTTACGCCACGCCATTAACTTTGGGCTTGATTCAAAACAAGCTGACGCGCAACTTCAAGAAAGAACCCACAATGATTAAAGTGCACGCCGGAGAAACGGTGCGCATCGGCTCATTTAAGGTCGATTTTTTCCACGTTTCGCACTCTGTGCCGGACGCAGTTGGTTTGGGTATCGATACACCCGCCGGGCTGGTGGTGCACACTGGCGACTACAAATTCGACCATACACCAGTGGATAACTTCCCCACAGATTACGCCAAGCTGGCGGAGTTCGCGCGACGTGGTGCCATGGCACTTTTGGCGGATTCAACTAACGCGGAACGACCTGGCTGGACGCCCAGCGAGCGGGTTATCGACGCGGCTTTTGACAAGGTTTTTCACGAAGCCAAAGGGCGCATCATCGTGGCGACGTTTGCTTCGCTGATTTCGCGTATGCAACAAGTGATTGACACTGCCGTAAAATATGGGCGCAAAGTCGCGTTTGTGGGCCTGAGCATGACCGAAAACGCGCGCATTGCCAAAGAACTCGGCTACATTCAATATGATGACGAAACCGTTCTACCCCTTGAGAACGTGCTGAACATGAAAGATGACAAGGTGGTTTTGCTGGTGACGGGTTCCCAGGGCGAGCCGACGTCGATCTTGGGGCGCCTTGCAAATGGCACAAATCGGCGTTTTGATATCAAGGAAGGCGATACGGTGGTGCTATCTTCGCATCCCATCCCAGGCAACGAAGAACTTGTTTACCGCGCTATAAACCGGTTGATGGAACGTGGTGCGGATGTCATCTACGAAGCGATTGCGCCGGTGCATGTTTCCGGACATGCCAGCCAGGAAGAAATCAAACTTCTGTTGCATCTTGTTAAGCCGAAATATCTTATACCCATTCATGGCGAAACGCGTATGTTAAAACAGCACAAAAAGCTGGCGCTTAGCGTGGGAATGGAAGAATCTCAAATTGCCCTGGTAGAAAATGGCAGGGTGATAGAGTTTAAAAATGGCAAGATGAAACTTGGCGAACGTATCCCTGGTGGTTATGTCTTTGTGGATGGTACCGGTGTGGGTGACGTTGACCGCGATATCATGCGCGAACGGGAGCTTTTGAGCCAGGATGGTGTGGTTTTGCTAAATCTCATCCTGGACAAGAAAACCGGCGTTTACAAAGATACTGAAATCATCAGCCGTGGGTTTATGTCGCAGGATGAGTCGGTGGATTTGTTTGATAACCTGAAGAAACGTGCGGAAAAACTCGCCCAGTATCCGAGCAGTAACTTGCAAAAGGAACTTCAAAGTGTCGCAAAATCGTTGCTTTTCGATGAAACCCGCCGTCGCCCGCTTATTTTTGTGAACATTTCGCGGGAGTAAGTGTGGGTTTTTGCGAAAACAAGCTCTTAAAACAAGTTTTAATACTGGACATTTTAGAAATATGTTGTAAAATAAAAGTTCGTGTATGAAAGTATAATACGGAGGAAGAATTGGCTAATATTAAGTCTCAAATTAAGCGGAATAAACAAAATCAGGCGCGACGTTTACGCAATCGCGTTTATCGTGGTTCAGCGCGCACTTATTTACGCAAAGCAATGGCATCGATTAATGCTGAAGATCTCGAAAAGTCCAAAGCTGATGTCGCCCGAGCGATTAAGGCACTTGACAAAGCTGCTGGCAAAGGTGTTATCCACAAGAACAATGCCGCGCGCCGCAAATCCCGCTTGATGGCACATTACAATAAACTGCAAGCATAATTGACTAAGACTCGTTTTGAGTCTATCGTTACGCAGAATGGAGCGAGGTCATCCTCGCTTTTTCCTTTTAAGTGCTTTTGTAATTGGATTATAAGAATTTCGGGAAAACCCGTTTTAAGCGATATGAGATGATATAATTAACATTTGGTGAGAATTTATGATGCCATTTAACGAGCAAAAAGAACTCTTAAAAATTATTGACCAGTTTTGCCTTGAGCAAAACTTGCCTGCAGGCAAAATCGAATTTCGTGATATCCCATTCAGTGGCGAATGGGGCATCGCCGCCCCTTTGTTCCCCCTGGCAGCCGCTGACCCCAACCGAAGTGGTCCCGTGCCACAACATGCCCAAACTTTGGCTGAAAAACTCAAAGACTATGTCGGTCTTCCCGCGGGCTTTTCGCGCATTGAAGCGTTAAAGGGTTATCTGAACCTTTATTACGAAACCAGTCAATATGCCAAAAAGGTGATTGATTACGTCCACTATGCCGACCACTGCTACGGAATGGCCGAGCCAACGGGCAAAACGGTGATGGTGGAATATTCAAACCCCAACACGCACAAACCCCTCCATGTGGGGCATTTGCGCAATGTTATCCTGGGCAGTTCGGTTTGTAATATCCTTGAAGCCAGTGGCGATAAGGTCATCCGCGCTAATTACATCGGCGATATCGGCTTGCATGTCATCAAATGGATGTGCAATTACGAGATGTATCACGCCGGCCAGGCGCCATCAGCGGACATCATGCGCTGGATGGCAGATCTTTACACTGAGGCGGACCGACGTTTTCATGATGAGCCCGGGTTTGAAGAAGCCTGCCGGGCTTATTTCAATCGCTGGGACGAAGGCGACAAGGATATTGAAGCCCTCTGGCTGAAGACACGCCAGTGGTCAATGGATGGTTTCAAGCAAGTGTATGAATTGCTTGACGCGAAGTTTGACCGCGTTTACTTTGAAAGCGATGTTGAAGAAAGTGGTAAGGTTCTTGTTGAAGACTTGCTCGCGCGGGGCCTGGCTGAAGACGGTCGCCCTGAGAATCCGGTTATTATCGATTTGGATAAAATCCTGGGAACCAAAGAAGAATACCGCGTGGCAGTCATCTTGCGTTCGGATGGCACGTCGCTTTACGCCACCAAAGAGTTGCCTTTGGCGATTATGAAGTTCGAAGAATACCCCCTGGACCAGTCCATTTATGTCATTGATGTGCGCCAAAGCCTGCACATGAAGCAAATGCGCAAAGTGCTTGAGCTGATGGGCTATAACTGGGCGGAGAAAATTTACCACCTGGCTTACGAAATTGTGAACCTGCCAGGCAACGTAACGATGTCGTCACGTGATGGCACGGTGGTCTTGCTGGATGACCTGATTCGCGAAGCGACGGATCGTGCCCTGAGCATCGTGAAAGAGAAAAACCCTGACCTTAGCGCGGAAGCTCAACACGAGATTGCGGAAATGGTCGCGATAGGCGCGATTAAATACCCGATGATTTCACGGGAGAACACGAAAATCGTGACTTTTGACTGGGAAACTGCCTTAGACTTCAACGGGCAAAGCGCGCCATACATTCAATACGCCTGTGTGCGTGCCAACAGCATCCTGAAACGCGCCGAAGTGAACACGCAATATGGTCAAACACCGACAGCGTCCTTTGACTATGAACTTGACGCAGCCGAAGTGAATCTCATTGAGCTAATCGCGGAATTACCCCTGGAACTCAGCAAGGCCGCCAAGGAGTATAAGCCTTCGCAAATTGCGACCTATGCCTATGACCTTGCCAAAGCGTTCAACGATTTTTACAACCAGTGCCCGGTTTTGAACGCCGAAGACGAAATAAGAACAGCGCGACTGGCGTTAACCAACGCCGCGCGCATCACAATACAAAACGCATTACATTTGTTGGGCATTAAAGCCCCACATGTGATGTAAAAGTTTGTTAGAATAGTAGAGTAAATTAAACCTAAACCTAAAGGAGAAACTATGAGTCGTATACGTACAATCATCATGGGAGCCGCAGGACGCGATTTCCACAACTTCAACACCTTTTATCGAGACAACGATAAGTACGAGGTGGTTGCTTTCACCGCTACCCAAATCCCGGGTATCGAGGATCGACGCTATCCTGCCGTTTTGGCTGGTGAGCTTTATCCCGAAGGCATTCCCATTCTCGCTGAAGAAGACTTAGCCGAACTCATCGAAAAATACGAGGTTGACGAAGTCTGTTTCGCCTACAGCGACGTGCCCTATGACTACGTAATGTCCAAAGCTGCTATCGTCAATGCTTTAGGTGCTGATTTCCGCATGCTTGGCACTCGCGAGACCCAGCTTGAGTCCACCAAACCTGTCGTTGCCGTTTGTGCTACCCGCACTGGCTGTGGCAAGAGCCAAACCAGCCGCCGTGTGGTCGCTGATCTGCAAGACCTTGGTTACGAAGTCGTGGCTATCCGCCATCCTATGCCCTATGGTGATTTGGCAAAGCAAGCTGTGCAACGCTTTGGCGAGCTGGCTGACCTTGAAAAACACGAATGTACCATTGAAGAACGCGAAGAATACGAACCCCATATTGAAAATGGTGTGGTCATTTATTCTGGCGTTGACTACGAAGCCATCCTGCGCGAAGCAGAAAAAGAAGCCGACATCATTGTCTGGGACGGCGGAAACAATGACATGCCTTTCCTTAAACCCGATCTGCTGATTGTCGTTACCGACCCACACCGCGCTGGTGATGAATTAGCTTACTATCCTGCCGAAGTCAACGTACGATCTGCTGACGTTTTCGTCATCAACAAAGTGGATACCGCTGATCCTGAACTGGTCGAATTTGTCCGCCGCAACTTGCTGGATACTAATCCCGAAGCCATTATCGTTGATGCCGCTTCACCCATTTTCGTGGAAGATCCCTTTGCCATCCGTGGCAAACGTGTTTTGGCAATTGACGAAGGTCCAACAATCACCCACGGTGATTTGCCCTACGACTTTGGCTACGTGGCTGCCCAGCGCTATGGTGCCGGCGAAATTGTTGACCCACGACCCTTTGCCGTTGGCGATTTGAAGGAAACTTTTGAAAACTTCCCGCATCTGGCTAACGTTCTGCCTTCAATGGGCTACGGCGAAAAGATGATTCGTGATCTTGAAGCCACCATTGAAGCCTCCGATGTGGATATGGTTGTGAGCGGTACGCCAATCGACTTGAGCCGCGTAATGAAAATCAACAAACCCTTGGTTCGTGTGACCTACGAACTGCAGGAAATTGGTTTCCCAACCCTGTTTGATGTGCTTGAAGAAGAATTTGGCTGGAAAGACGAAGAAGACGAAGAGTAATTTTTCGTCTTTGAAATGAAGATAAAAAGGGTCGGGTTCTCCCGACCCTTTTGTTGTTGATGGGTGTAGACATAAAACTCTATAAAGCATCGAGGCGGACTGGTGTTCAAGTAAAACTAAATTGTTTGCTAACCTGTCCCGCCGAGCATGCCAAACTGATGCCCACGGCGAAACGCCGGGGTGAGCGACGGAAGAAAAAACGTTGGGCTATAATCTCAGGGCTGATTGTGTTAAACTTATCCTATAGAAAGAAACTAAGGAAAAACTATGTTTGTTGATTCAGTTGTAATTTGGGTTGCGTCCGGTAAGGGCGGTGATGGCATTGTGCACATGCGACGTGAAAAATATCGCGCGAAAGGTGGCCCGGATGGGGGCGATGGCGGTCGTGGCGGTGACATCATTTTTGAAGTGCTACCAACGATGAACACCCTTAATCGTTTCCATTACAACGAGCGTTTTCAGGCTGATTCAGGCAAGCCTGGTGGTCCGAATAACCGCAGCGGAAAAAGCGCGGCTGATTTGACCATTCATGTCCCGCCTGGTACTTTAATCTATGACGACGAAACCACCGAACTAATCGGCGACCTGGTTACGCCAGGTCAGAAACTGATTGTAGCCAAGGGCGGACGCGGCGGACGCGGTAATCAGCATTTCGCGACCAGTCGCCAGCAAGTGCCCCTGACGGCTGAAAAAGGTGAGCCCGGCGAAGAATTCACGCTAAGACTTGAATTGAAACTCATCGCGGACGTTGGGCTGGTTGGCATGCCAAATGCCGGAAAATCGTCGATTTTGGCGTCCACAACCCGTGCCAAACCCAAGATTGCCAACTATCCTTTCACGACACTCTTTCCAAATTTAGGTGTGGTTGAGCTTGATTTAGACAACACAATGGTGCTGGCAGATATCCCCGGTTTGATTGAAGGCGCGTCTGAAGGGGTGGGTTTGGGCCATGATTTTTTGCGCCACGTACAGCGCACGCGCGTTTTAATCCATGTTTTGGACGGTATGTCGGAAGATCCGCTTCAGGATTTTGAAGTTATCAACAGCGAACTGGAATTTTTCGATGAGCATCTTAGCCGGTCACCGCAAGTTGTCGTCTTGAATAAAATGGACTTGCCCGACGTGCAGGAAAAGTTTGAACCCATTGCAAAAAGCCTGCAGGAACAAGGTATAAACCTGATGCCAGTTTCAGCAGCAACTGGCCTGAATATGAAAGAGCTGATGTGGAAGGCTTATCAGGTACTGCAGGAAACGCCCCTTGAAGAGACACAAGAAGAATTGCCGGTTTATCGTGCTGATGTAGACCCACGCGCTTTTGAAATTGAGCAAATCGAAGAAGATACCTGGCTGGTGACGGGTAAGATGGTTGAAAAGGCAGCCGCGATGACGTATTTTGACCAGGTCGGTTCGGTGCGTCGCTTCCAACGCCTGATGGAACGCCTGGGCGTTGAAAAAGCCCTGCGTAATGACGGCATCCAGGAAGGCGATACCGTTGTTGTTGGCGAATGGGAACTGGAGTGGTGGGACTAGTTCTTTACGGAAACTACCGTTTGGAAGTTACAAGTTGTAAAGATTAAGCTGATTGACTTAAAAATGTTCACCGGACAGGTGAGGGGGGCACCCGCCCGGCGAACAAAATAATTATCATTTAACGGTTTTGGAATGTCAAGTAATTTGACATTAAATGTCAGCAGAAGTTTAAAAGTGAACCGATAACACTTCAAAAGTGAACCATTTAAACTTTAAAAGTGAACACCTCAAGACAGGGGATAATTTATGAAAAAAGAGGTTTACCATGGCCCAGATCCATAAGCGATTTACCCTTGAACAGGTTAAAGTTCTTCTTTCAT
>DUMZ01000018.1 GCA_012839565.1 Anaerolineaceae bacterium
CCGAGAAGATTTCGCGCAATGCCACAGCGTAGGGCAGGTCATACCAGAACTTTGGTGCGGGTGGCGAGTTGGGGGGTACCGTGCTAAGACCGATAAGGTCTTTGGGCATGCCAGAGCGCACACTATAAGCACAGTTGATGCCATGTTGCACAAGCAATTCGGGCATCACCAGCCAACCAGCTTTCGCGGTTGCGTTGGCGTTGTGCGCGCCGTCAATCTGGAAGATACCCGCTGATGACATCACACTTTTTGCTTCTGCAGCATCCACAAAAGAGCGGTACATATTGATGTTGCGATACAGAACGTTATATTGCGGGTCCTGATGCGCGCCGTTGATGCCTTCTTCCGCAAAGAGCACGGCAACTTCAGGCCCAGCGACACCAGAAACATAACTGTGGAAGTTGATTGGGCGTCCAACTTCTTCTTCAATCAGATCAATCGCTTTGCGCGAAGCACGAATTTGCTTGCGTGTGATGGGCACACCACCAACACCTTCGGGGGTACCTTCCATCAAACCATCAATATGGCTTTGGCCGGTATGGCGAATAACCATCAAGTGGTCGGCACCATGCCAGGCGCCCATGCGCATTCGGCGGATATCATCTTCAAAACGGCCAGAAGCGATTTCCGTTGTCACGACGGGTTTGGGTTGGGGGTCAATGTTGTCGAAATACTTCGAAGCGGGCAATCCGATACTGCGTTTTAGGGGTTCTGCCATATCACGATAGTGGAAGGGTCCCATATCAACGCCTTCTTCGGGCACGACGCGCCAGGTCCAGCCTTTGCGTGGTGGGCGATAGTCTTCAAGGTTCTCGAGAATCGCTTCGATGTCTAATTTCTTGTTAGGATCTAAAGGTTGCATTTTCTTAGTCATGATTATGCCTCCTCAAACAGTCCATTGAGGACTTCTTTGTTTTCTAAAATAGCATCGCCAGCGGCTTTTACGTCGATATCCAGTTTTTGGCAAAGTTTCAACAGAACATGTCCTGCGCCTTTGCCAAGCAAACCGGCCTGGTGGATAGCGTCCACAATGCCATGCGATTTGGCACTATCAATGCCCATTCTCAGCAAAATGGAACGTTCGATAGAAGGCGATGTATGTGTGCGTGCCAGGTCGATGATGGGATCAACGACTTTATAGCACAAGTCCCAAAAATGATCTTTGAGTTCGTCGTCGCTAAGCGTCTTTAAACGTTCGTGACGAATCTCAAATTGTTTGATACGTTCATCTGTCATTTGTCTCTCCTTTTATTCTCCTTGAGGTAAACTGGCACGCACCCAGTCGGGTGTGCTCTTGATGTCAGCTGCCAAAAAGGCAATGTCTTCGTCAGTCCAGGCTTCAACAGGATGGCGTTTGGCAGCGTTGCGCAGGTAGGAATGTCTGAGACTGTCCATATCCTGTGCTTTGCCCCGTACCTGTTCAAGCCGTTCGGGCAGGACGATTGTTTTTCCAGGTACGTTTTCAGCGGGGTCGCCAACGTAAACCTTGATGCCATTTTCGCGCGCGAAACTGAGCTGGCTGTTGTGATGTTTGCCAGCGCCGGTATATTCGGTTTCCTGCACCACGACAATTTGATCGCGGTCCATTTGGCGCGCCATGGCAACAGCTGCGGTCAAACTGGTGTTTCCAGCGGGACCACGCTCGATGCCTTCAAGTTTCGTGAGCAACTCGGTCACATAAAAGACCTCGCCTTGGGTCACAAGTTGGTATTCGTCCATGTAGCGCAAACTGCGCGCGGCGTTGCGGGGCACGTCGGCACGATCTGGCCAGGTGGCAAAGGGCACACCAAAACCGGTGTGTCCGGTGGTAAAAGATTTTTTGTTGAAGTCTGTATCAGAGGCCATGTGTAAGCCACTCAAATCAACCGAGCAAGCCACAATGCGGGTATCGTGGGCTCCAGCGGCTAAAATACCACGCGCTGTACCGGTCAGATTGCCACCACCCGCCTGGGTGATAATGACAGCGTCGGGGTCCTGGCCATATCGCGCGCGTACCTGCTCAACAATCTCGGTGCCGAGCGTTTCCACGCCACGAATGCCAAATGGCGTATACAAACTGGCGTTAAAGAAGCCAGTTTGTTCGAGCGTCAGCAAATGAATGTAGAACAGTTCCGGACCGACGGTGAGTTTAATCACTTCCGCGCCGTAAGCTTCACACTTGCGCCCTTTTTCAATGATTTCAGGCTGACCAACGCCACGTGAGTCATAAACCTCCTGAATAACGATGCATTTCAAACCGCGCTGGTTGGCTTGCGAAGCGACCGCGGCGCCATAATTGCCACTAGTGGCGGCCACAACGCCCTTGAAACCTTTTTTAGCGGCTTCAAAAACCGAAAGTGCTGCCCGGCGGGCTTTAAAACTACCTGAGGCGTTCGCGGCTTCATCTTTCAAAAGAATACGCGCGCCTTTGCCAGGTTCAGAGATTTTGCGCACGGCTTCGGTCAAGCGTCTGAGTTCAAAAAGGGGTGTATTGCCGACCTTGGTTTCAGCCTGAATTTTAACAATCTCTTCGTGGCTGTAACCAGTATCGCGCATCATGCGTTCGTAGTCAAAAGCGATAGGGCTGGAAATGTAATCGTCATAATCCATACCCACAGAGGCTTTCATGATTTCGTTACTGCGTGCCATAACGGCACTGTAGCTGTTATCGCGCGCGCTCATTATGCCTCCTCTTTGTCTATGCCGATATGCAAAAGTTCAGCCATTGTTGGCCCAAAACTATGGTTATAGCTGGGATTGACTGTCTTTAAAATGCCCTGATGTTCACGTCCGATGAGCGATTTAACAGTAACTTCATCGCCTATTTCAGCGTCCGTGGTCAAAAAACCACTTAAACGCATGACGTATGGGGTTTTCTTTGTATCTTCGGGTAAGTTTTGAGCGCGTTCTTCGGGTTGTAAAACGATGTGCTCAATCTCAACCCAGCTTCCTTTTTCGATTTTAGCCATATATTAGACCCTTCGGGTATAAGCAGTTTCGCCCATCAGTGCTGCTGGCGTGGGCATGTCAATCATGCGTTTCAAGCCAGGAGTAGCGGCGAAAATGTGGGGAATCATGTTGACGGCAATGCCCTGGGTCGCGATGCCACCCGCGTATTCGGGGGTAATCGCCATGTGCACTTCGGGTGTGCCATAAATGTTGATGTAGTCACCGGTATCTTGTCCCTCAAGCTGGGGATGAACCTGTTGCGGGTGGATGAGCCGGATAACTTCTTTGTCACCACGATAGCCGATGCCGATATGCGCGCAACCAGCCACCATACCGGGTTCAATCACCACGTGCGGGGTTTCCCGGCGCACGGAGCTGACGATAGGTTCGCGGATTTCTTCGATGCGGTCAACACCCAAGCCGATAGCATCGCTAATCATACGAATGGATTCTGGGAAGCCAACGTGTCCAACAATAGTGCCAGCTTCAACACCAGCGCGGAAAGCTTCGGGACTGGTACCCACGCCCTGGGTTTCCATCACGGTAGGACCGTAGGGGCTAAGGTCATTGACACGTGAAGCCTCAATGCGTTCCACATCATGGCAACCGCCAGTCAGCATGACGACCATCAGGTCAAGCACGTAGCCGGGGTTCACGCCAGTACCCAGGATACTCACACCGTTGGCTTTGGCGAGTTCATCCAGTTCTTTGGCGAGTTCGGGACTTTGGGCTTCTGGTGTTGACATTTCTTCAGCGATGGAAATACAGTTGATGCCCGCTTTGAGAATTTTGCGCAGGTCTGGCATTTGTTTTTCAGTCCACGAAGTGGTGGCAATGACCACAACATCAACTTTTTCTTTGTCAAGGACGGTTTCGGGTTTGTTGGTGACGATGACGCCAGTGTTTTCAACACCGAGTATCTCACCCAGGTCTTTGCCATTGTAGCCTTCGTAGCCATCCACGGCAGCAACAATTTTTAGGCCTGATTTTTTGAGCGCGAGCCTGGCCATGCCACTGCCCATTGCACCCAATCCCCATTGAAGCACACGAATTTGTTTCATTGATTAATCTCCTTAAAGTTTTTTATATCGCGGTGATTAACGCGTTTGTTTTTAAAGATTAATCCGGCAGAAAGACATCCTCTCGCCACCGTTCGCTTCGTGGGTCATTGTTTGCGCAAAGAAACTGCACAAGGCAGAAAACGGCGTGAAAGACTGCCTGATATATATTGTAGATACGCAAAAAAACTACGTGGCACTTTTTCTGCCAGGGAATGTTGCGTATCACTTTGTTTCGGCCATTCATTATCTTGCCGAATCTTCTCCATTATACCTGTTGTCGCTTTATTAAGGTAGCGAACGACTGTAATCGTTATTTGCTCATCCACACATCAGTTTTTTAACTTCTATGCAGTTAGGGTCTTGCATAACAACAATGTCTGGTTTATTCCCAAGCCGCAATAAATCGGCTACAATAAATCCCATGGAAGATAAAGCCAAAGACATCCGCTTGACCACGCTGTCAGGCAGTGCTGGTTGAGCCTCAAAACTATGTGCTGAGGCACTGGCGCAGGTTCTGCAGCCAATCAAAGAAACTTTTGCTGCCGAAGACTACCCGGATTTACTGGTCGGTCTAAGCGCGCCCGACGACGCCGCCGTGTGGAAATTAAACGAGCATACAGCGGTAGTCTTGACAACCGACTTCTTCACGCCGGTTGTGGACGACCCCTATGCCTATGGTGCCATCGCGGCTGCCAACAGCATTTCGGATATCTACGCGATGGGTGCTGAACCCGTCCTGGCACTCAATATTGCAGCCCTGCCCGCGGATTTGCCCGTTGAACTTTTGCGAGATATTATGCGTGGCGCGGCGGATAAATGTCATGAGGCGGGTGTAGTTATCGCTGGTGGACATACCGTAACCGATCCCGAGCCTAAATTTGGTTTGGCGGTTTTAGGTTTGGTGAATCCTGCGGATATTCTCACTAAAAAGGGCTTGCAGGCTGGCGACGCGCTGTTTTTGAGCAAACCCCTGGGCATCGGGGTAAGTACAACCGCCCTAAAACGTGGCAAATTAGGCCCAGATGCCCTGCAAACGATTACTGAATGGATGATGCGCCTGAACAAAGACGTGGCAGAGCTGGCAGAAACCTGTGATTTGCAGGCGGTGACCGATATCACTGGCTTTGGGCTCATGGGGCACGCTTCGGAAATGGCAAAGGCTTCTGGCGTTGGGCTGGAGTTTTGGTATGACCATTTGCCCATCCACGACTGCGCGCAAGCTTGCATTGAGGCTTTTACCTACCCCGGTGGCGCGTTTAACAACCGGCTTCATTTTGGCAAGAATGTTTTTATTGACCCTGAACTGAGCGAAAACCAACACATGGTCATTTTTGACCCCCAAACCAGTGGTGGCTTGTTGATGGGTGTGCCTGCTGAAAAAGTTTCGCGGTTCAAGGCTCTGGCAAACGAACGCGGTGTCGATGTCTGGCAAATCGGCAGGGTTTTGGCAGAAAACGAGTACCGCCTGCTGTCTCAAAAGCCGGTTTAGTTTTTTCAATAGTCATGTAATAGCGTCGGCGAGACGCCTCCGCGAACGGAAAAACATTGCTTTTAACTGTGGTCTTTTGACCACGGTTTATTCACCTTAGACAGGCAAATCACCCATAATACTGGCAAGATTGCCATCAATCTCGTCCCTTGTCGCGCGGAGAATCTCCTGCATAAACGCGCGCGGGCAGAGTTGATCATCCAAAATGAGCGGAGTCATATCCATGGCGATACTCAAACGCGAATGAGCGTCTGGCGCGTAGGGGTCTTGAAAAGTGGCATTCGCGAGACGACGCCCGATGACAGCTTGTTCGTAATTCTTTCCCCCCGCAATTTGTGAGCGAAAGGTGTTAATCAGCGCCGATTGTAATTCCGGTCGCGCGGAAACATCCAAAAGCACTTTATGCGTGTCCGGCAGAAAATCCAAAGAGCGCCATACCTCGCAGCCATAAAGCTTATCAGGACGCAGTTTCCTGGGCAATCGCCGAATAGCTTTGATAACGTGTAAGCCAACCGCCAGGTGCGTTTTGTGCTTGTCAGCCAGATTGTGCGTGTAAATTACCTTGGGCTGAGCCAAATTAAGCAACCTGACAAGTTCGCTGGTCAATGGCTCAAAATCCAGTTGGCGCACGTCGCTACTCCGGTGCCCTAAAAGGACGCAGTTGGCGTAATCGCCAATTTCAGCGGCTTTGGTCTGTTCTGCTGCGCGGATTTCAACCATCTCATCATCACTCACGTCCGCAAACTCACCCGCTCGTGGCGTGCCCCGTCCATCAGTAACAACACAGGCCCCAAAACGACAGTGTTCCTGTTGGTAACAAGCCAAAATGCCATGGAAGGCCATGATTTCAATATCATCCTGGTGGGCGCTAATCGCAAAATGCGTCGTTTTGCGGATATTCTCAAAAGAGCTATCGCCTACACCATGACTCAAGTTCTTCTCACAAGCCATCATGCCCCCTAATACAAAAGACTGATGAGTTCTTCAAGGCTGAAGTTCACAAAATAATCGCTAATGAGCATATTCTCAAGCGCTTTGGCGATGGCTGATGGCGTGTATTGAACATTTGTGAGAGCCTTCTCCAGTTCGTCCACGCTACGTTGGCCAAAAAAATCACCGTAGAACTTGATATCTTTTATCACACCTTGGGCAACGTCAAGATAAACCTCAATTTCGCCACCCGGATAGCGGGTTTCGCGCCGGATATCAAAAGCCGGTGAACGACCGTAGTTCCAGTCCCAGTTACGATAGCGTTCCTGAGCGAGTTGCTGAATAGCCTGCCAGTCATCATCGGTCAACACATATTCACGCACATCGCCACCTTCAAAAACGCCCTCAATAATCCGCGAACGGAAAGCTTCAATGCTCATTAACTCGCCCTGGATAAATTCGCTGATGTTGGCAACACGTGAACGAACCGACTTGATGCCTTTGCTCTCAATCTTCGCGGCTTTCACGCGCAGCGCCTCGCCTACCCTGCCTAAGTCAGTCTGCCACAAAAGCGTGCCGTGGCTCACCATGCGCTCACCAGCGACATATTGCGCGTTACCGGAGATTTTTTGCCCGTTGACCACAATGTCGTTTCGCCCGCGCAGTTCGGCAGGCACGCCCATCTCATTGAGCACCTTGATGACTGGCTCAGTGAATTTTTTAAAGTTGGTGAAGTTATCTTTGGAGTAAGGCGCGATGAACGAAAAATTGAGATTGCCCTCATCGTGATACACCGCCCCACCACCCGAAAGCCGACGCACCACTTTGATATTGTGCGCTTCAACGTAGTCAGTATTGATTTCCTGGATAGTGTTTTGGTTGCGTCCGATGATAATCGATGGCCCATTAATATAGAAGAGCAGTATTTCATCTTTGGGCGCGATATTGCGTATTACATATTCTTCAGCAGCAAGGTTTAAACTGGGATCATGGCTGTTACCGGTGTTGACATAGAGCATAAATTCAAGTTCCTTTTGTGTGTAGCGTGACTTTCCAGCTTTATTTTTCTTCCTGCGAAGACCCATCAAAATAGTAACGCTTTACACGCTGATTGATTTGCGAGGTGATTTCGTAGGTGATGGTGTTTAATTTTTCTGCCCATTCATAAGCCGTGATTTCCAAATCGCCACTTTTGCCAAGCAGAACCACCTGATCGCCAACTTTCACATCGGTTTCGGGGCCTAAATCAATCATTGTTTGATCCATACAAACCCGACCCGCAACAGGATATGAACGCCCGTTAATCAGCATACGCCCGCGATTACTGAACTGACGATTGTAACCGTCGGCATAGCCAACCGGAACCGTCCCAATAAAGGTATCTCGCGGAGCAAGCCAGGTTTGACCATAGCTGATGGGCGTTCCCGCCTTGACCTTTTTAACGAAACTTACCCGGCTATAAAAACTCATACCCGGTTTCAAAAAGATGGTTTTGGGTGTACTCAGATCAGGATAATAGCCATAAATCATGATACCTGGCCGCACCATCTTCATAAAAGCGTTTTTATGGCCGAGAATGTCGCCGGAATTAGCACAATGGGGCAGTTCGATTTCCCGTCCGATAGCCTGGTTTACGGTTTCCACGACGTTTTTGAAGTGCTGAATTTGGTCTTCTGTGTATAAAAAGGGGTCCAAATCACTCATATCAGCGACAGGCATATGGGTAAAAATCCCTTGTAGGTGCAGGTTCGGACAGTTTTTCTCAATAAACAAGGCGCGTTCTGGCGCGATTTCCGGTCGCACGCCTATACGCCCCATGCCGGTATCGACCTTAAGATGCACATTGATTTTCTTTCCCATTCTTTTGGCAGTTTCCTGCAAAATTTGGATGTATTCGGCATCGATGACGCTGAGCGTGACATCATTTTCAATCGCGGCTTCCATTTCTTCCGGGAAAGCGGGGGATAATTTAAGGATAGGCAAGCGAACCCCAGCCTGGCGGATAGCCATTCCTTCGGGAACAGTGGCTACCCCAATCCAATCCATGCCGCAGTCTTCAGCCACCCGCGCGACTTCCACCGAGCCATGCCCATAAGCATTGGCTTTTAGCGCTGGCAAAATTTTCACATCCGGCCCCACCCTTTCGCGGATGGCAAGCAAATTATCGCGGATATTGTCCAAATGAATTTTTACGTGGGTTTGATAGAGCATTTTTGAGGCTTTCTTGGCTTTTATCTGTTATATAGACTGTATTAGTCCGCGTTCGATTATACCAAGTCCCTATTAGACTGGCACATAGACATAGCAAAGTAAGAGAATATGCATTCGCGCTTGGTAAAAAAGACCACGACACCCGGGGTTTAGCTTTGTTTAGAACCGAAACGCACGGTTTCAAAGCCCAAATCCCTTAAACGCGCATGATCCAGATGGTTGCGACCATCGATGATCACGCATTGAGGCACGTTTTGCCAGTCGATATGCAAATAATCCTGCCATTCGGTGAGCAGTAAAACCGCCTCGGGGTTTTCAAGCGCTTTGCTCAAATCGTCTTCATAAACAACACCCAAGTCAGGGTAATAAAGCCGCGCGTTTTTGAGCGCGACGGGGTCATGCGCGGTAACGATGGCGCCACGTTTGACAAGTTCTTTTGATATATCAATGGAAGGCGCATCGCGTAAATCGTCAGTGTTGGGTTTAAAGCTGAAACCCAAAAGTGTTACCCGTCGTCCGTTAAGGTCGCCGATCTTTTCCTGCAAGGCGTTCACTATCCACTGGCGCAAACTGTAGTTGACGTCCCGCGCGGCTTGCACAATGCGCATTTCCAGTCCATTTTTCCTGGCTGTAGCGACCAGCGCGGCGGTGTCTTTGCCAAAACACGAGCCACCCCAGCCAATTCCGGCGTTGAGAAAACGGCTGCCGATGCGCGGGTCAAGCCCCATGCCTTTGGCGAGGGCATCCACATCCGCGCCAACTTTTTGCGCGAGATAACCCATTTCATTGATGAAAGAAATTTTTGTAGCCAAAAATGCGTTGGCAGCATATTTTATCGTTTCAGCGGAGATTACATCGCACACAAAAATGGGCACTTCTTGCAAGTCCTCTGGTCGTGGCAGGCATTTGGGTGATACAAAATTTTGTTTGTGGATTGGCTCAAACAGCTTGCTGAAACGCTCGATGCTGGGCGCGTGCTGTGTGCCGATGATGATGCGGTTTGGATAGAATGAATCGCGCAATGCCGAGCCTTGTGAGAGAAATTCCGGACTTGAAATAACGTTGAAGTCTCGCTTGCCAGGTCTGTCATCTAAAGCATCGGTAAAGTCGTGAATGCGGTCTTCGAGCCATTTTCCCGTGCCAATAGGCACGGTGGATTTGTTGACGATGAGCGTAAAGGCTTCACCCAGATTTTGGGCG
Source organism: Anaerolineaceae bacterium (assembly GCA_012839565.1). GTDB lineage: Bacteria > Chloroflexota > Anaerolineae > Anaerolineales > Anaerolineaceae > Mesolinea. Next base: position 9,820 of record DUMZ01000018.1, read on the forward strand.
AGTGACTCAGCGGCCTGGGTCAGATAGGTCAAATCAGCATCCCCGTCCGGCAATGATGGCGTGCCTACGGCGATGATAATGACTTCGGTGTTGGGAATATCGGCTTGGGCATAATCGGTGGTAAAGCACATCTTGTGACGCACCTGGTCAAAAACTTCATCAAGATGCGGTTCATGGATGGGCAGGATACCTTGTTTGAGTCTATTGATTTTTTCAGCATTGGTATCCAGGCAGGTGACTGAATTCCCTATATAAGCAAGCACTGTGGCAGTTGTAAGACCGACATAACCAGTTCCGATAACGACGACGCGCATATTTTCATCCTTTCAGGCGCCTTTTTAGGCACGTGCTCTATTCTACCTTATTTTGGATAAGACAATGTGCAACTTAGGTGACGCTCATTTGCTAAATTGCTTTTTCGCTTTTTTTGTATTCACTAAAGATAAAGTAAATGCGAAAACACCCCTTTCTACCTGGTATACAAACTGAATTTTTATAAAACAGACCTGCAAGTCAACCGGTACGGACTTGCAGGCATTGATGAACTGATAGTGTGTTTACCCAAAATTCTGTTTAATGCCAGTCTTTGGATTGCATGCTAACTGTGAGTATTAATCACCATTTAAGACTGTAGGGAAAGCAAGGGGAAAGATGGGCTCTCCGACTGGTTTATATGCCAAACCAAAACTACACATGATTACATTTGGCGTACCTTGTGGGTATTTTATCTCCACCCAATAAGAATAATGCTCCTCAAAGGTGAAATCCGCATAACCTGCGAGTTCTTTCCATGTATTAACAGAACCATCAAAATAATTCATTGAACTGTCAAAAACAACTTCAGTATCGCCAGTTTCGTTGTAGGTTCTATAAATATAAACACGTGTGTAAGGCTCGTTAGTATTGTACTGATAGAAACTTGCTCTAAAGTATATGCTTTCTGTACCTGGTGGAAGATTTAATGGCGCTACAAAAGTTTTTGGCGCGGGCCCGTCATAAACACTCCCCAGGCAACCATAACCCGCATTATAATAGCTCAGCCGACTGTCATGAGGTGTAAAAGTTATAGCGGGAATAGATATACGCATAAGATTTTCTGATGCTTTTTCAGATAGTTCAATTTTGGGAATGGCTTCTCCAGGTGCCAAGGGTTTTACCATTGGATATTCGTCTGGTGTTTCCGCTTTTGCTCCCATCGGAGAATAATTGCTGCCAGCAAGAAAGGCAATCAATATTAGACTAATCAGTAATATGGGTTTGTTTTTCATTTTTCTCCTTTACTAAAAAACCACATAGAATGTTGGTGGATGAGCTGCCAAACAGAACCGGCAGGACTTACTGAGTGTAAGTTTTTTAAAAGATTAAAGAACGCTATTGTTGATGTAAAAATTAGTTCTTGCCATTATTGGAATCCATAATTAAAAGCCCCAATAGTTTATTAAGTCCTAATCTTTACGGATTTATATATATTATACCCTATAGTTGCCAGGTAAAAGAATCTTTTTACCAAATGCTTACATTTATCTAAATAAGACCATATTTTTGCAAAATGCTTGTTAAATCCAAAAGTTTACCGTTTCATAACGCGCCATTGTGCTATAATTTACTCAATTCTTACAAAGCCCTTGAATTTAGGCACTAATGCGACTAGAATAGTTGATGCGTGAACGTTCAAGGTTTGTATGCGCCAAAGAGTACAGGATGACACAAGCGAAGCAAGAGCTTTATGACTCTCTAAAAGCAATTTTTTTGCACATCGATAACCACGAAAGAGCTTTCCTGGCTCAATTTGGCTTGAATATCCCCCGCTACTATGTCTTACATCATCTCTATAAGAAACCCGGCATCACCAATATGGACCTAAGCGATCTACTGCTGTGTACAAAAAGCAACACATCACGCATTGTACAGGGCATGATCAAAGATGGACTGCTTACCCGCCTAAACCATCCCGATGACCGTCGCAGTTATAAACTGTATCTCAGTGAAAAAGGGGAGGCACTTTATAAACGTGTGCGACCCGTATATAAACAACAAGTAAATACTTTAATGTCGCTGATTGACAGCGACAAAATTGACCGCTATTTAGAGGTCAGTCAATCCATTGAAAGCATTCTCGCACCAAATAAGACAAAATCGCAGTGCGAGGATTAATAAATAATTAGGCACATGCCAAAAACAACTCAAAAGGAGAGAAAAATGAGAAAAAACTATTTACTGATTGCCATCGTTCTTATTTCGGCTTTAGTTCTCGGTGCTTGCCAAAAACAAACCGTTGATACACCCGAAGTTGAATCTGCTGGCACATTGCGCATTTGGGCAGACGAACAACGCGCCCCAGTCTTTAACCAACTGGCTGCTAAATTCAAAGAAGCCCACAATGTTGACCTTGTTGTCGAAAACATCGCTGGCATCCGCGACCAATTCCTTGTAGCCGCACCCGCTGGCGAAGGCCCCGACATCATCATCATTCCCCACGACCAACTGCCTCAACTTACCGAATCAGGTCTCATCGCAGAAATGAACCTTGGTGCAAAAGCAGCCGATTTCAGCGAACAAGCTCTTAAAGCTTTCACCGTTGGCGGCAAGCTCTACGGTATGCCCTACGCAACCGAAAACCTGGGCTTCTTCTACAACAAAGATTATGTCACCGAAGTTCCCACTACATGGCAAGGTGTCTATGACCTGTCCAAACAACTCATCGAAGAAGGCAAAATCAAATACGGTATTGTCCTCGCAGGTACAAACTACGACGCTTATCCCTGGATGACCTCTCAGGGTGGTTACGTCTTCGGTTTGGACGCCAATGGCGACTACAATCCCCAGGATGTTGGTGTTGGTTCTGAAGGCATGATTAAATTCGGCGAAATGGCTTTGCAGTGGAAAGAAGACGGCATTCTGTCTGACAATCTCGATAACACGACTGCCAAATCCATGTTCCTGAACGGCGAAGTCGCTTTCTTCATGAACGGCCCCTGGGAAATCAACAACCTTAAGGCTGCTGGTACCAACTACGGTATCGCTAACTTCCCCGATGGTGGTGTGCCTTTCATGGGTGTTCAGGGTTTCGCGATTAACAGCATGTCCAAAAACATCGCTTTAGCGCAAGCTTTCCTGACCGATTTCATCGCAACCGAAGAAGTTATGTTGGAACTCTACGAAGCCGAGCCCCGCGCTCCCGCTTTCTTGCCCGCTCTCGCCAAAGTTGATGATCCCGATCTGAAAGCCATTGGCGAAGCTGGTAAAGACGCTCAACCCATGCCTGCCATCCCTGAAATGGGTAAGGTTTGGGGTGACTGGGGTAACGCCTTGAGCTTCATCTTCACTGGCGAAAAGACCCCCGAAGAAGCCTACAAGTTTGCTCAGGAAGCTATTGTTGCTGCAATCGCCTCCAATACCGAAGGCATGGTGAACCTGCCCGGTTCATGGCAAGCAGCCGCAGGTTTTGCCTGTGAATGGAAACCTGATTGTGCCGACACCGCCATGGAACTTGGCGAAGACGGTTTGTACAAAGCCACTTTCACCATTCCCGCTGGCGACTACGAAGTTAAAGTTGCCTTGGACGGTGGCTGGGATACCAACTACGGTAAAGACGGCGTGGCTGGTGGCGATAACATTACCTTCACAGTCCCCGCTGACGGCGAAGTGACCTTTATCTGGGACCCCAACACTTTCTTGCTTGAAATTGTTCTTCCCTAAGCTCTAAAGTAAACAAAGGCGACCTGTTAGATTAACAGGTCGCCTTTTTCTAAACCCCGAAAGGAGGCTTATAAGATGAATAAACCCACTCCAAGTGTTGGTAAATTCGCCAGTAAAACGATACGTTCTATCGGACAATGGTTTGGTATTGCTGTCATTGTCGTGATAGACCTTCTCATGGCCTTTTTTGCTTTTAAGCTTTTTCAAATGGGCTACGTCCCCCTGGGCATCGTTTTTGTACTCATCATCGCCATCATCAGCTTTGCCTTTTTCGTGCCTAAAGCACATATGTTCAAGTGGATGGCGTTTGGACTGGCAGCCTGGCTTTTGTTTTCTATTTTCCCAATTCTTTACACTGTCTACAATGCTTTCACGAACTATGGTGATGGCCATCTGATTAGCAAAGAACAGGCTATCCAGCAAATTGAATCTGAAACTTATTTACCGCCGGATAGTCGCGCTTTTGTAAGCTGGGTTTTCTACAAAGGCTCCGGGAATGACTATCTGCTGTGGGTTAAAGATGATGCCGGTGAGACAATGATGGCACGCATGTTAAAAAGCCACGAAGAGCCAAAAGTTTTCGATGTCGTATCTGGTGAGAATGGTATTGGCGAGATTGATGCCAACGGCGCGCCGTATACTATTGAAGGTTATGAGCGTTTAAGTGGTATCGCCGCTTCTACAGATGCCAATCTAACCAAATATCGCTTTGGCGAAGAGGAATCACCCATTTTTATCCGCCCTGACCTTAGCGTAGGACAATTTAAACAACTTTACATTTACAACCCTGCCGATAACACCTTCACCAGTCAGAAAACCGGTCTGGTCTATAAAGACGTAAAAGGCACCTGGATAAACAGCAAAAACCAAAAAATCATCCCTGGCTACACCGCGGGTGTGGGTTTTGACAACTTTGTGCAATTCGTAAACAGCCCTGGCATGCGTGGCCCATTGGCAACCATTGTGACCTGGAACTTCGCCTTTGCCACACTTTGCCTTCTTACGACCTTCGCTCTTGGCTTATTGATATCCATCATCTACAACGAGCCAAAAATGAAAGGTAAAAAGCTTCTGCGGAGTTTGCTCATCATCCCCTACACGATCCCAAGCCTGATTACCATCCTCATTTGGCGTGCTATGTTTAACCAGGAAATGGGCATCATTAACAAGGTCTTGCTTGAGGTTTTCAACATCGCGCCAAGATGGTACACCAACCCCTGGCTGGCACGTACCGCGCTGCTTATCGTGAATCTCTGGCTGGGCTATCCGTACTGGATGTTAGTCACCAGTGGCGCTTTGCAAGGTATCCCAACTGACATTTATGAGGCTGCTCAAATTGACGGTGCCAATGGCTGGCAACGCTTCACGAAAATTACTCTGCCCCTGTTGCTGGTGAGTGTGGGACCTTTGATGATTGCTTCGTTCATTTTCAACTTTAACAACTTCAATCTGATTTACGCCTTCATTGGGGGTGGCCCACCCATCCCAACAGCGACAACCGCAGCAGGATACACTGACATCATCATCAGCTATGTTTACAACCTGGCCTTTGCCAGTGGACGTGGCGCGCAATATGGCTATGCATCGGCTATTTCGCTGATTTTGTTTGTCCTGATCGCTTTCATGTCGCTTATTCAATTCCGCTTTACAAATATGTGGGAGGAAACCGGTGAAAACGTCTAAAAAATATACGTCTATGAGAACAATGGAAATTATCGGCACTATTCTGCGCGTTGTGTTGGCGATCGTGCTGGTAACCTTTAGTATCTTCCCTGTACTGTGGATTGTTTCTGCGGCGATTAACCCCGTAAACGACCTGGCAAATCAAAAGCTTATTCCAGATAATGCCAACTTTGATAACTTTACTAAGCTGGTGAACAACCCGATTTTCCCCTTCTTTACCTGGATGAAAAATTCCCTGTTCGTCTCAGTTGTTTCCACACTATTTACGGTATCGCTCACGACCCTGGCTGCCTATGCGTTTTCACGTTTCCGCTTTAAAGGGCGACAAGGTTTGCTCAAGTCTATTTTACTTGTGCAAAGTTTCCCCAACCTTTTGGCTATCGTCGCACTTTACAGCATCATTAACCAAATGGGCGACTTGCCCATAATAGGCAAATTCCTGGGCCTGAACACTCACTGGGGTTTAATTTTGGTCTACATGGGTGGTGCAATGGGCATGAACATTTGGCTGATGAAAGGCTATATGGACACCATTCCACGCGATATTGACGAATCGGCAAAGGTCGATGGTGCCACAGACTGGCAAATCTTCAGTCAGCTCTTATTACCGCTCCTGCGACCCATATTGGTAGTAATCGCAATTTTGAGTTTCATTGGTACCTATGGTGAGTTCTTGCTGGCGCGCACATTCCTGACCACCAGCGAAAAACAAACCGTGATGGTCGGCCTGCAAATCTTTACCGCTGGTCAATACACCAAAAACTGGGGTGTCTTCGCCGCTGGCGCATTGATTGCCGCTCTGCCAATTATGGTTATCTACCTTGTGTTGCAAGACCAAATTGTTGGTGGTTTAACGGCTGGATCTGTGAAAGGATAGTCTATTTAGACATTATCCCGCCACCTGCTAATAATTTATAAAAACAAGCCCGTGTTCTCAACGGGCTTGTTTTTTGTTTACGCGTTTTGTTTTTCCGTGCTGCCAGCCACATCGTCAATACTGCCTGGCACCCAAATTGCACCCATTTTTGTGCATTATCTGGCAATTTATTGCCGGTATTTTGGAGTGTTATGACACGGGCTTTTGGAATCGACATCAGTAAATGGCAATCCAGCGCGGATGGCAAGCGCAAAATGGACTTTGATGCTGTAACAAAGCATAAAGAGCCTGTTAGTTTTATTGCCGCGCGAGCTGGCATCGCGGATGATTATGAAGATTCAATGTTCCAATACTACTGGAAAGAGATGAAACGCATCAGAAGCAATCGCATCGCTTATCATGTGCTTTATTTTGGCATCAACGCAGTTGCGCAAATGGATAATCTTTTCGGGATTCTAAAGGGTAAAGTGGATTGGAACCACGACCGCATTGCATTAGACCTTGAAATAACAGATATTAGCCAACGCAGTCAATATACCCAAACAACACTTGATTGTCTGGAAATTTGTAAAAGGCGTACGGGACGCTACCCTATCGCCTATTCCCGCGCTGGCTGGGTGAACGGTCATTTAAATATCAATGATTTGCCTAAACTGGATTGGTGGCTGGCTTATTATCTGCGACCTAACGAATATCCCGACTACACTCCCGAACATCCCGGGCCACCTTTGTTGCCAAATGGCGTGAGTCAGTATTTAATTCATCAAACCTCCGAAAAGGGCAAAAGTATTGGCGCGATTGGTCATTACATGGACTATAACCGCTGGAATGGCGATGAAAACGCTGTGGCAGCCTATTTTGGTGGTCCTGTAAGCGTCGCACAGGATGAAGACACCGAAACTCCCGATGTAACCGCCCAAAACCAAGGTCTTTTTCAGGCCCAGTGCATGGTCTTTATCCTTTTTACGCGTACCGGCCCCAGCAACACCATGCCAATAATCGGCAGACTGCGCTTAGGCGACGTAGTAACCGTGTTTGAAGAAAAAGACGGCTGGTTCCGTGTGCACGACAAGGATTCCATTTGGGTGCAAGGAAAACGGTTTTTGATGCGCCGAATTGCTCAGCACGGCGCAAAAATCAGCCCCCTGTTTGTGGCACGCGTCATTGTGCCTGCCCAGTATATTCGCGTGGGGCCCGGTAAGGAACATCCGGTTATGGGAAATCTGGTCAAGAATCAGCTTGTTGAAGTGTTTGAAGAGCGTAACGGCTGGTTCCGCATTGCTCCCGGCGCCGAAGTTTGGGTGCATGGCGGCGCGCAATACTTGCAGAGGGTTCATTAATTAGGGCTGTTTTTTAGGATTATTTTTGTGGATAAAAAAAGTGCTGCGTGTGCAGCACTTTTTTCTCAATTGTTCTGTTTAGAAATTCTTCAGGATATTTCCCAAGGCCAGTATCACGAAAGCAACAATCAAAAGAATTACGCCAAGGGGGAAGGTGACCAAACCAGCCAGGAAAGGCACAAATTGGAAGAGGATTCCGAGGACAAACACGATAACAGCAATTAAGAAAGCAAGTTTAGTTGGGGCATTAAGTTTCATTTTTCTCCTTATGAAAAAGCGGCTAATGCAAGCCATATTGTGTTAGTTTAATTTTAACCCGATTCGTTGAGGTGTCAACCTTTATTTTCAGAAATACTTTTTGACTGTTTTAAGATACATGACAAGCATTACCTGTTCTATGGCAATCAATCTTAACTAAAAAAGCCCAGGATTATCCCGGGCTTTTAGGTCTTAACAATCTTTAACCTAATAGGATGGATTTGAGTGTGAAATCTCGATATCCTTCACGCAAATATACTTCGGAATCGCCAAAGCCTCCGGGTTGCGACGGCTGTAGGTACTGGAAACGTTGTATACCGTTTCTTTGGAGCTCATCCATTCCACACGTTCACCGAACATATCGGTAAACTTTTGGGTCAGGCGCACGTTGTAAGGCACCTGCACGCTGCCATCTGCCTTGAGATACAAAGCGCCAAAACGTGAAGAACCAGTAAAAACGCCCGCGCTGGGGTTGACCATGTTCATGTAGTGGATATAGGGGATATAGAGAATATCTTCGTCGCGTGGCATTTCAAGCAGTTCCTTCAAGCTTGCCACAGGCTTATCGCCCACGCTCACCACCAGACTATAATGGGGCACACTGTGGCCAGTTGGTTCCTGATCGTACTCATCCGCCGCGTCTTGTCCCCAGGCAAAGCCCTTAAAGACACCATCTTCAACAAAACTGAAAGGTTGGCGGATAAAGCCATTTTCATCAGCCATCTGGCAAAATACCTCAGTGCGGTTGGGGTCATCAACCACACTCAGTTTTGGCGAAAAGACTTGCTTACCGATGTCATCCGGCGACAGGAAAGAATAACCCATTTTCACCATGCTTCCGTTCATGGCATAGCCAACCATCATATTCATCACTTCACCCACTGCCGCGGAACCAAAGACCACTTTGTATTTGCCTACTGGCAACTGCACCGCTTCTGCATTTTGATAGTGATCCAGCAAAAGGGCTAATTGCTCATGCATACCTTGTGGGTCAAGGTCGCGTTTGCGTTGAGCGCTTTGCTCAGCGTTGACTTCCCACTTGAGACTCAAGGAACTTAATACAACCAAAATCTGCGCGTCAGTGCTTACAAAAAATTGCACATGATCTGTTTCAGTGCTGATTTGGGCATTAATCGTTGTGCCATTCGCAAAGTTGCCGGAAAGTTTAATATCATTGCTTTCCAGGTCACCAGCAACAGCATTGAAATACGCCAAGCGTTCGGCATTACTCAACTTCGCCAAATTTGAGCAATAGGCACGGTCATCATAAACATCCTGCTGATAGACCGGGAAAGTGGGGTCGTAGTTCAAAGGCGTGGCGTGTTGCACCATCTCGCCAACAGTGTCAATCGCTTTCTTGATGCTATCAAGGTCATTCGGGTCAGCGATCATCTGGAATTCCGCGCGCTGTCTGCCATCATAAGCCGCAAGATCAAGACGTGTTAATCGTTCGTTGGTGTTGAGTGATATCGCCGAGTTCGCGAAACGCATCAGGTAGCTGTCTTCTTCATGATAGTTAATTGCCAGGCGAATGCCTTTTTCAATCGCGTAGGCGCGTAAAGTTTTTAGTAGCGTTGTTACTTTGCTTTTCATCTTAATCTCCCACGATAACATCATCAAATTTACAAACTGGTACGCCATGCCCCAGTTCCATAATCTGGCTGGGCTGGCCCTTGCCACAGTTATCCACGTAGGTCACATGCCAGGTGCTTTCATCGCCAACCGCGCTTAACGAATTGTAGAATTGCACTGTTTCGCCACGATAGGTTGGGTTTTTGACCACATGCGTGCGCTTGCCATCCTCAACCATCCAACCGATGTGGTTGGCGAAGTGGAATTGCTCACGATTTGAACCAATCGACCAGCTCTTATCACCCGATAATATAATGCCACGTTCCGTGTTGGCGATGATATCGTCCAGGTTACCATCTGTGCCGGGATCGACGTTGATGTTGGTCATACGCTCGATGGGCACTCGGTAGAAACTGCTGGCACGATTAGCACCACTGGAACCTTCAAAGATGATTTTTCGCTCGGTGGCGTTGGCTTCTTCAACCATTTGTCGTCCAGTAATCGCGCCAACCAAAATGCCTTTGTCAATGAGTAAATTGTCCTGCGCGGGAACACCGTCGTCGTCATAGCCAAAGCTGCCGGGGGTGTTGGGCTCGGTGGCGTTGGCACGTACGGTGAGTTTTTCAGAGCCGTAACGCAGCTTACCGAAATCTTCCAAACGCACAAAAGACCCGCCAGCAAAACTTAGTTCATAGCCCAAAATGCGATCAAGCTCCAGGGGGTGACCGATGGTTTCGTGAACCTGCAGGAACATGATATCGGGCATCAGAATGACGCTCATTTTGTCTTTGGGACAATCCGGAGCAACAAGAAGTTCGTTCAGCTCCTTGACAACCCGCTCAGCATTGCCAAAAAAATCGGCTGCCTCAATCGATTCCCAGCCACGGGTCATGCCGGTGCGTCCGGGGGCGTATCCACGGGATTGCATGCCACCGTCTTTGTCGACACCCATCACACGAAATTGCGGGAAAACATCAATAATGTTCTTTTCAATCTCAGAACCTTCAGAGTCGATATAGATTTGCTGGCGTTTGACGAAATTGAAGAACGCGACACGCTGCATCACACCAGGCTGAGCAAGTGCCTGGTCAAGTTTTTGCAAAAAGTCTACTTTTTCGCCAAGGGGCACATTGAAGGGGTCAATTTTGTTTGGGCTGGTAAAACTGTCCTGGATAGCATCTTTTTCTGCCAGTCGAATGGGGAAAGTGACGCGTTCGGAAGCGATTTTAGCATTATCCAGTGCTTTTTCGAAAAGCGTGTCAAGGTCCGCCAAATTAGAAGAAGCGGAAAAACCCCATGCGCCCTTGTAAAGCACGCGAACACCAGCGCCAGATTCGGAACTGGCAGCAAGGGCTTTTAAGTTGCCATTATGCATAACGAGAACGTTTTGGTCCTCATAAGGATACCAGCGCACATCGGCGTATGTAGCACCTTTGGCTTTCAGCTGGTCAATTTGTTGTTTAAGTTTTTGTCTCATAAGCATACTCCTTTAATTAATTTGAATAAGCTTTTATGATTATAAAATGGATTTACTGCTTACACGGTTATTTTTGCATATTTTAGACCAATATCTTACTGTTTGAGTTTTTTTGCTTCAAAGATAAATACAACTAAAGTCTGATTTTGCATTTTTTAAAAAGGACTATAATCAATGCGGAACAAAAACGCTTCGCGCAGCGTCTTATTAAATATGCGTGACGAATATTTGGAGCATGCCGATGAGTGAAACGATAATGGCAAGCGAAGTAAATATTAAGGAAAAAGAGCAAGGCAGTCAATGGGCTTGGGTGCCTGGCATTCTGTTTAAACCTCGTAGCACGTGTAAAAAAATCGTCAGCAAAGATGCTGCCGTTTGGCATATCCCTTTGCTAATTCTGTCTGTGCTGGCCATCCTGGTTATCATCGCATCTGCTCCTATCAAACGTTATAACGCGCAAATGGGTGCCAGTATGCCCGAAGACTCACGCTGGTGGTCCGAAGAGCAAATTGCCAAATATCTGGAAGCGCAACAAAACATGACTTCCGGAACATTCATGTATCTCTTCCCCACTATTAGCAAACTGATTGGCATCTGGTTCAACTGGCTTATTTTTAGCAGTATTTTGTACCTGGCTCTCACCCTGGCGGGTAGTCGCGCGCCAAGACTCAAATCGGGGAACCTGGTAGCCTGGGCAATGCTGCCCCTGGCTTTTCGCTATATCGTTGAACTCATTCTCATCTTTAGTCGCAATCAACTTCCCAGTGGCACGGCTTTGGATTCTCTGATTGGCGAGACAAAATCAATCGGACTGAGCTTGGTCAAAGGCATGTTGGGACAAATTGACGCTTACTGGCTGTGGTTTGTGATTATTTTGTTAATCGGTGGTGTGTCTTTGGCAGGCATCAAACGCTCGAAAGCCTTTTGGGTAATCACTCTGGTTATCCTGATTATGCTTGTAATCCAAGGCGTGCCGACGATGATATCGCAGTACCTTGGTCAGCTTACTGGCAGTGGTTTCAATATGTATTTTTAGGGACATGATGAGCGAAAACGAATTCATTAAAGTAAGCGACTTATACAAAATCTACAAGATGGGCAATCAGGAAGTCCGCGCGCTCGATGGCCTTAGCCTGGAACTCAAAAAAGGTTCATTTAACGTCTTGATGGGCCCTTCGGGTTCGGGAAAAAGCACCCTGCTTTATCTGGTCGGCGGGCTTGACTGGCCAACATCGGGGCATATTGTGGTTGATGGAGAACAGATTGACCAAATGGACGAGAATCAACTCGCCCAGTACCGTCGCGAAAAGCTTGGTTTCATCTTTCAAAGTTTTAATCTGATACCCAGTATGACCGCCGTGGCGAATGTAGCTTTTCCACTGCGTTTTAGTGGCGTCAAAAAAGCTGAGCGTACAAAACGCGCGCTGGATTTACTGCAAAGAATGGGCCTTGGCGAGCGTAGCCACCACAAACCAACCGAACTCTCCGGTGGGCAGCAACAACGTGTGGCGGTTTCGCGCGCTCTGGTCAACGACCCTGACGTGATTCTCGCTGATGAGCCAACCGGCAATTTGGATACCACCAGCGGCACCATCATTATGGACTTACTCAAAGAACTGCGCGAAGAAGGCAAGACGATTTTAGTCGCCACACACGACCCGCGCATGCTTCAATACGCCAGCAATGCCATCTTTTTGATTGATGGCAAAGAAGTTAGCGAAGAAAACTATCGAAAAATAATTCAGCAACAAAGTTAGAAGGTGATTGTATGAAAAAATTCCTAAAAACATTCCTGACCCTTATAATACTCGGCGGTTTAATGGCCTTGCCGGGCTTGATTCCCAGCCAAATGCAAAGCGTGCAGGCAGAAAACCTCCAACAAGAAGAGACACCTGTCGTGCCCACAGACCCACCCGGAACCGCGACACGACCTTTGCTTTATATTCAAAGCTATCAAACCCGTGATGGTGGTTACAAAAATGTTTCGCCATGGGGTGAATTTCAACTAACATTCACACTTAACAACAACGGCAAAGCGCACGCGCGCAATATTGTGATGACTTTCAGCAGTCAGGTCTTTGACCCACTGGATGGAAGCGTGATTACGTTTTGGGAAGTGGATGCCGACGGTGCTGGGCCAGAAACGCGCACGCACCGTTTTAAGGTCAACGATATGCAAGCCTGGATGTATTCCGGAACTATCGTGGCTGCCACAACCTACACCGACGAAGCAGGAAACAGTTATTCGGACACTTTCACTTTCACCATCACAATTGACCAACAGCCAAGTACAGGTTCTGCCACCGCGACACCCACCAGCAAACCCATTAATCGGCCGCAAATGATTATCAATTCTTACGAGACCGACATCGTACCCCTGCAACCCGGTACGACCTTTAAACTCAAGATGAGCGTTACCAACGCCGGTAATGCGGACGCGCGCGCGGTAAGTGTAGTTTTTGGTGGCGGTGCCAACGCTACAAGCGTGAACCCCGAAGGCACACCCGAACCACAAGGTTTGGCTGGCAGTGGTGGCGATATCAGCACCTTTGCCCCCCTGGGCAACAGTAACGTGGTTCTCCTGGGCGACATGGTGCAAGGTGCAACAATGACACCGGAACAAAACTTTATTGTCAACGTCTCGGCGACGCCGGGAGCTTATCCTTTCAAAATATCTTTCGTTTACACCGACCCCAAGGGCAATCGCCTGGTCGATGATGCCATCATTACGCTTTTGGTGCATTCACTGCCGCAATTAGATATCACTTTCTACCGCCCTGTTGAAGGGTCAATATTTATGGATATGGGAGGATCCCTGCCGATTCAAATTACGAACATGGGCAAAAAATCCGTTGTTTTGGGTAACGTAACCGCCAGTTCTGCGCAAGGGGAAATCATGCAAAACACGATGTTCCTCGGCTCTATTGAACCAGGTGGTTATCAAACCTTTGACCCCATGTTCATGCCCTATCAGTCTGGGCCTGCTACAATTGATTTGTCAATCAGCTACACTGACGATTTCAATCAGCTACAAAGTTACAAGGCCAGCCTTGAAGTCGTGGTTGAAGACGCCATGCCAATGCCAGAACCTTTCCCCATGTTAGACGAATTTGGCAATCCTGTTTTGGATGAAGAAGGCAACCCAATCATGATTGACCCCATGGCGCCCTTCCCTGACGCCGGTATGCAACCCGTTGAACAACCTGGCTTTTTCACCCGCTTATGGAACGCGCTAAAAGCATTCTTTGGCTTTGGCCCTAAAAACGATGATGGCATGATGCCCGGTGGCGACTTCCCGATGGATGGAGGCGGTGGTATATTCATTGAACCCGGTATTGATGGATAATTCCTTATCGCCACAGGTAAAGGAGCAAGATGCGTTTTTCTGACCTAATCAGTCTGATTATTGATAATCTCAGCCGACGTAAAGGACGGGTGATGCTCACCGCGATTGGTGTCGTTATCGGCACCGCGGCGGTAGTAACGCTTGTCTCCCTGGGCGCAGGTTTGCAAGCATCCGCAACGTCCAATCTATGGGGTATCACTGACCTGGCAAGTGTGCAGGTTAGCCCTGGCTATCCGGAATATCAACCGGGAATGTCGTTTACAGAAGACGACATCAAAAAGATTACACCTTCCGTGATTGAGCAATTCAAAGCCATGCCAGGTGTAAAGCAAGTGGTCATCAAAGATTACTTACGGGGCGGAGCTAATCTTAGTTACGATAAAATGGAAGGTTGGGGAAACTTCCAGGCATTAAATATCACCGATCTAAAAGAGATGGGTCTGGAAGCCAGCCAGGGCACAACCATAGCAGAAAAAGGACAGATGGTTCTTGGTTCGCAATACAAAAACAACTTTTATGACCCCAACCCCAAACCAGGTGAAGAACCAAGAATGATTGATGACCTGTTTGGTAAAACCATTGATGTGGTTTTTATTAAATGGGACAATGAAGGTAACGAGGCCAAACGCACAGTCAAATTCGAGGTTGTTGGCATTCTAAAGGAATCACGTTCTGAAGCCGACTGGAGTATGTACATGAATTATGACGAACTCACTCGCTGGAACGAATGGTTCGCTGGTAAACGCATTGACTACAATAAAGAGGGCTATCAAAACGTCTCCGTGCGCGCGGAAAGTCCCGAAGTGGTTGTGGAACTCGCCGATAAAATCACTGAGATGGGTTTTCAGGCTTACACCCCACAGGAAGCCGTGGAAGGTATCAATAGTTTCTTCGCGATTATGCAAATTGTCTTCGGTGGCATTGGCGCGATTGCGCTTTTGGTTGCCGCGATTGGCATCGCCAACACCATGACCATGGCAATTTTGGAACGCACCCGCGAAATTGGTATCATGAAAGCCATCGGCGCGACTAACAACAATATTCTAGCCATCTTCCTGGGCGAAGCGGCAGGTATTGGCTTTTTAGGCGGTGTTGGAGGCGTGCTTTTGGGCTGGGCGATGTGCGCGGTGGTTAACGCGCTGGGCAGCAGCCTGTTGGCTTCGGGCAGTGGCGGGACTCAGCTGAACGCGGTCATTCCCTTGTGGCTGCCGATTTTCAGCATTGCCTTTGCCACGGTGGTTGGTTTAATTAGCGGCTTGTTCCCATCACTAAACGCCGCAACCATGGTGCCTGTTGACGCGTTGAAGTATGAATAATTAATGTTTTAAGTTGCTAAAAAGTCCGGTTTCCCGGACTTTTTTGTTAATTTACTTAGCAAGTTTTAATTTTGCAGATTTAACCTGGCCACAGGGCCATCATGACAAACCAACCAGCCAGACGGCAGACCCAGACGCGCGCATAAGGTTTCATCCAACTCACACGCTCCACACAAACCCAAACCACACCGCGTTAACGCCTCAAATGACAGTTGCACGGGTATTTTGTGCGCCTGGCATATATCCCACAACGCCATCAGCATTCCCGTTGGACCGCAGGCATACAAACAATCGGGTTTGTCGGTTTCAATCTGTTCGAGAACCACCGCCGTTACCAAGCCCTGGGTACCAAACGATCCATCATCGGTCGTTACATGAACCGTCGCGCCCAGCCTGGTTAGCTCGTCAATCAGCATCAAATCTTTTGCTGATGCCGCGCCCAGACAAGTGACTACCTGGTCACCACGCTTTAAAGCTTCATCGGCCAGGTAACTCAATGGCGCAGCGCCATAGCCTCCTCCCACCAGTAAATGCTTTTTTCCAGTAAGCGAAAAGCCCTTGCCAAGTGGGCCTCTAATCCACAGGGTATCGCCGGAGTTCAATGCGGTAATCGCGCGCGAAACTGGACCCACCGCGCAAATCGTCAGGGCGAGTGGCGTGGCTGAGTGTAAGCTAAAGGGCTTTTCACCCACATCAGGGAGCCATGCCATCACATATTGCCCCGGGGTGGCATTTTCCAGGTTGCCATCCAGCCACATGGTTGTTGTCTTCTCATTTTCCTGAACTTTCTTTACAAGTTTAAAAGCCTGCATCAGACCATGATTACACTGTGTCATTCGCCCTCCGATGGACCAAACCACGCATAGATTCCAAATCCTGATAACCCTGCGAACGCATAAATTCCTGCAACTCGGTATTTATTTTGCCAAATACCGCTGGTCCGCCATTCACAAGAGCGGAACCCACACCGACCAAAGCCGCGCCAGCCATAATCATCTCAGCCGCGTCAATACCAGATGAAATGCCACCCGTGCCGATTATGGGTACATCCACCACCTGGGAGATTTCCCAGACCGCGCGTAAAGCGACTGGTTTGATGGTGGGTCCACTTAAACCACCGGTTGTGTTTTTGAGGACGGGCCTGGCAGCGTAGGCATCAATGAGCATTCCTGGCACAGTGTTGATGGCTGTAATGGCATCGGCACCTTCCGCGACCACCGCGCGGGCAATTTCGCCCAGGTTGTAGACGTTGGGTGCGAGTTTGACACTAATAGGTATTTTCACCGCTCGACGTACTTCGCGGGTGACTTCAGCAGCACTTTTGGCAGTCGCCGAGAAGGGCGTGCCAAAATCAGATGCGACATTAGGGCATGAAATGTTGACTTCAATCAAATCCGGTTCCGCTTCGGCAATTACACGGGCGACTTCGCCAAAATCTTCAAGCCTTGGGGCGAAAATGGAAGCGAACAAAGGCACACCCAAGGGTTTAAGCCGTTTTTTGGTTTCAATCAAGATAGGAAGTTCAGCATGGCATCCCGGGTTGGTAAGCCCGATGGCGTTAATCACCCCACCCTGCCAGGCGAGAGCGACCGGGTTGGCATGGCCATCGCGGGCTTCGGTGCCAGCACTTTTGCTGGTAACCGCGCCAACGCCTTCGCGCGCGCAGCGTTCCATCACCGCAGGGCTGGTGCCCAAAACGCCCGAGGCAAGTACCAAAGGATTGTTGAGCTTAATCCCTAAAAAGTCAACTGTCAGATTAGCCATGGCTGAGGTAATCCTTCACGATGGTGTATTGTTCTTTATCAATTTTCTTTGTCGCTAACAAATGCTCCAGAATTTCACTGAATTTGAGAGCTGGGTGGGCGGTGATGCCAGCCTGGGCCAGTTTTTCCATACCGCCTTGTTCACGGTCAACCAAAACGATAGCATGTTCCACCTTGAGACCAAGTGAACGCAGGCTTTCAACCGCGGTAATCAGGCTGCCACCGCTGGTAATCACGTCTTCAATAACCGTCACTGACTGACCAGCTTCAAAAACGCCTTCCACCAGTTGACCAGTGCCATGTGTTTTAACTTCCTTACGTGGGTAAATCATTGGTATACCGGCTTGGCTCGCCAGAACAGATGCGATTGGCAGTGCGGCATAAGGCACGCCAGCAATCAAATCACAAGGTGTGTTATGCATTTGCTCAGCATAAGCCTCAACTGCCAGTTTCATCAACCACGGGAAGCTCACCAAGCGACGTAAGTCCAGATAAACCGGCGAATTCTTCCCACTCGCCAGGGTAAATTCACCAAATTTGACACTCCCCGTGTCGTAAAGACCTTCAATCAGTTCAGCAAAACGCGAAACTTTAGGAGCGTCTAAAAGCTTGATTTGAACATCAATTCTGATGCGATTAATCTCATCGCGCAAAGCTTCAGCAGCTGCTTTGGGATCTTCTGCGTTCATAACCGAGCGAGAAACGGGGACAATCATGCCCAAACCATCCGCGCGCAAGCCGTTTTCGAGCGCCATGCGCAAGTTGCCACCCTGCGCGCCAACGCCTGGGGCTAAAATCCAGGCATCCGGGCAAAGTTCGCGCACACGTTTGAGGGCTTCAGGTTGGGTGGCACCAACCACGAGACCCACTTGCTCAGCTGCACCCCAGTGCTGCGATTGTTTGGCAACATGCTCAAAAAGAGTCGGTATGCCATGCTGCTGGATTTCCTTCGCGCTGGGATTGGATGTTTGACAAAGCACAAACACCGCTTTATCCGCGCGGTCGGTAAAAGGTTTGATGGCGTCATAACCCAGATATGGTGAGAGCGTCACCGCGTCCGCACCGTAGATATCAAAGCAAGCCCGCGCGTAAGCTTCAGCAGTGGAACCGATATCACCGCGTTTGGCATCTAGCAATACAGGCACATCGGCAGGAATAAGTTCACGACAGATGACCTGAAGTGCCTCAAGGCCTTCAAGCCCAAATTGTTCAAAAAAAGCCATGTTGGGTTTGTAACAACAAACCAGGTACTTGGTCTGGGAGATAATATTCCCTGCCCAAAGCAAAAGCTTTTCCTGAATGTTGTCACCTTCAGGCAGATTCTTCTCGTTAGGGTCCAGTCCCACACAGAGCAATGATTGGTTTTTCTCAATAGTTTGGGTAAGTTTTTCAATAAAGCTCATTTCATCTCCTGTCTAATTGCTTGTGTTTACGCGTATTCTGTTCAAACACTATAAAATTTCCGGTTCAAAGTCGGGCTTACGCCTGTCCCAAAACTGCGGCAAGCAGTGCCATGCGGATGTATAGCCCGTTTTCTACTTGTCTGAAATATGCCGCACGGGGGTCTCTGTCAACGCGGTAATCCAGTTCATTGACACGCGGTAGGGGGTGCATAACAATCATCTTTTCTTTGGCTTTTTTGAGTAACTCTTCGTCGACTACAAAGAAGTTTTTCACTTCTTCATATTGGGTTATATCCGGAAAACGCTCTTTTTGGATGCGCGTTACATAAAGAACATCGGTGGTTTCAATAACATCTTCAATTTTATGCGATTCACGCACGTCGATGCCCTTGTCGATGAGCATGTTCATCAGTTCCATAGGCAGACGCAGGGTTTCCGGTGAAACATAGCGCAAGGAAACATCATACTGGCTCAAAAGTTGGGTCAGCGAATGCACCGTGCGACCATAGCGCAAATCACCCACCATGGCTACGCGTAAACCATCAATACAGTCTAATTCGTTTTTGATGGTAAAGAGGTCAAGCAAGGCTTGGGTAGGATGCTCGCCAGCGCCATCGCCAGCATTGATGATAGGCACATTGACGTGTTTGGCAGCCATCGCGCTGGATCCGATTTGGGGATGACGCAAGACAATCACATCGCAATACTGCTCAAGGGTGATCATGCTGTCGATAAGGCTTTCACCCTTGGATACAGATGAGTACTGAATACCCTCAGTGATGGGAATGACCTTGCCACCAAGGCGTTCCATCGCGGCAATGAAAGAAGACGAAGTACGTGTTGAAGGCTCATAGAATACACAAGCCAAAGTGTAGCCTTTGAGCAGGTCGCAGGTACCCCACTTTTCAACCATTTCCATCATTTCCTTAGCACGGCTAAAGACATAATCAAGGTCATCTTTGCTGAATTGTGAAACGCTGAGAATATCCTTGTGGTAAAAGCCATTGACGAAACGCGGTTTGCGTTCAAATTCATCCAAGTTGAAAATGGGTGTGAGTTGCTTATAGCTCATATTGCTCCTGTTTAGTTCTCTTTAGAATAGTTAATGATGCCATTTTTGTAAACTTCCTTGCCACGTAAAACCACACGGGACACTGAACCCGTCATGCGTAAACCGGCAAAGGGTGACCAGCCACATTTGGTATACAAAGGATGGTCGGGAAAGATATATTTAGCGGTCTCATCCACTTCAACCCAGGTTTCTGGTTGTTCAGGCAAATTGAAAAGGCGTTTAGGGTTGTCGTGGAGGAGTTTGATAAGAGTCTCAAGACTCAGACGATTTTCTGCCACAGCAGTGAGCATAAGCGGCAGAGTGGATTCAAGCCCTGGTATACCAGGCGGTATAGGGCGTTTTTGCTCTTCTTCAAGTGGTTTTTCGGCTATTAGGAAAGCTTTTTGGCTTTCAAAACCTTCTTTTTCGAATTTGGCATGGGGGGCATGGTCTGAGGCGATGACTTCAATTGTCGTGCCCAGGTGTTGCCAGAGTGCGTCCTGGTCTTGTTGGCTTTGTAAACGCGGGCGCATATCGCCATAAGGGCCAAGGCGTTGAGTATCGCCTTCAGTCAAAAAGAGATGGTGCGCGGTAACTTCAGCAGTCACGTTTATTCCCCGGTCTTGCGCTTTGGCAATCATTTCGACCTCTTCCTTGCGTGCGACGTGGCAGACATGGATGTGTTTTTGATGGCGTTCAGCCAGTTCTATGCCAGCCCGCAGTGAGTCAAGCTCGGCGTGCAGGCAAATCGGTTTACTGGCAGGCCAGAGTTCAAGGCATTTTTCGATGGCTGCGGGGTCCTGCAAACGTAAGGGACCAAAGGTGGCGTCAAGATAGAGTTTGAGTCCGACAGCATTTTTCGCTAGTTCAGGGAGTTGGTCCAAATGCGCTTCGGAACCGCCTGCGAAATGATGCACATCACAAAGTGCCTGGGCTTCCGCTTGAGATTGGGTGTTTCGCCAGTTTTCGACTGTGACCAAAGGGGGATTGGTGTTAGGCATCGCCAGGAGTGTGGTAAAACCACCAGCGAGAGCAGCACTGCTGCCAGAAATGAAGTCTTCTTTATGCTCGCCGCCAGGCACGCGCAGGTGCACATGGGCGTCGATCAGTCCGGGCAAGATCAACATCGTTCAGCTCCTCGCTATCGTTAAAAATTAAACCTATTAAGTATAGCGCTATTCTGTTGATTCCGTCAACTATTTTAGAAAATTCTGTCAGCAGAAGTTTAAAAGCGAACTTAATCTGTTCTTTACACGTTTTTGCGTCCCATAGCTTTATAATAAAGGCATTATCCAAAACCAAGGAGTAGCACTATGGATTTTGACATTTCCGAAGAACAAGAAAAAATTGTTCCCGAAACCAAGCCAGCTGGAACCAAGGAGAGTCGCTGGAAGACCTTCAACTACTCGGTAGGCATGTTTGGTACCTCCATCCCCATTAATCTGCTCAAAACATACGCTTTTGCTTACTACGTCGACACACTGGGCGTGACTGCGGCACAGTGGGGCTTGATTATGCTCATTTATGCCTTCATCGATGCTGCGGACAACCCCATTTACGGCTATCTCTCAGACCGCACACGCACGCGTTGGGGTCGCCGTCGTCCATGGTTAGTCATTGGAACGCCACTTTTAGTCTTGTGTTTGGTGCTCTTCTTCTCGCCACCCGCCTGGCTGAGTGCCAATCAACTCTTTATCTACGCCATGCTCTTTTACATCCTGACAGGCACCTTAGACTCGGTAATCAACGCGAATTATGGCGCGTTATTCCCGGAACTTTTCAAAACTGACCTTAGCCGGGGTCAGGCTAACGCGCTGCGCCAGGCATTCCAGTTGGTGGCGATGATTATCAGCATCGCGCTTACCCCGATTGTGGTGGAAGCGATTGGCTGGTCAGCAACAGCAATTATTTACGGTATTTTGGGTGGCGCGGTAATCCTGTATATGACTTTCACCAGCCACGAAGAACATATCAGCATTGACGAGCCGAAACCAAAAATTTGGGATAGCGTGAAGACCCTGCTTACCAACCGCAAGTTTTGGGTAGCCGGGGTCAGCAACGCTTTCTACAGCGCGGCCATGTCGATGGTGATGGCAGGCTTGCCCCTTTATGCCAAATACAAACTGGGCATCGGTGGCTGGAAACAAGCCTTGCTGATGGGACTGGTATTGGTGGTGGCGATTGTCTCGGTGGCGATTTGGGCAGCCTTTCTAAAACGCTATGACCTGGTAAAAGTATGGCGCTGGGCTTTACTGTCACTCGCCATTTCGTTTGTGCCGTTGTATTTCGCCCAAGGTTACGTCATGGCACTTATTTGCGCCTCCTTGGTTGGCTTTGGTTTTGCTGGTGTGATTACAACGATGGATCTCATCCACGCCCGGGTTATGGACGAAGACAAAGCCAAACACAATGTACGCCGTGAAGGAATAATCAGCAATGCCCTAGGTTTCATGAACCGTCTCAACAGTTTATTTACCGGCGGGGCGTTTTTATTGCTGAAATCGCTATATGGCTATGAATCGGGTGATGTACCTGGATCACAACCTGACCAGGTGGCGTTGTTTATCATCGCTATCTTTCCCCTGATAATGACCTTACTCAGCTATGCTTGCTCTTATTTGAGTGATTTTAAAGTTGTAAAAAGTGAAGTAGCAGATCAATCCTTATTGGATGCATAAGAAACACATAAAAGGACAAAAAAATGGCATTACTACAAATTAACCACAAATCAAACGCAGTCAAGACTAATCTTGTGCTCAACATCTCTATACCTGATATCACCGAAGAAGATCCCCGCCCCATACACGAACGTAAAGTGCTTTGGCTTTTGCATGGACTCAGCGCCGACGGAAGCGCATGGCTTCGCTATGGCAACGCTGACTGGGTGTCGCGAGAGTTGGGTGTCAT
The DNA here is from genome assembly GCA_012839565.1 of Anaerolineaceae bacterium. Taxonomy (GTDB): domain Bacteria; phylum Chloroflexota; class Anaerolineae; order Anaerolineales; family Anaerolineaceae; genus Mesolinea. The sequence continues at coordinate 32,512 of DUMZ01000018.1, forward strand.
CATCATCATGCCCAGTGGTGACCGCAGTTTTTACGTTAATATGGACAACGGCCAGAATTACTTTAGTTATCTGACCGAAGAACTGCCTGAATGGATTGACGCCCGCTTTAAGTTCAATCTCAACCGCGATAATTCCCTTATCGCCGGGCTTTCAATGGGTGGCTATGGCGCGTTTATGGCCGCATTGCGCCGACCTGATTTATATTGCGAAGCGGCAAGTTTTTCGGGACTTTTGGCCATACAAATGCTGCAATTACCTGAATTTGCCCATCATGACCCCGTCCTGATGAAAGAAATGGACATGGTTTTTGGCGGACTGGAAAAACTGCCCGGCAGTATTTATGACCCCGCGTTCTTGTTGCAAGAAATCGCAAAAACACCCGAAAAATGCCCGCGCCTTTATGCTTCAATCGGTCTGAATGATAACCTTCTGCCCACCAACCGTGTTTTCGCTCAGCAAGCCTCAGCGTTAGGCCTGCCCCTGACCTATATCGAAGACGAAGGCGAGCATACCTGGCCCTTCTGGCATAAATATCTGCCTATCTGGCTGAAGTTTGTTTTAGGTGATACTGCAAAAGAAGGGCAGCATGGCGAAGACTGAAACCCTTACCCTACATTTTCGCCTTGAGCCAGACCAAAAAGGGCTGTATTTAACCCTGCCATTTGAGATGCCCGAAAATGTGGAGCGTTTCGAGCTCAGTTATCGTTACCCTAAAAATGCCCAGAACGTAGTCGATTTGGGCCTGATAGACCCACGTGGCGAACAGGTGGGAGCTTCGGGCTCAAACAAATTGTCGGTTTTCGTCAGCGAAACAGATGCCACCCCTGGATATATTCCTACAAGCTTAGATGCCGGCACATGGCAGATTATGGTCGGCGCTTACAAGGTTGGCGCAGAAGCTATTGACCTGGAATACACCCTGCGTTTTGTTTTCAAACAAGGACGCTGGCTGATTGGGGATACCCACTGCCACACAAACGCTTCTGATGGCATTCTTAGCCGCCAGGCAATCGCTGAACACGCGCGCAATCAGGGACTTGACTATCTCATTATTACCGACCACAATATGCCCTTGAGCCCCGAAGATACCCCCAAAGTGCCCGGCTTGACGGTTATACCCGGGATGGAACTCACCCTCTACGGTGGGCATGCCAACTTTCTAGGTTCACACAAGCCCTATGATGGACCATTTTTTAGCAATGATTTGGCTGGTATCAAAGCGCATTATGAATGCGCGCGTGAGCGTGGCGCAATAGTCGTTATCAACCACCCCATGAACGAGGACCTGCCTTTCACCTTTGACCTGCAAGCCTTGCCTTTTGATTTGATTGAAATCTGGAATGGCCCCATGCGCCCTTCAAATCTGAAAGCGATTGCCCTATGGCAGAAAATGCTGGAGAGTGGACGCAAGATACCCGCCATCGCTGGCAGTGATTATCACCGCGACGAGCTTGGATTAGGTTTGGGCGTACCCGCTACTATTGTCTACGCGCAGTCCGCATCGCCCAGCGATATTCTGGCCGCCCTACACGCTGGAAGATCCTATTTTGTCTATCAACAGAAATCTGCCCGGCTTGAAATGCGTTATGGCAATGCGGGTATAGGTGACAGCCAAGCCTGGGAACCGGAACAAAAGCTTGAGATTAAAATGACGGGAGTAAAAGCAGGAGACGTGGTTAAACTGATTGGGCCTGACTTTACACATGAATTCCCGCCTGTTGAGACAAAGGGCGATTTTGAAGCCTTTTTCACGCCCCAGAAGCCCGGTTTTGTGCGTTTGGAGCTCTGGCAATCCTTATATGGCATCTTACCACCCATGCCGATACTAATTTCGAACCCGATTTGGATGGACTGATATTTTATGACGAAGACTGATTCGCTTTCGCCTGATACAGACAATAAAAGCGTCAGAAGGCGTTTTCCCAACGTCATCTTTCTGTTCCTGTGCGCGATCATCTGGGGCTTTGGCTTTATCGCGCAAAGACTGGGTAACCAACACGTTGGCCCTTTTACCTTCAATGGCGTCCGCTTTTTGCTTGGCGCGCTTACTGTTTCGCCACTTTTGTTTATCGTGCGCCGTGCTGAAAAGAAAGATCTTAGCGCATCGGAAATCAGCGCGACCGAGGCACGAAATAAAACACGTGCCATGCGTCGCGCCTGGATAATAGGCAGTTTGATATGCGGACTGGCACTTTTTGCCGGAGCGAGTTTTCAGCAAATCGGTTTAATTAACACCGAAGCCGGTAAAGCTGGATTCATCACCGCGTTGTATATCATCCTGGTACCACTGATTGGTTTATTTTTGGGCAAGCGGGTTAGCTGGAACGTGTGGATTGGGCTGGCCCTGGCAGTGGGCGGTTTGTACCTGCTGATGGTCGAAGGTGATTTTAGTGTGGCACCAAGCGACTTAATCATTTTAATTGGCGCATTCTTATGGGCACTGCACATCCTGGCTGTTGACCACCATACCGAAAAAGTTGATGGCATCCGTCTGGCATTCGGGCAATTTTTGGTAAGTGGCTTACTCTCATTTGGCGTGGCATTGGTACGCGAAACGATAAGCTGGCCTGCAATTCAAGAAGCGCTGTTGCCCCTTTTGTTTTCAGGCGTCGTGGTCGCGGGTGTGGCATTTACTTTTCAGGTTTTAGGTCAACGTGGCACCAACCCCACGCTCGCAGCACTCATTATGAGTCTTGAAGCGGTCTTTGCTGTGATTGGCGGTATTTTAGTTCTAAACGAACGCATGAGTTCACGGGAATGGCTTGGCAGTGCTTTGATGCTTACCGCCCTTATCATCGCACAGCTGAAGTTTGTACCCCACAAAAATAAGGCTGCTGATTGACTACCCTATAGCTAATATCAAATTTATTTAATACTCATTTGCAACTAATCTGCCCCATTCGGGTTGATTATTTTGCAGTCTCAAGCTATTATCAAATCTTATTTACAATTTCAATTAGGAGGAGTGATTAATGAGCATTCTTAGTAATGTGATGGGACAATACAATACTAAACTGGACAACACCGCGATTGAGGATTTTCCGCGTTATGACTTCGCCACCCGCATCAAACCCCAGGTACGCTGGCTCACACCCGTAACATGGCTTCTGAGCTATCCAGATGTATGGAAGCACAAAGTAAAAATCCATCGCGACCCACGCCTTAAGGACATCAAACCACCCTACTTGCTTATTTGCAATCACAATTCCTTTACTGACTTTAAGGTAATGACCGCTGCCATCTTCCCACACCGTGCTAATTATGTTGTTGCGCTGGACGGTTTCATTGGCCGTGAATGGCTCATGCGCAAAGTTGGCTGCATCGCCAAGCGTAAATTCGTAAACGACGTGCAAATCATTCGCCAAACACAACATCTGCTCAGCAAAGGGCAGATTGTGACCTATTATCCTGAGGCACGATATTCGCTTATTGGGACGCCTTCAGAACTACCTGAAAGTTTTGGCAAGATGGCAAAATATCTCAATGTGCCCGTTGTTTCGCTGATTATGAATGGCCATCATATTGACGAACCTGCCTGGAACCAAAAATCACGAGGGATACCCCTAGAAGCTTCATTTAGCCTGGTGCTGAATAAAGACGATCTCGCCCGCTTAAGCCCGGATGAAATTGACAACCGGCTTGCTGAGGCTATGCACTATGACGATTTTGCCTGGCAACGTGAAAACCAAATTGAAGTGCACACCCCCGACCGCGCTGAAGGTTTGCATCGGGTTTTATATCAATGTCCGCAATGTAAAACCGAGTATCGCTTGACCAGCCAGGGCGCGCGCCTAAGCTGCCAAGCCTGTGGCGCCACCTGGGAGATGAATCCCCTGGGTGTTTTGCACGCGCTCGAAGGTGATACCATCTTTAGCCATCCACCAGACTGGTACGAGTGGCAACGCGAAAACGTACGTTCCGAAATTGAGGCTGGCACTTATAGCTTGGAATGCGAAGCATTAATAGATTCTCTGCCTAATGCGGACGGTTTTGTGCAGATGGGTAAAGGCACCCTTAAACACGATATGAACGGCTTTGTTCTGCGTGGTACCCATAACGGCAAGCCTTTTGAAGTGCGTCGTGATGTGATAGAAAATTACGCAATTCACATCGAATACAACTACATTGACAAGAAAATGGACTGCGTGGATATCAGCACGATTGACGACACATACTTCGTTTATCCCACCGCGCACGATGTTTCAGTGACCAAAATTTCATTGGCGACAGAAGAACTTTATAAGCACCATAAGCGCAATTTGAAATAAACTTAATGGCGGGTTTTGACATTAAGGTTTTGAAACTGTGAAGAATAAAAAGCCATTCCGAGAAAAAATTCAGGAATGGCTTTATTCTTTATTTTTTTACCTTATGCTAAATCTTCGCGCCCTTCGCGTTTGAGACGCTCCACCAGGCCCCGAACCGCGCCAACATGTTCTTTATGGATAACCAAAAGCGTATCGGAGGTATCGACAATAATCAAATCTTCCAGGCCAATCCCCGCGATAAGGCGTTTGTCCCCTATCACCAGATTGCCACTGGATTCTTCCAAAATGATATCGCCACGCAAGCTGTTTCCTAAACCATCAGTGGGTAAGAGTGTCTTGAGACTTGCCCAGTTTCCCACATCCAGCCAGTCCATGTCCACAGGGATAACTGCCACACGTTTGGCGTTTTCCATGATGCCGTAGTCGATGGTTTGTTTCTCAATTTCAGGCCAACACTCCGCTAACACTTCATCATAATTCCCTTCTTTTAATGAAGTGGCTATGCGCATTAGGTTTTCGTGTAAAACGGGCATTTGTATGCGGAATTCTTCCAGTATCCGGCTGACTTTCCAAACAAACATGCCACTGTTCCAACTATAGTTGCCCAGCGCGAGCATCTTTTGGGCTTTGGCGCTGTTTGGTTTCTCAACAAACTGCTCAGCTTTATAGGCTCTAAAGTTTTCAAATTCGCTAAGGCGTTCGCCTTCTTCAATATAACCGTATTCTGGCGAGGGCCAGGTTGGGTTGATGCCCAAGGTTACCAAATAGTCAGCTTTGGCGGCCTCGATAGCCTGAGCAATGACCTGACGAAAGACGTCTTCGTTGCCAATGTGATGGTCCGCGGTGAGTACCGCCATAATGGCATCGGGGTCTTTGGTTGCCAGATGTACCGCAGCGAGACCAATCGCCGGCGCGGTACCACGCCCCATCGGCTCATTGATGAAATTGCCAAGTGGAATGTTTGGCACTTGTTCAGAAAGCACCTGGGAATGATCTTTGCCAGCTACGATGTAAATATCTTCAGGTTTAAAGAGAGGGTCTAAGCGTTTGACCGCAATTTGGAACATGCTCTCGTCACTGTAAAGTCTAAGAGCGGGTTTGGGCATATGTTCACGACTGACTGGCCACAGTCGGGTGCCGGCACCTCCGGCCATGATGAGCGCGTAATGCATGAACTCCTCCTGATTATTTTCTAGGGATGTTCATTATACCCTTAATGGCTTTCGCTTCGTAATTTTCAACTATTCCTTACCCGCTTTGAAGTTATAAACAGGCCTTATGATCCGTTCGATGTTTGCTGTGTCGCCAATTTGCTCGATAATATCGTCCATACTCTTATAGGCATCCGGAGCTTCATCTAAGGTATCGCGGTTAACCGTGGTGGTAAAAACATTTCGCATCGTGCGTTTAAAGTCCTGCAAATTGAGCTGCCGACGCGCTTCGTTGCGCCCCAAAAGTCGCCCTGCCCCATGCGGCGCGGAAAAGTTCCAATCAGGATTACCTTTGCCCACGGCAATAATTGAACCATCGCGCATATTGATGGGGATGATAATGCGTTCGCCTTTTCGTGCCGAGACCGCGCCTTTACGAATGATGTTGTCTTTAAGATTGACATAGTTATGCACGCTCTCAAACTGGCCACGCGGTGGTAAACCGAGATGTCCCAAGATGCGTTCAGTCATCACTTTACGGTTGAGTGATGCATAACGCTGGCAGATGTCCATATCATGCAAATAGTTTTTGCGGTTTTGCCCTTCCAGATATGCCAGATCCCTGGGCACGTTGATACCGTTTTTCTTGCAGTAATCGCGGGCAATGCCTTGCCAGTAGAGCGCCACTTGCAAGCCGATGTGTCGGCTTCCTGAGTGAACGCAAAGATAATGCATGCCACGTTCATCAACAGCAATTTCGATGAAGTGATTTCCCCCACCCAGTGTGCCTATTTGGGTTTGTGCTTTTTTGACCGGTACAGCGTGCGCGCTTTTGAGCTTATTAATCTCATCAAATTCCACGACGGGTTTTTTGTAGCTGCCAAATCCACTGGGGATATTGTGATGAATGTAATTGTCAAGCGCTGCTAAATCAGCTTGGTCATAACCAAGTTCAGTAACCAGGATTCCACAACCAATATCCACACCAACCAAATTAGGCACCACGATATCACCCAAGTCAGCGGTAAAACCAATCGTGCAACCTGCGCCAAAGTGGTAGTCAGGCATAATGCGTACCTTTTTACCTGCCACAAAAGGTTGCGAAACTAAGGTGCGAATTTGTTCAATCGCTTTTTCTTCGCGGTCACGTGCGAATACTACTGCAGTGTTATATTGTCCTTTAATTTCGAATTGACTCATAGTCATTACATTGTACCAGCATTGTAGAAACTCCGTTCTATGAACTTATACGAAACTCCATTGTTTATGCTTTTCAAGCCAAACTGTGGTTCAACACCCGTCACTCTTCATTTATTTTTCTCTCACTTTACCTCACTTAATAAGTGGCTACGCGCATTAATATAGGGTCGGATTAGATATTACACAACAGGAACATAAACTTCATCCACAAATACGTATTCTTAAACAAAAACTTTTTAAATAAAAAGATTTTGATAATCTGAAAATTACAAAAACCCGACACTATAACATGCATTAATAAAATGCCGGTACAATTAGCAACAGATTAAAGGAAATGAAATATGGACCAAAAACAAAGCAAATTTGAGATTTCAGCCCAAGAAGAATCAGTAGAACCAAGAGTTGATGCATCAACCCACTCAAACGGCAACTTGCCTTCGGTAAAGCATAAAGCAACAAACCAAACGAAGCAAGACCCAATAACGCCAAATCAAAGGGCGCATCCTGGTGTCTTGCTTACCTTGCTGGTCATTGTTATCGTGTTGATTGCCCTGTTAATCCTGGGTATTCATTTGATTAACAAAAACTTAGAAGTGCTGGCCTTTTTGTCTCCCGTCCTTATTAGCCACATAGGCTGTATCTAGTCATTGTCGGGTGAAAACAACCCAAACGTGTCGCGCATACGACGTAAAGCACGTTTTTGGTCTTCCACGTTGTCAAACATCTCGAGTAAATCCAGTAAATCCTGGCCACCAGACATTGTCAGCTGGAGCGGATTGAAGTAGTTTGCTTCCATTCGGTGATAGGTGCTTTCAACCAGTTCTTTGAATTTATACATCGGCAGTTCCGCCATCCGCATAGCAGGCCCGCCTGGAGCTTTGCGCAAATCAATCGCGCGTCGAATCGCCAAGCTCCAAGGCTGATGGATGTTGAGAGAAAAACATGCCTGTACAGCCCAGGCAATAGTTATCTTTTCAAGTTTCCAAAGGCGGATTTGTTCCTGATACGTTTTGTCTAAAACAGAGAAAAGTGATTGATAATCCCAGTCAGAATTCATTTCTTCGTTTTCCACCACCTGAGAAAGAATGTCAGCATTGCAGAAATCATCTTCGTCATCATCTGTGACAGCGGTATGTGGTTGGAATTCTGTATTTTTATTGAAAAAAGAAGCGTATTTAAGTTTAAAGAGTATATTTAATATCGTCTCAAATTGACATATTCCAGCTTCGACGAGAGTCTCAAAATAATAATTTAGACCATCCACGAAAGTATCAAAATGACATATTAGGCCATGGGCGAGCGTGTCATTATTACATATTCCCTCTTTTGCGAGAGTCTCAAAATGACATAATTGTGCTGGGTTTACCTTGGCGTTGGCTAAAAGAGACTGTTGGAACTCTGGAGATTGCATCAATTCTTGCATCGGTAACCCTGCAATTTGCTTGGGCGGGGCGTAAATGAAACCATAAATGGCTTGTTTAAGGCTTTCGTCTGCTGCGGTTAACTGGACGTCGTTTACCTGCAATTTCCAATCGGTACCTGTTTCTGACTGACGGGTTTCAATGCGACACAGATATTCACTGGCAAGCTGACGCTTGGTTTCGCGCCAGTTGCGGGTATAGGCAGAATCCTGATTGATATTTTCTTTACGCGGTCGACCGCGTTGGCTTTGTTCCGCATGGGGAATCTGTTTGGGCAGACTATCGTTGCGAATCCATGCCTGCAGGCTTGTTAATCCACCAGGCACCCAAAAGCTATTGCGGTCTTTACCGTGTGCCCAGTCCACATAACAGCAGTTTTTGCACATTAGATAAAGCACACCTAAATCAGTGCCCAAGGTTGGCAAGACTTTATGGAACCAATACCAAGGAACAGCAAGGAAACTTTCAGGCCTCACCAGATGCATCGCCACCCTATCAGCAAGACCCGCGAGTGTGGGATCCAGCTTTTGATTACCAAGGGCTTTTTCGATGATTTCATGCGTTGAAGCGGGTTGGTCAAAGGCGATGTCTTTTTCTGCATCAGGAACGCGGAAAGGAAATGTCAATATCTCATCGCGACGGGTATCAAGTAAGTGGCTAAGCACTGCTATGGGTTGTTCGCTTAGATTATTACGGATTAGCCAGTCATAAAGGTCACAGGCATCGCCAGGTGTTAAGAGAATGCCTCGATAATGGTAAGTATTAGCTTCGCGTTGTACTTGTCCATTTTTTACCCGATGCATCGGTTCACCACGCGTTACGAACCAGTCCATATCACCATGTTTGAAAACGCGGAAGAAACTGGCACGGCTAATCGCACCACCCAAACTTTTGAGTAATCCACGCACATCAATTTTCACGCTGTCGCCATATTTGGGATAAAGCTGGTCAGCGCCGGTTTCGCGCGAAGCACGATAAAAAGCCTGGCGCAATGCTGTAGCGATAAGTACCGCGTTCGCGCCCACGTAGGGAACGAAACGCAAGGTATATGATGGCACTGCTGCGATCGACTCTGGGCGTAAAATGGCGTCGCTAACCGAATTAGCGCCAAGTTCAAAATCAAGCGCAAGGTCGCCAATTATGCTGTCATCGTAATATGTGCCCATGGGCACACTTTGTTTTAGATTGAGCCGAACATGTTTGCCGAGATTGTCATGCACAACTGTTTCAAGCAGAGGATAGTATTGGCAAAGCCTGGAATAATCGCTATAACTGGCGTTGATTTGATATTGCCCGTCAAATTGGACTTCGCAAGAATCAAGCAATACTCGCAACTTGTCATCCGCAACAGTAGCGAGCCTATCTTGCAGTGCTTTCCAATCTTTCATTTCTTTTTTCATTTCAATCTTCTATTTTGCATGGCTCCTTTAGGTATGCCTATATAATAGAAAATAAGTTCTGTTAAAGCAAGTGTCAAAAGTGGAAATTGACACCCCTATTTGCCAAAAAGTGGAAGTTTCTTTAACATTTGATCTTCTCTTTGAACTGAAATGAGCTCTTCAAGGGCAATAGAAGCCAACCGCAAGGCTTCAGAAAGCGACCCGCGGGAGTTTTCAGCAATTTCATATAGCGTTGTTTCGGGCATTAAGGAAAGCGGATTAGGATGCCCGGCAGCTTGCATTCGCGCGAAAAGCATGGCTGCGATTTCACTGGTATCGGCATTTCTAAAGGGGAAATACAAACCCAAATATTGGTTAAGTGAACCAATATTACTGGTCGTTTTATTCAAATCTTGCAGGAAAATGAGCGTCTTAATTTTCTTGTTATTCTCTATTGACCAACTCAAAAGCTGATACATATAGTCGATATCAACAGGGGGACCATCCAGGACAAGCAATACTTGTTCCGGCGAGTTTCCCAAATAGTCCAGAATACTTTCAATGCGGTCAGCGTTGGAACGGGAACCACGCAGACCAAGCAGGTCAACAATTGCCATCAAAAAGTGGCGTGGTTCAGTTAGCGTGTTAGTGTTCATATATAATCCATGTAACTCGTCTTGACCATCAAAGCGCAGTCTGGATTGAGCCAACTTCATCGCCAAAATGCTTTTCCCTCCGCCACTGGGTCCTGCGATGACACCGAGGTTTTTTGAAGGGTCTTTTTGGTCAGCGATGAAGTCATAAGCGACTTCTAAAACCTTGCGTTGTTCACTGATACCGGGGTAAAAAAACCGTGTGTCCAAAAAACGTTCAAAGGGGTGGTCGAGTAAGTCAAACTTGAGTAGGTCGTTGCTAGTTAACATTAAATCACCTTCCAGCGAAATCTTGATAATAGATTAGCATTGTGTAAGAGTTAAGTCAAGTACCAAAATAATACTCGCTAGTTGTAGTAAGTGAACGAAAAAAACGAATCACAAACATTCTCTGACTTGTATTTAACCAAAACTAAGGTAAAATGAAAACAAGATTGGAATCACTTAAAATGAGGAGACGCTATGGCCATCATCTCTTTAATTAACCGAAAAGGTGGCGTTGGAAAGTCCACCATCAGCATCAATTTGGCAGCTGGTTTGGCAACGCGGGAATCTCGCAAACCTAACAGCAAACCGGTGTTACTTATTGATATGGACGATCAACTCAGCGCGACCATTACCGCTATGGGTGGGGGCTTTAACCAAGCCTTCGTACCGGTTATCACGGCTGAAAACAATTACCCCAGCGCGTTGGCAAATGGCTATGGTGCTATGGACTCCTTGATTATCGACTCACTCATCCCACGCAAACGAGATGAAAAAGTAAAGCTTTTTAAAACGAACAAAGCTGCCATGGAGAACCTTGAAGCGCAGCTAAAAACCCGCGACGAAGCCGCATTCCAACTGACCTATTTCCTGGAACCTATCGTCAATGATTACGCACACATCATTATTGATAATCCCCCCTCGGCTGGTATGTTACCCATGAATTCACTTGTGGCAAGCACGCATGTGCTCATTCCTATCGAGCCCGATGGTTTAAGTTTAATCGGCTTGGCAGACATTTTGCGCATGGTCGAAAACGTGCGCACAACTACAAATCCCGACTTGCAAGTTCTGGGTATTATTCCATCGCGATTTCGCATGGTACGTCGCCAGGCACAGGATGTTATCGGCGATCTCGAAAAACTCTATGGCCATTTGTTGTTGCCTTACATCAAAGACCTGGCAGAAATATCCGCGGCCACCACTGCGGGATATGATGTGTTTTCGTGGGCGTCTGAAAGTTCCCAGTCCTATCGATGTTTTTCAAATCTTGTTGATGCGGTGGTTGGCAAACTGGGCGATGCGTAGGCATGAAAACAAACTGTGCCCATGGGCACAGACTATTAAAAGCATATTGATTAGTGGCAGCATTGATGCCATAAGCGCAATAAAAGGACATTATCATGGCAAAAGAAAGTAAAAAAAGTTTCGGTAATTTGATCGGCATCACTTCAGAAGCCTTTGACGCCAGCACGGTGGAAACGCCAGAGCGCGATGAAGCTGCGCCAAAAATGGTCAATCATCGCCAAAGTGTTTATCGGGTTCCCTTGAGCATGATTATGCCCGACCGCTTTCAGTCGCGTATTTTATTGCCTTATGAATTGCGCGAACCCTTTTATGAACGTCGCACGACCTGGCAAGCCACTGTCCAAAAATGGCTCAAACTCGCCGAGTCGGATAAGCTCATAAAACGTGAGCTGGACGAACTCATCGCGTTGGGTGAATCACTGCATGACACCGGACAAATCAAACCCGTTACTGGGCAGGTCTTGAGTGTCGATGGGCGGGATGTCTTCCAGATGCTTACGGGTGAACGGCGTTTTTGGGCGACTGCCATCAAGGCTGTGCTTGATGGTTTTGAAGGCGAGCCTTACGTCCTGGCATTGATTGATAACCAGCCCACGCTCGAAAAACAAATTGCCGAAAACATGGCCTATAAAGCGCTCACTCCGGTTGGCAAAGCCCGTGCTGCCGCGCGTCTTGTATTGGAAGAAAATGGCATCTCACCCCAGGTGGGGCAGGACGAATTGAGCTATTTCCGGCAGATTAGCGATGTGCGTTTGAGTGATGAAACCCGAGAACTCTTGCAAAGAACCCTGCAAATGGAACGGACTTATTTCGGACGCTTAATGAAGTTTTTTGAACTTGAACAAAAAGAACTCGAAATCGCTGACCGCGCCGTGATGCCCGAACGCGTTTTGCGTGAGATTATGGCGCATGACCGCAAGCTGTGGCCTAAAGCAGTAGCCTACTATGCTGATTATGAAGGACGGACCTATCAAGATGTGCAGGCATTTCTGGGGCGCTTGGCAGGAACAGAGCAAAAACGCGCGCCACGTATGCCCCTGGATCCAGTCACCAAATCCGCGCGTGGTTTGCGTCGCGTGCTTTTGGGTTTGGACGATGTGCCTATGGACGATAAAATCGGGCCAGTCGCCGATGCTCTGCTGGGCGATACCGACAAAGGGGAGGCGAAAAAACTCCTGGATCGCATGGAAACTCTCACCGCTGCTCTGCGTCAGCGCTATGATGGCATGAAATAGCCTAATCCTCTATACTTTCTTAATGAATAGAAAAAGCGGTCTAGCACCGCTTTTTCTATGCTGAAGTTTTAGTGTTGTTTCTAATTCTGTTAAAAGCAGGTTTCTTGTATCGATCTATGCGCTCACTGCGCAAGTATATAACCTTTATGAATATGTGCCCATGGGCACAGTTGCCAGAAAAAATCACTCACTAACACCGAAAACAGGATTGATTTTGCGATTTGAGTGGAGAAATTTGAATAACCTATGAGACATGCGCGTAGACCTTAGTCGAAAGCAAAGCGATAGAAGCCGTTAATGCGCATAGCATATCATACGTTGGTTTATATTAGGTTTTGGGGTTTTTATATGAGTCTCAAAATGACATATTATATACAGTTGATAGTAAATCTTAATGTCACAGTGGGTTTTGATGTCTATTAATAAGGCGCAATTTTAGTGTACGTTCCTTTTTAAATGAAATATCAAATACAAAAACTCACGTTCTAAAACATAATCATGACATCCGTCATCATGCTTTGTGCCGGTTTACACCTGTAAACTTTAACTCAAAAACCTTATATTTATCCTGAGGACAGTATACGATATGACGAACAGTGCTATTCGAGTCGAAGGGATTAGCAAACGCTATCCTGGTCAAAAAGATAAACTCGCCTTAGATAAAATCAGTTTCAATGTGCCCCAGGGCAGCCTATATGGAATCATCGGGCCGGATGGGGCGGGAAAGACCACACTTTTGCGCATCCTAAGTAGTGTCATGCTCCAAAGCAGTGGCAAAGCCAGCGTGCTTGGATTTGACACCCGCCGCAAAGCTGAAGAAATCCGCAAACTTATTGGCTATATGCCGCAGGAGTTTAGCCAGTATCCCGACTTAAATCTCATCGAAAATCTAAACTTTTTCGCGGATATTCAGGGCGTATCTAAGGCGCAAAAGCAAGAACGCATCGAAAAAATGCTCGCATTAACTAACCTTAGCGATTTTCGCCAGCGTGCTGCCGGCAATCTTTCCGGTGGCATGAAGAAAAAACTCGCTTTGTCTTGCGCTATGGTGCACAACCCGCAGGTGCTTATTCTTGATGAACCCACCACCGGTGTTGACCCGGTCAGCCGGGCTGAGTTCTGGTCCTTGCTGAGTACGATTGTTATAGATGGCGTTACGGTGCTTATCTCCACGCCTTATATGGACGAAGCCGAACGCTGCTCCATGGTGGGCATTCTTTACGATGGGAAGGTCTTAAAAGAGGGTACACCCGAGGCACTTACGCATGCCTTGCCATTTAACATTATCGAAGTCAAAGCCAAACCGCGCAAGCAAATGCGCGAAGTCGTTTCGCAAACTGATGGCATTCTCAGTTGGAATCCAGTTGGCGACCGCCTGCGGCTAAGTGTGCCCGCGACTAAAGAACGCTCAATCAGTCGTGAACTTGAACGTAGCTTTAGGAAACAAAAACTGGATTTGCAAATTTTGCGTAGCGCGCGCAAAACGATGGAAGATGTCTTTGTGACCGTCGTTGAAGATCAGGAAGGCCAAAAGTCATGACACAAAACACGGTTGAAGTTAAAAATCTGGTTAAAACTTTTGGCAAATTCCGCGCTGTGGACGACGTTAGTTTTTATATCCCGCAAGGTGAAATCTTTGGGCTTCTAGGTCCTAATGGCGCGGGCAAAACGACCACAATTCGTATGCTCATTGGCATTTTGCGTCCAGACAGTGGCACAGCGAACGTGCTTGGTTTTGACGTGCGCAAAAAACCGGAAGAAGTGAAAAAACGTATCGGCTATATGTCGCAAAAGTTTTCACTTTACAATGACCTAAGCGTGCGCGAAAATCTCGACTTTTACGCCGCCATTTACAACGATATTTCTGCCCGACAGCGCAGAATACGTGTTGACGAAATGCTGGAACGCGTAGACCTTACCGACATGCAAAAAAGCCTGACCCGCTCGCTTTCTGGCGCGTGGCGACAGCGGCTCGCTTTAGCGTGCGCTATCGTGCATAAGCCAAAAATGCTCTTTCTCGATGAAGCTACCGCTGGCGTTGACCCTGTGGCACGTCGTTATTTTTGGGATCTCATCTACCGCCTGGCGGGGGAGGGTATTAGCGTGCTTGCCACAACTCACTATATGGACGAAGCCGACTATTGCAACACGATTGGCATGATGTATCAGGGACGCTTGGTTTCCCTTGCCAGTCCGGATACCATCAAGGACTCGCTCCCTGGTGTTTTGCTGCAGGTAGATGTTGAAGACCCGCTTGAAGTTCAAAAAGTGCTTCAAAATGTGCCTTGCGTACTCCATATTTCTATCCAGGGCATGCAGCTACATGTGACGGTAAAGAGAGAAAGCGACATCGGCACCATTCAACGCACCCTTGCGCGGGCAAATATGCCACCATCGAACATAGAAATTATCCAGCCTTCGCTCGAAGATGCTTTTACCAGCATCGTCAGTCAGGAACGCGACAAGGCGTCATAAAAAGGCTTAGAAAGACAGGATTTTATGAAAAGACTTTGGACAATTATGCGAAAAGAGGTGCGGCACATCCTGCGTGACCCGCTTACCTTGTTGCTCATTTTGGCGTTGCCTGCTTCGCTCCTGGTTTTACTTGGCTATGGTATTACCGGCGAGTCCAGCGGGGTTACTCTGGCAATTGTCGATTTTGACAAAAGCGACAGTAGCCGCGCTTACGTGCAGCGTTTTACCAGTAGTGATGATTTTCGCCTTATCCAAGACCTGAGCAACGTCAAAGAACTGGAACGCCAGATTGAAATTGACAAAGTTGACGTGGGTATCATCATCCCAGAATCTTTCGAATGTGAACTACTCAACAATGGCACAAGTAACGTCATGATATTGCTGGATGGCTCTTCAAACCCAACCGACTCAACCACATCGCAACTCAAACTTACGGCGATTAGCGAGATGGCCAACCAGGATATTCTCATGAAACAAGTTGACAAGAGCGGTCAAGCGCATCAGTTGAGGATGCCTATCAACACGACCGTGCAGACGCTCTATAACCCTAATGGCAATGTGCGCCTGTTTATGATTCCCGGTCTGATTACCATTATTTTGCAAGTGCAGACCATTCTTTTGGCGGCGCTTTCCATCGTGCGCGAACGCGAACAGGGCACTATGGAACAACTCATCGTCACGCCGATTAAAAGCTGGGAACTGATGCTGGGCAAGATTATCCCTTATCTCATCGTGTGTTTGCTCAACTTGTTCCTGTTGCTTTGGATGGCTGAGGTGATGTTCGGCGTGCACGTGATGGGTAACATGGGCGAGTTGATCGGCTTGAGTGTCATCTTCATTTTAGGTTCTTTGGGTATGGGTGTGCTCATTTCCAACATTTCCAAAACCCAAATGCAGGCAGTTTACATCTCGGTCTTTTTGGTCATCATCCCGGCGGTTATTCTCTCGGGCTTGATGTTCTCGCGTGAGAGTATGCCTGCCTTTACCTACTGGTACAGTGAACTTTTGCCGGTTACACAGTATCTCGAAATCACACGAGGCATCATCGTCCGTGGTGTTGATGCCATAACCTTGCTCTATACATCTACCATTCCGCTGATTGTACTCAGCGTTGGCTATTTTATCGCTTCGGTCTTTGCATTCCGCAAGCATCTTTAGTACTTATTGAAATTGAGGTGAATCCTATGAATAAAAATATCAAACACCTGTTACACATCGCTCTTGCGGCAATGATGCTCTTTGGCGTGAGTGCGTGTCAATCCAACGGCGAAGAAACGCTAACTGGTTCAGGAACACTTTCGGCTTTGCAGGTCAGCGTGGTGCCGGAAGTCAGTGGCAAAATTGTCGAAATAACGGTTGAAGAGGGCAGTCAGGTAAAAGCTGGCGATGTTCTCATCAGGCTTGAAGATGACGTGCTGGTCGCTCAGCTGAATCAGGCGGATGCCGCGGTGGCGGTTGCCGAAGCGTCGCTTGAAGCTGCTCATGCTCAGCTGGATTATGCCATCGCGCAGCGTGATCTCGCCATCGATGGCGCACGCTATAACGACTTGCAGGCTCGCCAAAATGCCTGGGCGCAACCTGCTCCGGAGGATTATCAACCAGTGTGGTACTTTAGTAAAGCTGAACAACAAATCGCCGCTCAAGCCGCGTTTGAAGAAGCTGAGACAAAACTGGAAGAACGCCAGGAAATGCTGGAAAATGAACTTGAGAAAGCTGGGGCAAAGAACTTTGTGGATATTGAAGCTGAACTAGCCAAGGCGCAAGCCCAGCTTAACATTGCAAATCTCACGCTTAACACCGCGCAACAAAGTCCAGACGAACGCCTGAAGGATGCCGCTGAAAAGGCCCAGGAACTGGCACAGTCCGCATTTGATAACGTTCTCAAGCGCTACAACGACGCGCTATCCACATCCGCCGCGGAAGATGTGCTGGACGCGCGGGCGGAGCTTGCCGTGGCACAAAGCAGCTATGACAGTGCCCTGGATTTGCTCATGAGCCTGCGTACTGGCGAAGACTCTGGTCAGGTTCGGGTTGCTCAAAATGGTGTCATTCAAGCGCAGGCTGCTATCGGCCAGGCTGAAGCAGGTTTGGAACAAGCCAAAGCTGCCCAGGCGCTGGCGCAGCTCCAACTCGACCGTGCTGAGATTAAAGCACCTATTGATGGTGTTGTGATAACCCGCAATGTTGAAGTAGGTGATATTGCCATGGCGGGGGGCAACGTGATGAGCATCGCTGAAATGAGCGAGATGGATTTGGTCGTTTATGTGTCTGAAACATGGTATGGTCAGCTAAAACTCAACCAGGAAGTCATAATAACGGTTGATTCTTTCCCGAACGAAGTCTTCAAGGGCAAAGTGGTCAAGATTGCTGAACAAGCTGAGTTTACACCCCGTAACGTGCAAACTGCGGATGGTCGCGCGACAACGGTGTACGCTGTGCGCATCGTTGTGCCCAACCCGCAACTGCGTCTGAAACCTGGTATGCCTGCTGATGTGGATTTCGCCAGATAATCTTGATTAAAAAAGCACAAAACGCCGGGATAACCGGCGTTTTGTTTTTAGGGCTGTTGTCTTGACAGCTGAAAAAATATTACAGTTTCTCGTTCATCTTTTTGATTTTTTGTCGCCAGAAGAAGTATTGAATGGCCCAAATGATGATAAAAACGACCACAAAGGTGCCAAAGTAAATAGCAATGCCCTTGAAACTGCGCTCAGTCCAGCGCGCGAACCAGGCGACGGGCAACATGACCAGCGCGTTAATCAAAAAGTAAATACCGGTCTGTTTGGCAAGGCTCCAGTCTTCCAGTTGCCAAATGACGGATGATGCTGCAAACCCAAAACCTATCAGGGCACTCAAGCCTGTTTGCAAGAGTACCGCGTTGATTTCACTGCCCATCTCGGCAATCAGTTCAGGTCTTGCACTAAGATATTCACCATTGCCATATATCCCGGAGATAATCAAGGTAATGATGAAACCAATCGCAATGCCCAATGGGATACCCAAAAGGCCTCTTGTTAATGCAGTTAATTTTGCGTTCATTTTTTCTCCTTATATTCCTAATAATTGTTTAATTTTGCTCACGTAACGTCGTGATACGTAGGTGATTGTTCCGTCGGACAATCGCACACAAATGCTGCCTGCCAGGCTGAGGTCAAAGTTTTTCGCTTTTTTAAGATTGATGATTTCTGAGTTGGAAATGCGGATGAAACCATCTTTCTCGAACTTTTCCTCCAGTTCGTACAGGCGTTGGCGCAAGGTATATTCACCGCTTTCGGTTACGGCGATAACCTTGCCTTGCTGGGCGTAAAGGCGCAAAACTTTGGCGGGGTCCAAAATCTCTAACTGGTCATTGCGGAAACCAGCCAAAAGTTGCGGTGTTTCGGCGGAAAGCAGTTCGACAATGCGTTTCACGTCTTCGGTCATGCTTTGCGCCATAATAACGATTTTGGGTTCTATGCAATTCTTGTCTATTTTGATTTCAATTTGCACCGGGTACCTCCTTTCAACGCCTACAGTATAGGAAAAATAAGGACTGGATGCACTTAGTTTCTCATAGATGGTCGATTTTAGGGGATAAGTGGTTGATAAAAAGGTTGGCTGGCTTTACCAGTCAGTTTACTGTAAAGTTCGCGCCAGTCTCCTGACCGAGCGCAACCAGAAACACTAAATAACGATATAATCAAAGTCATGACCACACCAGACCCTACATTCAAAAAGATAACTGTTATCGGACCGGTTTATCCCTATCGCGGGGGTATCGCGCATTTCACCAGCGCTTTGGCAGAAACGCTCCAAAGCCAGGGGCATGAAGTGGATATCATTTCTTATAAATGGCAATATCCTAAATTCTTGTATCCTGGAAAGACCGACAAAGACCCCAGCCAAAGCCGTACTAAGCCCAACGCCAGCTATATCCTGAGTTCGCTAAACCCTTTCGACTGGTATAAGACTTTTCGCTATATCCGAGAAACAAAACCAGACTTGGTCATCTTTCAGTGGTGGGTCAGCATTTGGTCGCCTGCTCATGCCTGGCTTTTCAAGAAATTAAAACGGGCTGGCATTCCTTTCAAAGTTCTTGTACACAACACTCATCCGCACGAAGCCAGGGCGATTGACAAAATTTTGGCGCGTTATTCGCTTAAACACACGCGCGATTTCATCACCATGACCGATCGCGAAGCGCAAAAACTCAAGGCCTTGCTCAAAACAGATATTAATATTCAAACCGTACCCCATCCCATATATAAGGCATTTCCATCCAAAGGCTACAGCAAAACTGAGGCGCGTCGGCATCTCGGACTGGCACCTGACCAGCCGGTCCTGTTGTTTTTTGGCTTTGTGCGTGCTTATAAAGGTCTGGACTTGCTCCTGGAAGCTGTTGCGCAACTGCAGGCGCAAGATACGCCCGTACAGCTTTTGGTTGGGGGCGAATTTTGGGATGATATCGGGCAATACGAGGCTCAAATAGCCAGGCTTAATATCCAAGACAAGGTCAAAATCGTTGCGGAATATATCCCTGATGAAGAAGCCAGCACCTTCTTTGAAGCATCAGATTGTCTCGTGGCACCCTATCGCGACGCGACCCAATCCGGCTCGGTCAAACTGGCTTTGGGTTATGGTATACCGGTTGTGGTAAGCGAAGTCGTTGCCGATGATTTTCTGCGCCAAATGCCATCGGGTTGTTGGATTGTCCCTTGCGACGACTCCCAAGCTCTAGGCGAAGCCATCAAAAATTGCCTGAACGCTGGCGAAATGAGCAGCGAAAGCAAACACAATATCCAAGAAACCTGGCAAGCCCTTACCGACGCGCTAACAAATTAGAATGTCAGCCAATCAGATAGGGCATTTACATATAAAATGGTTTAAAGCCGGATTAGATAGGTGTTGACAAACAATTCGCCTCCTCCACGGAGAGGGATCCAAGGGGGGGTCTTTAATGTATTTCAAGCTCCCACAAGGTATAATCAGATTACCAATATCACAAAATGGAGCAAATCATGAATCTTGAACAAAATCTTATTAAATACGCCGACCTTCTCGTTCGCGCGGGTATCAACCTGCAAAAAGGCGAAGGTTTGTACATGTCCATCACTACTGACGCTATCCCTGTGGCACGTTATGCTGTGAAACGCGCCTATGAACTCGGTGCCAAGGACGTCGTTATTGATGTTAGCGACGACCAAATGAACCTTGCCCGCTATCTTTACGGTGGCGAAGATATCTTTGACATCTATCCCAAATACAAAGCGCTACACCTCAAAAATTTCTATGATGACAACTACCAGCATCTTATCATCCGTGCGCAGGACCCAACGCTGCTCAAAAACGTTGACCACAGTCGTGTGGCGCGCTTTGGCAAAGCGGCGGGTCGCGTGATGCAGGAAACCGGCGTGCAGGCCTATCGCATGAGCGGTCGCACGCGCTGGACAATCGGCGCGGTGCCTTGCGTTGGCTGGGCGAAGACTATCTTTACCGAAGATTCAGACGAAGAAGCTGTTCAAAAACTATGGGAGAAAATTTTCTATGCTGTTCGGGTTGACCTGGATGACCCCGTGGCAGCCTGGCACGCGCATGATGCCAACCTGCATAAACAACGCGATTTTCTGAATGCTGCCAATCTCGAAAAAGTGCACTACCAGGGCCCCGGCACAGACCTGATGGTTTACCTCGCCGAAGGGCACGAGTGGGTGGGTGGCTCCAAGGACTCTACCGCGGGCATTCCTTTCTTTGCCAATATGCCTACTGAAGAAGTCTTCACCACGCCGCACAGTCATAAAGTGGATGGCATTTTGCGCGCCACCAAACCGCTCAATCTCAATGGCACATTAGTGGACGGCATGAATTTTGTCTTCAAAGATGGCGCGATTACCGAATTTTCAGCGGATAAAGGCGAAGATGTTTTTGTGAAACAAATGAACCAGGACGAAAACGCGCGTCGTTTGGGCGAAATCGCGCTTGTGCAACATGATTCGCCAATTTCAAATACTGGACTGGTTTTCAACAACACTTTGTTTGATGAAAACGCCAGCTCGCACTTCGCGATTGGTCAAAGCTATGCTTATGCCATGAAAGATGGCACCGAAGCAAGTGTGAAAGACCTTGTGGCGCGTGGCGCGAACCAAAGCCTGGTACACACCGACTTTATGGTCGGCGCGGCGGATGTTGATGTTACCGGATATAGCTTTGATGGTACCAAAATCCCGTTATTGAAAAACGGAAACTGGGTCATATAGCTAAGTTGACATTGTAGTATCCGCAAAACAAAATTAATAGCGTGTGGTGTTGAACAGGTCATGGGCGTTTGCCCGCCTGTTTCTCCGCCACACGCAGTTTTTTAAAGAATAACTAGCAGGCTGCAGAAAAACACTTTGCATTATTAAGAGTTCCTGAAATCAGGCATTCATCATCGACTAGTGGTATCATTTTTAATATGGAAAGACCAACTGAACCTGGCTTACTCAAACTCTTTAGGTACTTTGCCATCATTGGTGCCTTGTACTTCTTCGCGCGCTGGGTTTACGAAACGAGTATCGCCGATAACCAGATGATCATCTCTCAGACGGTATTTTTTATTCTGGTGCATGCATTCTTACTGGTTTATTTACTTATTCCGTGGCTTGAACATCAGCTAAAACATTATTATCTGCCCATTATCCTTGTGGTTTATACGGTTGCCATGGTTGTGGGAAGCACCCTTTACTTGTATGTTCCCAACCGCACGATTATCGATTTCATAACCAACTCATACAGTCTGGTGCCGATACTCATTGTGCCTTTGGTCTTTATTGCCTGGCAATATGACCGCAAGCATGTACTTACCTATACCATTTTCACCAATGTTTCTGATATCGCGATTGCCGTGGTGATCGCGCAAGGCATTTCGCTTGAAAACTTGCCTATTCTCTCCATGCCTATCATCCGCGGTTTCGCGTTTGTGATGGTTGGCTTCGTGGTCAATCAGTTGAGCGATTCATCCCGCCGTCAAAAACATCGTCTTTTGCTCGCCAACGTGCAGTTGAGCCAGTACTCCAACACGCTTGAACATCTTGCCATCAGCCGTGAACGCAACCGTCTTGCGCGTGAATTGCACGATACCACCGCGCATACCTTAAGCGGCATTTCGGTGAACCTTGAAGCTCTGAAAACCATCGCGCCTGATGATAACCCAGAGATGCAAGAGATGATTTCCACCACATTAGAAACTGCCCGCCGTGGACTTAGCGAAACACGACGCGCGCTGAAGGATTTACGCGCTCAACCCCTTGAAGACCTTGGTTTGGAACTCGCCTTACGTCAGCTCATCGATTCGGTTGCTGAGCGTGCTGGTTTCAAAACGAATGTCAATGTTGATTCACCTTTGCCCTATTTGGCGCCAAATGTCGAGCAGGTTTTTTACCGCATCGCGCAGGAAACACTCGAGAATGTCTCGCGTCATGCCAACGCTTACATGGTTTTGGCAGAATTGCACGAAGAGGATGGTAAGCTAACCATGCTTATCCGGGACGATGGCAGGGGTTTTAATATGAACGACGTGAAAGATGAGGGGCACTTCGGTTTGAAAGGTATGCACGAGCGCGCCTTGACTATCGGTGCGGAACTCACGATTGAAAGCCAGCCTGGCAGAGGAACCAGCGTGCGGCTTAGTTGGGAGCGTTTTTAATGATTAAAATTATTATTGCTGATGACCAGGAAATCGTGTGCGAGGGGCTAAAAAAGATATTACAAAGTGACCCTGAAATCAAGGTTATCGGCATTGCTAACAATGGGCAACAAGCCCTTGACCTTGTCCACCATCAAACACCTGACTTGGTGCTAATGGATTTGCAAATGCCCATTATGAACGGCGTGCAAGCCATTCGCCAACTGCGAAAAACGCATCCTGACCTTCCAGTAATCGTTTTAACAACCTATATGGATGACAAGTGGCTTTTTGATGCTATAAGGGCTGGCGCAACCGGTTATTTGCTAAAGGATAGCCCTCGCCAGGAATTGATTGACGCCATCAAGGGCACGCTTTCCGGAAACGTTTATCTTGATCCGTCCGTAGCGCGCAAGGTGCTTGATTCAGTTGCTGCTTCGCCAGAGCCAATTGAATCGGATGAAGATTTTGACCTTTCCGAACGCGAGCGTGACATTCTGCAACTCTTAGTGGAGGGGCTTTCCAATGCGGAAATTGCGCATAGATTATACCTTTCAGAAGGCACCGTTCGTAATTATTTAAGCAGTTTGTTTGTGAAATTAGATGTGTCTGACCGTACTCAAGCGGTAGTAGTGGCGTTAAGGCGCGGATTAGTGAGCTTGTAAATGTTGCGCGTAGCCATTATAGGAGGCGGGCCATCTGGTATGATGGCGGCTATTGAGGCGGCCAAAGGCATTGGTAGGGGTATCCAAAGCGTAACTTTATTTGAACAAGAACCCAAACTCGGACGCAAGCTGGCGGTCACTGGGGCAGGGCGGTGTAATCTAAGCAATGATGGGGTACAGGCTTCAGCTTATCATGGGCCGGATATCGACTGGATGGAAACCTTGCTGGAACGCTTCGCGGTAGAAGATCTTGAACGCGTACTCTATCGGCTGGGCATACCTATATATAAAACAGATGATGGTTGGTACTATCCTCTTTCGCAAAGTGCGGCGTCGGTGGTGTCGATTTTGGAAGAGCGTTTAGTGGGGCAGGGTGTAACAATGCGCGTAGCCACTACTGTTAAACGGGTTTCTTATTCACAAGAGCGAAAATTTATACTTAGTTTCACAGATAATACAAGCGGACAAAACTACACCGAAGATTTCGACAAACTAATCGTGGCATCGGGTGGAAAATCTTACCCGGAACTAGGCGCGAAAGGTCGCTTTTTCTCGCAACTTGAAGCGCTTGGACATAGCATTAATCCCCTGTGTCCAGCTTTGGGGCCGATTGATGTGCACCTGGGCAGCTTTACTGCTTTAAAAGGGCTGCGCTTTGATGCCCACACTGCTATTTATGACGGTGATGAGTGCCTGGGGCGCAGTTTTGGCAATCTCATCTTTACCAAAAATGGATTAAATGGGCCTGGCGTGATGAATCTTAGCCATCTTGTGAGCCAAAATCCAAAAAAGTCATTAGAACTGGAGCTCAATTTCATCGGTCAGTGGATTGAAGAACTTGCTGAAACGGCAACGGATGAAGCTAATCAGTCCAGCTTGCGTGCTTTACTCTTGCGCTATTTTACGCCTAAAGCGGTGGACTTTTTTATCAGTGAAACAGGGTTGAATCCCAACAAACAGGTTCAACAACTCACTGAAGCTGACTTCCAGCGCCTTTTCAAGACGCTGAGCATGGCACGATTCCCCATCACCGGAGCTGGCGACTATAGCAACAGCCAGCTTACCGCGGGTGGAGTGGCAACAGAAGAACTGGACCCATGCACGCTTGAATCCAAAATTGTGCCCGGTTTGTTCATTGTTGGCGAGGCAATTGACGTATTTGGGCCGTGTGGGGGGTATAATCTACATATAGCGTTTGCTACTGCTTATCTCGCGGGTAAAACACTCGCTGAATCAAACAATAAATTTAAGGAGACCTAAATGACCATTCCATTCATCGAACCTTTCCGCATTAAAGTTGTGGAAAATATCAAAATGACCACGCGCGAAGAACGCATCGAAGCTTTGAAAAATGCCAAATATAACGTATTTGCTCTTCCTGGCGCGGATGTTTTTATTGACCTGTTAACTGACTCCGGCACTGGCGCGATGAGCGATGAACAATGGGCGGCGATGATGCGTGGCGATGAAGCTTACGCCGGCTCAAAGAGTTATTATCGTTTCGAGAAAGCCGTTCAGGATATTTTAGGCTTTCCTTATGTTCTGCCCACGCATCAGGGCCGTGGCGCTGAAGGTATGCTTTTTGGCGCTTTGGTTAAAGAAGGCCAAACTGTGCCAAACAACCGTCACTTTGATACCACCATGGGCAATTTGCAGGTCATCGGCGCTAACCCCGTCGATTTACCTGTGGAAGAATCAGAAGACTCTGACTTAATCGCGCCTTTCAAAGGCAATATGGACCTGGTAAAACTTGAAGAACTCATCAAACGTGTTGGCGTAGAAAACATTCCTATCGGTATGCTGACCATCACCAACAACTCTGCTGCAGGTCAACCAGTATCTATGGATAACATTCGTGGCACTTCTGAAATTTATAAGAAATATGGCATTCCATTCTTTATCGATGCCTGTCGTTTTGCTGAAAATGCCTGGTTTATCAAACTTCGTGATCCAAAATACAAGGATGTCCCCGTACGTGAAATCGTGCGCGAAATGTTCTCGTATGCTGATGGCTGTACGATGAGCTCCAAAAAAGATGCCATTGTTAACATCGGTGGTTTTGTGGCATTCCGCGACAAAGAACTGAAGGGCAAAATTGGCGCGAACCTGATTGTGCACGAAGGCTATTTGACCTATGGCGGATTGGCCGGACGCGACCTGGACGCTTTGGCTGTTGGCTTGTATGAAGGTACTGATGAAGAGTACCTAAACTATCGCGAAGCGCACACACGCTATCTGGGCGAAGTCTTGAGCGCGGCAGGTTTGCCGGTTTACAAACCCACCGGTGGCCATGCGGTGTATGTGGACGCGGGTAAGGCTTTGCCATGGATTCCACCTTCACAGTTCCCGGCGGTCGCGCTGGCTAACGCCTTATACATTGAGGGCGGTATCCGCACGGTCGAAATCGGCAGCCTGATGTTTGAACATACCGACCCCGAAACGGGTGAGCAAGTTTACTCGCCGCTTGAACTCTTGCGCTTTACGATTCCTCGCCGTGTCTACACGCGTAGCCATTTAGACTTTATTGGCGAAGTTGCCAAACGCGTGATGGAAAACCCGAAAGACATCAAAGGCTTGCGCGTAACATGGGCACCAGAAGTTTTGCGTCACTTCATGGCGGAACTTGAGGAAGTGGAATAGCAACTAAAAACCATTACTTTTGGAAATAGAGTTTTAAATTGTAGGATTTATAGGGCTTGTGAGAACGAGCCCTATAATGATGTGCTTGTATATGTCTAAGCTCCTATACGTCACTAAGGTCATATTTTTTGAGCGTATAGCGTATAATCTGGTTTAATAACTATGCTTACACGATTAAAAACATTCGTAAAAAATCAATTTGCCATTCGACCTGAGGATAACGTGCATCCTGAGGTCGCGCGCTTGTTTAAGCATAATGCCATTGTTAATACTTTTGATATTTGCTTTTTCTTTATGGCGGACAGTTTTTGGGCGATTAATACCATCATGCCTGTTTTTGCGGCAACGCTAACTGACTCGCCATTTATCATTGGGCTGATGCCCGCTATCGTCAATGCGGGTTGGTTCTTGCCACAAATGTTTATGGCCAAGCGTGTTTCCGAGATGCCTGAAGTGGTAACTTTTGGCAAGCGAATGGCGCGTTTGGAACGCATTCCATACGTCTTCTTTATCATTTTGGCATTGTTGCTGCCTGTTATCGGCAATAAGATTGGTCTTATTGCGTTGATATTGGTGATGATTTGGCGTGGCGTTGGTGGTGGGATGTCAGCTTTACCCTGGCAAGAAACCATGGCGCGGGTCATTCCGCTTTCGCATCGCGCGCGGTTCTTTGGCTTTTCGCGCGTCATAGGACAGCTATTCGGCGTTGTGGGGTCGGCAATCATGGCACTCATTTTAGCGCGCGTGGACTATCCATATAATTACGCCCTGGGTTTTGGCGTTGCGGTCGTCATTCAATGGGTTTCTTATGCCTTCTACCATCAAAACCGTGAACCCGATATAAACATACCGCAGGTCCAAGATGAGCAAAGCAATGCCACAATGGCAATAAGGCAGAATACGTCTGCTGACGCACATGACGCACCTATACCTGGCGTTATGGAAATCCTACGCAAGGACAGGAATTTCAGGCTTTATATCATCGCGCGGGCTTTATCATTTTTAGGCAATATGGCAACAGCTTTTATTGCGGTTTATGCCATTCAAACTTTCAACTTAAATGACGAACAAGCTGCTATTTTTACAGGCGTGCTATTTGCAGCAGGAATCTTTGGCTACGCCTTATGGGGTGCAATTGGCGATCGTATCGGTCCCAAGAAAATCGTGACCTATTCTTTTGTGGCATGGGCAATCGCCTTGCTTATTGCTATTTTTACGAATACAGTCTGGGTTTATTATCTCGTTTTTGTTTTCTTTGGGATCTACTCCGCGGGCATTGGTGTAGGGGACTCAATGTTAATTATGGAGCTTAGTGATGACAGACTGCGTCCAACGTACTTAGGTATGGCACGCACGCTGACAGGTGCCTTTTTATTGCTTGCCCCAGTTTTGGCAGGTTGGCTGGTTTATGAATACAGCTATAATCTTATGTTTTGGATAGCACTGGCATTCACGCTGGTCAGCACCGTGCTGATGGCTCAAGTGCGAGACTTTCCGCGGGGTAAGCGCGTATTAACCAAGGATGGTGATGTGTAAAATATTTACACAAGTTTCATAACTACCTTACAGAATTCGAGTAAAATAAAATACATAATATTAAAAAGGAGTTCGGAATGAAATGTAATAATTGTCAATTCGAGAATGCACCTGGCGCGACAGCTTGCGCGCAGTGTGGAAACCCATTGCCAGTCCCCCAACAAGGTGGCTATACCCAGCAGGGTTACGCGGCACCACCACAGTACGGATATCGCCGTATGCCAGTAAACTGCCAGGTTTGTGGCGCAATGAACCCACCCGGAACCACCGTTTGCGAAAAATGCTACGCTGCTACTGATCCCAACGCGGTTTACAGTGACAAAAACCGCACGACCGCACTGGTTTTGGCTCTCTTGCTTGGAATCGTTGGCGGTCATCGCTTTTACGTAGGCAAGACGGGTATGGGTATTTTGTATATCTTTACCGGTGGCTTGTTTGGTATCGGTGTTTTGGTGGATGTCATCAAAATCATCACCGGTGATTCCAGAGACAGCAACGGTTATCCCCTGCGTAAAGGTTGCTTTATCTAAACCATTACCCTTTCTTTGATTAAGTTTGCCACGTCGCTGTAATTGAGGCGACGTGGTGCATTTAAGGCATTAATTATCGCGAAAAAGGACTTTTATTTTTAACAGAGCGCATTCTGCGCGTTCATAATGGCCAAATTGAGTGAATAATTACCGAATGTTTGCTAAATATGTAAATTGATGATTGAAACACTGAGAGCACACTTTTACGATACTTATAACTATCGAGAACTGATATTCTCATAACTAATAATTATTGTATTTTGATAATCTCTGCATATAAAAAATGGCTGGTAAACTACTTAAATAAGTCACCGCCCTGTTATCTATGGATTTTAATTTTGCTGGAAATCATGTTCATGCTTCCGCAGCCCTTCAAAAAATAATGACAAAACAACACTAACTTGTATAAAGAGTTCGTTCGTTGTCTCTGCTGACCACATCTTAGAACTTTGCCGAAATGCAGATTGAGAAATCTTACCTTAATATCACGAAGAAAGTGGCCAAGATCGTTTTACAGTATAATACCTTATGAGAATATTATTCTCTAAAGGCATATAGTATGACTAAGAAGACGCAACTCATCACCCTGACTGGCGAGGAGCTTATCCGCAACCCTGAAGACCCCTGCCCCACCACAGCTTATCTGGCGACTCTTAGTGAATCCGGTGCGCGAACGCAACGTACCGCGCTCAACAATCTGGCTTATATGTTTTCGGATGGCAAAATTGAAGACGCCACAAAATTTCCATGGCACAACCTGCGCTACGAACACAGCAATAGCTTGCCCGCTCATATGCTTGAAATCGGCTATGCCAAAGCCAGCGTCAATAAACACCTGGTTGCTCTGCGACGGGTTCTTGCCGAAGCTTATCGCCTGGAATTGTTTGTAGACCATAACGACTACTATCGCGCTGTTTCTGTACGTTCTCTGCGCCACGAAAGCATACCCCGTGGGCGAAAACTGGAACAATCCGAATTAGACGCGCTTGTACGCGCTTGCCTGGCACAAACCAAGAATCCCGCTCTTGCCACACGCGATGCCACCATCATCAGCGTGCTTTACGCCACGGGAATGCGTCGCCAGGAACTGGTCACGCTCAATCTCGCCGATTTTGACGCGCGCGAAGGCAAACTGCGTCTGACAGGCAAAGGTTCCAAGCAACGTGAAGTTTTTATTTCGGAAGATGTGGTCAGCGCGATTGAAGCCTGGCTTGTTCACCGTGGCAGGCAACTGGGGCCCCTTTTCACCCGCATTTCAAAAAGTGGAAAAGTGTCAATCAAGCGTTTGAGCGCACAAGCCATTTACTTGATTCTGCAAACTCGCCAAAAACAAGCGGGTATTGCACCGTTTAGTCCACATGATATTCGGCGCACGACGATTACCGACATGCTAAGCGCGGATGTTGATGTGCTTACGGTGTCAGCCATCGCTGGACATGCCAGCGCAGATACCACGCGTCGTTACGACAAGCGTGGCGATGAAAGCAAACGCGAAGCCGCCCAAAAAATTCAATCGCCTTTTAAAGGGCATTAAGGAAAAGCTAATTATTCGTTTGGTTTACTGCTAAATAATTCCTCGATGTCCTCACCCATCTTTTTGAAGGTGCTTTTCATTTCCTCACCGAACTTTTTAATCTTCGGGTCGTTCTTGCCTTCGTTCCAGGCTTTTTCAAAAGAATCTCCGACGTCTGAAAAGCTTTGTTTCAGTTCGGCCATTAAATTCTTAGCCCAGTTAGGGTCAAATTCTTTTTCGTCGTTTTCGGGTTTATGATCCATATTTCTCCTTGTCAGACTTTTATTAAATCGTGACTTTTCTGACGTATTCAGACGTTGCGGCAGCCAAAGTGGCGCCATAGCCGGGATAAAAGGCGACTTCATCGCCCAGTTCAAGGGGTGTGTGTGCGTCACTGACGTCCAAAATAGCATGGTCGCTTGAGCCACCCAGGACGATGATGCCTGGATCGACGGGTTCCAAGCCTTCAATGACGACATCTTGTCTGCCCAGGTTCAAAATAGCGCGCTTGCGGATACCGCGGTCTTCAAATTCGGGTTCGTTGCCAAACGCGTCCTGACCGGTATCGCCGATCGGCACAGAAGGTTTTTCCAAAAGTTCAATGATTTCGGCCACAGCCTGGATCGTGTCCTGGCGAGTGCCTTGCCACGGGCTTCGGTCAAGCACGTTGCGTCCCAGCACGATGGCTTCCCCTACCCTAAAGTGGTTGATTTCTTTGGGCATCTTGCCACTCGCCAAAAGGGGCAAACCGGAGCTGTTGCCACCGGAGAGCAAACCAAGTTCCAAACCCGTAACACGTCGGGCTTCATCCCGTACGTCGATCAGGATTTGCATATTCTCCACACTGGGAATAACGCCCCCATAACATGCCAGGTTCGCGCCCAAACCGACCAGGTCAAGCCCGGGTAACAGGGCGGCTTCTTTGATAAGCGGTACTAAATTGTCAGGCCAAACACCTTCGCGCAAGTCGCCGACATCCACCATGATGATCGGTTTGTGGACTTTGCCCAGTTTTACGGCAGCATCGGATAGTGCCTTTAAGGTCATTAGAGATGAATTAAGCGAGTATTCCGTGTGCATGACAACGTCTTCAGCCTGCTTTTGCGCGGGCATGCGCAGCAGAAGGCGCGGAACGCCGGGCAAATGTTCGCCAACAAGGCGCAAGTTGGGCACGCGCGAGTCGGCGATCATATCCGCACCAGCTTCAATGAAAACACGTGCGACTTCCGGGTTTCCACGTAAAACCTTAGTTACCATAGCGATTTGAATACCATTATCGTGACACAATTTGGCAACACTCTGAGCGTTTTGTTTTATACGTTCAAGATAAATCTCTAGTCTGGGGCTTGTTTCAAACATTTTTACTCCTTCAATTTATTAATCTGTGGGTTGTTATCCCTTTGAGGGTTGTTTTTATGTGACATTTCCCACCCTCTTACGTCCCCCTCCCAGGAGGGGGTGAATGGGCGTCGCTTTGCAGAATAGATTTTCTCCCAAGAGAGGGTAAATGGGCATTGACCTATAAACTGCTTTTTGCTAGATTGTGAAAGCCTTATTAAACTCAATGATGAAAACTTATTAACTTCTAAGTTTATAAACAAATTATGTAGATTGTTCCGTGGAATATTCCCCCCCTCCACGGGACTGCTTGCGTGCCGAGTGCTTTTCTCGGCTGGGGGATTAAAGGAGGTGGGATATTTAGGGGAGAATGTGTTTATAAGGAAAAATTGAGTATTTCCGTAAATTCTCATAATTCTCCCCAATCCAATTCATGACCTATAATCTCTTCAATCACTTGATTGATAGTTTCGCACACAGCATCAAAATGCCTATATACATCATGATTTGTAAACCGGAGCACACGAATACCTTGAGCATTCAAAAATTGTGTTCGCAAGTCATCTTTAGCTTTATTTTCATCTTGATAATGCTGTGAGCCATCAAGCTCGATGACCAATTTTGCTGTATGACAGTAAAAATCGGCGATATAAGGACCGATGACTTTCTGGCGATGAAAGCGTAAAGGATAGTTTCTGAGCAATTGGTTCCACAATCTTCTTTCTTCAAGCGTGGCATTGTTGCGCTGGTTTCTTGCCAGTTGAGTCATCTTCTTTACTGGCATAGACACAGTTCCTTAAACTTCGTTGTTGATATGGAATAGTGTTGTGTTTGGGCAACCCACCCCCTTACATCCCCCTCCCAGGAGGGGGGGAAGGGGGTTTGCTCCGAGAGATAACCTTTTTTCCAGCAGGAGATGAATAGTTTTTGTCCTAAAAAGGGCTTTGTACCAGATTGTGATTTCTTCATTAAATTGGATGATGGAATTTTTGAATGCCATCCTTCCGTCTTTATTCTTAAAAATGAAATGTTCTGGTTGGTCTTCCCCCCCTCCTTGGGAGGGGGATTAAAGGGGGTGGACTTATTAACCAACATCAGAATGGCCTACCCAATGCGCAAAAGTGGCCTTGACTTCCTCAGGATAATGATGCGCTAAGGTGCCAAGGGCAGAAAAACGATATGATTCATCAATAATGACTTTCGTTTCGGGCGTGGGTAATAAATGTTGTCCCGCGCCCATACAAATACCCCGTAAGATTTCTTCACCACCGCTTAGATGCGTTAGCGCGCCACCGGTGCCCACCAGCCATTGCACAGCGGTCAGGTCTTTGCCGCGCACAATCTTAATCTTTCCGGAAGGCGTATACAGGTCACTCACTTGTCCGGCATGACGGCGAATAGCCGTCTCAACCGCGCGTTTGGTAAGCCAACGGGTCAGGTTCATTTCCTGTTCAGTCTGGGGCATTGCCATAAGATGTTCCATTTCCGCTTCCCATTCCGGATCATTTGCCAGGGCAAGAATGTTGGCCGCATTCACAAACACACCCAAATCGCCCTCAACAGTACGCTTGACTACGGGCTCAGGGTCGGTTAACCGTGAAGTCCACTCCAGGCTCCCCTCGGTCACACTATGTACATCAGTTGTCGCGCCCCCCACATCAATCACCAGCACGTCGCCCAGAGCTTCCGCGAACAACTTCGCTGCTAGCAATACCGCGCCTGGCGTGGGCAGTACAGGCGCCTGGGTCAACTCAGAAAGACGTGCCATTCCTGGTGCGTGCACAATATGTTTATTGAAAAGTTCATGAATAATGACGCGCACCGGTTCGATGTTGAGTTGGTCAACTGCCGGAAAAACGTTTTCAGCGAGCATCAATTCAATGCCCGCGCTTTCGAAAATATCCTTTATCTGGGCACGAATGGCGATATTCCCGGCATAAATGACCGGCGCGATAGGCCCCAGCGAAGCAATCGATTTGGCGTTTTGCACCACGATGCGTTTTTCGCCATAATCCACCCCACCCGCCAGGAGGATGATGTTGGGCTGGATTTCTTTTATCTCCGCCAAATCATACTCATCCAGGGCACCGGCGGTGATTTGCTTAATAATCGCACCAGCTCCAAGGGCGGCTTCACGCGCGGCGCGAGCGGTCATATTAAAAGTCAAGCCGTGGACGGTCATTCGCAGACCGCCCGCGGCTGAACTGTTTACAAAATATTGTGGGTCTTCCAACGCGCGAGGCAAGGCCTCGTTCAAAACCGCCAGCGCGGACTCAACACCAAGGCCAACGTCACCACTGCTGATGGATGTCGCAGCGATTCCTTGCGCCACATGTTCAAAACGACCCTCAGGCAAAAGCGCGAAAGCGTTTGCCTTGGTTATCGTTGAGCCAACCTCAAGCGTTAGAATATCCATTTACTCTTAAACGACACCACGTTCTTTGAGAACTTTTACAATGGCGTCAACCACGTTGATACCCTTGCATCCCCGTCCAAAGGTAGCGTCCATACCTGTTTCAGCTGCCATATCGGCACTAACCTGTGTACCACCGGCAATTAAAATCACCTTATCACGAATACCTTTCTCGCGACAAAGCTCGTCAAGCTTGCGCATGTTGATGCGGTGCACGTCGCCATGGCTGATAATGGTGGAAATTAGGATAGCCTGCGCGCCGGTTTCAATGGCGGCATCAACCATCTTCTCGATGGGCACAGACGTCCCCAAATAATGATATTTCACACCATAGGTCTCAATGCCACCGTGCTTGATGTCCAAAATTTCACGCAGACCAACGCTATGTTCGTCCTCGCCAACCGTACCAGCGACAACGGTGAGATTCGTTTTCTTCACCGCGGCGCGAATTTCATCTTCGGAAAGCAGAACAACTTTTTCCGGGATTTTCAGGTCGCGACGATCAATATCAAAGGTCACCTTACCCTTGACTTCCAGGAAACAGCCTTCTGCGGGATGCAAGACCATCAGGTTGATAACCTGTGGGTCTTCAAGGCCCATGCGTCGCGCGATTTCCAAGCCAGCTTCGCGGGCGTAATCTTCGTTTTCGGGGATCATCATCTCAACCAAAACGGTTCCGTCACCAGCCCATTCCACTTCGGGTCTAATCAGGTTGCCTTTGCGGTAGTCCCAGGTTTTCTCGAGGCGCTTGTGCACGTTGTCTTCAGGGTCAAACTCGTCGATATAGGTAATCAGGTCAGGATTACAAAGCGTACAACCACCGATTGCGTCACAGGCATGCGTGATACCTTCAGGCAGGTGATTATCTCCAAAGTGAGCGCATACAGGTGCCAAGTAGTCAGGGTCGCGTTCGATAATGCTTCCCGCAGCCACGCCACCATCGCCCTGGCGAGCGATACCGTCGCCGGAACGTTCGGGGTATTGCGCGGAATCGACAAAGAAACCTTTTTCAACCGCGGCAAAATAACCACCAACTTCAAGAATTTCTTCAAGAAAAGCAACAGCGCGTTCTTTGATATCGCGCACCATATCGCCCAGAGGTCCATCGCGCTTGATTTGAATCATTTCATTCAAACCATCCATCGCTGCCCAGGTTTGCTTTACGGTCTGAACGCCACGGATGTTGTTGTAGTGCCAGGGCACGTTGCGACCTTCGTCGGGCGTAATCGTGCTTTGAATGTCGGCGCTGGTAAGCATGGATATGATGGTATCAATGGTATGCGTGCGAATGGCTTCTTCGATGGAGCTTTCGATATAGCGCGTGTTTTGTTGCGCGCGCATTTTGTACTCCGAGAAGATTTCGCGCAATGCCACAGCGTAGGGCAGGTCATACCAGAACTTTGGTGCGGGTGGCGAGTTGGGGGGTACCGTGCTAAGACCGATAAGGTCTTTGGGCATGCCAGAGCGCACACTATA
>DUMZ01000019.1 GCA_012839565.1 Anaerolineaceae bacterium
AGTCGTTACGCCATTCGTGCGGGTCGGAACTTACCCGACAAGGAATTTCGCTACCTTAGGACCGTTATAGTTACGGCCGCCGTTCACCGGGGCTTCAGTTCAAAGCTTCGGCTTGCGCCTAACCTCTCCCTTTAACCTTCCGGCACTGGGCAGGTGTCAGCCCCTATACATCGCCTTACGGCTTTGCAGAGACCTGTGGTTTTGGTAACCAGTCCCTAGAACCAATTCACTGCGACCCCCCGAAGCTCATATTCACTCACCTCAGGGGGCACCCCTTATCCCGAAGTTACGGGGCCAAATTGCCTAGTTCCTTAACAAAGGTTCTCCCGTTCGCCTTGGTATACTCTACCCATCTACCAGTGTCGGTTTGCGGTACAGGCACTTAAGATTCATCGTTTAGAAGCTTTTCTCGGCAACAAGGCTCAACTCACTTACGCCTCATGGGCTCGTCACGGTATCTCACCTCGGTCTGCGGATTTTCCTACAGTCCTCAACGGCTGACATACAATGCACCCGCACAACCAATCGCGGGCTGGCCTACCTCGTTGCGTCCCTCCATCACTCCTCTTAAGTGGTGCCGGAATGTTGACCGGCTGTCCATCGCCTACGCCTCTCGGCCTCGGCTAAGGTCCTGACTAACCCGACGCGGATTGACCTGGCGTCGGAAACCTTAGATATACGGCGAACACGGTTCTCACGTGTTTTACGCTACTCATGTCTGCATTCTCACTTCTGCCCGCTCCAGCCGTCCTTCCGATCGACCTTCAATGCAAGCAGAACGCTCCCCTACCAACCACACATTGTGTGGCTCCAAAGCTTCGGTATTGTACTTAGCCCCGTTGAATTTTCCGCGCAAGATCACTCGACCAGTAAGCTATTACGCACTTTTTAAAGGGTGGCTGCTTCTAAGCCAACCTCCTGGTTGTTTCAGTAACCTCACCTCGTTTCCCACTTAGTACAAATTTAGGGACCTTAGCTGTTGATCTGGGCTCTTTCCCTCTCGACCCCGAAGCTCATCCCCCGGAGTCCGACTGCTAAGCTTGGAGTAACGGCATTCGGAGTTTGATTAGGCTCGGTAAGCAATAAGCCCCCTTACCCATTCAGTGCTCTACCTCCGTTACTAAACGCTTAACGCTAGCCCTAAAGCTATTTCGGGGAGAACAAGCTATCTCCAAGTTCGTTTGGCATATCACCCCTAACCACAGTTCATCCCCTAATTTTGCAATATTAGTAGGTTCGGTCCTCCACGAGTTGTTACACTCGCTTCAACCTGACCATGGTTAGCTCACCTGGTTTCGTGTCTAATCCTTGCGACTGCACGCCCTATTCAGACTCGCTTTCGCTGCGGCTTCGGATGTAACTTCCTTAACCTTGCCACAAAGATTAACTCGCAGACTCATTCTCCAAAAGGCACACCGTCAGGCATAGCGCTGCACACAGGCTTTCGCCTTAGCACCAACACGCCATTAGCCCTTCGATTGTTTGTAAGCTTACGGTTTCAGGTTCTTTTCACTCCCCTAACAGGGGTACTTTTCACCTTTCCCTCACGGTACTTGTTCACTATCGGTCATCAAATGTATTTAGCCTTAGAGAGTGGACTCCCCAGATTCCAGCCGGATTAGCGTGCCCGGCTGTACTCAGGTATCCAGCGAGAGACTCGACGATTTCGCGTACAGGACTATCACCTTCTATGGTTGGCTATTCCGTACCAATTCTGCTATCGTCTCGTTTTGTAACTCTTAGTCGCCAGACCCTACAACCCCGACCAGTATACTGGATCGGTTTAGGCTGTTCCCCGTTCGCTCGCCACTACTTGGAGAATGATCTCTTTTCCTCATGGTACTTAGATGTTTCAGTTCCCATGGTTCCCCTCGTATATCTATGTGTTCAATATACGATGCTGGTGGTTCGCACCAGCAGGTTTCCCTATTCGGACATCCCCGGATATATCGCTTGTTCACAGCTCCCCGAGGCTTATCGCAGTGTCCCACGTCCTTCATCGGCATTTGACGCCAAGGCATCCGCCGTAAGCTCTTAGTAGCTTCTCCACGTGATGCGGAGAAATCGATGCTTTTTCAAGCATTATTTTTAATTTACTAATTCTTTTCGTATGATACAAATCACATCGCATATGACTGTATCGATACGGCCTACAAATGTTATTCAATTATTAATGTTCAACTCATCCGTTACCAGATGATGGTTAGACCCAAAGGTTTCTTTCGATCTACCCATCTTCTGCTAACACCCCTGCATCTTCCTTGTGGAGATGAGGGGACTCGAACCCCTGACCTCCTCCTTGCAAAGGAGGCGCTCTCCCGACTAAGCTACATCCCCGGTTATCTGAAAAGTGGGCCTTTCGGGATTCGAACCTGAGACCTCGCCCTTATCAGAGGCGCGCTCTAACCAGCTGAGCTAAAGGCCCTTTCAGAGTCAGCCTTAGCAACTCAAAAGTGACAGAAATATTGACGTTAGGATTGGTTTAGCCTGTCAACGACGCTCCATCTCACCGTTAGTTGGAACGATTCCCTCTGACGAGGTGTGGATTTTTGCTTCTTTAGAGTAGAGTTTGAACCCTCAGGTTCATCCTCAGGTCTCCATAGAAAGGAGGTGATCCAGGCGCACCTTCCGGTACACCTACCTTGTTACGACTTAGTCCCAGTCACCGACCCCACCTTTGACAGCTCCCTCCCTTGCGGGTTAGGATACCGGCTTCAGGTGTTGCCAGCTTCCATGACTTGACGGGCGGTGTGTACAATCCCCGGGAACGTATTCACCGCAGTATGCTGACCTGCGGTTACTAGCAACTCCGACTTCATGCAGGCGAGTTGCAGCCTGCAATCTGAACTGAGGCCAGCTTTGGAGGATTGGCTCCGCCTTGCGGCTTGGCAACCTATTGTGCTGACCATTGTAGCGTGTGTGTAGCCCTGGATATAAAGGTCATGCTGACTTGACGTCATCCGCACCTTCCTCCGACTTAATACCGGCGGTACTGTGTGACACTTGTAACACACAGCGCGGGTTGCGCTCGTTAGCGGACTTAACCGAACATCTCACGACACGAGCTGACGACAGCCATGCAACACCTGTAACAGCTCCCCGAAGGGTCGGTCCACTTTCGTTTCTCTACCACTGTTATGTCAAACCCAGGTAAGGTTCTTCGCGGAGCATCGAATTAAACCACACGCTCCGCTGCTTGTGCGGGGACCCGTCAATTCCTTTGAGTTTTAGCCTTGCGGCCGTAGTCCTCAGGCGGCAGACTTATCGCGTTAGCTTGGACACCGACGGTGATTAAACCGCCGACGCCTAGTCTGCATCGTTTAGGGCTAGGACTACCGGAGTCTCTAATTCCGTTTGCTACCCTAGCTTTCGCGTCTGAGTGTCAGGTATGGTCCAGGAGGCCGCCTTCGCCACTGGTGTTCCTCCAGATATCTGCGCATTTCACCACTACACCTGGAATTCCACCTCCCTCTACCATCCTCTAGCTCCGCAGTTTAGTACGGCCTCTCCCAGTTGAGCCGGGAGCTTTCACGCCCTACTTACGAAACCACCTGCACGCGCTTTACGCCCAGTGAATCCGGATAACGTTTGCCTCCTACGTGTTACCGCGGCTGCTGGCACGTAGTTAGCCGAGACTTATTCTGGAGGTACCTTCCTTCCTATTCCCTCCAAAAAGTGCTTTACGACCCGAAGGCCTTCATCGCACACGCGGTGTTGCTAGATCAGGCTTCCGCCCATTTCTAATATTCCCTACTGCTGCCACCCGTAGGTGTATGGACCGTGTTTCAGTTCCATTGTGGGGGGCCACCCTCTCAGGTCCCCTACCCGTCATTGCCTTGGTAGGCCGTTACCCTACCAACTAGCTGATGGGACGCAGGCTCCTCTCGAAGCGAATAAATCCTTTACTCTCAATTTTCTAAACCTTGAGAGACTATGCGGTATTAGCTTCCCTTTCGGGAGGTTATTCCACACTTCGAGGCAGATCACCAACGCGTTACTCACCCGTTCGCCACTAAGACAGTATTGCTACAGTCTCCGTTCGACTTGCATGTATTAGGCACACCGCCAACGTTCATCCTGAGCCAGGATCAAACTCTCCGCTAAAAAATTTTTACATCTTTCGATGATAGTTTCTTTTTTACGGATATTCATTAACGAGGCTTGCAATTTCTTGCTTGTAATTTCTTACCTTTTTCGTCTTGCATATTTCTATCACTTTTCAGTTGTTAAGGTTCTGACTTCCAACGAAGTGCTCCACATTTTCAGAATAAAACACCGGCTCTCTTGCTCGCCGGCTTTGGCATTCTTTGGGCTCACTTCTGACCCAAGCTATTGTTTTGTCAAAAATCGCGCCTCCCGGCGCAACTTGTGATGTAGCACCTTGGACTGATTAGTATAGACCATTTTTTGGTCTGTGTCAAGGGCTTTGTTCTGGATTTCAAAAACTCATTTCCCAGAACGGTGGGTTCGCTTGTTTTTCAAAGTACAACGTGCCTTATTTGGTGCACGAACGTCCATTATATGCATTTTCAACAAAGTGTCAAGGGCAAAATCGACCAATTTGTGACCAATTTCACAAAATCACGACGTTTTCGCACTTTTTTGGTTTTTTAATGAGCTTACGCATCCTTTACAACAAATTCAAACCGAACTCGATTTGTAAAGTGCTTAAAACACAAGTTCACCCCACAGGATGAACTTGTTAGTCTCATTACAAAAGCTGTTTTCTTTTAGGCAGGGTAGTCCCTAAGCACTTTTGCCAGGCGTTTGATGCCTTCCTTAATCTCGTCATCTTCCAGCGCGCAGAAAGGCAGGCGCACAAACTGATCGCCACCTTCCATATAGAAGCCACGCCCATCGGTGAGTTGCAAGCCATTCTCCTTGCCGAGTTTCAAGAGCGTGTCCATCTTAATCGGTTTCTTAACAAACGCGCCAACAAAGAAACCACCATCCGGCACAACCCAGTCGCATAAATCGCTCAGTTCTTCGGCCATGGCTTTTGCCATCACATCGCGACGGTGGCCATATAAAGCTTTCAATTCTTCCAACTGTTCATCCAGCCAGCCACGTTTGCAAAACTCATACACAATCGCCTGATCGACATAGCTGGCATTGATATAAGTATCTTCCGCAATTCTCAAAGTCCGCGCGATAAGTTCTTCAGGCAGAATCATCACGCCCACACGCAAACCAGGGGCAATCAACTTGCTGAACGATGTCATCATCAGCGTAATATCCGGCGCCATCTCCCAGCATGAAGGGATGTTTTCGCCGTTATAGCGCAGACGGCGGTAGGGCAAGTCTTCAATGATGCGGAAGCCATGCTCTTTTGCCAAAGCAACCAGCTCTTTGCGTTTTTCAAGGGGCATCAGGCTGCCGGTTGGATTTTGAAAATCAGAAACCACATAGAAAAAGTCAACCTTCTCGCCCCTGGCCAGTTTTTCTTTGAGTGGCGCAAAGTTCAAACCGTCTTTTTCAATGGGGCAAGGCACAAGCTGGGCCTGGGCGCGCTTGAGTTGCGTTACAGTGCGGTCGTAGGTGGGCTCTTCAATGGCGACAGTTAAAGAACCCATCGGGAATGAACGCAAAACATGGTCCAAAACACACAGTGAACCCGTGCCAATGACCACGCGACTGGCGTCCACGTCATACTGTTCTGCCACCCATTCGCGCAAGGGCGGGAAACCGGCCGCTTTGGCGTATTGCAAGATTTTTTCAGGGTAATCCTGCAAAGCGGTTTTTACGCAAGCCTGAAGTTTCTCTGTAGCAAAACTTTGTGTTGGGGGAACACCACGGGTGAGCGCAATGATTTTTTCCATATAGTAATCAATCTCCTTTATAGCTTTTTATCTGCCCTAATCTTAGCATGAATTAAATAACTTTGTTGGGATACGGAAGAAGCACCCCAAGCCTGAAATTATTCTTCCCGCCACAAAAAGCAGGGGTCAGGTCGCTGGTTTTTATCGCGCGTAGCGCAAAAGGTTTTAACGGGCTGTGAATGATAACCCGCCGCTTGGATCTCATTTTGTGGCCACAGATTGAAAGTTTCTGGTTTTTCCATTAGGTCGCTTTGCCAGGTGCCCTTGAAATAGGTTTTATAAACATTGTCCTCGCCATTATTCTCAAGCGTAAAGCCATAAATGTGTCCCGCCATCTCCACCTTGGCAACCATCACATTGCCATCTTCTTCAAACGAGATTTCAGCTTCGAGCAATCTTCCGGCGTCTTCAAACCAAATGAACCAGGTACCTTTCCAGTAGTCCGTAAAACTGACATATGGGCGCTCTACGGTTGGCGATGGTGTTTTTGTTGTGGCAGGCTGGCTGTCATCTTTTTTGACCGGCGTTTGTGTTTCTTCTTCTACAGCCTCAGCGACACCAAGAAGCGATTCAGGTGTCTTCGTTCCTGTTTCCATGTCTGCAGAACTATCCGGGGTCGATGTCCGGTTTTCTTGTCCGGGTAGAGTTAAATTAGGGTCATGCGTCAGTTCGTAAGTCGCCCGCGCGCCGCTAAAAGGGATATCGGGCAACTTTCGCTCACATGCAGCCAGAAACAGCAAAGCTGCCAGCAACAAACTGAACAACAATAATGAAATGTGTTTCCGCGGGTTACGCATATTTTTATTTTACTCCAGATTCATAAATGGGTCATTTTCATCCTTCATTAGCGTTGTAAACACTAAAATGAGATTAAAAGGCTTTGCAAGTCGCAGAAGCATTCAATAATTGTGCTTTTACCGGTCGTCTCTGAAGTATAATAAGCCCGTTATACAACATTAAGAGGTACGAACATGAAACAAGGCTTAGATCTTCAAGACATTATTTTCAAGCTCCAGACTTACTGGGCCGGGCAGGGCTGTTTGATTTGGCAACCCTACTATTCCCAGGTCGGTGCCGGCACCATGAACCCCGCCACCTTCCTGCGCGTGCTGGGCCCCGAACCCTGGAAAGTGGCTTATCTTGAGCCTTCCGTGCGCCCCGATGACGGACGCTACGGCATCAACCCCAATCGGCTTCAACAGTTCTTCCAGTACCAGGTTATTCTCAAACCAGACACCGGCAACCCACAGGAACTTTATCTGAATTCCCTGCTTGCCCTGGGCATTGACCCCGCGCAACACGACATCCGCTTTGTGGAAGACAACTGGGAATCACCCGCGTTAAGCGCCTGGGGTCTTGGCTGGGAAGTCTGGCTTGACGGACAGGAAATCACCCAGTTCACCTACTTCCAGCAATCCGGTGGTGTGCAACTGGAGGTTCCATCGGTTGAAATCACCTATGGTCTCGAACGCATCGCCATGACCCTGCAAAACGCCAATCACTTTAAAGACATCCGCTGGAATGGCGAGCGCACATACGGTGATGTTTACCAGGTGGCCGAGCGGGAGCACAGTACCTATTATTTCGAAAAAGCTGACATTCCCCGCTTGCGCGAAATGTTCCGCCTCTTCGTGGAAGAAGCAGAAAACGCGCTTGAAGACGGCCTGGTGCTGCCCGCCTATGACAACATTGTCAAATCGTCGCATACTTTCAACATTATGGACTCGCGTGGCGCGGTGGGCTTTACCGAACGCCAGGCGCTTTTTGGCAAAATGCGCGATCTTTCCCGTCGTGTTGCCGAAGCCTACATCGCCCAGCGCGATGAGATGGGCTACCCTTGGCTGAAAACCGAACAAGCTAAACTTGAGCTAGAAACTGCCAGTCTGCCCGTAATCGACACCAAACACGCTGACTTTTTGCTTGAAATCGGCACCGAAGAACTTCCCGTGGCAGATCTCGACTCCGCGCTTGAACAAGTCCAGCAGAGTTTCACAAAACGCCTGGAAGACGCGCGTTTGAGTTACAGCCAGCTTGAAGTCCTGGGCACGCCTCGCCGTTTGAGCGTGCTGATTAAAGACCTGCAAACCGCGCAGGAAGACCGCCAGGTGGAGCTCAAAGGCCCACCCGCCGACCGCGCTTTCGACACTGAAGGCAAACCTACCAAAGTGGCTGAAGGTTTCGCGCGAGGCAAAGGTGTGGATGTCAGCGCGCTTGAAGTCAAGGACTTTGATAACGGACGCTATGTTGTGCTAAGCATGGAAGAAAAGGGCAAAAGTGCCATGGAAATCCTTGCTGAACAAATCCCGGAAATATGCGCCGGCATTCATTTCGTCAAATCAATGCGCTGGAACCAAAGCAAAGTGGCTTTCTCGCGTCCGGTACGCTGGCTGGTGGCGCTTTTGGGCGAGCATGTCGTGCCCTTTAGCTTCGCGGGTCTGCAAAGTGACCGTCTGACACGGGGTATGCGCTTCTCCGACGAAGCTGTTTGTAGCCTGACAAGCCCCGCGGACTATTTGCCTTATCTTGAACGCGAAGGCATCGTCTTAGACCCCAGCGAACGCCGTGAAATGATTTGGCAACAAGCCCAGTCGCTTGCCCAAAAAACGGGTGGTCAACTGGAAGAAGACCCCGCCCTGTTAGACGAACTCACCAACTTGGTGGAGCGTCCCACGGCATTGTTGGGCAGTTTTGACCAGCGTTATCTGCATAACCTCCCCCCCGAAGTGCTCATCGCAGTGATGAAGAAACATCAGCGCTACTTCCCTGTACTCGACGCCAACGGGAATCTTAGCCAACATTTTATTATCGTGCGCAACGGTGATGAAAAGAACGCGGA
This sequence comes from Anaerolineaceae bacterium, assembly GCA_012839565.1. GTDB lineage: Bacteria > Chloroflexota > Anaerolineae > Anaerolineales > Anaerolineaceae > Mesolinea. The sequence continues at coordinate 8,656 of DUMZ01000019.1, forward strand.
TATCGTTGTGGATGGCAACCTGCAGGTCATTTTGGCGCGCTTTGCCGATGCGGAATTCTTTATCAACGCGGACCGCGAAAAGGCTTTGGAAGATTTCGTGCCCGAATTAGCCCAGCTCACTTTCCAAAAAGAACTCGGCTCCATGCTCGAAAAAACCACACGCATCGAAAAACTCACCCAAGACCTGGCAGACCTACTCGCGCTTGACCCAACACAACAAAAAACAGCCGCGCGCATCGCCAGACTTTGCAAGGCTGATTTAGCCAGCGAAATGGTTGTGGAAATGACCGCCCTGCAAGGCGTGATGGGCAGATATTACGCGCGCCTGTCTGGCGAGCCCCAGGCGGTCGCGGAAGGTATTTTTGAGCATTATTTGCCCCGCAGCGCCGATGACATGCTCCCCACCCAGCTTCCCGCCACGGTCGTGGGCATCGCTGACCGACTGGACTCCATCGTTGGGCTTTTCGCGGTGGGTTTGGCGCCTACTGCCAACAAAGACCCCTTTGCCTTGCGTCGCGCTGCTTTGGGACTGAACCAAATTCTCATCGGACTTGGGCTTGAATTTGACCTTCAAAACGCTTTACAACTGGCTGCCAGAAACTATAACCTGGAAATCTCCGCTGAAGTTATCCAAAACGCGCTTGAGTTTATCCAGGGACGCCTGCACGGTGTCTTGTTGGATAAGGGCTATCGCTATGATGTTGTTGAAGCCGTTGAGCAGGTTCAGGCGTCAAATCCTGCAAAGGCCGACCGCTATGCTGAACTGCTGAATAACTGGGTGCAGAAACCGGAATGGGAAACCCTGTTGCCCGCTTACAGTCGCTGCGCGCGCATCACGCGCAACATCAGCGAAACCTACGCCCTTGTGCCCGAAGTCTTGCAAGACCCCGCCGAACACGCCTTATATGAGGCTTTGAAACAAATTGCACCGAACAACTTCGAAGAAGCGCTCCAGGCAGTGGAAGGACTCGTGCCAGGCATCAACACCTTTTTCGATAACGTGCTGGTGATGGCCGATGACGAGAAAGTACGCCAAAACCGACTGGCACTGCTGCAGAAAGTGGTTGGCTTACTGTCACCTTATGCGGATATTTCGAAACTGGAAGGTTTTTAGAGAGTTCACTTAGTTGATTAAATAATTAGAGACGCTGGCAGTTATGTCAGCGTCTTTGTTATATATGTATGCTTAAGACAATAATTACTTTAACTAGCTTTACTTGCCTGGCTTTTCCCTCATCCTGAACTTGTTCCAAGGCCCATTATCTTCCGCGTGGTTTCCAGATTTTCAGTTAGGGTCCTGCCCAAATAGATACCACCCAATTGCTCACGCTCCGCGGGGTTATCGTCCAGGTACTTGCCCATGTACAGCAATTTCGGTTTGGAAGGTATTTTCGCCAACTTTGACGCGAATCCACGCATCAGGTAGGCTGTGGCCTCTTCGCCAATATAAAGGCAAATAAACTTGGGTTTTGCGATAAGGGAGTAATCCAAAATATCTTCTGTCAGCAAATCGGGGCCTAGATACTCCACAAAAACACCAGCCTCGCGCATCAGCACAGTCAACATCAAGACATCCAGTTCTTTGGTTTCACCGGGGCCACTGCCGATCAAGGTTAGTGCGTTTTCGCGCGTCACTGGTATAGCGGTCATCACATTGAACAACCTGCTTTTAACCAGTTGCGTGATTACATGTACGGTAGCCAGGGGAATATCACCCCGAAACCAGGTGTGTTCCAGCAAGGCCAAACTGGGCTGCAAAATCTCCTCAAAGATAGTGATCAAATCAAAATACTTGCGAAAATCACCCACCAAACTTTGCATACGCGCTTCGTTGTGCGAAATCATCGAAGCCAGCAAAAGCTCCGCATAATCACGCGCCGGTATCGGTGATTTTTCGCGTGGCTGTTCCATTTCGAGTTTTTCAATACTCTCTGGCCAGCTATCCTTCGCGCGCATCGCGTTGAACTGTTGCACCACACTGCTGATGCTCATGCCTGCTTCCAGACGGCTCTTAACCCACAGCAAGAGCTGAACGTCGCGTTCAGAATACAGCCGATAGCCATTTTTAAGACGCGTTGGTTCTAAAAGCTCATAGCGACGCTCCCATGCACGAAGCGTGACTGGTTTGATGCCAGTGCGGTTTTGAACGACTTTAATGGTATATAATGGCGCGGTTGGAAAATCACGGATACTGGTCATTGTGTCCTCCTAAGGGGTTCAGAGACCGAGAAAATAATGGCCAGGAATTCAGAGCGTTCTTCGTCAGTCATCGGACGTGGCTTGCCGGTTTCTTCAATGGTAATCGTGTAAAGTTTCGTGCTGATGTGTCTGCCCTGATAAAAATGATGTTCCTGGATAAAACTGTCGTAGGTTATATAAAATTCCGGCTGGTCAAAAAAAAGATTGCCCAAGCCATAATCAATAAAGACGCCTTCATAAAATTCCATGGCTTTTGCCACATGAGACTGGCTGCCATTTACAATCACTGGGCCAGCCGTGGCAACGTCGCGAAAATCGCGCAACTGCAAGGAACTTGCTTCGCGGAAATAATCTTCCTGAAACTGAAAGGTAACGATAGGCAAATAGCCTTCCGCGCGCAAGCGCGCCACTTCGGCTTTCAGCCAGCTAAAATCCTCACAAGGGGCCGCGCCACTGCCCGATTCGGTCGCCCATGCCATTTCCGGCCCATATGAATTACAACCGATAAAAGCCAGCTTGTTGCCGTTGTGCTCAATCAGCAAAGGCGCTTTGGCATCTTCAACATTCACACCGCCAGCATACCACCGCATGCCATACTGTTCGTAAAGTTCCAGCGTGAAAGGTACTGAATCGACTTTGTAAAGCGCTAAAACATCGTTGTTGTGATTCCCCGTCAGCTCGATAATATCCGCGCCAAGGTCATCCAGCAGTTTGATATATTCCGGATTGCTGCAGAATATAAAACCCTTGTAATCCGGATTGGGAAACGCACAGCCTTCATAAAAAGAAACTTCGTTACTGATGTGGGTCAAATCCGCAGCGCGCAGGATATCGCGGATTTCGGTGCCAGGAAATAGCACACCCTGTGTTTCCATCACATAGGCGGTATCGCGTGCCATAGCAGTGACGCCGGTCATGATGAGACTGGTGAGCTTGGTCTCATCGCGGTTTGGCGCTGGTAATATACCCGAGAAATCCATACTGGCACTTTGTTCGTTGTTTTCAGTTTTGCTTTCAATCGCCACATGCAGGGTCAAGACGTATTTATCAGAATCAAAATCATGGTCCAAAGGTGAGATGCCATCTATGGCAAGTACTTTCCAGCCGGGTTGCAAAGCGTCAAAGGGTACGATTGCCCAGTCATCCCCCCACGGGTCAGCAAAAATGGCATCTCTGGCAACTTTTTTTAGCACTTTATCGGATGGGTTGGATAAACCCAACAAAGCGATAAGGCTTTCATAATCGCCTTCATCGAGCAGGACCTTCCGATCTGATAAGTCTGGGCTTTCGCTTTCTTTACCCATTAAAAAGAACTGTAAGTCGCTCAGGCTGATGTCATCACGCACGGTAAAAAACGGGGCGACCAGGGCATATGTCCATTGCGTTGACGCAAGGTGTGTGTTCATTTTTTCAGGCACTGATGCGGCAATAGAATACGTGGCAGTATTTTCATCGCTGGCCCATACCGCACCGTCTGGCAGGCAGATACGCTCTTGCAGGTCAAGGGGCAGGGTGCCCTTCCAAAAAGCTGGTGGTGCTAGGGTAGCACTCGGGGCGGATGTAGGCGAGATGAACGCGGTCGGTGTTTCGCTTGGCACAAGTGTTTCTGCACTTGGTATAGTGGGTTCTTGTGTTTTTGGCACATCAGTTGGAGACACTACTTTTTCAACACGACAAGCGCTTAAAGCCATCAGCAATAGCAAGCTCAGTATGATAAATTTTCTCGTCGTGTGTTTCATTTTCATCGTCTTTTTAATAAATGATTTAGTAAATTATAGTGTCTTTCTCCCTGGTTAACAAGCTATTGTTAAAAAGTCACGCGATTTCAGTCTTGTTTATAAAAACCCATCCATATCCATACCAAAGCAAACAAAACCCACTGCACTTCATAAAGCTTTTTATAAAGTTCTTTCTATGGATTATAACCGTCCGGCGTGGTGCCGTATTGATTAAAAAGGGCTTCCCACTCCTCAACTTCGCCTACCGTCAATCCTTCAAAAGCTTGCGTTCTTTCCGGGTCTTCTACCAGTTTCTCAATAAGCATATCGGCGAAATCTTCACTGCGAATAATCGGCACATAGCGCGCCCTGGCAGCCGCCTGAATCATCCTGTCGGAACTCACGAGGCTATGGTTTCTTGCTTCGCCAGCTAATTTGTGGATATGCGCGATTATTGCTGAATCAGCGCTCTGTCCAGCCGGCACAAAAACGGCTTTTAGCAATCCAAAGTTACGTTCACCACTCTGCCCGTCAGTCGCGCGGTCAAAAAACACTCTGGCGCGAGATCGTGTCAGGCGCAAAAAAGGAATTAACAAATCAATTAACTTTTTTTCATCCTCAGGGTCGCTTAGTTTCAAACCCGGGATTTTAGGGATAAGATTGTGTCCATCAATAATGTAATGCATGCTTTGATTTTACCTGATGCATTTGACTTTTCCCATTATAATAGCGTAAGAACAACACGCGGAGGTGTGTTTTGCAAGACCCTAATAACCATTTTCCAGGCTTTGAACAAATCCCATCTAAATTAGAGGGAGTTTTGGTCTTTGCGCCTATTCCCGAAAAGGATGAGGCCCAGGCGCGTTCCTATGCCTGTCCGCAGTGTGGGGGCAGTTTAAAGTTTGATGTGAACAGTTCAGGAATGGCGTGCATTTATTGTGGCTATCTTGCACCTGTCGCCACCGCCCATGTTGGAAGACAAGCCCAAAGTTTTGAATTTACGCTTGAAAATGTTCAGGCTGCTGAACAGGAATGGGAGACCGACCGCGAGTTGCTGCATTGCAACAATTGTGGCGCTGAACTTAGCTATCCCAAAGGCGCCATCGCAGCCAGTTGTCCATATTGTGGGTCGAACAAAGTCAATCTTAGCCTGCCAAAAACTAAAAGCCTGCGTCCACAGGTCTTATTGCCTTTTAGCGCTACGCCTGAAGCACTCAAACCACGTATTCGTGAATGGTTAAGCAAAGGCTGGATGCACCCCAAGGCCTTAAAAGATGCCGCTCAAATGGATAAGCTAACGCCTGTTTATCTGCCCTACTGGACTTTTAGCGCGTCTATCGCGGCGGACTGGAAGGCGGAAGTTGGCCACTACGAAACCGAGCGATATTATAACTCTTCAAGTAAATCTTACGAAACCAGACAAGTTTTACGCTGGCGATGGGAAAACGGCGCAATCACCCACTTTTTTTCTGACCTGATGGTCAACGGTGTCAGCCCCAACCGCTTGAACCACACCATGCTCAACGCGATTGAACCGTATAACTTAAGCGGGCTGGTCCTTTTTTCTCCAGATTATTTGGTGGGCATGAACGTACAAGCTTACGAAACACCGCTTGACGACGCCTGGCAAAGCGCCAAACAGCAAATGCGCGTTAGCACCGAACGCCTCTGCGAACAAGATACTGGCAGCAGTCATGTTCGTAACATGAGTATTGACATGAGCTACGATGACGAACAGTGGCGATATGTTTTGTTACCCTTATATCTGGCAGGATATAGCTTCGCGGGGCAATACTACAACATCATGCTCAACGGTCAAACCGGGAAACTGGCCGGCAACAAGCCTGTGGACTGGAAGAAAGTCCGCACCATAACCTGGCTTATCGCACTTATTCCTTTACTTTTGGCACTGATTGGCTTTATTGTCATGCAAATAAGTGGTAACTCTGGCCTGCTGACCTTTGGCGCACTGGCAAGCCTGGCCGGTATTGTCGTATCCATTTCGCTTTACAGTCAGGCGAAGAAAGCGGAGAAACTATCGTGACTGAACATACCGTAAACACCCCCGACCCATTCCTCACCCAAACTTGCCCGGCCTGCGCGCGAAATTACTTTGTTCCCGCGCATTGGCACAACGTGGCTTGCCCCATTTGTCAAAAAGCGATGCTGGTACCCGCAGCCCAAACGCGCAAGATGCCTTCTGTTGAACTGATCGTTAAACCCAGCCTGGACAAAGCAACGATAGACGCCCAACTGGCACGGTTTTGCAAAGGCAGTGCTTTTCCTTTTCCAGACTTCAAGCCTGAAAATCTCTCCCAACGCCTGGTTTTGGTCAACTGGCCGATATGGCTGACCGATGGTGACCTGAAAGGTGCATGGGATGCAAGATTTGGATACGACTATCAGGTCGAATCGTCACGTGAACAGATGGGAAATGCGGGCTGGTCCAGTCAAAAAGTGATTAAAACCCGCGTAAAAGATGAACCACGCAAGGGTTTTATTGAAAGGCATTACGACAATGTGCTTTCACCTGCCCTGCACAATCACCAGGAACGCCTGTCGCAAATTGGCAGCTATCAACTCAACCAGGCAAGCCCTGGTAAAGCTGAAGATATCGCCACTGGACTGACACAGATCGGCACAATCGCGCCCAGTGAGTTGGAAGACTTCGTAAAACAAGAACTTTCAAAACGGGCAGCGCAGGATTGTCGCCTGGCATCTGATGCCCAACACATCCGAAATTTTACTTTCAATGGCGACTATAACAACTTGCGCTGGACGCAAGCGCTATTGCCGATGCTCGCCAGCTATTACACAGACGACAAAGGCAACCGTCATGTCGTGACAATTAACGGACAAAATGGCGCCGTCTATGGACAACGCATGGCATCGGTCAAAAAAGCGGGACTTATCACCGGCATACTTTTGGCAGTGGCAATAATTTTGGTGTTAATTCTCTATTTTGCCGAAGTTGATTTCTTCATTTGCTCCTCGGTTCTCTTAATATTGGCCTTTATCCCGCTAATAAGAGCCGCTGGCTGGAACAACAAAGAAAAGAACAAACGACCGCCAGCATAAATATAAAGGAAAGCGTTTATGATTATTTACATCCTTGTATTACTGTTTTATTCCGCAGGAAGCTATCTGGCATTCACACGCGATGGTTCTGAGTTATCTCTGTGGATTTTGGCTTTTGGCGTTGTGCTGGATATCGCCATGCTCTTTTTTGACTGGACCGGAGCGAAGTTTGCTCCGCGACTTGGCGAAGGTGATCTAGCATCCAAAGTCATGCGCATATTAAGCTATTTTCTGTTTGGTGTTGGCTTTTTCCTGCGCATTTTACCTAAAATAGCCGGCTTCAAACTTTTGATTGCTTTAGCAGTCGCTGTTTGGTTAGTCTTTTTTATCCGTTCATTGACATTACACATTAAAAGAAGGAAATCAAAATGAAAAATGTATTCCCCTCACCACACCCCCTGGTCTCAACCAAACTCTCGCTTTTGCGTGATGTCCGTACCGAACCCAAAAAGTTCCGTGAACTTGTGCGCGAACTCTCCGCATTACTGGCGTACGAAGCCACGCTGGATCTTGCAACACAAGATATCGAATTGCAAACCCCGCTTGCCATGACCCAGGGCAAAAGGCTCCTTGAACGCATAGGTCTTATACCCGTTTTACGCGCCGGACTTGGCATGGTAGAAGGCGTATGGGAACTAATGCCCAGCGCGGAAGTCTGGCACATCGGTCTTTATCGCGATGAACGCACGCTTAAGCCGGTTTCCTATTACAACAGACTGCCCATTGAACCAACCGTTTCAGTCTGTTTGATACTCGACCCGATGCTCGCAACAGGCGGTTCAGCAGTGGCAACCGTTGATATTTTGAAAGAATGGGGTGTAAGCAAAATCAAATATATCGGCATCATCGCCGCGCCAGAAGGCATTGAACGTTTGCACAACGCCCACCCAGATGTTCCTATTCACATCGCCGGCATTGATGAGCGTCTGAATGAGCACGGCTACATTCTCCCCGGTCTGGGTGATGCAGGGGACAGAATGTTTGGGACGTAAATTTTGCCGAACTGGCTTTTTTACTTTTGTTTTATCAGAGAATAGTCGTTCTGATGCTTGCCTGAGTTCTTCTTTTAGAATTATGTATGCCTGGGCACGAACTCAATGATAAGATACCCGCCCAAATCCGCCAGGTTGCGTGGCGCAATATCTTCTTCACATCAAGTTCCTTAGCATTAAACTGGAATACTAATGCTAAGGAACTCATTCTTTATTCTTGACATCCGTTGAATCTATTACGATGGTGTCTGTTTCTGTCGGATCCGATTCAGCGTTTGCATCTTCCTTGCCCGTAAAGAATTTTTTAATATCCTTCCAATAAACACGAATGGAAATACCCAGCCCGAAAATAACGCCCAATATTATTGTGTAAATCCAACGCCCAGAGCCCAGATCTATGTGCTGGACAGGTTTAGTAAGGAAAGAAAACAAATGTGGCATATGACCTCTTTAGCTAGTTCTTTCTCAGTTTGAAAGACTCTAAGTTTAGTTTTTTGTATTTTGTTATCAGAACATCATTTTAGCACATGAGCCTGGATTTTGGCACATGGACTTCGTTAGTGCGCTTTGATTTTGCTCCCCGGGATAGATTTAAGCTGATTTCGTTCTCTTTCGCCAAAATCAATCCGTCAGCCTTTTACCCAACAGTTGTTTCGAGATTAGTCGGTCAACTTTTCCCATGGGATATTTGCTTAATGCTTCAGGCAACATCCATTCAAAAACCTCACACTCTGGTTTTCCATGCGGTCTATCCAAAGATTCGCCATGCTGTAATGTCGCCATAAAGGCATGCAAGGTTATTTTATAGTGGGTATAGGCGTGTTTATACACGCCGACTGTTTCGCCGACATCAATTTTGATGCCAAGTTCTTCCAGTATCTCCCGCTTTAAGCCCGCCTGGAGACTTGCATCGGATTCTTCCAGTTTTCCACCCGGAAATTCCCACATACCACCCAGCAAGTCATCTTTGGCACGCTGCGCGATGAGCACTTTCTCGCCTTCGCTAATCACCGCCGCGGTCACTACATAATGCGGCACTTTGGATTTTTCTTTTCGCCTTGGCAATTCAGAAACGAGCCCTTTTTGGAAAGCAAGACAAACTGTCTTCAATGGGCATGCATCGCAAAGTGGATTGCGGGGCTTACAGATAGTCGCGCCCAGGTCCATCAAAGCCTGATTGAAATCCCCCGGGCGTTCTTTTGAGAGAGTCGCTTGCGCTATTTCTTTGAGCTGATTTTCAGTTTCTTTCTCGCCCAAATAGCCGGTAATGGCAAATAAACGCGCATAAACGCGTCGAATGTTTCCATCTATCGCTGCAACAGGCACACCAAAAGCGATTGAGACAATCGCTGCCGCGGTATAAGGCCCAACACCAGGCAATTTCAACAAAGCATCTGTCGTTGAAGGCACTTTGCCACCAAACGTTTGCACTATCATTTTGGCACTTCGGTGCAAATTTACAGCCCGCCGATAATAGCCCAAACCTTCCCAGACCTTCAAAACCGCCTGTTCTTCGGCATTAGCCAGGTCTTGCACAGTTGGCCAGGTTTCAATAAAGCGCTGGAAATATGGCAGGACTGTTTCGACCTGCGTCTGTTGCAACATAAACTCTGAAACAAGAATATGATAAGGCAATTTCGAAGAACGCCAGGGGAGTTCCCTGGCGTTTGTGTCATACCAGTTCAAGAGTAAGTTTTGAACAGACACAACTAGAACTGAAACCCACCTTTTAGGTCAAATACTTTTACATCATAGTCTTCAACGAAATCCAGCAGCTCGTTTTCCAAATCCAACCAGCCAGTTGATTCGAGTAGATGACGCGCCTTGGTTACCGTAGGCAATACACCTCCAACCAACATTGCCGGACGCTCGCCATAAGCTGTTAACCACGCGTCAGTGAGTACCAGTCCCAGCTGATTCACTTTAGGCAAATATTCGCTAACGACGAATTCAAAGTATTCCTGTTCGTTGCCTCGTTTGAGGTCCCAGGTCATTACAACTTTTACTGCCATTTTATAACGCCATTAATTTGGGGTCCAAAGCAATTACACGGGTTTCTTCAGTGAATGACGACGCGTTTGCCTTGTATGACTCCATTGTCTCCAGTTGGGTAATGCCCATTTCCTTTAGGAATTTGCTCAAAGGCTCAAGTGCCAGCTTTGAGTGAGGCGTTGCATAATGCATGGGAATAACGATATTCGGCTCAAGCATGCTAATCAGTTCAGCGGCTTTTGAAGCGTTCAAAGCGCCACCCTCGCCAACGGGCACCAAAGCAATATTGATTTGTCCCAGTTCCTCAACTGCATTTTGGGGCGGAATATTATTAGCCTGCCCAAGATGCATGATAGTCATATTGCCATAATCATATACATACAAGGTATTGCGCATTACTTTTTTATCGGTAGTGAATGGATTAGTTTGGATACCCGTGATAAAAACGCCCCCGCGTTCATACTCACCCGGGCCATCAATAACAAATGGCTCAGGGCGAATAACACTCACGTTATTGTGTGAAAGATCGTTGGAACTAACCGTGACAATATCAGCTTTCAACTTTAAGGGGTTATAGCCCGCAACTTTCGAGTCGAATGGGTCCGTAACCACAGTTGCCATACCGCGTTCAACAAATCGAAAACAAGAATGTCCGTACCAAGTAATTTCCATAAGTCCTCCGTGCCTCGTTCTCGTTCGTGAGGCGTCTTTATTATATCAGCTGAACAAAACTGACGAAAGATTATCGCTCATTCTGTCCGCGCTTCAACATTCGATTATGCTTTGCCTTTATTTGACGGATTTCAAAAAGCCTGGCGTTTTGAGATTGTACTCCAACAGATAAGTCAAATGATGCTGAATGAGATGATTTATCTCGTCTTGTATCTCTGATGGAATAGTCAGGGATTTTATCTTTGACCACGCAGAACGCTGAAAATGACGCATATACTTGAGGGCATTAAGCGAAATGCGCCACGCGGTCGGATCCGCAGAAAAGCTCCTGGGGCATAACGCCCCACCCAGCTTGGGCGAGTAATATTGCGCTTCGGGCAATATCTCCGCATCGCAAGCTACACAACGTTGCAGTTCCGGTCGAAAGCCAACCAGGTCAAGCAGACGTATTTCAAAATACAGTGTCACCGTTGTTGGCGCGAAGCCTTCATCCAGACGCTGAAGCCCATCCAGCAATATCTGAAAAAGCCCACGATTTGGGCCTTCTTCGTAGCTAAAGCGATCGATTAACTCGACAAGATATGCAGCCCGCGCCGTAAGGTTCAGGTCTTCGCGGATGTTTTGAAAAGTGCGTTGCGCTTCTGCCTGAGATATCAATTCCCAGGTGCGCCCTTTTGCCAGCTGTAATGAAACCAGGGTGAAAGGTTCCAGATGTCCGGCTTTTCGGCTTTTCAGCTTGCGCACACCTTTAGCAATCGCCTGAACTTTACCGAATTCCTGGGTGTAAAGCGTCAAAATGCGGTCTGCCTCGCCATATTCGCGGTGCTTAAGTACGATTGCCAGCGCGCGATACGAGCGCGCCCCACCTTGCGACACGCCTAAATCCTTTCCGCCCGCTCTGTCATGCCAAGCTTCACCGTTTCAACGATATGCAGTATCAGGCGGATATCTGCAAATCTTCGGGGCCAAACGAACGTGGCAAGAGATCAGAAAACTTCATTTCCTCAACAAGCTCACCCACGCCATTCAAAATAAAGATCGGCGTATCGTCATCAAGAAATTCGCGCATTACCTGCCGGCAGGCACCACAAGGCGAACCCCCGTTCGCTGTGCTCACCGCAAGCGCGATAATCTTACGATGTCCCGCTTCCACTGCCTTGAATATCGCTACCCGTTCGGCACAAATGCCCGAAGGATAGGCGGCATTTTCGATATTGCAACCGCCATAGATGCGCCCATCTTCCACCAGCACCGCTGCGCCAACCTTATAACGCGAATACGGTGCATAGGCGTTTTGCGCGCTTTGGCTTGCTAAAACTTTTAGCGCGTTTAGTTTTCTTTCATCAATCACATTAGGCTGGACCATAGTTCACATCTTCCATTTCTTCGCCTGCACCAAGGCGCACTTTTACGTTGAGAATTCTTCGGGCCTGAACCTGCTCAATGATAAATTCAATGCCATCACTGATGACCATTTCGCCGGGCTCTGGCACACGGCCAATTTGACCATACAGGTAGCCACCCAAAGTATCGGCATATTCATCAGAAAGTTCCGCGCCAGTAATTTCGTTGAACTCGTCGATAGTAGCACGCCCCAGGATGAAAAATTCATTATCGCTTATTTGTGTGTAGAGTTGCTCTTCACCAGTATCATATTCATCGCGAATTTCGCCTACGATTTCTTCAACGATATCTTCTAGCGTTACCACCCCCGCGAAACCGCCATATTCATCAACCACAAGCGCTAAATGCACGCCCCGCGATTGCATCTCTGTGAGAAGTTCATCCACCTTTTTGGTTTCAGGCACAAAATAGGCGGTACGTAAAAGCTTGCGTTTTGACGCGATGGTTGCGTCATCATCAGTGATTGCCAGGAGATCCTTGGCGTAAAGCAAACCAACAATATTGTCGATGACGTCTTCATAGACTGGCACACGGGAATGACCGGCATTGATAAATTCCTGGCGCGCGTGGCTTATGGTCGATTCGATATCCAGGGCTAAAACGTCCATACGGGGTACCATAATCTCTTTGGTAAGCGTTTCGCTAAACTGGAAAATGGAATAAATCATTTCGCGCTCGCCTTTTTCAAGCATGCCTTCAGCTTGTTCCAAAGAAACCCAATCGCGTAAGGTCTCATCGGTCACAGCCGGTACATTTATCTCCGCATGTGGCCCAAGCAAACCAGTCATCACGATGGTCATCGGCTTAAACACAAAATACAGGAAATCAGCAAAGCGATGCCAGCTATAAGCGGATTTTTCAGGCGTATCTAATACTTTGCGCGAGATAAAGTATTCAAAAATGCTTATGACAAACAATACACCCAGGGCAATCAGAAGCACCCACGCAAAATGCAAGTCCGGCCAGAAATAGTGGGTTACTAATACCGTTAAAGCGCCAAGGAAAAGATGGGCAAAAGCGATTGCCAGGCGCAACGAAGTGCGCAGGCCAAGTTTTCCGGAAACTTCAAGCGTTCTTTCCGCTTTGTGAGGTTCTTTCTCAAAGTATGTCAATAGATTAGGCAATTGCGCCTGCGAAAAGGCGGCTCTGGCGGCGGAAGTCAATAAATCGAATACGACTGCCACCCCCAAGAGTGTCAATAGCCAGGGAAGTTCGTTCACGTTAGTCCTTTCTCTCTTTCGGTTTCGCAGGCGTGCCATACACAATCGTATTATCTGGCACATCGCGAGTTACCACAGATCCAGCGCCGGTTGTGGCATTTTTTCCAATTTTCAGCGGAGCAACAAGCATCGTGTCACTGCCAATGAAGGCAGAATCGCCGATTTCGGTAAGATGCTTGGTTTTTCCGTCATAATTACAGGTAATTGTGCCCGCGCCGATGTTAACATCCTTGCCAATTTCGGCATTACCAATATAGGAGAAGTGTCCCATTTTGGTACCTTCACCAAGCACAGAGTCCTTCACCTCGCCGAAATTACCGATATGCACATGGTCCTGCAAAACAGCACCCTTGCGCAAACGGGCAAATGGGCCAATCGTGACATGATTGCCAACTTGCGCCGATTCTGCCACACTATATTGAATATGGCAGTCTTCGCCAACCAGCGTATCAATCAAAGTCGTATTTGGTCCTATGACTGAGTTTTTGGCAATTTTTGTTTTACCCATCAGCATCGTATTTGGCTGAAGCACAACATCCTGCGCCAGTTCAACCTCAAGGTGCACAGTCGTTGTCCAGGGGTCAATAAAGGTAACACCTTTACGCATCCAATCGCGGTTAACCCGCATACGCATCGCGCGCTCCGTATCAGCCAGGTCAACGCGGTCATTTATACCCAGACCTTCGCTGCGATCCTCAAGCACATACGCGCTCACCCGCAGTCCTTCGGCAACCGCCATGGCGACCAAATCAGTAATGTAATACTCACCTTTGGCGGAAGGTTGTAGCTTTTCCAGGGATTGCCAAAGCCATTTGGCGTCCACACAATACGCGCTGGTATTCTTTTCCCTGACCAAAAGTTGCTCAGGCGTGCAGTCGACTTCTTCAACAATTGCCTGCACGGAACCGTCGCTATCGCGAATGACGCGCCCAAATCCGCGGGGTTCTTCAGACATGACGGTCGTAATAACCATCACGCTTTGGCTTTCCTGTTGCAGCTGAATGATATGTTCAATACTGGCCTGTGTTAAAAGTGGCATATCCGCGAAGGTAATGATGACTTTTTCAGACTTGCCCTGCAAGAGGCTTTGCGCGCACATCACCGCATGGCCAGTACCAAGCTGTTTTTCCTGGATGGCAAATTGCACATCTTGTTTTACACCAGCTTGTATCGCAGCTTTGACATCTTCTGCGCCATGTCCAATCACAACAACTGGCGGAATATCAACCACATTTTCTACCGCGCTTAAAGCGTGTAAAACCAAAGGCTTGCCCAGGATAGGATGTAATACTTTAGGTAATGTTGATTTCATGCGTGTGCCATGACCAGCAGCAAGCATAATAGAAGCTATTGTCATTGTATTCTCCAAATGGAACGACGACAAGCAGGAACCGGTTTACTCACGCTGCTTGTCGTGTAAAAAGAATGATATGGATCGTCAGGTTCAGTTTCCACAATAATAACTAGGCTGGGGTACATGGATTCGAACCACGACAAACGGATTCAAAGTCCGGTGTGCTACCATTACACAATACCCCAGGGACGATTATTTTAGCACAATTTCCAGAATATGCAAATGATATCTCAAGTTTGGATTATTGTTTTGCGCGTTATTCTCTGTTACGGTCGCGCACTTCCTTGGCATAGGTAAAGATACCCATCATGCCAAGAAACAAGCCACTAACTAAAAGGGCGTATGTTAAGAAATCAATCCAGATTAAGGCTGGCAGTATTTCTGCCAGCCTTAGTGCTGGAATGATGACGCTAAGTGTGAGCAAAACGCCACCAATAATAATCATCGTCTTAGAACTGATTCTAAACAAATCCTTGTCCCTTAACAATTGCTATGGATTTATTTAGCCACAGCCTTGTCTCTAAATAACCAACAATGCACCAAATGCTTTTCGGCTATTTCGAACTCTAGCGGTACTTCTTTGTCGCACAAATCAGCTATCATGTGTGGGCAACGCGGATGGAACCGACAACCTTCTGGCGGTTTTACCAGGCTTGGGGGTTCTCCTGGCGGTACGTCCTGGAATTCATCAACGTTTTTCGGATCGGGGTCGGATGTAGCCGCCAAAAGCGCATGCGTGTAGGGATGCGCTGTGTGGTTAATTAGGTCTGACTCCGGTGCCTTTTCAATGATTTGCCCAGCGTACATAACATAGATGTACTCAGAGAAGTAACGTACGGTTGCCAGGTCGTGGGTGATATAGATAACCGCTAAGTTGTGTTCTTCCTGCAGCGAACGCAAAAGTTTGAGAATCTCTACCCGTACAGAAGCATCCAGCATTGAGACCGGTTCGTCTGCAACCAACAAAATCGGATCCAAAATCATCGCGCGCGCAATAACGATACGCTGTTGTTGACCGCCACTAAGCTGATGGGGGAACTTTTCAAGGAAGTCTTCCACAGGTGTCATGCGCACTTCTTCAAGCACTTTTACGACACGGTCGAAGCGTTCCTGTTTGTCTTTAACACCATTAACGATTAATGGCTCTTCAAGAATAGTACGGACATTCATGAATGGTGCCAAGGCTCCATAAGGATCCTGTTGCACATAACCAATCTTGCGACGCACATTCTTGAGAGCATCCGATTTTAGGTCGTTGATGATTTCGCCGTCAAATTCAATTTCGCCACCAGTTGGTGTGTTGAGACGCAAAATAGTCTTCATCAAACTTGTCTTACCACAACCGGATTCGCCTACAATCGCTATCGTTTCACCACGTCTTAACCTGAGATCGACATTATCGACAGCATGTACAAAACCAGCATGTTGAAAACCGCGTTTTCTAAGTTCAAAATAGACTTTTAATCCGCGGATATTCAAAACAAAGTCTTCATCTTGCTCAAAGTTCTGTTCAATTGTTTTTTCATCAATTTGATCTGTCATGCTAATCACCTTGTCCTTCATAGAGCCAACAAGCAACCCAGTCATCACCAAAGCGAGTAACAGGTGGTTCTTCTTCACACTTTTCCATTCGCTTTGGACAGCGTTCTTTAAACCGGCAACCTGTAGGTGGGTTGATAAGTGATGGCGGTTTTCCTTCAATAAAATGAGGTTCTTCGCGTTCCCGCAATCGTGGCACACTAGCCATCAAAGCTCTTGCATAGGGATGGCGGGGTTTGCTGAAAAAGCGATGGGACTCGCTAACCTCAATAATCTTGCCTGCGTACATAACTGCCACGATGTCGGCAAGTTCTGAAGACGTAGAGATGTCGTGGGTAATCAAGATAAAACTGGTATCCAGGTTAGCTTTGATGCGCTTAAGCAGGTTAAAGATATTAGCCTGGGTCAATACATCAAGTGCCGAAGTGGGTTCATCAAGGATAACCAGGTCAGGACCGGTAACCAGTGCCATTGCGATAGCAACGCGCTGGCGCATACCACCTGAAAGCTCAAATGGATAACGGGTTAAGAAGTCAACCGGCACGCCCACATTGCGGAACATGATTGCCGCTTGTTGCATAGCTTCCTCTTTGGGCATACCATAATGCACCAGCATAGGCTCAGCAACCTGATCGCCTACGCGCAATACTGGATTGAGTGAGTTCATGGCGGCCTGTGGCACCATCGAAATTTTGACCCATCTGATTTCTTCGCGATAGTCATCATCACTCAGTTGCATCGTGTCAACATCACGCAACCATACTTCACCGGAATAATGAGCCACGTTGCGTGGCAACAAGCGCAAAATGGCTTTGGCAAGTGAACTCTTTCCACAGCCTGATTCGCCAACAACGACCACAGCTTTGTTGGTTACCAAATCAAAATTGACGCCATCAACTGCCTGTACTGGACCGCGAACGGTTTCAAAGTGAAGTTTAAGGTCTTTGATACTTAAGAGCAAACTGTGTTCTACTGGGCCTGTCTTATGAGTAGTTTCACTCATTTGGCTCATCAACTGAGCCTTTTCCTTAGCAGCAGCAATTGCATCATACTTGATGTCTTTGGTTTTTTGTTTTGCCATTTTACATACCTCTCAATCTTGGGTTGAAGATTCGGTCAAGCGCAAAGCCCAACATCGCGAACCCAAGCCCAGTAATCATCAAGAATACTGCAGGCTCCAGAATCCAATAGAACATACCTTGATACAGCGCACCATATGTGCGGGCATCGTTGATGATCTTACCCCAGGTAGGTACGGTAGGATCACCCAGACCTAAAATCGCCAAAGATGCTTCAAGGAAGACATACGCAGGTACAGCTGATACCAGACCCGGAATGATCATAGGGATAACACGGGGAATCATGTATCGGATGATAATGCGGTAATCGCTGGCTCCGTATGCTTTAGCTGCCTCAATGTAGGTAGACTCTCGAACTTGCAGGAAGATTGCCCTGCGTGATTTAATCGCCCCTGAGAATATGTTCAAAAGAATCGTCACAGCCAAAAGCACCCAAATACTTCGCGAGTAGAAGGTACCCACCATAATCAGAATAGACAGGTAGGGAATAACCATATTGACTTCGGTGATTCTTTGAATGAGTTCATCCAGCCAACCGCCAAACCATGTGCCAAGCGCGGCAATGAACATAGAAATCAGTGCTGTACCCAAAGCAGCAGTGAGACCAAAAGCCAAGGCAATAGGCGCACCCCACATGATGGCGATTTTAAGATCTCTGCGCATGTGATCGGTACCAAAAAGCCCAAATACTGTGCCATGCATCACCAATTCAGCATCAACATCCGACCCTTCTTCAAAGGTGGTCGCCTTGACATTAATCGTGTATGTGCCTTTGTCTACAACTGGCGGATAAACACCCACTTTGGTAAAAAGACCTTCAATAACATTCTTCAGAGGTGTTTCTGGCTCCCGACCATGCAAGCGGGTCAAACGGTTCATGAGTTTTTCTTCCTGACCAAATCTCACATTTGTGGCTCGGGCAATACCGCCATCAAATACCTTTATCTCTTCACCTGAAGGTGTAATCATCGTGATGACGATAAAGGGATTTCTATCCGTATAGTTCGATGTAAAGTACATAAAAATATCTTGGGGCAGTTCGTTATAGTTGTATTCCAGTTCGTAATTAAACTCAATTTGACTGCCACCTTTTTCACGTGGCGTGACTTCTTTCGAAAACTCTTCGCCTACGCCGGCATATACATCAATGGATTCAGGAAGTTTGTCTTTTCTAAACCAATTACTCCAGGTTGGTTGGGCATTCCTGGGATTCTTGTAGACAACTTCTTCAGTACCCTTCCACAAATAGATTGCTTCTTTGTAGGGGATAGTAATCATCGTATAAATAGAAAATACGATTAACGCTAAGACTATCAACAATCCTACAATCGCGGAAGGATATCTGACAATATCCTGGAATGTGTCTTTAAATTTTTTCATCTTATTTCCCTCCGCCCAACTTAACTCTGGGGTCAACAATGGCATACAGGAAGTCCAGGAAGAACACTGTTATACCCAACATATAAGCCTGAATAATCGTTGTGCCAACAATTACCGCGGTGTCATACTTGCTAATGGCGGTGTATATCGTTGTTCCAAGCCCCGGCCAGTTAAAAATCGTTTCCGTCAATGTGGCACCAGTCCAAATACCAACCATCAGCAAAGCAAAGCTGGTAATGATACTGGGCAAGGTTGGGCGCAGGATATAGCGTCGTTCAATCGCGCGGTCACCCAGACCTTTTGCCTTAGCCATATCAACATAGTCTTCGCTGGAGTAGATTAAGAAGAATGTTCGCCAGGAATAGGTGTTTATAAAGAAACTCGATATAAACAGCGATCCTGCAGGAAGAATAAGATGTTTTAGAACATTCAGGAAATATCCAAGCTTTGTTGGTGGTGGAGGCGCATCTACCATACCACTAAAAGGCAAAACCTTTAACCATGCGGCGAAAATAAGGATAAGGAATATGCCATAAAACCATGGCGGAATGGAAGATGTCGGCGACATTGCCACAATTAGCTTATCCCAAAAACTACCATAATGTCTTGACACCGCCAGCGCGATACTAAGCGTGACAAAAAACAACAGCAGTTGCGACGTGCCCATTAAGAGCAATGTGGCAGGAAGTCGCTCTAAAATGATGTTTCGAACCATCCTGGATCCATGGTCACTCACCATAAAACGTGCCCGGCCAAAATTGAGCGTTAAACCATTCCAAAGATGATGAAATGAGCGGGTGATAAAAGGCTGGTCTAAACCTGCCAATCTTTCGCGCTCTTCAACAAGGTCTCTCACCATTTGCTCACGCATTTCGCGCGGTATATCCTTTTCACTTACCATAGCTGATACTTCCATATTAACTTCCTCAATAATTGAGGCTTTTAGAATAGTATCAACATAACCGCCCATGTTGGCAACAAGAATAGTGATGTAAACACCAATGATGATAGTGATTATCTGCAAAACTAAACGAATAGAAAAGAATCGCGCCAAGCGCTTAGCTGTTTCTCGTGTTGCTCTCTTTGCGTATTCTATTGGAGTTTCCTGTGAATTCGTTTCTATAGACATACTGGGCAACCTCCCTTTCTTTTTTAAATAAAAGGGGCAAGTTTTTGTAAACCTGCCCCTCATGGGAGCTACTTAGCCACTCAGTTTACTGGGCGGTAATGAACTCTATCGTTTCGAAAGTTGGCTGGGCAACTGCGATTGAGATTACTGCAACCTCAAGCTTGGTGGCACCATCACCAAATTTCGCGGTGTCTTCGCCACTGAAAGTGATAACGAAGTGGCCATCTTCAACTGCTTCAGCAGCGCTGATGATAACAACGTTGTTTTCAGCGTCGTAAACAAGGAACTTAACTTGTTTGATATCAGCCAGTTCGTAGGGTTTGCCCTGGAAGGTGACATAGATATCAAATGTGGCTTCTTCACCACCGACAACCTGGCCGGGACCATCAATCTCGACATCGGAAATCTTTGGTGCAGAATACATTGACCAGCGGTCAGCAAGATCAGGATATTGATCCCAGTGAGCCATGACCAGTGATTTACCATTCAGATCAACAGACTTGAGGAAGTAAGGACCAACGCCCTGATGGTAGTTGCCATACTTTTCAAAGTGAGCTTTCAGTGCCTGGTAGCGGGCAATGGCTTGTTCTTTGGTGATGTATTGACCCAAAGTGGGTTCGTAAGGAATGGTTCCATCAGCAATGAGTTGATCAAGATGCTTGGTCAAAATCTCAAGGCTTGGTCCACCAATGGTGCTGGTTTGTTCAACTTCGAGCTCAAGAGCTTTGGATTCGGTGTAGGCAAGTTCATGTGCAGCTTCTGCAGAGTTCATCATTGCATAGGATGCGAATGAGCCTTCACCCTGGAAGTTGTTAATCCAGGTGTAGCCAATGGGAACAAGCAATTCAGCGTCAGCGCTGAAGGTATCTTGATAACCTTCCATGATCAAGGGATCAGTGGAAACAATCTTGAAGCCTTTGAAGGTTTGCATAAAGACATTGAAGGCGCCAACTGGTTGTTTGTCATAGATAGCAGATTCTTCTTTGGCTCGGTCGAAGCCCATGATGTATGACATCATGATGTCGGCCATTTCCAGGTTGCTGCCATCGTGCCATTTGACGACGTCAAAGAGATCTTCGCGGAAGTAAACAACGGCTTTCGCTGTTGCGGTAACAGGTTCGCCACCACTCTTTTCATCAACAGTGATGAAGGTTTGAGTTTCGGCATCCCAGTCAGCCCAGGCATCGCCAGGTACAACGATTTCATCTGCGAAATCAAGGGTGAGCCAATCCAAAGTTTTCTGGACAGGCAAGCCAGTTTGAACAGTGACTTCGGCTTTGTCAACCCAGAAGGCGTTCAAAAGACCAGTGTAAGGATCATAGGTTGTGGCATAGCCAACGGTCATGCGCACGGCACCCTGGTCAGAAGTGGTGTTTGAACCGCGGACAGGGTTCCATGGACCATTGAACAAGAAGGGTTGGGTTGCCCAGCGCACTGTTCCACCTTCTTGACCTTCCCAGCGGAGGGTGAAGGGGGTGATTTGAGCGCTTTCAACACCAGCAGCCAAGTCGGTTGTAACAACGAGACCTTCCTGGTGGGGAACAAAGCGTTTGCTGTCAACAATCATGACCTGCAGGGAGTCTTCAAGTGAGAGCTCAAGAGCGCGGGCCATCATTTCGGCACGTTGTTCCATAGTGGTGAATTCGCGGTTGTAGAGTTTGTCGCCTAATTCCTG
The DNA here is from genome assembly GCA_012839565.1 of Anaerolineaceae bacterium. Classification (GTDB taxonomy): domain Bacteria; phylum Chloroflexota; class Anaerolineae; order Anaerolineales; family Anaerolineaceae; genus Mesolinea. Next base: position 30,087 of record DUMZ01000019.1, read on the forward strand.
GAATTCGGGATCGGAATCATTTTCCATGAAGACAGGCAAGCCTTGTGCGGAGGTGGGCAGGTACATTTCCTGGAAGATGTTGGATTGGTCACGGTTCAGAACCGAAGCACCCCAACCACCAGTGTACATGTGCCATTCGCCAGCTTTGGGATCGCCAGCAATCCAGATGGGACCAAGGTCGCCACCGGTACCTTCTTTGAAGTTAACGGCGAAACCAAGTTTTTCCATTTGGCCGGTAAGGTAAGTACCCCAGGCTTTGCGGGTTCCATCACCATCGTTGCGGACCAGGAAGATGACTTCATATTGTTCGCCATCAGCGTTCATATATTTGCCATCAGTCAAAGGATAGCCAGCGGCTTCCATTTCCGCATCAATGATTTCTTTGGCTTTCTCAAAGTTGTATGCGTATTTGGTTTCAAGGCGGCGAGCGGTATCAGCCAGGAGAGCATAATCTCCAAAGTTGGTCATAATAGCAAACCATTTGGGCAGGGCACCACCAGCGTAGAACTCTTGGTTGATGTAGTTGCGGTCAATCAAATAGTTGAATGCTTCGCGAATCTTGCGATTGCGGAAGACGTTGAGACCTTCGTTAAATTCAGCAGGGTTGAATTGAAGGGTGTAATAGGTACCGTTTGAAGTGGTATAGGGTAAGCCAGAGTCATTCAGCTGATCAAGGTCATTGGTACCGAAACCGTTGACGTAAACATCCACGGCGTCAGCTTCCATCTGCACAATAACCGATGGAGCATCGATAATAGAAACCACGATTTCGTCTAACCAACCACCAACACGGGTAGTGGGCTCGGGCTCGGGTTCTTCTTCGACGGGTTCCTCGACGGGCTCTTCCTCTACAGGTTCTTCCTCTACGGGTTCTTCGACGGGTTCCTCGACGGGTTCCTCAACAGGAACTTCATCGACGGGGGGTTCTGGTGTCACAGGTTTTTGTTCGCAAGCAATAAGCATGCCACCAAGTAAAACTGTGACGAGCAGAAGTGATAAGATTCGTGCAAATTTACTCATATTTCTCCTTTTCTCCTTTTGGGTTTGATTTATTATAATCGACAAGTCTGAATTCTGTCAACCAAGCAATTATCTAAATTTATGATTATTAATTACCAGTATTTTTCCCCTTAGACAAGAGAAATCACCCTAAAAGCTTGTGTTTTTTATGCATAATCCAGCACAAATCAACTCAGCTATTCAATTCTATTATTTTCAAATGAACGAACACAAAAACATTTGCTTCTTTTATAGAAAAAAGGCTGTCAAAAGACAGCCTTTTTTATCTATTGCATTAGATACTGCTTACTTGAACCATACGTACGCGGAGAAGAGCCACAGCAGAATCCAGGCGGTGGCGAAGACTGCCACGATGGTCAGTCCTGCCAGTACCGCATAAAAGGTATAACGTACTGTTTCGCGCCGGGTCATGACTTCGCCCACGTTGCGATGTGGCGCGGCTTTTTCGCGGCTTTTGCGATAGTCGTCTACTTTTGACAAGTTCCGGTTGTACCAGCGCATGCCTTCAACGTTCATATCACAAATGACGCGTCCGTCGTCGTCTGGGTATTCTTTCAGCATTTTATAGATCCAGCACCTTTCCCTGTCCGGCATAGAGATGACATGCCACTTCGTGGTCCAGTTTTAGCTCGATGACGGGCGGAACTTCTTTCTTGCAGATGTCCATGGCACGCGGGCAACGGGTGTGGAACTTACAGCCTGAAGGAGGATTCGCCGGGGAGGGAATGCTGCCTTCAAGGATGATGCGTTTCATCTTCAGGGTGGGGTCAGGGATGGGCACCGCACTAAGCAAAGCCTGCGTGTAAGGATGGAGCGGGTTCTCAAAGAGATATTCTTTCTTGGCATATTCCACAATATCGCCCAGGTACATCACGCCGATGTAGTCGGAGATGTGTTGCACAACCGAAAGGTCATGGGAAATGAAGAGATAAGCCATTTTGTTTTGCTCTTGCAGATCTTCAAGCAAGTTGATAATCTGCGCCTGAATGGAGACATCCAGAGCCGAGACCGGCTCGTCGCAAACGATGAAGTCGGGTTTCAGAGCGAGTGAACGCGCGATGCAAATGCGCTGGCGCTGACCACCGGAGAACTCGTGTGGGTAGCGGTCTTTGTGATAGGGTTGCAAACCGCAGTTGAGCATGACATGGTCGATATAATCGTCGAATTCATTCCGTGGCACAATGTTGTGTTCGCGGACAGCTTCGCCAACGATTTCGCTAATGGGCATACGCGGTGAAAGACTCGAATAGGGGTCCTGGAAAATCATCTGCATGCGGGGACGCAAGTCACGAATGCCTTCGCGATCCAAGGCAAAGACATCAACGCCATCAAAGAGAACTTTACCTGATGTAGCGGTATTGAGTCGCAACATTGTTTTGCCAACAGTGGTTTTTCCGCAACCGGACTCACCCACCAAACCGAGTGTTGTGCCTTTTCGAATTCTAAAAGTTACGCCATCTACAGCCTTCACATGGCCAACCACTCGCTGGAACAAACCAGCTTTGATTGGGAAATATTGCTTTAGGCGATAAACCTCGGCAATATATTCGTCGTCATGAATCAGTTCGTTAGAAAGATTTTCATTTTCCATTGTTGGCCTCTTCGTTTTGATCTTTGTAGAGATAGCAAGCTACCATGTGCGTATCAGATGTGTAAATTTCAGGTGGGTAGTCGCCATTACAAATGGGCTTGCGTTTATTACATCGGTCTCTAAAGTAGCAGTAGTTGGGCATGTTGATGGGGTTGGGCACTGCACCCGGGATGCTGTATAAGCGGTCAACTTCTTTGTTGATAACCGGTTTAGATGCCATCAACCCGACAGTATAAGGATGCTGTGGATGCAAGAACACGTCATGCGCCGTGCCTTTTTCAACGATGCGTCCGGCATACATAACCACAACATAATCTGCCATTTCGGCTACCACACCCAAGTCGTGGGTAATGAGCATAATACTGGAGTTGATGCGGTCTTTGAGCTGGCGCAACAAGTCCAAAATTTGTGCCTGAATGGTCACGTCCAGGGCGGTTGTTGGTTCGTCGGCGATAATCAAGCGCGGGTTACAAGCCAAAGCGATAGCAATCATGACACGCTGGCGCATACCACCGGAGAGTTCGTGGGGGTACATTTCATAGACACCCTCAGCGTTGGCGATACCAACCATTTCGATCATGTCGATTGATTTTTGCTTGACAGCTTCTTTGCTCATTTCAGGATTGTGTAATGCGATAACTTCGTCAATTTGATGTCCGGCTTTAAAGACAGGGTTCAAACTGGTCATTGGCTCCTGGAAGATCATCGAAACTTGCGCACCACGAATGGTTTCCATAATCTCAGTTGGGGTCTCAACAATATTGTAGACCTTATCGCCGGTGTTAAGGCGAATTTCGCCTTTAACGGTCTGGCCTTGTGGGCGTTGCACCAACTGCATCAGGGAAAGCGCGGTAACGGACTTGCCACAGCCTGATTCACCCACCACACCTACTGTTTTACCAACAGGAACATCAAAACTTACGCCATCAACAGCGCGAACAGTACCGATATCGGTGAAGAAATAAGTGTGTACGTCGTCAAACTCAACCACATTATCCGGGTTGACCATTTCAGTAAGATACTCTGAAGGGTCAACATTACGACGGTTGCGGTGTTTTTCGATGGCATTGGTAATGCGACGATTCTCGCGCGTAATTCGGGCTGATTCTCTGGCGCTAAGGTGGATACTCTCCTTTACGCGATCTTCTTCAGCCTCTGTTGTGTCAAATTGTTTTAAATCTATTTTTTCGTCAGTCATCTAAAACTCCTAACGTTTCATCTTTGGATCGTAAGCATCGCGCAAGCCGTCGCCAACAAAGTTGAAGCCCAACACGGTCAGCAAAATCAGCATACCGGCAGGGAACCACATAAACCAGTACGACTGCATAACATGGGCACTTGATGCATTATTGATGATACTACCCCAAGATGCTAAGGGATATTTTACGCCTAATCCCAGGAAGCCAAGCGTTGCCTCTGTGATGATGATGCCTCCCAAACCAGCAGTGGCGGAAACAATCAGCAGTGGCATAACGTTCGGGATAAGGTGGCGGAAAATGCGGCGGCTGGTTCTGATACCGGTCGCTTCGGTAGCAACCATAAAGTCTTGTTCGCGCAGGCTCAGAATTTGCCCACGAACAACCCGGGCAATACCAGTCCAACCAAGCAAACCCAATATAGCCATCAATAAGAATATACGTGTGGTTGAATCAACCTGTAAAGTATCCATTACAGACCCGAAAATAATCACAATCGGGTAGAAAGGAATACTATTAAACAAGTCTACAAAGCGCATCATCAGGGTATCAACCGTGCCACCAAAGTAACCAGAGATACCACCAAAGATGACACCGATAAGCATCTCAATGATAATAACCACGAAACCCACCATCAGAGAAACACGTCCACCGTACATCAGACGGGTGAGCAGGTCCATACCGTTGTTATCAAGCCCTAACCAGTGTTCTTTACTGGGGAATTCATAGGTTCGCACCAATTCAGTGGGCATGTCTTTCATAATGCTGTAGTTTTGGTTGACGATAACTATCTTATAGTGAGTTTCAATTCCATTCTCATCTGTAAAGTAGAATTCGTTCTTTCTGGCGTTCATTGTTTCGCGAACGGTTTCTTTGAAATCAACACTTAGAAAAGCACTTGAATCCAAGGGATTAACGATGATGTCGGAAATTTGAGCAAAGTGTTTGCCGGTTTCGTCACTAATCGTACCGCTTCTTTCATCCATTACAATCGTAAATTCTCTGTTTTCCAACTCAAGGGTATCGGCTTCTTCAGCAATAGCATTTGCCACTGCAAGTTTAAAAAGATGTGACTGCACAAACTTGTCGTCAGCTTTGTTATATGCATCAAAAACAAATGTTGAAGCTACAGCAATATCTTTGTCAGTTGAGATTGTTTTAACTTTTGGTCCTGTGATGATGTACAAGACATCTTCAAAAACAAAACTTCCAGCTTTTTTGTTCGCTTCGTAGGCTTTTATAAAGTCCTCAGAAATAGCTGGGTCATCGGTTGGCAGTTTGCCCAAGGGGTCTGTTTTTGCCACAACGTCCAGTTTGGCGATGCGGTTAAAGCCTGGCAGTATTTCTTCATAATAGAACTCACCATTCGCTGAGTTAAAGGTCGAACTTCCCCGTCCCTTGGCTAACAGATAGGCTGCGCGATCAGCAGAATTGAAAGTTTCACCATCAGCCACAGTATACCGCTCCTCAAGGTTATAAATTGCACCGGCATATTCACGAGACATCGTTGACATACCAGTAAAAACCTGAGTTTGGGTATATGGGGAAAACAGCGGGCCTATGAAGGAAAAAGTGAACATAATCGCCAGGATGATAAGACCCACAACAGCGAGTTTGTTGCGAATGAAACGCTTGAACACCAACATGCCAGGTGATAAAACCTTAATACGGCGTTGGTCATCAAGTGCCATTTCTTCAGTTGTGGTCATCGGCAATCCGTCGCTGCCAATTTGTGCGTCAGTAGGTTCATCGATTTCCAGATTTTTTTTGTTTTCATCACTCATGTTTCGCCTACCTTTAGTTTACTCTCACGCGGGGGTCTACCACTGCATACATAATATCTGCAATAAGCAGACTAATCTGAGTTAGTAGAATCAAAAATGTGGTATAGAACATTGCAAACGGTATGTCGCCCTGTTGCATAGCACCAAATGAAATATAACCGATACCAGGAATTTGATACATGGTTTCAGTGATCATGGAGCCACCAAACATGGCAGGTAACAGGGTGCTCATGTAGCTTACCAATGGAATGAGCGTGTTTCTGAAAGCGTGTTTGTTGATAACCACCTTCTCAGAAAGACCTTTCGCCCGTGCTGTGCGGATGTAATCGGAGTTGAGTACCTCAAGCATGTTCGTACGGGTATAACGCATCAAACCACCAATGGAAAGCATCATTAAGGTAATAATTGGCAAGGTCATATTTTTTGCCATATCCAAGAGCTGCCCTGTTCGATCCATCTGATTATGGAATCGACTTGTCAAGCCATATAATGGGAACCAGCCTAACTTGACACTAAACACATACTTTAGCAAGGTCGCCAGGAAAAAGGTCGGTAACGAAAGCCCTGCCAGAGCAAAAACGGTAATTGCGTAGTCCACACCAGAATATTGCTTGCGTGCCGCCAGAATACCCAGCGGAATCGAAACAATAATTTGCACCGCAAAGGTGATAATGTTCAAGAAGATTGAGTAAGGAATAACCTCCTTAAACTTTTGTGTTACAGGCACATTGTAAATCCAGGAAACACCAAAATCACCACGGATAGCATTTTTGACCCATCCAAAGTAACCAGGAATAATGCCCACATCAAGGTGATAGACTTGGTTTAACTCATCTAGCCATTCCTGATAAGTTCGCAAGCTCGTTGGATTAGCTGCACGTTGTCTGGCAACTGTCTCAACATAAGAACTGGGCAAACTGCGGATTACACCATATACAATCATTGCTCCAAAGAAGACAATGAACAGACCAAGGAAAACTCTTCGAATTATGAAATTACTCATAGCGTTTCACTTCCTTCAAATAATAAACGAGCGTACTCGTTCTGAGTTGATAGAATGTGAGCCCACCTTAGGTGGGCTCACAGTGCTAGTCAGCGTTCTGACTCACCCAGTTCAAACAGTTGAACTAGGGGAGCATTTCAAGAAGCTCGATATCATTCATCCAACCCCAGAAGGTTGTGATATCTGGAGTGAGGGTGTCGATGTTCAAGCGTTGGGTGCTAAAGATATTAGCGTTTTGTCGCTGGTAGGTGGGGATTTCCACTGCCCAGTCAATAACCACATCCAAAGCCTGCTTGTAAACAGCCTTGCGATAGTTCTGTTCATCGGACATGCGAGCGTCCATAATGAATTGGTCAAGTTGAGCATCGCGGATGTGATAGTGGTTGGAGTCGGTTCCACCTTCGCCAACAACGTTGCTGCTGTGATAGACCTGGTACATATCAGGATCAATGGTTGAGCCCCAGGCAGCAGTCCACATTTCTTGTTGTCCGCCATCCAGCGCGTCCCAAAGGATGTTGGCATTGGCAGGATCGTTGATGTTCAATGTGATACCAATTGCTGCTAAGTCAGCTTCGGCATTGGTCAGGATTGCGAAAGCAGGGTGATCACCAGTACCGCCACCAGGAACGATAACTTCGTAGTTCAGCTTGGCGCCTTCAGGAGCTTCAACTGCTTTGCCATCTTCAATGGTGAAGCCAGCAGCTTCGAGGAAGCCCAAAGCAGCCTCGCGGGCAGCCGCGTATTTATCTTCAGGTGTCATATCAGCGGTGTAGATGGGGTTGCCATCAACGTCAACCGAGAAAGCGATTTGGTAATCGTCATCGGTGGGTTGAGGAGCAGCCCAGCTGGTGTTGGAAATTGGGTAGTTGATAACAGAAGCACCTTCGCCGTAGTAGGAATTGACAGCCAAATCGCGGTGAACCGCGTAAATGGTTGCGAATGCTTTGCGCAGGTTCTTTGAGGCGTCTGAGCCGGGTTGGCCACCAACATTGACGGTGTCAGCGTTGATACCAATGTAGCCATAGCCTAAGTTGTCAACCATCTTCATAACGATTACATCGCCATCCAACTCGCCATTGCTGTTATAGCCTTTAATTTCTTCCATGTTTGTTTTAGATGGAGAGAAGTTACCAGCATCAGCATCGCCAGTGTTCAAAGCAGATGCAACTTCTGCGGAAGCGGTTTCTTTAAATTGGATTTCTTTGATCTTGGGGCAGCCACGATAGTAGTATTCGTTGGCTTCGAAAACAACAACACGGTTCTCGTACTTGACAAACTTGTAGGGGCCAGCACCCATGGGTTTGGGAGTAAGGCTTTGTTGTTTGCTCAGATCACCGAAGGGGAAGCCGAACTTATTGTTTTCGTAATCATATTGTTCTTTGTCACCGTAGTAGTGCAAGGGGGTAACGCTAACGCCAAGCACAGAGTAGATGGCGGGAGCTGAGAAACCATTCAAAACAACCTGGACGGTGTAGTCATCAAGCTTGGTAATACCAGCAATGCTGGGTACGCCTTCGTCACCGGTTTCCTCGTCTTTGGGACCCCAGATTTTGATGAATTCAGTTTCAACAATGTTTAGGATGTCAGTGTTACCTGTAGCGGTTTCGGTTTCCCATGCAGTTGCAAGATCGCCTCCGTAGGCTAAGGTAATTTCGCGGTTGTAGTCTTCAGCAGTTGGGAAGTTCTCAACCATGTCATATTCTTCACCGGAAGCAGCAATGAACTTGTAGCCAGCTTCTTCGGGGCATTCTTCGTCTTCACCGATTTCTTCGGCACAGACAACATCGCCAAATCCCCAGAGGACCATACCGAGAACAGCCTGCAGGCCTTCGCTCTCGCGAACTTCGTCTGCTGTTTTGTAGACGAAGCGTTCTGCGTAAGCATCTGCGTATCGAGCAGTTACATAGTCAATAATGGCCTGGGATTCTTTGATGCCGAATTTTTCGATTTCTTCCCAGTAGCCATCCTGGAGTTCCTGGGTCCAGGCATCAGCATCTGACCATTCGTGGTCGGGGCCAGCGGCGTAGATATCTTTTGCAAACTGTACGTAGCGGTCTAAGACTGCGGTAGGAGTTTGGGTTTGATACTCTTTGAGACCAACGATGGGGTAAGAGCTAAGGCTTGTGGAACCAACATAGGAAGGATCCAGATAGGTGTAATAGGTGAAGATAACGTCATCAGCCGTTACGGGCTCGCCGTCAGAGAACTGCATACCAACGCGCAAGCGAGCGGTATAAGTGGTTTTGTCAGCAGCTTCATCATAATCCTGGGTCAGGTTTGCGGCACCCTTGTATTCGTAAGGAACATCATTGTAGGGCAAAATTTCGCCTTCAATAGCGTTCATCACAATTTGGCCCAAGCGGTCAGTGGTCATAAGACCAATTTGGGTCATACCTGCAACGTCAGCGTCATAAGCAGTTTCAGAGAAGAAGGGGCTGAATTTTTCCGAGAACTGTTCATAAGCCACAACGAATGGGGTATTGATTGTGGGTGCAGTGGGCAGATTCTCACCGAAGGGTTCGGGTTCGAAAACGACCGGTTCCTCGACGGGTTCTTCCTCAACGGGCTCTTCCTCGACGGGTTCCTCAACGGGCTCTTCCACCGGTTCCTCAACGGGTTGTTCAACCGGTTCTTCGACGGGGGGTTCTGGAGTCACATCTTTGCCACAAGCAGCAAGCATGCCACCGAGCATCACTGTGACGAGCAGAAGTGATAAAATACGTGCAAATTTACTCATTTTTCTCCTTTTCTCCATATTGAATTAGGTTTAATTATTATAGTCCGCGAGTCAAAAGTCTGTCAACAGAAATCCGCAAAAAAGTGGCACATCATGACCCACTCACGGAACAAAACTGCTCTGAGTAAAGCAGTTGCGCTTTCATTATATCATATTGCAAAATTTGTCTAGGCGTTTTGACGATTCGACACTATCTAGCGAGACAGAATTGTTTCCCGATTTTTTTAGCAATAAATTATTATTACATTTCTGACAGTTAACCATAGATTTACCAATGCTTCAGTTCTTTTGCTCCTAATATCTAATCGCCTCTGTCAATTTTACGAAAGATGATTTTTCGGCTTTGCAAGTGGGCAAAAAGTGCCAGCGTAAAAACAATCAGCTGGCCCAAAAGGAAGAGAAGGTCTTTAAGAATATTTCCTTCACTAAAAAAAATCAGAAACACGATCGCGCCCAGAATCGCTATGCCCGAAAAGATAGCTATCAACAGACTCATTACCTTGCTGCGTTTAAATCCAAGGTCAACAATCTCCAGCCTTAATTCTTTCTTTTCTGATGGCAAGCGCGTGGCAGCGATAAACCAATAAGCCATCGGCAGAAAGGCGATAAGATAAGGCAGGCTTACATATAGTATGCGCCCACCAGCGTTGTTGATGAAACCCAATGCCAGTTGAATGAGAAAAACAAGCACGACAATAATGATTTGCGTCACTTTGTACTTTTTAATATTGACTTCGTCTGTCACGATTTCGTAAATATCTCCGCGATAGTTCACACGACGTGTCTCGCGACCATCTTCATCGTATTCATAAACTGTTTCGTAAGCGTTGATGTATTTTTTCCTGGACATATTCTCTCAATTTTTTTCCTGGCAAACTTTCGCATTAAGTTTAATCGATATGATTGACATTCCTTATGGGACAACTGGTTTCAGTTCCGATAAAAGTTCATAACGAATTAGCTCCGTTAAGTCAAGATCAGGCGAAGCCAACCATACACGTATTTGTGGCATCAAAGGCACCGCTGGGACGTGTTGAATCATCATTTCATCTGAATTCCCGTTCATGCAGCCATAGTTAAAGGTCTCGTCATTTAATCCGGCAATGTTGGTGCCGATCCAATGCGTGCTTGGACCTGGTATTTGTCCGCTGGTGTAAAGTTCGCATAGCGGAAAAGGCAACTTACCCCAATTAACAAGCGCCATGTCAAACTGGCGCCCAAACAGCACACCATCTGGTCCGGGCGCGTAAAGCTCTTCAGCAGGCAAGCTGGTGTGCGTTACCGCAATGCCACAATCTGCCAGGTTTTGCACGATAAGGTTCGCCATGGACTGACTTTGCGCGCTTTGCCCGGTCAAAAGGTTTATTCTGAAAGGCGTCCCGTCTTCAACATTTGGCACTCCATCTGCCACCCGTACACCATCAGACCCATCCCGAATCACCCAGCCTAAATCCGTCAATCTGCCTTTAGCGTCAGTCCAGACAACCGGTGGGACGAATGGCTGTGTATCCATAGCTAATTGCCAGCTATGGGCAATCCAGTCACGGTTAAATATACTTGTAGCAATATCGAATGTTGCCAGACAGCCAGCAACCGCTTGTCTTACTTGTGGTGTGCCGAAATAATCTTGCCGGACGACTGTGGCAGAATCAAAGCCTACATCATAACTTGCTGGCCTAATGCCAAAGACAAGCTGTCCAACTGGTTCAAAATCTTCAATCACAAGCTGGTATTTCGTCGCCAAGTCGTATAAACGGGCTTCATCCAGGCTTTCCAGCTGGTAGCTTTTGTCAAGTATTTGGCACTCACCCTGTTCAAGCTTTGTTAGCGCCTCTTCAGCATCGGGAACAATGACAAAGTTAAGAAACTCAAAGCCATTCTGGTGCGCAGCGACATGAATATAGTTTGGGTTTCTTTCAAAATTAAGCTGTGCGCCTTTTTGCCAGTCCGTTATGCGCCAGGCACCCCAGCCAGGTGGTGTTAGCGTTGCCATAGGGTGATCCAGAAGGTCTTCATCTGGTAAGATTTCAAAGAGATGCGCCGGCAAAGGTTGCCAGAAAAACGCCATAGGGTCGCTGGCAACAAAACCAGGTATGCCAGTCCACTTGAGCGTTTGTTCATCAAGAGCTTCAAGCTTATCCGTGCGCTCAAGCGCCCACTGATAAGCCGGCAATTCAAGACGACGCAAAAGGTGATAAGTATAAAGCAGGTCATGCGCGGTCAGTGGCGTGCCATCTGACCACAATTGCTCGTCATACAGCCTATATATAATAGTAGAGCGTTGCATATCAAGCGCGAGATCTGTATCCCACGCAGTGACTTCAGGCTGCCCTGTGGCATAAACCTGGGTTCCTTTTCTGAGTACTTGCACAGTACCATCAGCAGTCAAAACCGTCATGCCCTCTTCTGGCGAAACGGTTTCCTGGCTAATGTCAGGTACAGACTGTAACAAGGTGCTCCCATCGTGAAAGCCATAAAGCGCGGTAAAAACACTTTGTTTGCTTAAAGAATTTCGCCCGTCATAACGATACAAGCTGGATGGCTCATTAGCAATGCAGACATTCAGCACTTTCGGGCGTTCTGTCGCGGGAGAAGCTGTCGCAGCAGGAGCTTCAGTTGACGGTAAATCCTGGGTCTCAGAGGCTGGGTCTGGCGTTTGTTCCGGTTTTGGCTCACAAGCTATCAAAGTTGGCACCAGTACCAGACTAAGCGCGATAAAAAGAAATAATACCTTTATAGAAGGACTAATCTTCATCATCGTCCTCCTCAAAATAATCATCCTGGGCTTGACCAAAGCGCAAACGCAAATAGGAGTCATAGCGGTGGGGGTGAATTTTTCCGGTCTCACTGGCTTCGCGTACCGCACAGCCAGGTTCATGGCTGTGAGTGCAGTCATTGAACTGACAATAAGGCACCAAAGGCGCAATCTCGATGAAATAAGCATCCAACTCTTCGCCTTCAATATCCCACAGGGCAACGGTGCGCAAGCCGGGCACATCTGCGATGTAGCCACCTTCAGGCAAGGGTATCAACTGGCGTACCTGCGTGGTATGTTTTCCTTTGCCCACACCTGCCTGACTCACCTCGCCAACTTCCAGGTTCACGCCGGGGATAGTCGCATTAATTAAACTGCTCTTGCCGACGCCACTTGGGCCCGCCAGGGTGCTAATCTTACCGGCAAAGCGTTCGCGCAAAATTTCAGTGCCCTCGCCAGTATTAGCACTGGCATAAATGACTTCATAGCCAATATCTTCGTAAAGCCCAAAAATCTCTTTAGCCGCTTCAAGTCCGATAAGATCAACTTTGTTGACAACAACCAAAGCTGGGATATGTGCCCGTTCAGCCACGACCAAAAAACGGTCCAGCATCCTAAGACGCGGTTCGGGGTTAGCAGCAGCAAAAACAAAAAAGGCCTGGTCGGGGTTGGCTAAAATAATTTGCTGATAGTCATAATTGACGCCAGAGAGTTTTCTTGAGAGCACGCTATGTCGGGGCAGAACCTCGTCGATACGCCCCGTGCCATCTGTCTGGGGAGCAACCATTACCTGATCGCCCACCGCTACCAAATCACCTTCAGCACGCCCACGACGCAAGCGCCCACGCACCCGACATGCATAGTCGCCCTGCGAAGTGCGCACTGTCATCCAGCCAGCTTGCGATCGAATCACTAAACCTTGCAGCAATTCTTGCATCTCGCTCAAGGTCTATTCCTCTTCTTCCAGGGGCTGATAAGGGCTTTTTTCCCAGGGCATTGTGCCACCGGGCTCTTCAGCATCGGAATAATATAAGGAAATAGCCCGCCTAAACAAAGGGGCCGCCATTTCAGAGCCTTCGCCACCATATTCCAGTATGACTGCCACAGCGATGTCTGGCTTATCAGGGTCTTCATTAAAGGTATAGCCAAAAAACCAGGCATGGGGTTTACCCAAAGCAGTTTCGGCAGTTCCAGTTTTACCAGCAATATTGCCACTAAAACGCGAAAACTGGAAATTTGCTGTTCCTCTGGGATTGCGAATAACTTGAACCATACCTTCTTGCACTGCTGCCAGGTTTTCCGGCAAAGTATCAATATGGCGAATGAGATCCGGTTCTGTGAATTGATAAACTGGTTCTTCACCCATAAATCCGATACGCTCGATAACAGTCGGACGATGTAAATAGCCACCATTACCTATCGCCGCGGCGAGATTAGCCGCTTGCAAAGCACTCACTTGCAAAGTGCTTTGCCCAATTGCCATTTGGAAGTAATCAAACGCATTATCAGGGTAGTTGACCGCACCAGCAAATTCTTCGATTTCGATTCCTGTAAGCGTGCCCAATCCGTAGGCAAGGGCTTCATCAGGAATAGATGTCGTATAGCCATCATTCCATAGGGTGAGCCCAATGTGCCAGAACCACGGGTTGCACGAACGCATCAAGCCCTCCACAAGCGTTAAATCTCCATCGGCACTAAAACCTCTCTTGTAAGTCCAGTTTTCGCCTACCCAACCATCATACTCAGTCCAAAGGTTGTCGCATGAATAAACACGGTCGGGAGTGAAAACGCCAGTTTCGAGTGCGGATATCATCGAAATAACCTTAAAAATCGAACCGGGCGCGTAAACGCCTTGGGCAGCCCGGTTATACAAAGGCTGTCGCACGTTCTGAATGAGATTCGATACTTCATAATGGGTGTGGATAAGCGGATTGAAAATGTTGGGGTCAAAGCCAGGGCTTGAAACCATCGCCAAGACCTTACTGGTATCACGCTCAAGCACCACGACCGCACCAACCCTGTCGCCCATTGACCGTTGCAACCAATACTGCAAACGACTGTCAATGGTGGTTGTAATGGATTGCGCTGGCTCAGCTTCAGTTGAAGCCAGCTTGGTTACAATCCCGCCTTCTTTGTTTTTCACATAAAGATCCGCGCCACGTTTGCCCGCGAGATACTTTTCACCCCAACGCTCAAGACCACTTGCGCCAACAGTTTCATCAATTTTGTAACCCAAACGCTGATAACGCTCCTGGTCTTCTGCAGAAATTCCCAGCATATAGCCCGTAACGTGTGGGGCAATGCCATTATCATAATAAAAACGCGATTTAAATGGTTGCAAGTAAAGCCCATCAAAACGTTCAATTCGCGAACTGTTTTCCGCAGCAACTTCAGCTGAAATATCACCGATTACTACCGACCAGTTTGACTGAGCGTAAGCATATTTGAGTCGCACTGCATCTTCAGTTTGGTTAGTCAGCTCTGCTAAAAAGCTCACCAAATTGTCTTCCTGGGCCGGATTAATCTTGCCGGGTATGATCGTTAATGATGCCGCGTCGGTATATGCCACCAGCGGATAGTTATTTGAAGCATCCGATGAATAGATATTACCCCGGGTTGGAATGGTAAGCACCAGCTCAAGATAGTTACCGTCCGCAAGCTCAGGCAACATCATGGAAGGGTCCCAGTTGATTTTCCATTCCCCGCCTTCAAGTTGCAAATTCATCAGGGTGTCGCGCTCCAATGTGCCAATTAGGTTGGTTTCGTAGCTAATGTGATAACTCACTTGGGCGGCATTGGTGCTGAGCAGATTCGACAGGATTTGAAAATCAACTGATTTCATGGTCAGGTCAGTAGCTGTTTTCTTGTGGCGGGCAATGAAGTCCTCAAGACTGTAAGCAGACTTGGCAGGAATGGTCAAAAACTCATACATCCTGTTGTAGTCTTCAATTTTCCAGTTTTGAAAATAGTTTGCTGCCAAAGCTTCAGCATCGGGCAGTTCCTCCCGCGATACCGATGGGCTTGGTAAAGTCGCAGTCACTTGTGGTGTTGGCGTTTCGGTGTTTTTAGTTATCGGATCACACGCGCTAAGCAATAAGCTAAAGATGACAAAGATAAGAATAAGTCGTTTCATAAGCATTAACCTTACACTTTCTGCAGAACCTTCTCATGCAGAACATCTGGATAGTAATTACAACTTGTGCCAGTATAAGCCTGGCAAGCTTCGGGCAGGTTCGCAGGAAGTGGCAAACCCTTTTCTTTAAACATGCGATAAAGCAAACAAAGTGGTAGACCCATCACATTTGCATAGCAGCCTTCAATGCGCTCAACAGGATGAAAGTTGTCATCCTGGATGGCATAACCACCTGCTTTGTCGTGATAGGTGCCTTTATATATGTAGGCTTGCTGTTCTTCATCGCTCCACTGGCGCATGTGAACCGTGGTTTTGCACACTTCGCACCAGGAGTCCCCGCTTGAGACCTCAAACAGGTTTATAGCGGTATACACATCATGTGGTCTGCCACGCAATGTGTCTAAAGTGCGTCTGGCATCTTCATCGTCGGCAGGCTTACCCAAAACCTTACCGTCAATCAGAACAATCGTATCCGCGGAGAATATGATTTCGCCCGGACTGGAAGCCACATTTTGGCCCTTTGCCACCGCCAGGGCGCGAACAAATTCCAGCGCGTATTGCTCACCCTTTTGCGGTTCAGGATAAGTCCCGGGACGCAAGTCAAAAGGCAAGCCCAAAAGCGCCAAAAGTTCCCTGCGACGGGGCGAAGCGGATGCAAGTATCAGCTTTCTTTTTTCTTCCATAATCGGATTTGATTCTAACATGAATCACAAATGCGAAAATAGCAGCAATGCCAAATGGCTAATCTTCGCGCGCTTTAATCTGGAAGGTGTCAAAATCAGCCGCCAGATGTGTGTTCGGGAAAATCGCCTGTGCTTCAGCCAAAATGGCATCATCGCGATAGCGACGGGAAACATGGTTGAGAATGAGCATCTTCGCGTTAGCCTGTTTGGCCAGCTGTGCGCTCTGCTCCGCTGTGCTGTGACCAAACTTTTCTGCCATATCCAGTTCTTCAGTAAGATAAGTAGCTTCAGTTACGATAGCATCCGAGTCGCGCACATAATCAATCAGCTTGAACGGTTTACCCACGTCGCCAACAACAGACAGTTTCGTGCCCGGTCGCGCTTCACCCAAAACCATGTCGGGACTAATCACCCGTCCATCCTGGAGTGTAATTTCCTTGCCTTGCACAAGGTCCTTGCGCCATGGACCGGGTGGAATATCAAGTCGTTCAGCGGCATCTGTCAGGAATGGGCGGTGCGGAAATTCTTCAAACACATAGCCCAGGGAAGAAGAACCCCGATGATCCACCGGAAAAGCTCTGATTTCAAATTTGTTTGTTCTAAAAATCGGACCGGGTCTGACTTCAATTAAGTTGAGTGGCATTCCAGGTTCCTGCCCGCGCAAAACAACGCCATAAAGCAGGTCATGCACGCGGTCCAGGGTATGCTGTGTGCCATAAATATTGACTTCTTCAATTGCTTCCCAACGCATAAAAGTGGAAAGCAAACCTGCCAAACCCAGGATATGATCCAAATGCCCATGCGTGAGCAGAATATGATTGAGACGTTTAAAACCGACACCGGAGCGCAGGATCTGGCGCTGGGTGCCTTCGCCACAATCTACCATAAAGCGATACTCGTCGTGCATCACCACCAGCGACGACAAACCACGGCGAATTGAAGGCGCCGATGCAGAAGTGCCTAAAAATACAAGCTCAAACAAAGCTTAAGTCCTGTGATTATCCCTTTTTACCGGTCAGCTGTTGCATCACATTAAAAGCATTCAGTCCGGCTTTAAGACTGGCAGAGCCGGATAGTGGAAAACGTCCTTCGTTTTCTTCCATTTCTTTAACGAGGTTTAATGCCACTTTTACACCGACAAGCGCTCCAATCAACGTTCCCGCGATGATGATTAAGGTTTTTCCGGTTTTGTTCATTTCTGCTTCCCTTCAGGTGAGATGTGAGATTTCATGCTTTCGCCAACTTGTTTTACTTTTGAGCCAAGTTCCTGGACAGTCATTACGGGTTCTACCGATGCATCCGCCACCGTGCGAACGCCTTCTTCGGCTTGTATAACACCACCCAAAGCGATTTTGCCATAATCTGGGAGTGTTTGGTTCAGCTTATACAAGCCATCAATTGTTTTAAACAAAATATAGATGAGTAAAAACCCAACCAACAGTGCCAGAAACAAGACAATAATCAAGGTAATTTGCTCGGCTTTATAGCCAACGATTCCACTTGAGTCACTAAGCGCGGAAACGATGGCAAAAGCCAAGACAATCACGAGTAAAACACCAACAACGATAATCGGCAAAATAATCTGCTTAAAGCGTTGTTTCTTTTGGCGTTCTTGCGCTTCTGTATGTAAGCGTTCAACTTTTAATTTTATTTCATCGTCCATGCCATAATTCTAGCATGATATGCCTATGATTTCACGATTTTCTTCCTTTAAAAAATTGTCTTTTTGAATTTCACAAATTCTGGCACATTTCATGTATAATGTTATTAATAAAAATACACGAATGGGTTCTGTATCATAGCAGATGCCCATGGCGACGAAATCGTATAACGATTTATTTGGCAGTTCAGACTGAGACAACGCTCAGTTAATGTTTTGGAAAAGAAATAAGCAAATGCTTGCGAAACCACGATTGAGAATAAGATACCATTTAAAAGAAGGACATCTGGCATCTTCTTGATTCTTGGCTTGTGCTTTTACTTTATTGCTCCTTAAGGGCTTTTCGGTTCTAATAAGCCCAAACTGCCAGTAAAACCGCAGTTATTATTGATATTTCATTTTCGTTGCCATGGGCGGAGACCCATGGCTGTTTGATTAATATGACGAAAGTGATTACTGCGATTACCGCGCAAAAACGAAATACGCAACGGCTAAACATCAGTCTGGATGGCGAATATGCTTTTAGCCTTGACCGCCTGACTGCCGCATGGCTTAAAGTCGGTCGAAAGCTCAGCCCCGAAGAAATTGTTTCCTTGCAGGAAAAAGACGAGCAGGAAGTCGCTTTCAACCGCGCTTTGCGTTATCTCAGTTATCGCGCCAGGTCTGAAGCTGAAATGCGCAAGTACCTTTCAGACAAAGGCTTTAGCGACCATGTTTCTCAAACAGTCATAGACCGTCTCAAAGATGAACGTCTCATCAACGACCCCCGCTTTGCCCAGGACTGGATTGACAACCGCGTGAGTTTTCGTCCGCGCAGTCAAACCCAGTTACGCTTTGAACTGCGCAACAAAGGCTTGTCCGAAGATCTCATTGAAGATGCCCTGCAAGAAGCTGATTTAGACGACATCGAACTCGCCTGTGTGGCGGGCAAAAAGCTGGTCGGCAGATATGCCAGGCTTGGCTGGCTTGATTTTCGCCAAAAGCTAGGCGCGGCACTGGCGCGACGTGGTTTCAGTTACGAAACCGTCCGCAGCGTAACCCGACAACTTTGGGACGAATGCCAAACACAGACCCCAGCTCGTGATCAATAATGGAGCACAGATAATAATGTTTGACCTTTTTAACGACCCACTAAATTTAATATGGATTGCCCTGGCCCTGCTGATTGGCATCCTGCTTGGTGGTTTCATCGTTGCAAGTGTGCGCAAAAACCGCGACATTCAGCTAAAGCGAACGGCTGAAGATATCATCGCGGCAGCCAACGAAGAAGCCCGCCAGGTTCAGCTCGAAGCCAAAGATGACGCCCTAAAAATCACCCGCCAGGCTGAAAACGAACTGCAACAACGACGCAGCGAACTCAACAAGGAAGATGACCGACTTGTAAAACGACGCGAAGAACTCGACCGTCGCTTTGACCAAATGCAACAGCGCGAAAGTTCGCTCAACAAACGCCAAAGCAGCATCGATAAACGCGCCAACGAAATTGACAATTTGTACAATGAACGTCTAAACGAATTACAGCGTGTAGCTGAACTGACGACTGACGAAGCCCGCGACATCCTGCTTGAAGAAGTCGAACGCACTGCCCGCAACGATATGGCACGCATCATTCGCCAAATCGAAAACGAAGCCCGCGAAACGGGCGAAGAAAAAGCGCGCGAACTCATCGCCGACGCAATCCAACGCGTTGCTTCAGACAAGGTTGCTGAAGTGACCACATCAATCGTAAACCTGCCCAACGAAGAGATGAAAGGGCGCATTGTTGGCCGCAACGGGCGCAACATCCGCTCGTTTGAACAAGCCACGGGTGTGGACGTCATCGTTGATGACACCCCCGAGGCGGTAACCATCTCCTGTTTTGACTCGGTCCGCCGCGAAATCGCGCGACGTACACTCGACCGCCTGGTGCAAGATGGCAGAATTCACCCCGCTTACATTGAGAAAATCCTGTCAGAAGAACGCGCTGAAATGGACAAAGACATCGTCAAAGCGGGTAACGAAGCGGCTTATGACGCTTCTGTTCATGGCCTGCACCCGGAGATCATCAAAAAGCTTGGCCGTCTTAAATTCCGCACGTCCTATGGACAAAACCAACTGGCACATGCTGTTGAAACCAGCAAAATCGCCAGCGTGTTGGCCGCTGAACTTGGTGCCAACGTTGAAATTGCCAAAATGGGCGCGCTTCTGCACGACCTGGGCAAAGCTATGGACCACAACACCGATGGCACCCACGCCCAAATCGGCGCGGAATTTGCCAAACGCCATGGCGTAAGCCCAGCGGTTGTCAACATCATTGCCTCGCATCACCATGAGGTAGACCAAACATCCATTGAAGCTGTTATCGTAGAAGCTGCTGATGCTATCTCAGGCGCCCGCCCCGGTGCCCGACGTGAAGACCTTGAACAATATATCAAGCGTCTTAAAGCGCTTGAAAACATTGCTATTCAGCACAAAGGCGTTGAATCCAGTTTCGCCATTCAAGCCGGTCGCGAAGTGCGCATCATCGTCAAGCCCGAAGAAGTTGATGACTATCAAGCCCATCAACTGGCAAAGAATATCGCCGAGGAAATTGAAGAAACCTTACAATATCCTGGTCAAATCCGCGTAACCGTCATCCGCGAAACGCGCTCGGTCAGTTACGCCAAATAGAACAATTCAAAAGCCCCCCTGTGGGGCTTTTTATTATCATCAAACGGAGGTTACATGAAAACAACATTTACCTGGTACGGACACGCCACACTTGGCTTGACAGTTGGCGAACACAAACTTTTGGTTGACCCCTTCTTCACTGGCAACCCGGTCGCCCCGATAACTGCTGATGAAGCCTTTGCGGACTTCATTCTCATCACCCACGGACACGGTGACCACGTTGGCGACGCACAAGCCATTGCCAAACGCAACAATGCGCTGATTATCAGCAACTTTGAAATTGCCGGATGGTTTGCCGAACAAGGGCTGGAATCCCACGCTCAACACCTGGGCGGTGGTTTTCATCACCCCTTTGGCTATCTCAAGCTCACTTTGGCACTGCATGGCTCCGCTTTGCCTGATGGTGGCTACGGTGGCAACCCGGCTGGCCTGCTTTTGACCACACCGGATGGCAAGAAGATTTACATGGCGGGTGATACCGGTCTGTTTGGCGATATGCAACTCATCGGTGATGAAGGAATCGACCTGGCAGTCATCCCCATCGGCGATAACTACACCATGGGCCCCGATGACGCCCTGCGCGCCGTCAAACTTTTGCGACCCAAACAAGTTGTGCCCATTCACTACAATACCTGGCCACTCATCGAACAAGACCCCCACGCCTGGAAAGCCCGTGTGGAAGCTGAAACAAGCGCCAAAGTTGTGGTACTCAAGCCCGGCGAGAGTCTTGACTTAGACAGTTAAGCTTCTTTAGAAAGGCTAAACCTTTAAAACGAAAAGGAGACGCAACATGTACGTCTCCTTTTTTGTTTCCTGATATTCAGGGATTTATCTTTTCCTTGCCCTAACCATATAGAACAACAAGCCCAAACCCGAAAGCAAGATGACACCACCCAGTATAAACAGCAATGGAGACAGAGCGCGCGCTTCACCTTGCATGTTCATGTCCTCTGGCGTGGCTTCCTGCGCGCCAAAATCAATGGTTATGGTTTCTCCGGAAACGACTGTAATAGCGTGATTCGTGGCTGTCGTATTGTTGAACCCATCCGGCACCGCGATTGAGATATTGTACTCACCTGGCGGGAGTTGTTCAAAGCACATCGGCTTTGTGGTGTCAGGGTCACCTGCCACCGTCGTGCTCACACGCGAGACCGTGCCGGTGCGGTCATTAATGCTCACTTCACCACCATATAAAAAGTTTTCGCCATCGGTACGCATACCATTGCCATCTACATCATGGAAAAGAATAATGCATACCTTGCCGGTATCCAACATCGCGGTTGGCTCTGGAACAAAATCCGCCGGTGGCTGGGTAGGTTGCGCTTCTTGCGGGGGAACAGTTGGTTGGGCGGGCACAGGTTCTGCAGTCGGGGGAACCGCGGTTGCTGTAACTATTGCTACCAGAAGCGTTCGTCCGACAAAAATCGTGCAATCTAAATCTAAATTATTCAAACTGATGATTCGCTCAACAGAAGTATTATAAAGTTCAGCGATGGTATAGCAATACTCATTTTCCCTGACCGTATGGTAGATGTAACCATTTGCGTCCGGTGTCGCTGTATTAAAAGGTGCGTCCTGCGCGCTGGCAAAGCGACTCGGCGCAGCAAACTGTCCTAAAAGGGTAAAGGACAAAAAGAATACAATGATCAATGCCAAAGGCCTAAGTTTGTTTATCTTTTTCATAGCAAACTCCTTTGCTTAGATTATATCATTGACTGAAAAGTCCATAATCGCGCGATACCAAGATCTTAGGATAATTATAATTCTTTTCTGGAGAGATGCATTTTCGCATTCCAGTCATACCATCGCGCGCGCAGAGTTGACCCCGCAGCAAATGGGTTTTATAATTCAGTCATTGAATTATATGGAACAAGACAATATTCAAAACGAACCCAGCCACACGCTGGAGATGCTCACGCACATTGAAGCCAATCCGGATATCTCGCAAGTCGGTTTAGCGACCGAACTTGGCGTGGCGGTGGGCACTATCAACTGGCATCTTAAGCGCATGATTAACAAGGGCTACGTGAAAGTCAAGCGCGCCCAACGTAAAAAGCTGCGCTATATCATCACGCCCGAAGGCATCGCTCTGCGCGCTGCCTTAACTGTGGACTATATCAAAAACTCCTTTAACCTTTACCGCCTGGTGCGTGAACGCACGCTCAATACATTAAAGGAATTGCGCTATCAGGGCTATGAGCAGATTCGCATTGAAGGTGGCGAAGATGAAGTGGCAGAAGTGGCGCGTTTGACTTGTATTGAACAAGGTGTAAGCATTTGCGACAAATCAGACAGCAAAACGCCCACTATCTATATTCAAGGCATCAAACTTGCATTAAAATTACCTGGCGAAACGTCATCTGATGTCGCGCCTGAAACAGAAAACAGAGGTGCTCATGTGGAATAATTTAGATCTCAGTCAAAAACGCCTTTGCGTCACAGGTGGCGCGGGCTTTTTGGGAAAACATTTAATCGCGCGTCTTGAACATTATGGCGCGAAAGATATCTTTGTGCCACGCTCGGCAGAGTATGACCTGGTAAAAGGGGATGATATCGCCCGCATGATTGACGATGCCCAGCCCGACATTATCATTCACCTGGCAGCCAAGGTCGGGGGCATCGGTGCCAACATGGAAAAGCCCGGCGAGTTCTTTTATGACAACTTAATGATGGGCATTCAGCTCATTCACCAGGCCTGGCAGCGTGGTGTGGAAAAGTTCGTGGCAATCGGCACAATTTGCGCCTACCCCAAATACACGCCCATTCCTTTTAAAGAAGAAGATATCTGGGATGGCTATCCCGAAGAAACCAACGCGCCCTATGGACTGGCAAAGAAAATGCTTTTGGTACAGTCGCAAAGTTATCGCGAGCAATATGGCTACAACTCCGTATTCCTGTTACCCGTCAACCTTTACGGACCTGGCGATAATTTTGACCCTGCCAGTTCGCACGTTATTCCCGCGCTGATTCGCAAATGCCTGGAAGCCAAAGAACGTGGCGACAAGCAAATCGTGGCCTGGGGCGATGGCTCGCCAACGCGTGAGTTCATCTATGCCGAAGACGCCGCCGAAGGTATCGCGCTGGCAACCATGCGCTATAACAGCTCTGACCCAGTCAACATCGGCTCGAGTTTTGAAATCAGCATCAAAGATTTGACTGAAACCATCGCTCGATTGTGCGATTTTGAAGGCGATGTGGTTTGGGACACCAGCAAGCCCAACGGTCAGCCCCGTCGCAAACTGGACACTACCCGTGCCAAAGAGCGCTTTGGTTTTGAAGCCAAAACCGATTTTGAAGAAGGCTTAATGAAAACAATCGCCTGGTATAAAGAGGAGCGTGCCTGTGGCCGTGGCTGAGAACAGCAAAACAGCAAAAAGCGCACCAAATACAGTCGTCATCAAAGCCCGCAAAGGCTTGCTGGGTATTGACCTTAAAGAACTCTGGCAATACCGCGAACTGATTTACTTTTTAACCTGGCGCGATATCAAAGTACGTTATAAACAAGCGGTTTTGGGCATCGCCTGGGCGATTTTGCAACCGGTTATGACCACAGCGATTACCTCGCTGGTGTTTGGCTTGTTGCTCAAAGTGAAATCGGATGGGTTGCCCTATCCGGTGTTTGTGCTCTCGGCGCTTTTGCCCTGGCATCTTTTCCAGCAAAGTCTGCAAAAAAGCAGCGTGAGCCTGGTAGGAAACGCCAACTTAATCACCAAAATCTACTTCCCGCGTATCATCATTCCCATCAGTTCGGTCCTGGCGGTGATGGTGGACTTTTTCATCTCGCTTATCTTGCTCTTTATCGCCATGGCGATTTATGGCATCACCCTGACTTGGATCGCCCTGTGGGTTATCCCGCTCACGCTTTTGGCTGTTTTGGCCGCTTTGGCGGTGGGACTTTGGCTCTCGGCACTGAACGTGCAGTACCGGGATGTGCAACAAATGGTGCCTTTCCTTATTCAAATATGGATGTATGCTACCCCCATCGTTTACCCCATCAACACCATTCCAGAAGGGATAATTCGTTATATCTACAGTCTTAACCCGATGGTCGGTGTCGTGCAGGGCTTCAGATGGGCGCTTTTTGGTGGTTCACCCCCGGATATGACGCTTTTGGTCTCCACCGCAGCCGTTTTGGTTTTGCTGGCAGGCGGACTGTTTTATTTTAAACGTATGGAAAGAACTTTCGCGGATGTGGTGTGATGACGAACAATAATTACGCAGTAATGGTCAAAGGTATTGGCAAACGCTATAAAATCGGCGTTGCCCAGCAACGTCAGGACACCTTGCGCGACGTACTGGTCGCAGGCGCGCGAAAAATCGGCAATGCTTTCAGGCGCGACAAAATCGCCAAGGCGTCTGTTGACCACATTTGGGCTTTGCGCGACGTCAGTTTTGAAGTCAAACAAGGGTCAGCGATTGGTATCATCGGC
Organism: Anaerolineaceae bacterium; assembly: GCA_012839565.1. Lineage (GTDB taxonomy): Bacteria > Chloroflexota > Anaerolineae > Anaerolineales > Anaerolineaceae > Mesolinea. Next base: position 54,728 of record DUMZ01000019.1, read on the forward strand.
CGCAATGGTGCCGGCAAAAGCACTTTACTGAAGATTCTCTCGCGCGTTACCGAACCCACCGAAGGCTATGGCGAACTGCGCGGTCGGGTAGGGTCTCTTTTGGAAGTCGGCACAGGTTTTCATCCGGAATTGACCGGACGGGAGAACATTTTCCTGAACGGCGCCATTTTAGGCATGACCCGCAAAGAAATCAGCGCCCGTTTTGACGAAATCGTTGATTTTTCTGAAGTGGAAAAGTTTATTGACACACCCGTGAAACGCTATTCTTCGGGTATGTATTTGCGCCTGGCATTCGCGGTCGCAGCGCATCTGGAACCGGAAATTTTGGTTGTGGACGAAGTTTTGGCGGTTGGCGATGCCGATTTTCAGCGCAAATGCCTGGGCAAAATGGGCGACGTGGCCGAAAGTGGCCGAACCGTGCTTTTTGTCAGCCATAATATGTCCGCCATTTTGCGCCTGACCGAAGAAACCATCGTATTGGACAAGGGGCGTGTCATCAAGCGCGCGCCCAGTGCCGAAGCGGTTGATTTTTATCTCAACCGGGGCATGTCCAAACTGGGTGAACGCTACTGGGAACCCGATGAAGTCCCCGCCAACGCCGCGCCCTTCAGACCGCTTGCCATCCGCGTTGTGGATAAAGACGGTGTAACTTCGGACAGCCTGCGCAGTGTTGACCCGATAACGATTGAAATTGACTATGAACTTGAACAGGATATCACCGGTCTGCGGGTGGGTTTTTATCTCAACAGTACCCGTGGCGAGGCGATATTTACCAGTTTTGATACGGATTCAGAGGATTTATTCAAGGAATTCACCATGCGTCCTAAAGGTGTTTACACCAGTCGCTGCCTTATCCCGGCCGACACACTCAACGAAGGGCGTTTTGTCCTGGGTGTGAACGCCAGTTCTTATATGGTACGACGATACTTCCAGGACGACCAGGCATTGAGTTTTTCAGTCGATGCCAGTGGCGCGCCGGGCACCCATTGGCCCGAACCCCGCCCAGGTGGTGTGCGCCTGCCCCTTGAATGGAAAATCCAGGAGAAAGGATAATTGATGAAAAATCATATAAAAGACTTTATTGGGATGATACCCTATAGCGCGGAACTCTTTTGGGCGGTGCGTGGTTCGCGTCGTCCCTGGTCAGCGCACTATCGATTGGGTGGCATCAAAGATGTACTCACGCAATCTGTGCACGACGTTCAGCGCTACGCCAAACAAAATGCCCATCCTAAAAAAGTCTTTATTTTTGCGTCTTTGCATTATTGGATTGAACAAGCCGGACTTATCGCGCTTGCCCTGGCAGGTCAGGGGCACAAGGTGCAGTTGTCCTATTTGCCCTTCGCTGAGTGGGATAAGGACATCAACCGCTTTGACGTGCGCCGGCAGGACCTTTACACACAGGACTTATTCAAACCTTTACGCAACGTCATCGGCGTGATTCCGCTTTTGCCAGACCTTTTGCGCTATTATCGCTGGGATGAAAGCGAATATCCCGCTGAGCTGGTGAAAATCGCTAAAAAAGTCTCCCGCTATGACGCCATGTACACCAAGCAGATTGAAGAAATCGGCGAAGATGATGAGCTTTATACCTTTAGATTACGACGCAATTTGCCAACCGCCTTGGCATTGCAACGTGTCTTTGAGCGTGAAAAGCCAGATGTGGTAATTATCCCCAACGGAACCATTTTGGAGATGGGCGTTGCCTATCAGGTCGCCCGCGCCATGGGTATTGAAACGGTAACGTTTGAGTTTGCCGACCAGCGCGAACGCATTTGGATCGCGCAAAACGATGAAATCATGAGCCACGATACAACCGCTTTGTGGCAAGGTCTGGGCGGAGGCGACTTGCCCGATAAAGCCCGCCAGGCAATGGTGGAACTCTTCTCCGCGCGAAAAGGCGCGCGCCTTTGGGGCGACTTTGCCCGACAATGGCAACAAAATCCTTCTCAGGGCGCTTCCGCGGTAAGAGAAGCTCTCGGTTTGGACGAACGCCCCATCGCTCTCTTGCCCACCAACGTCCTGGGCGACAGCCTGACGCTGGGTCGCGAACGCATCACGCCCACCATGGCGGATATGATTGTGGGCACGATAAAACACTTTATCGAACATCCCGAAGCGCAACTCGTCATACGCGTGCATCCCGGCGAACTAAAAGTACACGGCACGTCCATGCTGGACGTCATCCGTGAAAATTTTAAGACTCTGTCGGAAAACATTCACATCGTTAAACCCGCCGATAAAACCAACACCTATGACCTGGTCGAAATCGCCGATTTAGGCATCGTCTTTACCACTACCGTGGGCATGGAGATGGCGATGGCGGGCATTCCCGTGATTGTAACCGGCAAGACCCACTATGCCAACAAGGGCTTCACACATGAGCCCGCTGACTGGCAAGCCTATACCAAACTGTTGAAAGAAGTCGTGGCGGATCCTGCCGCCTACCGCCTTAGCGAAAAGCAAATCGAACAGGTTTGGCTGTATGCCTATCTCTTCTTCTTTGAGTATTCCCTGCCTTTCCCCTGGCATTTGCTGTGGCTGGCAGAGGACTTTAAGGAACGCCCCATGAGTGTGGTGCTTTCCGCCCAAGGACAAAAACGCTATGGACAAACGTTTGGCTATCTCGTTGGTGAGCCCCTGGACTGGCGAGCCCGCGGTTTGGCACGCTTAAACGAATTGACATCAAACAACTCTGCACCGGAGTCAGACAATGGCTAATGTAAAAAAACAGGAAATCGGCGAATTTTACAATAAAGTTGGCTGGCAAAGCGAAGGCGACGGACTGTACCAAAACGCTGAGTATGAAGACTTGCGCGATGTTTCCAAACGTTATATCGCCCATGCCCACGAGCGCGTCGGAAAATACCTGCCAAAGACCGGCAAATTCCTTTTGGATGCTGGTTCTGGGCCAGTGCAATACAAAGCCTACGAAAATTATTCCGAAGGCTACGAAAAACGGGTTTGCGCGGATTTATCCTACGTCGCCATGCAGGAAGCCCGCAAAAAGCTGGGCGACAAGGGCTTCTATGTCGTTGCTGATGTCGCTAATCTGCCTTTCCGCAAGGAAGCTTTTGATGGCATCGTCTCTCTGCACACCATTCACCACCTGCCCATCGAAGAAAAAGGCGGGGCATACATCGATATGTATTACTGCCTTAAGCCTGGTGGCACGATGGTGACCGTGGACGGCTGGGGCGAACATAAGCTTTATGGCTTTTGGCAAAAAGTGATTGCCCTGGCACGACGCCTGCGCGGGGCACCCAAGCATAGCCAAACAAATCAAATTGAAGCGCATCAAGCCACAGCTGATGAGACAACACCCAAGCAAAACGGACCCGCTGGCACGCATGTTGTCAAAACCAGCGCGGCGTGGTTCAAATCAGTGATCGGCGATAAGCTGCCCTGGCAAATTCGTTCCTGGCGCAGTGTGAGTGTGCGCTTTCTACGCGAAGTTGTGCCCGATAACTGCTTCGGCAAATTTTTACTATTAAACTTATCCTGGCTGGAAGATTGCTTCCCGCGATATTTCGGCGAGAACGGGCAATACCCGCTCATCGTCTTTAAAAAACCAAAGCGCGATGGCGCCAAGGAGTAAACATGAACTGGAAAGAAAAAACTGTATTGGTAACCGGTGGTACCGGTTCGTTTGGCAAGAAATTCATTCGCTTGATGCTGGATGAATATCAGCCTAAAAAAATCATTGTTTTTAGTCGCGATGAACTGAAACAGCACGAAATGCGCGCGGTGGGTGGTTTTGACCATCCATCCATTCGCTATTTCATCGGCGACATCCGCGACCGCGACCGGCTGATGACCGCGTTTTACGGTGTGGATATCGTGGTGCATACCGCGGCGCTGAAGCAGGTGCCGGCTTGCGAATACAACCCGATGGAAGCGATTAAAACCAACATTATGGGCTCAAGCAACGTCATTGATGCCGCGATTGCCAACAATGTTGAAAAAGTGCTGGCTCTCAGCACCGACAAAGCCGTCAACCCGGTCAATCTCTACGGTGCCACAAAACTGGCAGCTGAAAAGCTGATGGTGCAAAGCAACGCTTATGCCGGCGGACGCAAAACACGCATTGCCTGTTCACGCTATGGCAATGTGGTTGGCTCGCGTGGCTCGGTGGTGCCTTTGTTCATCAAGCAACGCCCAAGCGGAGAACTGACCATCACTGACGAACGCATGACCCGCTTTTGGATTTCGCTGGAACAAGGCGTGCGCTTTGTCATCCGCTGCATTGAAAATATGCAAGGTGGCGAACTCTTTGTGCCGAAGATTCCCAGCATGAAGATGACCGACCTGGCTAAAGCCATCGCGCCGGAAGCAAAAATCAAAATTATCGGCATCCGCCCTGGTGAAAAACTCCACGAAAGCCTGATTTCTGAAGACGAAGCGCGCACGACTGTGGAACTGGAAGATATGTTTGTCGTGCAACCTGCAGTGAAAGCGCTTTGGTTCGGGCATGCCTGGGCAGACAAAGGCAAACCCGTGCCCGATGGTTTCACCTATACCAGCGCGAACAATACCGAGTGGCTTGACGTTGACGGCATCAATGCCATCATCAAGCCGATTGAAGCCGAACTGGCGAAAGAAAAGTAATCGATGACAAAATTGCTTGTGACCGGCGCGAGCGGTCACCTGGGACTCAATTTAGCCCTGCTGGCCGTCGAACACGGCTACAAAGTAACTGGCTGGACGCATTCGCGTGGGCTAATGAACCCACCTTTCGCGTGCGAAAGTGTTGATATCGGCGATTTAGACGCTTTGCCTGCCGCATTGCGGGCACTCGAGCCGGAAGTGATTATCCACTGCGCGGCGATTGCTAACGTTGATGTCGCGGAAAAACAACCCGAACTCAGCCAGCGCATCAATGCTGATGCGCCCCGTGTCATCGCCAGTGTAGCCAAACAACTTGGCGCGAAGATGATTCAAATCTCCACCGACGCGGTTTTTGATGGCAGTAAAGGCAACTATAAGGAAGACGACGCGGTCAACCCGCTCAATGCCTATGCCAAAACGAAACTCGCCGGTGAGCGCGCGGTGATGCAAACCAACCCCGATGCGGCCATCGCCCGCGTGGTCTTTTATGGCTGGACTTTGGAAGGCAACCGCAGTCTGGCAGAATTTTTCTATAACAATCTCGTTGCCGGCAAATCCGTAAATGGGTTTACGGATGCTTACTTCAATCCCTTGTACGTGCGCGATTTGGCAGAAACATTGCTTGAAATCGCCGAAGCGAATCTCAAGGGCATCTGGCACACTTTTGGCAACGATACCCTTAGCAAATATGATTTTGGCGTCGCTTTGGCGCGCGAGTTTGGGCTGGACGAAAGCTTAATCAAGCCTGTATCGGCATCGCAGGGTCGTGACGTGGTTCGTTCACTCAACCTGAGCACGAACAGCGATAAATTAGCCAGGGCTTTGGGACATCCATTGCCCGGATTGACGCAAGGACTTACCAGACTCAAGGAAGATTTTGACGCGGGCTGGCGTGAAAGACTGGCAAAGTTCAAAGCCTGAGACCCGCAAAAACGGAGGCATCATGGAATTGAAAATCGGAAACACAATCATCGGTAACAATCATCCCACCTATTTCGTGGCCGACATCGCCGCCAACCACGATGGTTCACTGGAACGCGCGATTGAACTTATTCGCCTGGCGGCTGAAGCTGGCGCCAACGCTGCCAAATTCCAAAACTTTAGAGGTCCGGAAATTGTCTCTGATTATGGTTTTTCGCACATGGACGGACAGGTCTCCCATCAAGCCAAATGGAAAAAGAGCGTAACTGAAGTCTACAACGCGGCTTCCATTCCTTTTGAGTGGACGCCCATTCTCAGAGAAGCTTGCGACAAATACGGTATTGAGTTTTTCTCCGCGCCCTATGACTTTGACGCCATTGATATGCTGGAAGAACACGTACCCGCCTACAAAATCGGTTCGGGCGATATTACCTGGATTGAAGCCTGCCTGCGCATCGCTAAAAAAGGCAAACCCGTCCTTTTAGCGACAGGCGCGTCCAGTATCGGCGACGTGCAACGCGCGGTGGATGCCATTTTGGAAGTCAATCCGCAGTTGGTCCTGATGCAATGTAATACCAACTACACCGCCGAAGACGGTAATTTTGACAACATCGACCTGAATGTGCTTAAGACCTACCATAAAATGTGGCCACAATTGATTTTAGGATTAAGCGACCACACCCACGGTCACGCGACAACTTTGGGCGCGGTGGCACTCGGCGCGCGGGTTGTTGAAAAACACTTTACCGACGACAATCAGCGCGAAGGTCCCGACCATGCTTTCGCCATGAACCCCCAAAGCTGGGCAGAGATGGTGCGTAACACCCGCCAGCTTGAGCGCGCCCTGGGCACCGGTAACAAACGCGTTACCGCGAACGAACAGGAAACCGTGGTGGTGCAACGCCGTTGTTTGCGAGCCGCGCGCGATATTAAGGCAGGCGAGACGGTTACCCGCGATATGGTCGCCGTTTTACGCCCAGCCACGCCTGGCGCGATTGAGCCTTACGACATTGACGCTGTCGTTGGCAAACGCGCGCGTCAAAACCTTGAACACGGTCAGGATTTGCGCTGGACACATCTGGAGTAAAGATGCGGATTTTGTATTTCACGCGCGCGGATAGTGTGCATGACCAACGCTTTATGGCCGCGCTGGCTGGAAGTGGTCATGAGGCTTATGTTTTGCGTCTCTATGAAGGGGACTATAAGACCCCTGAAGGTGTGAGCGCAATCGCTTTCAAAGGGATTAAGGGCCCCTTGCGCTTGCTGCAAATCCCTGGCCTGGTCGCGCGTCTGAAAAAACTCCTAGAAAAGTTAAAACCCGACCTGGTGCATGCCGGACCCTTGCATGATTTAGCATATCTCATTGCGAAAACGGGTTACAAGCCCTTGCTGAGCATGAGCTGGGGCTTTGACTTGATGCGGGATGTGAATGTCGATGCCGGTATGGCCAGCCGGGCGCGTTTTGCCCTGGCAAACTCCAGCGCCTTGATTACCGACGCGCGTTGTTCAGCACAAAAAGCTGTTGAACTCGGTTTCGACGAAAATCGCATTTGCATCTTCCCCTGGGGCGTGGATATTGATAAATTTTCTCCCCAGGCGGTCGTAACCGCCGGCAAACGCTGGCGCGAAGCCCAAAACTGGCAGGACAAAACCGTGCTTTTGTGCTTGCGCGCTATGGAAGCAAATTATGGCGTGGACGTACTGGCAAAAGCTTTTGCCATCGCCGCTAAGAATGGCCCCGACCTGCGCCTGTTACTTTTGGGAGATGGTTCCCAACGGTCAAATATCGAAAAGATTTTTGATGTAGCTGGCGTGAGCGAACAAGTCTGGTTTGGCGGTCGTGTGCCGAACGATACCTTGGGCACGTACTACGGCGCGGCGGACGTTTACGTCACACCCAGCCATGTGGATGGGTCTTCGGTATCATTGATGGAAGCCATGGCTTGTGGCTTGCCCTCTTTGGTTTCCGATATTCCTGCTAACCTGGAATGGGTGCGTCATGGCGAGAACGGTTGGGTCTTTCCTGATAATGACCCAGTAAAGCTTGCTGAAATTATCGGCAAATTAAAGAATGACGACTGGCGCGCGATGGCGCACCAAGCCCGTCAGGATGCTCAGGAAAAAGCCAACTGGAACAAGAATAAACAAAAGCTGTTTGATTGCTATCAATTTGTTCATCAGCTAAAGGATAAAGGTTTGGCATAATGAAAAAAGCGTTCATTCTCCTTAGCGTTTTCGTTTTGCTTTTGACCAGCGCCTGTGATTTGTTCGCATCGCCAGAGTCAAAGCCGACATCTGTGTCGGAACCGTCCGGCATGGAACGCTACTATGGACAGGGAATGAGCATCATGCTTTTGCCAAGCTACGAAGCCCGAAACGTTCGCGATGATTTACCCAAAGTGATTGATGTTATCACACGCTTTACGGGCGGAGATGATGGTCTGCTGGGTGGTCTTTTGGATAACGTTGAGCAAAACGTCGCCTGGTGGGGTTGGGACACCGAAACGCTTGAAGAAAACCCTTTGCGTCTTCTTATTATCAAAAACAAGGCCCTGCATGCCCTGCCAGTCACCGCCACAGCTGTCACCCTGCAACGCGCTTTAAACAGTGAGACCGCCCAGGTGGAGCAATCCACACTCAATTTGGGAAGCCGTTCAATCGTGCGCCTGAAATATGTAAAAGAAGACGTCGCCTGGATTGCCTATGCCTTCAAAGAGCAAGGTTACTTTTGGCTGGCTTTGTTTATGTTTACGCCCGAAGGTTTGATTGGCGCCCAGGATAGTTTTGAAAAAAGCATATCCACGATTATCATTGACCCGGTAGAAAATAATGACTAAAGAAAATCAAAATCAACCCGTTGTGGCAATTATTCAAGCCCGTATGAGTTCAAGCCGCTTGCCCGGCAAGGCACTTTTGCCGATAGCTGGTGTGCCCATGCTTAAACGCGTGTTCGACCGCGTGCAACGGGCTTCCCTGGTAGACAAAGTCGTGGTGGCAACCACCAGCGATCCCAGCGACGATGCCATCGAAAAAGCCTGCGCTGAATGGCAGGTAGCCTGCTTTAGGGGCAGTCTGTATGATGTGCTGGATCGCTACTATCAGGCCGCGAAGTTTTATGACGCCAGGACCATCGTGCGCATCACCGCTGATTGCCCGATGATCGACCCCCTTGAAATTGACAAAGTGCTGACACGCTTTTTTGAAACAGACTGCGATTTTGCCGCTAACCGGCTGCCACCACCATTCAATCGCACCACACCGATTGGCATGGACACGGAAGTTTGCAGCTTTGATGCTTTGCAACGCGCCTGGGAAAATGCTGAACTGAGTTTTGAGCGCGAACACGTTATGCCATGGCTTTACGAAACACCAGGACGAGCCAAAATCTGCGTGGTGGACGACCCGCGCGGGATTGGCCATTTGCGCTTCACTGTGGACACCCCCGCGGATTACGCGCTGGCTGAACAAATTTACACTTACTTTGGCGAGAACGAGGCTTTTGGGCTTGATGAACTGCTTGCAGCCAACGCCAAACATCCTGAATGGCAAGCGTCGCTTAAAGAGATACAACACAAATCCTATTTAGACACAGACCACCGTGCCCTAAATCAAGAAGAAAAACCTTAGGAATTATCAGAGATTATTGTTATGACATCCATTCCGAACCCAAAATGCCTTTTATGCGGCAGTGAGAAGAGCAAATTATATAAAACAATTGAAAGCTTTGGTCACCCTGTTAGCTATTATCTGTGCCTGGATTGTGGTTTTATCTACCAAAACGAAGCTGAGACCATTGCCAAAGACGAGGCTTTTTACGAAGAAAACTATCGTACTTTGTATCAGGACAGCGAGGAGCCAACTGCCAAAGACCTGCGCCAACAGACTCTGCGCGCGCTGGACCAAGCTAAATTCCTGCGCGCTAACCTCTACGCGCCCAAAAACGTTTTGGATATCGGCGCTTCAAGTGGTCTTCTGCTGGATACTTTTCGCCAGGAATTTGGCGCTGGGGTAACCGGCATAGAGCCTGGCAATGCTTATCGTGCCGCAGCAGAAAAACGGGATATCCAAATGTTTAGTTCCCTGGAAAACCTGCTGGAAACGAATCACAACACGTTTGACCTGGTAACGATGATGCATGTTTTGGAGCATCTGCCCAAGCCAGTCGAAACTTTGCGTGAGATTCGTCAGTCACTTTTAGCCAGCAATGGCGCGCTTTTACTCGAAGTGCCTAATTTTTACGCCCATGATTCGTTCGAACTCGCCCATCTTAGCTGTTTCACGCCACACAGTCTCAAGGAAATCTTGCGCCTGGCGGGTTATGAGATACAGGCTTTTCGCAAGCATGGCCATCCGCGTTCAAAGACGCTTGATTTGTATATTGGCGCTTTGGCACGCCCGGTTATCCCCGAGCACGAACCTGGCGTAGTACGCCCCGAACGTTGCGTGCCCCTAAAACGCGTGTTGTCGATGCTTTGGCGCAAAGTCATCACCCGCTTGCGACCCAAAGATAGCTGGTTGGGAGCGTAGCGTATGGCCCTTTTGACCCTTTTCACAACACCCAAGCCCTTTCAGGACCCTCACATCATCACCATTCAGCGCAACGCCTTGCGATCATGGAAAGCCCTGGGTGATGAAGTTGAGATTGTGTTCATCGGCGATGAATATGGCATGCCAGAGATTGCCCGGGAATTTGGTTTAATTCACCGCCCCGATGTGCAAGTCAATGAACTTGGCACACCCCTGATAAGTTCCATCTTCAATATCGGCAGGGCTGAAAATGACAGTCCTTTTTTGGCTTACGTCAACACAGATATCATTCTTTTCCCTGACTTTCTTGAAACGCTAAAGAAAGTAGCCAACCATCTATCCAAATTTCTGCTGGTTGGTCAGCGTTACGACCTGGACATCACCGAAGAATTAGCTTTTGAACCAGACTGGCAAACCAGCTTATTAAAAAAAGCGCAAACTGAAGGCAAACGTCACGCCCGCGCGGGTAGCGATTATTTCATTTTTCCACGCGCTTGTTTTCAGGACATACCCGACTTTCGCGTTGGCAGAGCGGGCTGGGATAACTGGATGATTTACAAAGCGCGTCGCGAAAAGTGGACCGCGGTTGACTGCAGCGCTGATATCGACATCATTCATCAAAACCATGACTACAGCCATCTGGCAGGCGGACAAATCCATTATCGCCAGCCTGAAACCGGTGTCAATATTCGCCTTGCTGGCGGTCGGCGCACCATTTTCGACCTGGACGACTGCGCCAAACGTCTGGTTGGTGGCAAACTCTTGCCTATGCCACGCAGTCGCACGCGTTTCAAGCGTGAGCTTATCCACTGGCCCTTACTTAATCTCGGCTGTTATGGAGCCAGTCAGGCATTATTCAAACTCTTAAACCCCGAACAAGCCAAACGCGAACTCGAACGTCAAAAAGAAATGGACGCCGCTTTGGCGATGCAAGAGGAAGAATTACGTAAAAAACAAAACGAGGGAGGTCGCTAATGCCCCGATTTGGCATCAACCCATCCCGTGGAAAGACTTTGGACTTTGAACCACCCCGTGTAACCGTGGCGGTACTTACCCATGTGCCCAACCTTACCGGATATTTTCAACACCGTTTGGACGTTACCAAACTGACCCTGCAAAGCATTCTCAAAAACACCGAAGGCGCTTATGAACTGTTGGTATTTGACAACGCTTCATGCCCCGAACTGGTGGCTTATCTCAAAGAACTTCAGGCCGAAGGGCAAATTGACACCCTGGTGTTTTCGCAACATAACATCGGCAAACTCAACGCTTTATGGCGCATCGGGCAACTGGCGATGGGCGAGATCATCGCCTACACCGACGATGATGTTTACCATCTGCCGGGCTGGTTGCCAGCCCATCTGGCACTGTTTGATGGCTTTCCCAACGTTGGTGCGGTAACCGGCTTTTATATCAAACAACGTGTCAACATGAGCAGTAATGCCACGCTTGCCTGGGCCAAAGAGCTGGAAGCCCGCCAACCGCAAGCTGTTCAGCGCGGTCAGCTTATCCCACGCAAATGGGAAGAAGAATATATGGACAACTCCGGTCGCAGCGAAGAACGCTATCAAAGCGAAATCGCGGGACTTGAAGACATTGTAGTTGAGCAAAATGGCTTGAAAGCCTGGGTCTCTGCGCATCATTTTCAGGTCATGCTTCCTAAAAAGGTTTTGCTGGAAACACTCTCCGAAATGCTGGAAGATGGCTGGAGCAATTTGATGATGGGACGCATGGTTGAGATGGATGACCGCATCGATGCCAAGGGCTACCTGCGCCTAACCACTTATGAGCAAACCATGCGCCTTTTGGGCAACGCCATCGATGACGAAGTTGCCGCGCTTGCCAAACGTGACGGCGTGCAAACGCAATCATCCGTGCGCGATACACACCAGACGCACCAGGCACGGGGCATTTGGCGCAACGCCCGGGTACGTGCCCTTGCTGAACGGCTAACCAACTGGCTTTACCAAAAAATCCACAATGGGGGGGCATAAGATGAAGATTCTAATTGCTGGACTGGGTTCTATCGGCAGACGCCATCTGCGGAATCTAATCGCCTTAGGCGAAAAGAATATTATTCTTTACCGCACGGGCAAGTCCACTTTGGACGATGCCGAGCTGGCGCCATTTCAAACTTTTACTGAATTAGATAAAGCACTTGCTCAAAAACCTGACGGTGTAATAATTGCGAACTCCAGCGCCTTGCATATGGACGTGGCATTGCCTGCCGCGCGTGCCGGGGCGAATCTTTTAATCGAAAAACCGGTATCGGACACCTTGGACGGTCTGGCTGAATTACAAGAGACACTGGATAAGCACGGCAAACGTGCCATGACCGGTTTTCACTTTCGCTATCATCCTGTCTTGCAAGACATCAAGCGCGTCATCCAAGCCGGCACCTTGGGCAAAGTCTACTATGCCAAAGCCCACTGGGGAGAGTACCTGCCCGACTGGCATCCCTGGGAAGACTATCGCCAAACCTATGCCGCGCGCGCTGATTTGGGAGGCGGGGTGTTGAACACGCTTTCGCATCCCTTTGACTACCTGCGTTGGCTGTTGGGCGAGGTGGAAACACTCGGCGCGCAGCTTGCGCATCTAAGCGCGCTTGAATTGAGCGTGGAAGACCATGCCGATATCAGCCTGAAGTTCGCCAGTGGCGCGATGGCGAGTGTGCATCTTGACTACTATCAAAAACCTGATTCCCATACCCTGGATATTACCTTTGAAAAAGGGCGTATCGCGTGGAATAATGCAACGTCCAGCGCGGTGATGCATTACGCCGATGGACGCCCGTCCGAAACGCTTTTGGCGACCGAAGGCTTTGAGCGCAACACGATGTATCTTGAAGAAATGCGCGCTTTTTTGAGCCTGTGCCGTGGCGAGACGCTGGATTACTGCAGCCTGCAAGATGGCATCAGAGCGCAGCAAATTGTTATGACCGCCAAACGTTCAAACGCTGCTGGTGGCATGCTTTTGGCAGTAGAGTGGTAGAATGTGACTCATGACTGAAAGAACAGTTCTTGACAAATTCAATATGCGCGGAAAAACCGCACTGGTAACCGGCGGAGCGGGTTTGCTTGGCAAACGCTTTTCGCTGGCATTAGCGCAAGCCGGAGCCAACGTGGTGGTGGCTGATTTGAATTTGAATGCCGCCCAGGCCCACGCCGAGACCTTGGTCAGTAAAGGGTATTCTGCCATCGCGCTCGCTTTGGACGTTACCGACCCCGCGTCATGCAAACAAGTTGTCGCCCAAACTTTGGAACATTTTGGTGGCATTGACGCTTTGGTAAACAGCGCCGGCATGGACCCTAAATTCGACCCGCAAAACCTGGACAGGCAAAACAAAAACGCTTTTGAAAACTACGACTTGGAAGCCTGGCACTTTACGCTCGAAATCAATCTCACCGGTATGTTCCTGGCAACCCAAGCCACTGTACCGGCGATGCTTGAGGCGGGCAAAGGCAGTATCGTTAATATCAGTTCAACTTACGGTCTTAATGGCCCCGATCAACGCATTTATCCGCAGATTGACGGGCAGATTTCTTATAAACCCGTGGATTATTCTGTTGCTAAAGCCGGAGTAATCGGCTTTACACGCTATTTGGCTGCTTACTACGCCGGAAAGAACATTCGCGTGAACGCTCTTTCTCCCGGTGGCATTTTCAACGGCCACAATGATGACTTTTCACGCAACTACGTTGCGAAAACAATCATGGGACGCATGGCAGACATCGATGAGATGGACGCCGCGATGCTCTTTTTGTGTTCCGATGCAAGTAGCTACATGACCGGCAGTAATCTCGTGGTAGATGGAGGGTGGACAGCATGGTAGAAAAACAAGAAGTCTTGGCTATCATCCCAGCGCGGGGCGGTTCAAAAGGTATTCCCGGAAAAAACATCAAACCTTTCGCCGGATATCCTTTGATTGCTTACAGTATTTTGGCCGCCTTGCGTTCAGAGCAAGTCAGCCGGGTTGTTGTTTCAACCGACGATGAGGAAATTGCCCGAATCTCGCGTGAGTGGGGAGCCGAAGTGCCCTTTATGCGTCCCGCGGAACTAGCCCAGGATCATTCCACCGATTACCCCGTTATTGTGCATGCTTTAGAGTGGCTGGCAGAGCATGAAAACTATCACCCTGATGTAGTCGTACAACTGCGCCCCACTTCACCTGTACGCCCCACGAGGCTGGTAGATGACGCGATAGACATCTTGCTGGCGCATCCCGAAGCGGACAGTGTGCGTGGCGTGGTGCCAAGCGCCCAAAACCCCTTTAAGATGTGGACTATTGACCCTGACACAGGCGAAATGAAAACCCTGCTGACTGTTCCAGGCATCAAAGAGCCCTATAATGCGCCACGCCAGGCCTTGCCGGATACTTTCTGGCAAACAGGTCATATTGACGCGATACGGGTCGCATCTGTTTTTGAAAAAGAGTCGCTTAGTGGCGATGTCATCTACCCGCTTTACATCGACCCGAAATTTACCGTGGATATTGATATCCCCAGCGACTGGCCGGTTGCTGAAGCGACCTTGCGCGAACTGGCCGCTGAAGTTGTGGACCCGGCTAATTTACGTCGCGCTTTTCCTGCCCGACCGCGTTTTTTGGTGATGGATTTCGACGGCGTTTTTACCGATAACCGTGTGATTGTCGATGAAAATGGACTTGAAAGCGTACGCGCGGACCGGTCAGATGGTTTGGGTTTCGGTCTCTTAAAAGCGCAAACGCCGGTAGAATGTATGATTATCTCAAAAGAGCGCAATTTGGTCGTTGCCCAGCGTGCTAAAAAGTTGGGCATCCCTGTCTTACAGGCGATTGATGACAAAGCCACCGCTTTGCGTGACGAGATGCGCAAACGGGGTATGCGCGCTGAAGAAACCATCTTCGTTGGCAACGACGTCAACGATTTGCCAACTCTGGACGTGGCTGGCTATTTTGTCGCGCCGGCTGATTCTCACCCCGAAGTTATACGACGGGCAGATTTAATTTTGACTAAAAAAGGTGGGCGCGGTGCTTTGCGCGAACTTTGTGATATGCTCATAAGACATTGGCAAACGATATCCCACCATGAAACCCTGAATGGAGACTAAAAATGATTGATATTGAATTCTACATGAAAGTATATGACCTTAAAAAACGTCTGATGAATGGCGAAAAAATGCCCCGCGCCTTTTTGGAAGAGCAATTTGAAGCCTTTCGCAGCCCTGATCCAGTCGTTTACAACATAGAAACAACCAACGCCTGTAATATGCGTTGTGAAATGTGCCCCCGCACAACCATGATGACCCGACCCATCGAAACCATGTCGCCCGAACTTTTCAAACGCGTGATTGACCAGCTGAAACCTTTCAGCACCGAGCAACTCAATCGCTGGGAAAAATTTGTGACGGAAAATTATGGCATTCACAAAAATGATATGAGTGAGAACCACTTTTTCCTGTATGTCATTCCACGCGTTATCGTCCTGCATGGCTATGGCGACCCACTGTTGGATAAAAACATGCCACAATACGTCAAATGGATGACCGAACGCGGCCTTGAAAGCTACTTCTCGTGTAATCCTGCGAATATTAATATGGAACGCACGATTGAAACCTTTGAAAATGGTTTGGGTTATGTGAAGTATTCCATTGAGAGCGTTGACGACGATCGCCATAAAGAAGTGCGTGGCAAAGCGTCTAACTTTACTGAGTCTTACAAAAATATCCTTAAACTCTTGGAGCTCAAAGCCCAACGCAATTACCAGACAACCATTGTGATTACCATGATTAATCTCAACAAACCCTGGCAGGCAGACGAGTTTGAACGCTTGAAAGAAGCCTTTAAAGGTTTGGATGTTTATGTTTATCTCAAGAGCCAGGACCAAATGTGGTACGAAGATACCCAACAGGTCACACAATCCATTCACTGGCTGGAATTCTGTCAGTTCCCCTGGTCATCCATGACCATCAAGTCAAACGGTGAAGCGACAGAATGTGTGGAAGATTTTAACAATGAAATCATTCTTGGCGATACGCGCACCGAAAGCTTGTATGATATCTGGAATGGCGCGAAGTACATTCAATTCCGCAAAGATCATTTTGATCTCAAACCAGGCATTAAATGTACCGAACAATGTGACATGAACTTAATTGGACAATTCCTGAGTGCCTGATAAGGAGTATTGATGACCAGAGAAGTTTTAATTGACAACACAAAAATCGGTGATGGTCACCCCACCTACATCATTGGGGAGATAGGCATCAACCACAACGGCGATGTCGAAATTGCCAAACAACTCATGCTGGCTGCCAAACAAGGTGGCATGAACGCGGTAAAGTTCCAAAAACGCACCCCTGAAATCTGTGTACCTTTGCATCAGCGCGAACAAATGCGCGATACTCCCTGGGGCTACATTCCTTACCTGGAATACCGCTATAAGACGGAATTTGGCAAAGATGAATACACCGAGATTGACCGCTATGCCAAAGAAATTGGCATCACCTGGTTCGCGTCGGAGTGGGATATCCCATCAGTTGAATTTATCGAGGATTTTAATCCCGTCGCGCATAAAATTCCGAGCGCGCTCATCACCGACAAAGAGCTTTTGCGTGCCTATAAATCAACCGGCAAGCCGATAATCGTCTCCACGGGCATGTCTACCATGGAAGAGATTCAAACTGCAATTGATATCCTTGGACTGGATGATTTGATCATTTGCCATACCACCAGCAGTTATCCCTGCCCGCCTGAAGAACTCAACCTGCGCATGATTCCCAAGCTGAAATCGCTTTATGATTGCCCCATCGGTTACAGTGGTCACGAAGTTGGCCTGGTAACCACTGCCGTGGCGGTGGCGATGGGTGCCTGCCTGGTGGAACGCCACATCACGCTTGACCGCGCTATGTGGGGGTCTGACCAGTCCGCGTCAGTTGAACCCCAAGGCATTACACGTCTGGTGAAATATATCCGCGTAACCGAACGTTCGCTTGGCGATGGTATCAAGCGGGTTTATGACAGCGAGCAATCTTCATTAAGCAAATTAAGGCGCTATTCATAAGCTATGCTAAACGAAGGATTGTTTAAAAGAGTTCGCAATAAACTTGCGCTCAGTCTGGACGAAATTGATAACAAAGCGCGCATTCGCAAGCTTGCTGAGATTATCAACGAAAATAAAAAGCCTGCCCAGGGGCAAGCGGTCATTTTTTTCAACGCGTCAACGCGCCTTTCGCGCTTGAGTCTCAACGCGGGTTTTTCGCGCCTGGCGTCCTGGGCGTTGGAACTGCAAGGTGTGCCCGTGGTGCAT
This sequence comes from Anaerolineaceae bacterium, assembly GCA_012839565.1. Classification (GTDB taxonomy): domain Bacteria; phylum Chloroflexota; class Anaerolineae; order Anaerolineales; family Anaerolineaceae; genus Mesolinea. The sequence continues at coordinate 72,067 of DUMZ01000019.1, forward strand.
TTTGTGTGTCAGCGTGGTTTGCAGCCATGCGTCCTGGGCACAAATCGCAAAGATGAAAGACTGCGCACACCCTGCCATACCTGCATCCTGGAGTCAGAAATTTTGTTTGAAGACTCGCAAAGCATAAACTTTGATTTTAGCGAAGACCATGTGCTGGAAAGCGTGCTTGAAGGCCTTGATCTTGAAGACTTATATGATTTCACACACTTAGGCATTCCTTTGGGGGCCTTGGTTTTGCCAGCCGTGCGCTGGATCTTACGCCGTCATCACCTGGGAGACGACGAAATGACCTTGATGATTTACAAGGGCTATGTTCGTTCAGCGTGGTCATTCACCCAACACTTCGAGAAAGCCTTGGACGAACTCGCGCCACGCGCCCTGGTCGTTTACAACGGCGTTTTGTACCCCGAAGGTGTCGCGAAATGGCTGGCGCAACGGCGGGGCATTCGCGTTGTGAGTCATGAAGTGGGCTTTCAACCCTTGAGTGCCTACTTTACCGATGGCGATGCCACAGCTTACGATTTAGACATTCCAGCAGACTTTGCGCTTGATGAATCCCAAAATGAACGCCTGGATAACTACCTGCGCAAACGCTTTCAGGGCGACTTCTTTATGGCCGGCGTGCAGTTTTGGCCCGAGATGAGCCAGCTGAGTCCTGCGTTTTTGGCAAAAGCGCGTGAGTTCAGGCAAGTTGTGCCTGTGTTCACCAACGTGATTTTTGACACCAGCCAGGTGCATGCTAATCTCATTTTTGAGCATATGTTTGCCTGGCTTGACAACCTGCTTGAGGTCGCCAAAGCTAATCCTGATACGCTCTTTGTGGTACGCGCCCATCCTGATGAAGCCCGCGAGGGTAAAGCCAGCGAAGAATCGGTCGCTGATTGGGCAGAATCGCGCGGTGTGGAAAAATTGCCAAATGTTCTCTTCATTCCACCGCATGAGTTCATTAACTCCTATGACCTTATCCGCATGGCCAAATTTGTGATGATTTACAACTCAACCATCGGCATGGAAGCGTCCATTTTGGGCGCGACGGTGCTTTCCGCGGGCAAAGCGCGCTTTACCGCGTCGAATGTAGTGCACTTCCCAGCCGACCGCAAGGCTTATGACCAAACCCTGCAGGATTTCCTGAACGCGGAAAATCTTTCAGCACCCCCGGAACATAAAATCAACGCGCGACGCTTTTTGTATTATCAGCTTTATCGTTCATCCCTGGTCTTTGATGCCTTTTTGGAGCAGGATAAATACTGGCAAGGCTATGTGATGCTTAAAGATTTTGACTGGCAAAGCTTGTTACCCCAAAATTCCCCCGCCATACAGGCCTTTCTGGACGGAATGCTTGCCAACGGCAATTTTATGCTAAAGGAGGACGCCTGATGAGTCTTGATAAAATTGTTGCCCTGGTACCCATGCGCCACGATTCGGTGCGCGTTGTCGGAAAAAACTATCGCCCGATGTGTGGCAAGCCGCTCTACGCGCACATCATTGAAACGCTGTTGGCTTGTCCGGAGATTGACAGCATCTTGGTCGATACCGATTCGCCCGTCATTCTTGAGGGCCTGGAACGCGATTATCCTACGGTGAAACGCCTTTTGCGCCCCGAGCATATGCGCGCGGATACGCTGCCGATGAACGATATCCTGATTTACGACACCCAACAGATTGACGCGGACCTTTATTTGCAAACCCACAGCACGAATCCGCTTTTGAAAGCTTCGACGATTTCAAAAGCGATTGCCCAGTTGCGCGCCAACTGGCCCGAATACGACTCCCTGTTTGGGGTGACCCGATTGCAAACCCGCTTGTGGGATGCCAACACCCAGGCTGTCAATCACGACCCCAACGTGCTTTTACGCACCCAGGATTTGCCACCCATTTATGAGGAAAACTCCTGTATTTACCTTTTTACCCGCGAAAACCTGGTCAAGCGGAGCAATCGCATCGGTTACAAGCCGATGATGTTTGAAATTGAGGCACAGGAAGCTTGGGATATTGATGAAGAAATAGACTTTAGCGTAGCTGAAGCGCTGATGACGCAACAGCAGGCGCAATGTGAGGATAAATGAAAACAGTATTGATTACTGCAACTTATATGTTTCCCTTTTTAGACCGCTTTATTCCCATTTTGGAAAGCTTTGGGCTAAAGGTCATCGTGCCCGAAGTTGAAGAACGTATGGAAGCGGATGCACTGATGCCCTATGCCGGGCAGTTTGATGGCACGATCTGTGGCGATGACCGCTATACCCCCGAAGTGTTGAAGGCATGCGCCCCACGCTTGAAGGTAATTGCCAAATGGGGTACAGGAATTGACTCGATTAATCTTGATGCCGCCCGCGAACTGGGTATTCAGGTGCTAAACACCCCCAACGCTTTTACGGTGCCGGTGTCTGAAAGTGTGCTGACCGCGATTTTATGTTTCGCGCGCAACCTGCCCTGGATGGACGACGCCATGAAACGTGGCGAGTGGAAGAAAATCAGCGGACACACCCTGAGCGAAAGCACGGTTGGCGTGATTGGCGTGGGCAATATCGGCAAAGCTGTCCTGCGACGTGTACGCGGGTTTGGCTCGCGCCTTTTGGGCTACGACATTGTTGACATCGCGCCCGATTTTGTCCTTGAAAACCGGGTAGAGATGACCGACCTGCGCAGTCTGCTGGAACAATCCGATTATGTGTGCTTATGCCCTTCGCTTACGCCAAGTTCAAACCGCTTGATTGACGCAGAAAAACTGTCCTGGATGAAACCCAGCGCGGTTTTGGTAAACGCTTCACGGGGTCCTGTGGTGGTGGAGAAGGATTTGATTGAAGCCTTGCAAAACGGTAAATTACGTGGCGCGGCGTTGGATGTTTTTGAATTTGAGCCTTTGCCTAAAGACAGTCCCCTGCTTGAGATGGACAATGTATTGCTTTCGCCCCACAACACCAACAGCAGCCCCTATTACTGGGAACGCGTGCATTGGAATTCAATCCGCAACTTATTGATGGGCCTGGATATCCCTGTGAGCGATATCGAAAGCCTTAAGCGTTTGGAAAAATAAAACGGCTTGGCTTAACTAAATTATATTTTCAAGTCAGTTTAAGGAAGTGAGTAAAGATGAGCGCTGAGAAACAAAAAACGGTTCTTATTACGGGAGCCTCGGGTGGCATCGGTAAAGCCACAGCAAAAGCCTTTGCTGAACGTGGCTATCGTGTCGTTGGCGTGGGTCGTTCCGCGAAAGCAGTTGACTTCCCCGCCGATGGACTTTACATTCAGGCCGACCTGACCAAACTGGATTCTTTCGAGATCATCTTTGCGCGCTTGCGTGAGTATTGCGACCGCCTGGACGTGCTGGTTAACAACGCCGCCTACCAAATCACCAAACCTTTGCTGGAAACCACCGTTGAAGAATGGGACACGGTGATGGCGACCAACTTGCGCCCGGCATTTCTGATGGCGCAGAAGGCGCACCCCTGGCTAAAAGCGACAAAGGGTGCCATCGTCAATGTCGCTTCGGTGCATGCCGTGGCAACTTCCGCTAACATCGCGGCATATGCTGCCAGCAAAGGTGGGGTTTTGGCATTAACACGGGCAATGGCAATTGAATTTGCCCCTGATGACATTCGGGTAAACGCCGTTCTGCCTGGCGCGGTGGATACCCCCATGTTGCGCGCGGGCATTAAACGCGGCCGTGAGGGTGAACTGCCTGAAGAAGAACAAATGGCAGCCCTGGCAGCCAAAACGGTGAACGGACGCATCGGTCTGCCCGAAGAAATTGCTTCGGTCATCTGTTTTCTGGCGGATAACAGCCAGTCAAGCTTTATGACCGGTCAAGGCGTAATTGTGGACGGTGGCGCGACCTGCCGCTTATCCACCGAATAGCAAAATCCGCGCTACTGTCAGCCCTTGGCTGTGATAAAATAATTTCAGAAAGGACTTAGCAATGAAAATTCATGTAGAACCCGATTTCTCGCGTAACGAACAAATCGCGGGCTTGATTGAACAGATTAGCGCGTATATCGAGCAATACCATCATGGCACGGTTCAACTGGTTGGCATTGAAGGCGATACCGTAAAGGTGCGCCTGGGTGGCGCGTGTGAAAGCTGTCACCTTTCTGAACACACCTTGCAGGGCTGGGTAGCCGGCACCATTCGCCAGTTCTTCCCGGAAGTGTCCATCGAGTCGGTAAGTTAGGCTTTTTGTTCCCTTAAACCAACCAGGCATGTGTAATGCTTATTTCGGCGCGACCCCTCGCCGTTTTTGTTTAACTGGTTCTTGTAATGCAACGCTTTACTCAAAGCACTTTAGCTTTTCTAAGAACTCAGGGTTGATTACTTCCGCCCAGGCATCATCAAACCACGACGGAAGTTTTTCGCGTTGAGCACCGATAACCAGCGTCGTAAGCGGGCTGACAATCTCATTGAGGAACTGTTCTTGTGGGTTTAATGGTCCATAGCTGGCTTTAAAGGCTTCAGCTGCACTGGGGCTAAGCGAGGCGCAGACGTTGCCTACATCCATAACCGGGAAACCGATGCCAAGCAAATTGTAGTCGAACATCAAGGCACTCTTTTCATCACGCGCTACTGCCAGATTGACATAATAAAAGTCATTATAAGTCAGTGTTTTTGGAGTCGCTTGAATGCACGCGCGAATAGGGTCAAACAGGCTATCCAGGATTTGCCAGAGTTCAGCATCCTGGCTTTGCGTACGTGCCTGTGCCATGGCAAAGCCTTCGCGCGAGAAGAAGTCCAGTTCGGAATACCAGGTCAGTGCTGGGTCGTTCACCAGCGTTTGTCCCAAACCGTGGAGTTTTTGATACCACGCAGCCAGGACACATACAATTTTCTCAGATTGCATATCTTCCGGTTCACCAAGCCGCCAGGTATCACTGTAGCTTAAGTCTTCCATTAAAAGCGCTTTTTCAGTGGTCGCAATGAGCGGAATGGTTGGAATACCCACCGACTGCAGTTGCTGATAATGAACTATCTCACGCCGATAAGTCTCGTTGTCAAAAAACTTGAGAACATATCGCCCACCATCCACGCTTTGAACCGCGTAAAGGCCGATACCGTCCTTCTCACGCATCAAGTCAACAGCCTTGACAATAATAGACATGCGTTCACACTCAATAAGCACTTTGTTATCGTTCATAAACAAACCTTCCCGCCCTATTGTAAAACAAAACACACGGATGGCACAAAGGTAGTTTGCTTCGGTTTATCAATCGGGAAACACACAAAATAAAACCTATAGCGAATTATTACACAAACGAAAAATGTGTTTTCCGTTCCATCGTTTCAATCGTTTTGCAACGCAAACGTTATCGTTGCAAAACGATAGCACTAGCGTTTCATAACCAGCGAATACTTCATAAAACAAATCCCCCCAGCAAATTGCCAGGGGGGATTGTGATTCGGTTTCATCAGTTGCTGACTTGTGGGCCTAGCGCCACGCATCAGCACCTATCCATTTAGATCCAACCACGCAGTTTCATGGCTTTGACAACTTTGTCAATCGCAACCATGTAAGCGGCGTCGCGCATATAGACTTTCTTATCAAGTGACATGCCCAAAACGGAGGCGAATGCCTGCGACATCTTGTGGTCGAGTTTTTCGAGCACGTCTTCGCGTGACCAGTAGAAGTTTTGGTCGTTCTGAACACCTTCCATGTAGGAAACAGTCACACCACCAGCGTTGCACAGGAAGTCAGGCACCAGGAAGATACCGCGTTCTGCAATCACTTTATCGGCTTCGGGAGTTGTGGGGCCGTTGGCGGCTTCGGCAATCATCTTCACGTTAGCGTGAATTTGATGCACGGTTTCGCCTGTAATCTGGCCTTCGAGCGCGGCAGGAACAACCACGTCCACATCCTTGGAAAGCCAGGCGTTGCCATCTTCAATCAGATAACCGGCTGCTTTGGCTTTTTCTTTGTCGATGGTGCCGTATTGGTCGGTGATGCTCTTCAGGAACATCGCGTCAATGCCATCTTCTTTGGTGAAAGTGTAGGATTTGCGGTCTTCGCGGTCCCAGCAGGAAACGCAGATCACTTTTCCACCCACGTAAAGAGGATAGCCGATAGCAACATATTGACCAACATTACCAAAACCCTGCAATGCGGCTTTGGTTTCTTTGGGGTTGATGCCAAGGTGTTTCATGGCTTCGCGAATGTTGATACAAACACCAAAACCGGTCGCTTCGGTGCGGCCTTCTGAGCCGCCACCACCGAGGGGTTTACCGGTGATAACGCCAGGAGTATATTGACCAACGATGGCTGAATATTCGTCCATCATCCAGCCCATCATTTGGGCGTTGGTGCCAACGTCGGGCGCGGGCACGTCGATGCGGGGACCAAGTTCTTTCCAGAGCGCGCGGATGTAGCCACGTACCAGACGTTCTTTTTCGCCTTCTGAAAGCGTTGAAGGATCTACGTCCACGCCACCTTTACCACCACCGAGGGGGATATCAGCAACGGCTGTTTTCCAGGTCATCCACATTGCCAAAGCGTTGACAGTGTCGATGGTTTCGCCAGCAGCAAAGCGGATGCCGCCCTTGTTGGGGCCACGCACGTCGTTATGTTGCACGCGGAAGCCGGTGAAGACACGCAAAGTACCGTCATCCATGCGAACAGGGATGCGGACAGTGAATTGTTTCAGTGGCCAGCGCAACATATCGCGGATATCTTGGCTGAGATCGAGCTGATCAGCCACTTTGTCGAATTGAGCTTGCGCCATGGTAAAAGCATTAGTATTTTCTGTCATTAATTATTCTCCTTTGTTGGGTTTTGTTTTGAAAAAAGAAAGACTGGTACGCAAAATAGGGCACCAGCCTGTGTTGATGTATTCATTTGAGAAGGTCCTCAGTCCCATATCTCCTCGCATATTCAGCATCTTAACCATATCTCAAATTGCGCTTTTAAGCAACTCCTTCACTCGTTTATGCGAACTTCTTGATATAGCGCGCGATACGTTCAAGCGCTTTTTCGATTTGCTCGTAAGACGTCGCGTAGGAAGCCCGCGCGAAACCGATGCCGGCATCGCCAAAGCTATCGCCAGGCACAATCACCACGCCTTCTTCCTTGAGCAGTCCCATGCAAAATTCTTCGTCGCTCATACCAAAGCCCGAGATACGCGGGAAGCAGTAAAACGCGCCTTTGGGTTCAAAGGTTGGCATACCCAAAGAATTAAACCCATCCACAATCAGCTTACGCCGGCGGTCGTATTCAGCGACCATTTCCAGCACATAAGGTTCGCCTACGCGCAGGGCTTCCAAGCCAGCATATTGCGCCATAATCGGCGCGCACATGACAGAAAACTGATGCACGCGCACCATCGCGCTGATGATTTCACGGTGCGCGCAGGCATAACCCAAACGCCAGCCCGTCATCGCGTAAGATTTTGACCAACCGCCCAAAAGAATCGTGCGGTCTTTCATTCCAGGCAAAGCGGAGAAACAAACATGCTCTTGCCCGTAGACCAGGCGGTCGTAAACTTCATCAGCAATCACCAGGAAATTATGCTTTTGGGCGAGTTCGGCGATTTGCAGCAAGGTTTCACGGCTGGCTACAGCACCGGTGGGGTTGTTGGGATAGGTAAGAACGATGGCTTTGGTTTTTTCAGTAACCGCGGCAGCGATATCTTCAATTTTCGGTACAAAGAGATTTTCCTCATACGTCGCCACCTCAACAACCACGCCTCCAGCCAGTTTAACTTCCGGTTCGTAGGAAACAAAAGCCGGTGTTGGGATGATAACCTCATCGCCGGGCTGCAAGATAGCCGTACAGGTGAGATACAGCGCCTCGGACACGCCGACGGTGATGATGATTTCATCGGGCGCATAGTTGACTTTATAAAGTTTATTCAGGTGCGCGCCGAGTTCCTGGCGCAGTTCCAGCAGTCCCAAATTTGCGGTGTAGTGCGTGGCGCCTTCTTTAAGCGCGCGGATGCCAGCCTCAACGATGGGTTGCGGTGTGGTAAAGTCAGGCTCCCCTAAACCAAGCGAGATGACATCGTCCATAGTCAGGGCGATGTCGAAATATTTCCGAATGCCGGAAGGTTTCAGTCCAGTAACGCGTGGGTTTATGAAATCAATCATCATATCTCCTTTGTTGAATTTAGTTCTGATTTGTTTAAGAGCTTGCCCAGGAGTTGTCTCCCAGGTTAAATTTGCCACTTAATGAATTGATAACACAGTCATAGCCGATAAGCGAAGCGTCCAGATGCGAATTGCTCACATGCGCGCCCGGGCTAAGGATTGAGTCGCTGATAGAGCTGTTTTGCACCACACAGTTTGCGCCTATGGAAGTGAAGGGTCCGATAATCGAGCCACTCACCCGCGCGTCAGGGTGGATAAAAACCGGCGGACGGATAACGCTATCCGCAAGTGTGTGGATATCTTTCATATTGTCGCGACCATTCTCCAAAAGATGGCGGTTGGTGTCCAGCAAGGCTTCAGATGTACCCGCATCAAGCCAGGTACTCACCTGTTCAATGCGCATTTTACTGCCTTCTTCAAGCAGAATGTTCAGCGCGTCCACCAGGAAATACTCACCCTTAAGCGATATATTGCGCGCGATTTGTTCCTTGATGGCTTTGGTTAAATCTTTGCCTTCTTTAAAGTAATAACAACCGACCACTGCCAGATTGTTGTGCATTTCGTTTGGTTTTTCGATGAGTTGGGTTACATAGCCAGACGCATCCACCTCCACAACACCAAAACGCCGCGGGTCCGGCACGGGCTTCACCCAGGCGATGGCGTCAGCAGTCTCATTTTCAAGATTGCTAAAGTCGCTGTCGATGAGCGTATCCGAGAAGATGGTCAGTGTGGGGCCATCCATAAAAGAGCGGGCTTGCCACAAGGCATCAGATTGCCCACGCATGGTGCGTTGTTCAACATAGTTGATGTTTTTTTCAGGGTGGTGATTCTTCATGTAAGATTTGATAACCGGTTCCTGGCCAGGAGACATAATAAAAACATACTCAATCTCATCTTGGTTGGGAATGGTCTTGAACATCGCTAAAAGATGGTCCAGCACGGTGGCACCAGCCAGCGAAAGCAGAGGTTTGGGTCTGCTCCAGGTTAAGGGGCGCAAGCGTGAGCCTAAGCCAGCCATCGGTATCAGGATGCTTAGTTTTTCTGACATTTCCGTCCTCCAGGTATTTAGCAAGCCAGGTGGGCTTGCCTTTTATGTCATTATATCGCTAAAGATGAATTAAGGCTCGGGTTTATAAACAATCAATTCCGAAAAGCGCACGCTGAGTGGCGTATCGCCGGCAGAACGGGCAATCAGCCCTAAATGGCCTTCAAGCTTGCTGCGCGCCTGCAAACTGAATTGATAACTGCCGTTGACAAAGAAATCGAGTTGTCCGTCAATGGCCTGAATGCCAAAAACATTGCGCGCTGGGGCGTTTGGCACAAACTTCCTGGCGCTTTCCCACTTGGTTATCGGCATCACCCCCTCAGGCAAGACACGGTCAACCATAAGCTGCCCCTGGCAGTTGACCCAAAGGCGGTAAGTGCCTGACACACTGTTCCGCCAGAAAACGATTCCATACCGGTCATTTTCAGAGCACAGGGCGGTCTCAATGGTAAATTCCAGATAGAAATTTCCCGGTAAAATGTACGCGCTTAGGCTTTCCGCCTCAACTTTTTCACCCAAAACGACCACCGAAAGCGCGTTTGGTTCATAGATGATTTTATACGCGGGCTCGTTGTAGGTCTGCCAGAGCGTTTCATCGCTAAAGTCATCTTCAAACAGAACTTCTCTGTTGGGAGCAGGTTCCGGGCTGTCTTGTTCAGCCGGTGATGTTTTACTTGGGCTGATGTTAGTTGGCGTGGCGGGGAACCAGTCAATCGTCGCGGTGGGAACAGGGGTATGGGTGGGTAATGGGGTGTTTGTGGCTTCGGGTTCGCCTTCTAATGGCACGCAAGCAAGCAGAGCCAAACACAGGCAAAGTGTGGCAATGTAAACCACCGTCTGTTTAATGCGTTTGATGCGATACACCATTATTTAGATAAATCTGTTTCGCGTTCCGTGTTGGCTCTGCCCGCCAGGTATAGCTACATGCTAATGACTGAATAGCCCTGCTCGATGTAAGGACGTACGCCAGCGTGACCGGTCATGTCGTTCAGCATGGGCAAACCGGTAGCCAGGTTTTGCTCGTACACGCCCAAAGTATGCGAACAAGCCAGACAAATGCCCGCGATCAGTCCCTTTTCAAGCGCTTGTTTAAAGAACTTGTTGCCTTCTTCAGCAAGCACAGCAGGCAACTTAACCGATGCGCCTTCAAAGATAATCTTCACTTCAGCACCCGCCTCAGCAAGATCCAGCGCGTTGAGCAAAATGTGTTGGAAACACATCTTCTCGCCCGTCATGGCATAAAACAATACTTTTTGCATCTTAATCCTCCGGGTTATTGATGGCCTTATTATAAGGTAGCTGGCTGGTTTTGTTCAAAAAGCTGAACAGGGTTTATCGCGCCTTGTCGTACAAGTTTTATGGTCATTTTAATAGGCTCAATTTTTCAGCCGATTGCCCGTTTGCAACTCTGATGGTAGCATTTTTTCTCAAATCAGGATATACGTTACAATTAAGAAGGCAATGGACAAATACAGATTGGAACTGCACGTTTGCTTGAGCAAGCAAGATATGTCAAAAAAGGTGATAGTTACACGATTATGAATCTATTGAATGAATCTAAAGCGGTTAAATACATCGCAGGATATCTCCATCTAATTTCTGACATACTAAACCAGAATACTAATTTCGCATCCTTAGACGTAGAAGACCAAAACAGGTTAATTCTAATAAATTACAATCAAGGAGTGGAAATGACGTTAGCGTCCCTTAATGTTGGTTCAGTATACAATCTGATTAACGAATCTAGTTATGACAACCAAACACTAGATTCCTATCGAAGATGGAAAGGAGAAATAAGGTGAAGAAACTCTTAGCAACACTTTTTTGCCTCCTTTTTTTGGTTGGTGCTTGTAATGTCCACAGAGAAATATATACTGAAAATGATGTTTCGGTTCTACTTCCTGCTATTCAAATCGAAGAAGACCAGTTCCCATTCAAAAAACTATCTGCAGAAGTAGAAAAACTCTTACCTTCAGAGTTAGATTTCAATACAGTAATAATAACAGGTGCATGCGGACAGATTGATGATTTTCGCAGTGGAATACTCTATTACAAATATTTCAGAAAAGGCCGAGGTTTATTCTTATGGAAAGAATATCCCATTGAATATACTGTTACGGTCAATATAAACTCGTTGGAAGCCTCAGTTGAATCTTTGGAACGAAATGAATATTACACGCCCCAACCTTCACGTTTACCGGATGATCAAGAATTTAATGATTCAATAAAACTTATCAGGCAGAAAATGAAAATTGATTTTCTGGACAAAGATGACTGCAAATATACAATATCGACCTTTGGAGATATTTGGCTCGTTACTCTATGGCCTGGAGCGAATAGCGATTTTGAAAAAGCAAAAAAGTTTTGCATAAACACAGAAACTGGCATAATCACTGACCCTTGTGATTATAAAGAATGATGAGTAACATTGTTTTGCGAGTGGGAATACATCCATTATTGAAGATAATGAAGGCTATATATGGGTACTGGCAAACGATACCTCTTCAAGGCAAAGCTTAGTGATATTGATGGACAGTAATGAGAATATGTTTGACAATTTAAATGAGAAAGGACGAAAACTACTGTACTGGTGCTAGAAGATACTATTTGTGAATGATATACAACGAATTAGCACTTTTTATTTGCCATGATTCAGGATAAAAATGCGAGATGCATTACTTCTATTTGAACAACAAAGCATAACCATGTTGCTAGAAAGGGACAATCCTGTTTTATAATTGTTGCGTGCACAATACAAACAGGTCATAGAAAAAAGCTCACTATGACCGGCGTCGGATTTTATGTGTATTTTTACTTGGGCAAACATGTTCAAAGGGTCGATAAAGCCTTTCAAGTGAAAGAGAATTTGGAGATAGAAAATATAAAGGCCTACGTCCCAAGCTTAGAAGCAGGTTTAGGATTTATCCTTTTTATAAGGGAAGAAGTTTTATCCATGTTGGAAACCTATACATATGATAATGAAGCATTTCCTGAAAATTTAGACAGTGCTGTTCTATCATATGGTATTAATGGAAAAAGAAATTTCAACAAGTTGGCCCAACAGCGGGAGATTAATAGAAATGAATAAGTGTTAATCTGATGGAGAGTAAGAATCTCAAAGATAGCATGTGTGAGAAGGATTAAAAATGAAAATAAATAAATGTTTATTTCCAAAAGTAAGCTTGATAGTTCTCATTCTGATATTGATTTTAACAATTCTATTGTTAGCTCTGAATTCGCCCCGTACTCACTATACTTATTCTCAGGTAGTTGGTCAAATTAAGCTCGAATATCCCCGAACCTGGTCAATTGCAGATGAACGATTAAGCGGGATGACGATTGTTAAATCTCTCCCTTGGGATAAAAAAGTCAGAGGCGTAATTGTCATAACATATGGTAATCTATGCCAAGAGAATGTTGATGGCGAAACGTATGTTCAATCAAATTGGAAAAGTCTGACTGAGAGTAACCAACAGGTTCAGGGCTTTTCGATAACAGACATCGCCACTTATAGCATAAAAGAAAAGGCGGTTTATAGCTATTCTTACAACATTCCCCTTGATAAAATAGCAGAAAGTCGGATAGCTGATTATGCCAGGGATATGTTTCCCAGCTTAAGTCCAAAACAAACAATCCAAGTAAATGTTGTTGAAAGTGTTGTTAATAAGTCGTATGTAATAGCTGTATTTTTGACAACTTTTTCCGACCAGAAAGCTTATTTTGAAGCCAAAGAAATAATCGAAAGTATAGACTTAAGCTTGTTCCCTTGCAGGTTACCAGCTGACTGATGGCTATGAACTCGAAATGTTATTATGGTTGAAGTTCCCCGATGGATAGCGAGTGGAATTTTGATTGCTACGTTTACATTGATATCAATCCGATGTTAAATGATAGTGCTAATGTTATATATTGGACATTTGGGAGATACCTATGATGAAACTACGAATCTGTATAATCTGCTTACTCATAATGGCAATGTTGCTTTCAGGGTGCAAGGAAAAACAAGATTTTAGCACTTGCAATGTATCAGAGCTTGATGTATCCAAAATGGTTCTTTTGAATACATATGAATTTCCCTTTCAGCTTTCCAAAGCTTCAATATCACCTTTAGAAAATTTAATAGCAGTATCTTCAAGAGAACCTTTCTCTTTTACAATCTTTAAGCAAGGTTCAAAAGTAAGCGAGCCACTCTTTACCATGCAAATTGATGGCTTTGTTGAAGAGTTTATTTGGGATAATGCGGGGCGCAACTTAGCAATACTACCTACTGGTGATGAATTATATATTTATAATTCGGACAATAATGAGTTAAAAGTTTATGTCTCAGATTCTGGGCCAATAGGCCGATTTAATTGGTCTGAAAACGGGAGCTCTTTTTTAATCAGTTACCTATCTGAAACTTCAGCTTCTTTGTTTGATCTTATTGAAACAGATTCTTTTTCCAAATTGGCATCGTACAAACGCCCTGAAAAATTTACGAATGGTGTTTCTCAAATGGCATGGTCTGCAAATGATATCAACGGGATGGTTGTTTTCTTTTCCTTAAATCGCCTTTTTCAATACGATCTAAAGAACGAACTACTAAGTGAAATATCAGTTGATGTTCTGGATACAGGAAATAATGATGTTGAATGGATGGGAAAAGACTCTTTTTTAGTCATAGCCAACAAGGTATATGATCTCGACTTTTACCAACTTAAAAATGGTGAATTACAACATCTCGGCAAATTACCAAAGGAATCAACGGGTATTTCATTTGACAGTGGTAAGCTCATAAACGATAAAACAGTTTACGCATTTTATATTAGATCAGAAGCTATTTATTTGTTTGATTTAGAAAGCTTACAGTTTACAAAGCTGATGAATATTGACTTCACAAATCAAAACCGTGCATATATATTTGATATAGATATGAAGGCGAACACCTTGATTATTGTTAATCGGGAAGAAAACAAAATTGATAGTTACAGCCTCCTTAATTGAACTTGCTTTCCGTTACAAAGCCAAATAGCCACAGGTACCCGAAGCACAGTATACAGGATCCTTTATAGCTTTTTTTATTTGTCTCAGTATACCCACAGCCGATTGCCCGTTTGCAACTCTGATGATGGCACCGTGTTTTAATTAATGCCTTGTCGCAGTGCTTTTTTGAGTTGTGCTAAACTTTAAAAACATCAGGAAATGAGGTTGCGAAGCATGAAATCACTTTATATCCAGCAAAAATTTTTCAAAATCCTGGACCACTATCCCATCACCGATGAGAACGGACAAACCATCTATCAGGTTGACCAGGAGTTCAACCCTATCGGCCATACCGTTCATGTTTCAGACCCCAACGGGAATCACCTTTTTACTGTGGACAGGGTTGTGCTGACCTTACTGCCAAAATTCATGGTCAGGTTTGCCAACGGGAAGGAAATCAGCATCCAAAGTAACTTCAGCTTACTTCACCGGGATATTGACATTGATCCGGAACATTTAGGGCTTAATGTGATGGGTGACTTTTGGGGACATGAATATACCCTTACCCAACGCGGAAACACCGTTGGCAGCATTTCCAAAGAATGGCTGTCTCTGACTGACAATTATCGGCTGGATATTTTTGATGAGACCTTGCAGGATCTCTTTGTTGCCGTGGTCATTGCCATTGACTGCTTACTTGACGAATCCTGATGGTCTAAGCCTTACCAGTCACGGCTGGTTGCCATCACTGGCGCGGTATCGCGATAATTAGGCCCACTCGGCGCGATGATCTCTTTTTGCACGGTTTCGTAAAGGATATCCCCGCGCAGTTCGTCCACGGTATAGCAAACCGCGCCCATATTATCCGCCAGGCGTTGCGCCAGGCCGGCGTCAAAGACCTTTTGCTCCATGTTAATCACCACGCTGTGAATCTTCTCGCGTTTGAACATGCCCGCCAGTTCTTCAAGCTCCTGGGGCACATTGCGCCCGGGTTGATAGGCCACATTGCCGGCGCCATCGGTAAGTACGATTAACAGGGGTTGCACGTCGGGGTGCAGAATCTTCTCGCGCTGCACCACCTCATAAGCCATCACCAAACCCGCCGCGAGGGGCGTCTTGCCACCGATGGGGATGTTTTCCATAGCGCGCTGGGCCAAAACCACCGAGTTGGTGGGCGAAAGCACCAGGGTCGCGCGGTCTTTTTGGAAAACGACCAGACCTACCCGGTCGCGTCGTTGATAAGCATCGGTAAGCAGGGACAAAATCGCCGCTTTGGTTGCCGACATGCGCTCTGATACCGCCATCGACCACGAGCCATCCACCACAAAGAGAATCAGGTTGGCTGTTTTGCGCATGCGAATTTTCTTTTGGAAATCTGCCGAACGCACCGCGAAAGCCACCTTGTTGCGCTCTTTTAGCGCCTGGCGTTTGCGCTGATAAGGCGCGGCAGCGCGCAGAGTGGCGTCAAAGGCAAGGTCGCTGGTGTCGCCCGGGGCATGGCGCGCGGCAATATAGCGACCCCGCTTGGTTTTCGAGCGGGTTTGCGAGCGTCTGCCACCCTGTTTGCGCACCATTTCGTCCAGGGGCGTGTCAAGCTGGCGCGGTTCAAAGGTCTCGCTGGCCTCCATCACCTGCCCGCCTTCCCACCAGTGCGCGTCAAGCGTGGTGAAAATATCCTGCTGGCCTTCCCCTACCAGCGGGATTTCATCTGAAATATCAGGCTGAACTTCGCCCTCAGCTAGAGGGTCGCTTTTTTTTTATCGGAATCGTCCGGCGTGGCGCCGTCGTCGCCATCTTCTTCGGGATATTCTGTCACTGTGCTAAGCGCTTTTAGTCCGTCAATCTTCTCGTTGAGCGTTTCGATGCCCACACCGCTCTTACGGAATGGACCCGCCTTAACGCGATGGGGCAACGCCAACTCAGCCGCCAGACCGATATCCACCGGCGAGATGCGTCTGCGCCCGTCAAACGCCGCCTGGGCGCGCGCGCCTTTAAGGATGACCATATCCGAGCGGTGCCCGTCAACTTCCATTGATGACGTCAGCTCCGCGATTAAGGTCAGGTCGCGCTGAGTGTAGCTAACCTCATCCAGCAGGTACTGCGCGGCTTTGATTTTATTACTCAGTTCCTGCTCTTTGGGTGCCCACTTCGCCTGAAAAGCGGCGGGGTCGGCTTCAAAGGCGATGTTTCGGCGCATGATTTCAACCCGTTTGGCTTTGTCAAGAATGCCGTGGATATCCACCGAAAAAGCAAAGCGGTCCAAAAGCTGCGGACGCAAATCGCCTTCTTCGGGGTTCATTGTGCCCACCAGGATAAAGCGCGCCGGATGGCTAAACGAAATACCCTCGCGCTCAACCACGTTTACGCCCATGGCGGCGGAATCCAGCAGGATATCCACCACATGGTCATCCAGCAGGTTGACTTCGTCGATATAAAGCATGCCACGGTTCGCCGCTGCCAGCACGCCGGGCTCAAAATGACGCTCACCCAGCTGGATGGCGCGTTCGATATCCAGCGTGCCCACCACACGGTCTTCGGTGGCAGAAACCGGCAGGTTGATGAAGGGTGTCTTGCGGGTTTCGGTGGGCAGGGGGTCCTCGCCGGCTTCAAGGCGCTCAAGGCACTCCGTGCAGAAGCGGCTTGGATGGGCTGGGTCACAGGCAAAGCGACAGCCTTTCACCACTTCGATTTCCGGCAGCAGGGCTGCCAGGGCGCGCGCCGCGGTCGATTTGGCGGTGCCACGCTCGCCACGAATCAGCACGCCGCCGATACGCGGGTCAACCGCGTTGAGAATCAGCGAGCGCAGCATCATCTCCTGGCCAACGATAGCGGTGAAGGGAAAAATAAGGTTGTTGTTCATAAGTTCTGTCCTTTGCAAGACGGATTATAGCACGGCGGGTGCGTTTTTCAATGCTGGGTGAAGGGTTTTTAGATGATTCTTATCATCCTAAAACCTATTCAGCGTTTCAATTCATAAAATCAATTTTCCTGAAGAACAGCGGCGCGGGAAATGCAGAACGGTTTATTTCCGTGATCAACCGACTTTCAAGCTTGCCATCAGCAAGATATAGTCCGTACAGATTCAAAGTCTCGGGATCAATGTAAGTCATATATGGCCAATTTGAGATATCTTTTTGAATTGTAGAGCAAGCTTCTTCATTAATTAAGTTATCAGCTTGTTCATCAACTGCGTACTTTTCACCTGTTTTTAAGTCAATTAGGTAATCATGACCATCTGAAACAGAAAAATAATAACGCGTCTGGGTATGATTATCCCACCCAATATAAAAATCTTCTGCATAATAAATTTCTTCCCATGAAAGCGATTCGTCTTCTTCCGCGACAGAATAAACGCTTGATTTTCCTTCAGATGACCTTGTAAACAAAGATGGATACATATCTCCTTCAAACCAATTCAAGTCAAGCAATTTCCAGGTTTTTTGCAGTTCAGGCATTACAGGCAACTCATTAATTTCGCCTGTTGTAAGATCAAAAATTTTTGGGATGTCAAGCTCGGTGAATGCGAAATGTTCTCCGTTTGGTGACCAGGCAAATTGGCCATACTGACCCATAAATGCGAATTTCTCTTCACCTGTGTTTACATCTATCACATAATGGAAATGCCCACTCGCTCCATCCTGGTTTCCTAAATAGGCGTAGTGTAAATAACGGCCATCTGGCGACCAATCCAAACCATCTCTTATAAAACTGCCCCTATAACATTCCCCCCCATTAATCATTATTATGTGCTTATTAGGATGCACCTTGCTGATTTGTATCGCATTGCTTCCATCAGGTTCCATAATCCAAACACTTGTTTCCCCAGGTAAATTTTCTTCTCGTTCAAGGTCAACTGAATTGGACTTTACATAAGCAATTAACGAATTATCTGGCGACCAGGTCGCATCCAGGTAATTATTTTCCTCATCGCCTAATAACAAGGTGAATGTTTGGCTGCGCGTGTTATAAAGTCCGATTCTATCTTTTCCTTTTTTCGAACACCAGAAATACGGATCATAAGTTTCGGTAATTGAAACCAAAATATTGTCAGTATTGAATGCATTTGTGTCTTTTTCGCCCTGCGAAACACATGAACTCAATACGACAATTAGCGCCATTAAGCAGAATAGCAATTTGTACTTGTTCGATTTTTGGAAACAATTCATTTTAGCCTTCCTTTTTATTGCAAACGATACTGAAATCATCATCTTTCAGGTAAGATGATGACATCCAGGTAAGCTAACAGCGGTTTTGTTTTATTTCCAGCTTCATCAAGCAGATATCCTTTCGATACAATTCTTACTGATGTAGCTTCCTTGATAAATTCTGATGGAATCACCATGATGCCCCCTGTCACGAGCTCAGACAAGGCAGGAACCGGCTTCACAATATATTCTTCCCGCAGATAGTTTACATGATTGTCAATAACAACCCATTCACAGCTGTCCTGCATAAAAATATAGAACTTTTCAGTTTCCTTCAGGTCAAAAATAATTGGCGAAGTAAA
This sequence comes from Anaerolineaceae bacterium, assembly GCA_012839565.1. Classification (GTDB taxonomy): domain Bacteria; phylum Chloroflexota; class Anaerolineae; order Anaerolineales; family Anaerolineaceae; genus Mesolinea. The sequence goes on from DUMZ01000019.1 coordinate 90,648, forward strand.
ACCAGTTAATATAACATCAAACAATAACTCATCACTAGCATAAAGGTGGGTCTTTTGTCCATTTACATAATCAACTGTTATCGTTTTATTGATGTCATCTTTGGCGGTCATCCCGACTTTTTCCAAAAATAGAGTTTCCTTGTTACACGCTGTTTTTTGCTGGCAAGCAGTGAAACAAAACAGAAAACCAAACAGAAATAATCCAACATATACTAACAGAATCATTTTAAAAGCGGGTAATCGTTTAGGTGGGTTTTTGTAATCCATTTTTCTATCCTGTCTGCTCAAAAATTTATCTAAGCCAGCATTTAAAGCTAATCAGATTCCAGTGCGTGGGTTTATTCCTTAGGCAAATCATGCTCAACCCATGCTATTACACATTGATTTGATGGGAAGCCACCAATTATTTTATAAGCACGTACAAGCAGTATCTTTTTAACCACTGTGTTTTTTCTTTGCCATATACTGGTGCAAGCACTAATTATCAGTTTGAGGTGTTAGTGTTTTTAGTTGTTCAGGTGTGTAATAACCGCAATCCCAAATATCAAGGTAACGCAGATATACACAATTTAGTCCATGTTCATTATAGTCAAAACAGAGACTATATGGTTCATTCGCAATAATTGTTTTACTGGGTTGCGTTAGATAGACGTAATCACTTATTGGCCCATCTGGAACGTGGTTAATATAATTTGGAATTAACTCCTCCAATTCCTTTGGAGGCTCTAAATGGTCATCCAAATAAGCTTCAATTGCTGAAATTAAAATATTACCAGTCTCAATCCCTTTATTGATATAGAAAGCCTCAATATCGTGGTTTCCAACCGATGTGGCTTTATACGATTCGTCAATGTAAAACACCGGTGTTTCAGTTATTGCTATAGAACTTGTTTCGATTTGCTTTGACGAGCAGGCTGTTAGCAAAAACGACAAGCCTATCAACATAAGCAGTGTTAATCGTTTTTTTCGCATGATTACTTCATTACTTTCGAGACCGTTTCTATGCCACCTGTTCGAAATGATATTTATCCTATCCTGACTCTATTTTATCAACTACTCAAATCTCGTCAGCACATGCGTGGCGGCGAGGGAGGCGTTGCCAGCAAGCGTCTGCACCATGCCCACACGCGCGTTGGGGATTTGGTTGGCGCCCGCTTTGCCCCTCAACTGCAGACTGGCTTCCAGCGCCTGAAAGACACCACTCGCGCCCAGCGCGAAACCGCGCGCTTTGTTGCCACCCATGGTCGCCACCGGCAAGCTGCCATCCAGCGCCAAACTGCCATCCGATGCCAGTTTCCAGGCCTGCCCGCGTGGCGCGGCGCCAATGGCTTCCAGCGAAAGCAAGGCATGCAGGGTGGTGATATCGGAATACTCAAAAAAGTCAAGGTTTTCCAAACTGAGCCCGGCGCGTTCCAGGGCGCGCTGGGACGAAAGCGCGGCCGCATCGAAAAACAGGGGGTCGAGCCGGTCGTGCAGTGCCAGGCGGGAGTTAGCCACCGCTGAACCCGCCAAGCGCACCGCCTGATCGCGCAGGGCGGATGGCAGGCGCGAGCCACGTGTCAAAATCAGCGCGGCAGCCCCATCCGCCAGGGGAGCGACATCATAAAAATTGAGCGGGGGCTCCACCAATGCCGCTTTCTTATAGGCTTCGGCACTTATCGCGCGCCGGAACATGGCATGCGGGTTTGCCACAGCGTTGGCATGCGCGATCATCGGGATTCCTGCCAGGGCATCACGCGGGAAAGCGTTTTCGTGCAGGTAACGTTGCAACAAAAGCGCGGCCTGACTGTTGGCGTTCATGCCAATTTCGCTTTCAAAGTCCGCGTCGAGACTTTGCGCCACAAGCGCGTCCAGTTCGCTGCTGACGCTATCGGTCACTTTTTCAATGCCCAGTACCGCCACCACATCAGCCGAGCCCGCCCAAATGGCGTTGGCAGCCAGTTGCAGTGCCACGCCACCGGATGCCTCCGCGGCTTCAACGGTGAGCGCTTCAGCCTGACCGGCTAAGCCGACCTGGTCGCAAATCAAGGCGCCTAAATTCGCCTGGCGCGATGCACTCGCCCCGAGCATGTTGGCCACATAAAGAGCCTGCGGAGCCAAACCTTGCGCGTCTTCAACAGCTGCCAAAAGCGCCTGCAGACCTAAATCGCGCAAGCCAAGATCCCAAAGTTCGCCAAGCGGCGTTTGGCCAATGCCTACAATAAAAACATCATCTGAAAAACTCATTATTCAATCACAATCTCGCCTCTAAAGCGAACATAGGTAGCGTAGTCAATTTCGGTGCGGCGCGCGATGTAGTCTTGGGTGCTCAAGGCGTTGTGGCGGCGTTGCAGGATAGGCTTGCGGACTTCAATGATGAACGAGTCCGAACCCGCGCCAGAGCCGTAAGAGGTCATCAGGATACGATCGCCGGGCTGAGCGATATCTAAAATCGCGCTCAAACCAATCAGCGCGGAACCGGAATAGGTGTTGCCGATGCGCGGCACCAGCAAACCTGGCGCGATTTGCTCGGGCGTAAAGCCGAGGCTTTTTGCCACACGTTGTGGAAATTTAGTGTTGGGCTGATGAAAAACCGCCCAGTTGAAATCTTTTGCCTGATAGCCACTTTCGGCGAGGATGCGTTCGGTGGCGGCAGTGATATGCGCGAAATAAGCCGGCTCGCCGGTGAAACGCTGGCCATGTTCGGGATAAAAGGCATGCGCGCGACGCCAAAAGTCGGGCGTGTCTGAGACATAGGAGTAGCTTGCCACAATTTCAGCCAGCGCGGTCTCGGCAGGGCCGATGATATATGCCGCGCCACCCGACGCGGCGGTATATTCCAGGGCGTCGCCGGGCTTGCCCTGGGCGGTGTCCATGCCGATTGCCAGACCATATTCGCCCATACCCGAGCCAACCAGCGCCATGGCGGCGATCATGGCTTCGGTGCCGGCCTTGCAGGCGAATTCCCAGTCGCCAGCCTGAATGGAGCGCGGCGCGCCGATGGCTTCGGCAACGATCGTTCCACTGGGTTTGACCGCGTAAGGGTGCGACTCGCTGCCCACCCACACCGCGCGCAACTGACTGGCATCAATTTCGGCACGCTTGAGCGCGTTGCGGGCAGCTTCGATGGACATGGTAACCACGTCTTCGTCCAGTCCCGCCACGGCTTTTTCGATAATCGGCAGGCTACCTTCGCCACCGCTCCAAATGCGCGCCACCTCTTTGGCGGGCAGACGGTAACGGGGCACATAGGCACCATATCCGGTTATGCCCACGGGCTTGAGCGGTTTGTGGATATGGCTGTGTCGCGGATAATTGTGCGCATGATTGTTGTTATCAGTCATGTCTGTCTTCTTTCATTTCTTTTAGGATTTCCTGAGCGCGTTGGGCGTTGATGGCGTTTTCTCTGACCATTTGGTCTGCCACGTTTTGCGCCTGGCTGGCATTCGCGCCAGCTGCCAGCGCGATTTGGCGGGCGTGCAGGCTCATGTGTCCGCGCTGAATGCCCTCGGTTGCCAGAGCGCGCATGGCGGCCAGGTTTTGCGCCAGGCCAACCGAGACGATAATCTCGCCCAGTTCTTCCGCGGTGCGTACGCCCATGAGCTTTAAGTTGGCTTGCGCGGTTGGATGCACGCGCGTGGCACCGCCAACGATGCCCACCGCCATGGGCAGGGTCAATTTGCCATGCAGGTTGCCGTTTTCATCTTTTCGCCACTGCGAAAGGCTAGTGTAGCCACCATCGCGCGCGGCGTAGGCGTGCGCGCCGGCTTCAATAGCGCGCCAGTCGTTACCCGTGGCAAGCACAACCGCGTCAATGCCGTTCATAATGCCCTTGTTGTGCGTCGCGGCGCGGTAAGGGTCGGCAACGGCGAAGGCCCAGGCTTCCAGAATGCCATCGCGGACAGTCTCGCCACTGTAGCTATCAAAAGCGAGCGTTTCCAGCGCGAAGGTGGCTTCGGCAGTCGCCAGACGTTTATCAGCCAGATTAGAGAGGATTTTTAGATGCACTCTGCCACCGGTCAGCTTGGCGACTGGTTCAGCGAGTTGCTCAAGCGCGGTGTTGATGGCGTTGGCGCCCATCGCGTCGCGGACGTCCAAAATGAGATGGATGACGAGAAAAGGCCCGATTGGTGAGCTTTGGACAAGGCGGGTTTCGATATCCCGCGCGCCACCCCCGCGCTGGACTAAACGGGGCGCGTTGTCGTTGACGATTTTCAGCAGGCTGTCTTTGTTTTCGTTGATGATTTTCGCGGTGGCTTCGGGGTCTTTCAAATCAAGCAGCTGAAGCTGGCCAATCATCTGCTGACTGCTCATGCTGGCGGTGAAGCCGCCGGATTTTTGGGCAAGCCTGGCCATGAACGACGCGCCGGCAATCACCGATGGCTCTTCAAGCACCATGGGCACCAAAACCGCTTTGCCATTGACCACGAAGTTTTGGGCGATGCCGATGGGCAGGCTAAAAACGCCCACCGCGTTTTCGACCATGGCATCTGCCCGTTCGGGGCTCAAGCCCTTTTGCGATGTGAACGTTTGCAAATCGCTGGCGGTCAGCGCGGTGTGGTCTTGCAGGTATTGATGTCGCTCAGTTAAGCTGAGTTGATAAAATTTCTTCGTCATAAGCGCCTTTTATTATGCCCGGTTCAGGCATATGGCTTAGTTATAGCGGTTTGAAACTCTAAAAAACTATCAGACTTGCCCAAAAAGCATCAGTTTAGCTAAATTTTGATGATTTTGCGTCCCTGATTTCAATGAGCAAGTCGCGCATTTGGGGGAAAATGACCGGATTGGCGGCCAAAATGTCCACACTGCCTTCCAGCAAATTCGCTTCGCCAAAGAGTCCTTCCACTTTACCACCCGCTTCGCGCACGAGCAGGATACCGGCCGCGACATCCCAGGGGTTTAGGGCGATTTCCCAAAAGCCTTCCGCGCGTCCGGCGGCGACATAAGCCAGGTCCAGCGCTGCCGAGCCCAAACGCCGAATGGTTTGGCTGTGACGCGCCATATGGATAAAGTAATCCATGTTGGAGCGTGGTGTGTCAATTAAGGAATGTCTGAAACCGGTAATTAAAAGCGAATCAATAAGCTTGTCGATTTTTGAGACTTGGATTGGCTTGCCATTGAGCCAGGCGCCTTTGCCTTTTTCCGCGCTGAACAGTTCGTCCATCTCGGGGCAATAAATGACGCCCAGCTGAAGTTCGCCTTCAAAGGCATAGGCAATAGAGATGCTATACTCTGGCAAGCCATGCGCGTAGTTTAAGGTGCCGTCGATGGGGTCGATATACCAGCGGTGCGCGCCATCCTTTTGGTGCATGCCGGTTTCTTCACCTAAAACAGTGTGCTTTGGAAAGTTTGTTGCCACCTGGTCTAGCAAGTAAGCTTCAATCGCCTTATCGGCACGGGTCACCAGGTCGGCAAGCCCTTTTTGTTCGATATCCAGGTCTTCCTTGCGCATTTCGATGGCCATCTGTCCGACAGTTCGCGCCCATGATTTTATTTGCTCTAATTGCGGTTTCATACACGTCCTTGGTTTGTATAGTATGGTCTCTCTATTGTATCAATTATTAGCCCATCAGAGCGATTGCCGTCTGTAAAGTTTTCACTTTTATCCACATAAAAATTGCTGCTGGAACCGGAAGAAAACTGATAACTGTGGATAAGTTTTGAAAATCTGTGGATAAAAGACTGGGCTATTGGGGATTACCAGGCTTCGCCTTCGCACTCCGCCTGTAATTGATTGAAAAATTTATGTAAAATGGTCTCTCGTTGAGCAGCAATTTGTTTGCCCGTTGAAGTGTAAAGACGGTCTTTAACGTGGCGAAGTTTGAAAAGATATTCGTGATAGGCGCTATGAGGTTCATCGGGGAGTCTTTCGCCGGTGTTCAAAAACTGCTCCGAAGGCCTGGCGTAAAACGGTTGACCGGCGTGGGTGGCATAGGCGATGGTACGCGCCACACCAACCGCGCCGAGAACGTCCAGTTTATCGGCGTCGAAAACGCATTGCGCCTCAAGGCTTTGGGATTGCTCGCCATCATGCCGATAGCGATGGGCACGAATACAGTGTTGCACCGCCTCAATGCGCTCTTTTTTCCAGCCGGCTTGTGCTAAAATCTCGCCCGCAAACTGCGCGGATGCCAAATGGTGCCCCATGCGCGCGCCATCTTCCCCGCCCGGTGTCGCGCCGCGCGAATCATGCAAAAGCGCGGCGACATACACAATCTCAAGGTCAGCAGCTTCGTTTTCAGCGATTTTCATTGCAAGATTAAGCACGCGCAAGGCGTGCTCAAAATCGTGCGCCAGTCCCGCGCTGGCATACCAGGCACGGGCATCTTCAATATCAGGATAAAAGTCCCACATTATTTTTGTGGATATAGCTCGCCTTTTTTGATAACGTTCGCGACCATGTTGGTACCGTAGCGATAGGTCAAAATGCGGTAGTCGGGGACGCTTAGAATCAAAATATCGGCTTGTTTACCGGCTTCAATCGAGCCGATTGTGGCATCGCGTAAAACCGCTTTGGCAGAGTTGATTGTGCTGGCAGCCAAAGCCTGGCTGGGTGTGAGTTTCATATAGCGTGTTGCCAGAGCTTGCATAAACTGCATGGATTCATTCCAGGTTGTGCCGGGGTTCAGGTCAGTCGCCAGGGCAAGATAAGCATTAGCCGCAATCATTTCGCGGGCAGGTGAGTATTCGGACTGGGCCAGCCCAAAAGGTGTGCCCGGAAGTGAGACTGCAACGGTTTCGGATTGTGCCATCTTTTGAATGTCTTCAAGCGAAGTCTTTACCAGATGGTCAACCGAAGCAGCGCCAAATTCAGCACCCAGACTCGCTCCGCCAAGATTCTCGAACTCATCAGCATGCAATTTGAGCGGAAAGCCCAGGTCTCGTGCGGTTTGGAGAATTTCGCGCGTTTCTTCAATTTCGAATACATCTTTCTCGCAGAAAACGTCCACAAAGGGCAAGGCTTGTCCGGGAGCATGTTTAAGCCACCAGCTTTTGGTCTCGGGCAATGCCACTTCGCAAAGCCAGCGTGTGTAACCGGCAGTATCGCCTTTGAATTCCACCGGGATGGCGTGCGCGCCCATGTAGGTGGGCACTAACTCGATAGGGCCCGCCTTGTTGATTTCCAGCACAGCTTCAAGCTGACGGAATTCGGTCTCAAGGTCAAGCCCATAGCCCGATTTTGCCTCCATGGTGGTTGTACCGTGAGCAAAAGCGCGTTGGGCACGTTCCATGGCTTGCGCCACGAGCTCGTCCAGGCTTGCTTTGCGCGTAGCATTGACTGTGGCAGCAATGCCCCCACCAGCCGCCATAATTTCCATGTAGCTTTTGCCTTCCAGGCGCATTTCATATTCGTGGGCACGGTTTCCCGCCCATACCAGATGCGTGTGGGGGTCAACAAAACCGGGTACGATGGCGCGTTGTTCGGCGTTGATACGTTCAGCGTTTGGATATTTTTCGAGCAAATCGGCTGATGTACCGACTTCCAAAATGGTGTCGCCCTGAATGGCAAGCGCGCCATTGGGAATAATCTGAAGCGCGCCCAGTTGATGACCACGTTGCGCGCCTCCGACGGTTGTTACAAGTTGTGAGCTATTGTATATGAGTTTCATGCCTATATTGTAATAGATTTTGGCCTTGTTTTCACCTTGTATGTTAATAATCGGCTGCGTGTATAATAAGTCCAACGGAGAAGACAGCGATGAAAATTTCACTTTCTGCTAAACAAGAAAAGATACTGGAATTCATTCTGGTTTTAGCTATTGTCACCGTAATAAGCATCTCAACTTTGTCTGCTGCCAACCCCGCGCTCAATCCACCAGGGCGTGATGGGGGTTTCTTTATGTATGTTGGCAAAGCCATCAAGTCCGGCGCGAAACTTTATGCTGATATTTGGGACTCCAAAGGCCCGTTGATTTTCTGGATTAATGCGCTTGGTGTGGGCAGGGATTTCTCCCGATGGGGTGTATTCGGTCTTGAGTTGCTTTTCATGAGTTTGGCGTTTTGCATTCTTTACTATTCACTCAAGAGACATTATGGCAGTCTGGCTGGCATTGTTGCCGTGCTTGCCGGGGCACTGCTGTTAAAACCAGTTATTGGCCCAGGCAATTCGACCGAAGAATATTCACTGCTTTTCACTGCGATTTCAATAGCCAGCTTAATTCTACTCATATACAAGCCCAAACGTGGTTTTTGGGCGTTTACCTTAATGGGGATGATGATTACATTAAGCTTTCTCTTGCGGGCTAACAATATCGGCACCTCTGCCATGGTCATCCTGACAGGCTTCATACACATCATTCTTAGCAAAAAAGGCCCAAAGCTTTGGCAAGCCCTGCTTTTTGTTCTTGCTGGTGTGTTGCTTGTAGCAGTTCCGGTTGTTGTTTATTTCAGCTTAAACGGGACTCTGTTGGCGATGCTGGAAGCTTCCATTCTTTACAATTTTTCATACTCAACAAGCAGTGGCAAAGCTTTTTCAAACAGTCTCCGCCCTGCTCTCAGCTTCTTTAATGCTTGGCTGGCAGTGTTTATTCTGATTTGGATCTATGGCATCCGGCAACTGGTTTCCCAGATAAAAGATAAGAAAATTGACTCTGTCCTGGTTCTTACTGTCCTGGCATTTCCTGTGGAAGCCTTGATGAGTTCCATATCTGGTCGGGGTCATAACCATTACTTCATCTGTTGGATACCCGCCCTTATGCTCCTGGCAGCTTATTTTATATCGAAAGCAAGCATCATCATCAAAAATAAGTATCTTTCAGAAATTCAAACGAAAAGACTACCCATTACATTGGGCATCATTTTGCTCATATTACTTGCAGGGTCATTTAATTCGGTTTTTCAGACAACGAAACTAATTGGGGCAAGCATCATTCGTCCAAATGTGAATCGCGAATACCGCGACGCCCTTTCAGAAAAAATAATGGAAATAACCGAAGCCAGCGATAAGGTGCTTGTTTTCGGTGGACAAGCCGGAATAAATATGATGTCTCAACGTGATTCTATAAACACAGCGCTTTTTTATCCCGCAATTAATGACTCGGATATCGGATTACAAGTGCAAGCAGACTTTTTCGAAACGCTCAAGCAAGAACAACCGCGCTTAATTATTGATATGCATGCTATCTATCCCGAACATATCCCTGCTATTAATCCCGAAACGCAGCAAAATCAGCGCTTTGTTGTGAATTTTTCTTCAAACCTGAACGAAGTCATAGCCTGGATAAATGAACATTACGAAGAACATGAAACAATCGATAATTACATCATCTATCGTCTAAAGAACAATCAATAATAAGCATTATGGCAACAAAACAAACGACTACATTATCTTCATGCTGAAAGAAGATATGGATTTGTAAAAATCAAACTTATTTATCGCCCTTAAAACCACTTGCTCGGCTATACTATATAAAATTAATATTTTTTCCAGGAGGCAATATGCCAAAAAACAAAACTTTGCGTTATCTCATGTTTGGCTCGCTTTATTTTACCCAAGGTACCATTTTGGGCTATTTTGCTTCGCTCAACGCGCTTTATCTGCTTGACCATGGTTTGACATTGACCGATGTCGGCGTTTTTGGCGCGATCGCACTCATTCCGTTCATCATCAAAATCTTCCTTGGCATGCTCAGCGATAGAGTCAGCCTGTTTGGCAAAGGGCATCGCGTCCCCTACATTTTTATTGGCCTGGCGGTGCAGTTCGTTCTGCTCGTGTTTGTGCCCTTCGTCAATCCAAGACAATACTATTGGGTATTTGTGGCGATAGCATTTCTTTTGCAGCTTGGTATGGCGCTTTACGACACCTGCACCGATGGTCTCGCGCTGGATACCGCTCCCGAAGAAGAACATGGACGTATTCAAGCCTGGATGGTAGGCGGGCGCGCGGTGGGCACCATTGTGGCAGCCTCCGCGGTGGGTCTCCTGGCCGATAACGTTTCCTGGCAAGCCGTCTTTTGGACTTTAGCCGCGCTGACTTTACTGCCCTTACCTTTCCTGATTGGTGTCAAAGAACCCGAAAAGGTATCTTCCGAACGCTTCGACTGGTCCGCCTTCAAAGCCTTTAAGAAGTGGCAAGTGAACGCGACCGGCATTGCCGGCTTGCTCATCTTTTTGGTGATTGTGGGCGCCAACCAGCTCGTAAACCCCTTTTTAACCGAAGTCTTTGACATTTCTCTTTCTCAGGCGGGCATGGTCACTTCGCTTTGGGGTATCGGCATTGTGATCGGCTCAATCGTTGGCTCAGGACTAATCAAAAAGCTGGGAGACCGCACTGCCACCTATGTGATGCTGGCGATGGTAGCACTCAGTCTGGCGCTGTTGGCGACTTTGGTGACCGCGAATCTGGGGCTCATCATGGCGATTGTCCTGGTCGTGCTTTATGGTGTGACGTATGGCGCTGCGCAGACGATTACTTTCGCGCTTTGCATGGGTGTGACCGATACGCGCATTGCCGCCAGTATGTTCGCGATTCTGATGGCTTTCACCAACGTGGGTCAGGGCATCGGTCTGGCGATGGGTGGCGCGCTGTCAGATTTCGCCGGCTTCCGCTGGACCTTCATCGCCTTTGCCACTGTATGTGTCCTGGTTTTACCCTTCTTGCCAGCGGTCTTTAAGAAACAGGAGAAAAGCTCATAATAGCAAATCTTTCGCATCTGCATATCTAAGCATGGTGTATAATTTTTATAAGGATGAAAGAGAAACTTAAATCAAATCTAAGAACAGAAAACGACAGAGCATGGTATCGGTTTTTTGAAAATCGAGACTTTTTTGAGGTCTTAACTTCAAACAAAGAAATAATCGTGAGTTCCACTGATCTGAAAAAGTATGGAGGTAGAGAACCTCGTTTGATGGCAAAAATAGACACTCGTGAAGAGTTGCCTAGCATTTTTAAAAAATTTAACATTTCACTTTTGCCTATTCAAAACAAACAATATTTATTGTTCATTGATGATTCAAAAAATCTCTTCTATGATTTTCCCATCTTAAAAACTCCTGTTATTACTAAATTTCCAAATGCGACGATTTCCAATCTCGAAACTTTACAGGAACGACATATTTCATCTGAATCAAAAGCCCTTGATTTTGCCTATATTGCTTCTATTTTAAAAACATTTACTGGTGAAGATAATTTATGGTTAACGATTAGAGGACGCCAATATTCAAGTAATTTTGATTTGATAATACCCGCCTTGAACCGAACCCAAACTATATCCAGCACACAGATAGAGGTTGATGCTGGATATGAGAGCAACGATGCAATTTATTTGATTGAGGCGAAAATGGGGAATCGAACCAACTTTAATGTTAGGCAACTACTTTTCCCTTATCTTAATTGGTCATCTAAAACTAAAAAACAAGTTGTGCCTGTTTTCTTTACTTTCTCTAATGGTGTTTATACTATACATGAATTCAAATTTTCCAACATCCTTGGAGATACTAGCATTTTAAGAACTTCTTCTTATGCCTTAGCAGACAGCAAAATAACTCTCCAAAACCTAATGGATATTTTCAAGCAATGTCCTGAAAGTGATATCTATAATCCCCAAGTCCCATTTCCACAAGCCAATGATATAAACAAAGTTATTGATACCGTGACTGTCATTGATCAGGGTATTAATAGCAAAGTTGAACTGGCAAGTCACTTTGAGTTTGACCCAAGACAAGCTGATTACTACGCCAATGCGGCATTATTTTTAGGTTTCATCAAACGAGGCGACGAAGGTTTTGAGCTAACAAAGATTGGGACAGAACTCACCCAAGAAACTTCCAGAGCCCAACGCGTCTTGAAGATTTTTAACCGCATGTCCAAAATTCAGGTCTTACGGCCTGTAATCCAACAATTTTTGTCAAATGGGATGGATGAGCAAGCCATTGATTACAATGCCTTTATCAAAAATTTAGAGAAATACTATAGTTTAAGAAACACGACCCCTCGACGACGTATTAGTACAGTAAAGACATGGCTAATTTGGATAAAAGAGGGGTTATCATGACCGTTTTGCAGGAAGTTAAATACGAAAGGCGTTTCTCTTTTTTTAGAAATGATAATGCTTTCCCAATCTTAAAGTGGGCAGGCGGGAAACGCCAATTGTTACCTGTTATTCACAAGAACTTACCGTCTGAGATTCATAAAGGTGAAATAACAACTTATATTGAACCGTTTTTTGGCGGTGGCGCGGTCTTTTTTTCACTCACAAACAACTTTACGTTTTTATCAAAAACAATTTTAGATATCAATAAAGCGCTTATGTTTTTTTATAAAAACCTTCGTGACAATGTTGAGCCATTAATTGAACTCCTAACAGATATTCAGAAAACATACGACGGTTTAAATGATTCTGAGCGAGAAGAATATTACTATAGTCAAAGATCTATATATAACGAAGAAATTAGTTGCATTTATTCACAGAACACTATTTTAGACTGGTTGAATCCTTCAGCACGACTTCTCTTTTTAAATAAAACCGGCTTCAATGGCTTGTATCGGGTAAATTCAAGCGGTGAGTTTAATGTGCCTTTTGGCTCATATAAAAACCCAAAAATTTGTGATGTTTCCAATCTTCGCGCAAGTTCAAAAGCCTTAGAGCATACAGCAATCGTACATGGGGATTTTGAACTTTCCATTAACGAAATTGATCATAAAAGCTTTGTGTATCTTGATCCGCCTTATCGCCCACTTTCAACGACATCTAGTTTTAATTCTTATGCTAAGGAATCTTTTGATGACAGTGATCAAATTCGACTTGCTGAATTCTGTAAATCAATAGACGCGATTGGCGCGAAGTTCTTACTGAGTAATTCTGACCCTAAAAACATTGATCCTAACGATGACTTTTTCGATAAATTGTATAGGGGTTTTTCAATCAAACGTATCAATGCTCGCAGAAATATTAATAGCGATGGTAGCGGTCGCGGCATTGTATCAGAATTGCTAATTAAAAATTATTGATACTAATTTACAAATGATTTCCAGCGTCACAAAAAGTTTATCGGCACACAAGCTCACCCTCGCGATTGCGGAAACAAGTACGGGTGGAATGATTGCCAACATACTCACCGACCAGGCTGGCGCGTCGGCTTTTTTCAACGGGTCGATTGTGGCTTATTCTTATGACTCTTTACGCGATGTCTTGTATGTCAGACCGGAAACGCTCGACTCGCATGGCGCGGTTAGCGAAGCAACCGTGCGCGAAATGGCGCAAAGCGTGCGTCAGATTCTCAACGCTGATATAGGCATCGGCATTTGTGGCATCACTGGCCCCAGTGGTGGCACAGTCCAGAAACCCGTTGGCACAAACTGGCTGGCGATAAGCGACGGAAAGAACACGAGCACTCATCACGCTGTTTTTAATGGCGACAGGATTGCCATCAAAACCCAAATGGCTCAACACGCCCTGGCTTGCCTGGCCGATTTTCTTGAACGCCACTACCCCAGGCCCTAACCAGCGCAGGCACTCACCATGACCAGCCCATCCCCCGCGCCAGCTTCCGCGACGCCCCAACAGAAGCAAAAGCCCCTTTCAAAACAACTCCGCTTACCCGCTTTTATGCCTTTCTTTTGGCTGGGGATTGCCACAATCGTTGGCGCTTTTTTGGCGCATAAGCTAAAACCCGATGGCAAACTGTGGCTTGTCGCCTTGGGGCTTAGTCTGGTTGGTTTCGTGATTGATGCCACCAAACAGCATCGCCAAAAAAGGCGACGCAAAGTTTCGGTTTTTCTGGTACTCACCAGTCTTTGTCTCAGCGCGTTTCTTTACACTAACAGTCTCCCCAAGAACACCCCACAATACGTCAACTATTACAACGACAAAGGCACGGTGAACTTTAGCGGCCTGGTTGTTAAACCACCCCGTCAAAAACGCAGTGTTATTGAACTGACGGTGCGGGTTGAATCCATAAAAATAGACCAGAGTGACGAAAACGCGCAAGACCTGAAAGGGCTAATCCTGGTTGAAGTCCCTTTGGGCAATGACTACAAATACGGCGACCGCATCAGTGTTTACGGCGAGCTTAACCAACCACCCGAAGGGACCACTTTCTCTTATCGCGACTATCTCTTCCATAAGGGCATCTACGCCGTGAATCAATATGGCGCGGTTCGGCTGATGAGCCGCGGGCATGGCAGCCCTTTCCTGCGCGCTTTATATGCCCTTCGCGAAAGAAGCAATCAGGTCTTGCAAAACAACTTCCCCAACCCCGAAAGCGCTCTGCTGCGCGGCATTTTGCTCGGCGATGAAAGTGGTATTTCCAGCGAACTCGCCCAGGACTATTCGCGAACGGGCACGTCGCACATCATCGCCATTTCCGGGTTCAACATGGTCGTTTTGGCGGGGGTAGTCAGCGCGATTTTAAGACGTCGCGCGGGTCGTTTGTGGGATAGTCTCATTGCCATCGCGGTACTTGGGGCTTATACGCTCTTTGTAGGCGCCAACCCGGCGGTTACGCGCGCCTTTGTGATGAGTGCTGTCGCGATTTTGGGCAGCAGCATCGCCAGGCGAGGCAATCTGCTCAACAGCCTGGGCTTGAGTGTCTTTATCATGGTGCTGATTGACCCGCATCTGCCCTGGGATATCGGCTTTCAGTTTTCGGTGATGGCGACCTTATCGCTTTCCTTGTTCGCCACACCTTTGCAGGCCTGGGTGGAAGAAAAATTGCAAAAGCGGTTTCCCGATGAAAAAGCGCGCAACATCGCCAGCTTTATTAGTGAGTATTTTTTGATCACTCTCGTCGCGCAGGTTTTGGTGCTTCCCCTGATAATCTATCATTTTAGGGAAGTTTCCTGGCTGTTCCTGCTGGCAAATCCGCTCATTTTGCCTGTTCAACCCCTGGTGATGATACTAGGATTGCTGGCTTTAATCGCTGGTCTTTTTTCAGTTCCACTTGGACAGTTTCTGTCATGGCTCAGCTGGCCCTTTGTGGCTTATACCAACAAAGTGGTCAGTGGACTGGCGCGTATGGCACCAAATGCCTGGCACCTGCCCAGCTTTAGCGCCTGGTGGTTGCTGGTTTACTACGCCCTGGTTTTTCTGCTCGCCTTTCGCCCAAAGTTCAAATCATCCGATAAACCCATTTGGCAACCGGTTTTCGCGTTGCTGGGATTAGGCAGTCTCGCCATCGTTTTAGCCGTGCATCTGGCAAGCCGACCGGATGGCAAACTGGGCATCAAAGTCTTCAACAACCCGGACGCGCCCATTGTTTTAGTCCGCACGCCCAAAGGAGAGATGATATTAAGCGGTGGCGCGACCAGCGCGACGCGTTTGGCGGAGAACGTTTCCAAAGCTCTGCCACCTTTTCAGCAAAACATTG
The DNA here is from genome assembly GCA_012839565.1 of Anaerolineaceae bacterium. GTDB lineage: Bacteria > Chloroflexota > Anaerolineae > Anaerolineales > Anaerolineaceae > Mesolinea. Next base: position 105,933 of record DUMZ01000019.1, read on the forward strand.
CCTATCTTATCGTGCCTGGCTGTAAAAAGGCGCAACTGAATGGCTTTTTCGGATTGCCGGATCAGATGCGCATCGGCACAGTCCTGTGGGCTTGCGACCCTGAAAGTTCTCGCACCGCGCAATCGCTCTTCAGTTATTTTGAAAACAAAGACCTCTCCCAGCTCATCATCGACAATCAATATCTGCTCAACTGGTCCGGCGGTGAAATGAGTTTTGCGATTGATGAAGAAGGTCTGCAAGCGCTGATGATAATAGAAGCTGATTTTAGTGCTGTAGTTGATTACGGCGTTGCTGCACCAAGCCTCAGGTCAGATGATTTGTCATTGTGGGTGGGTAAACCTGATGATAACACCACCACCTGCGCGGCGATTATGCTCAGCACAGCTGAAAGTGCTTCAAAACCAGAGATGCAATGCCCGACAGAATTTGTGCCGGTATCTGAACACGACTGGGTGCTTGTCAGCACCGATGGTCAGCAAGTTTGGCTCCGCGTGAAGTAAGGTGATACGCAAACTGCCATCATCTTTGTTATTTAACGACTAAGTGCCCCAGACGCCTACCGGGGCACTTGAGTATTAAGGAGGGGAAGAAGAGAAATTGTTATATCGCTTTTATCTTAGCTCTTTTTTATCTCTCGTGCTTGACGCTTAACCTACGCTTACCATACGATTTTGAAGAAATCAGACTTTTTTGTAAGCTCAATGCGCCAAACCGCTCATATAACACCGTTATTTCCAGATACTCAACTTATAAAGTGAGAATGTTTAAATTCACCCCGCTTAAGCCATTATGCGTTAGAATTTCTCCACAAGGACGAGATTTTGTACTCGTGCCTATCTTTGAAACTTTGTATTAACAAAAGGAGTTCTATGTCCCCCAAAAAACTGCGCTTTCTCTATCTCTGCATCGCAATTGTCCTTATTTTTGGCATGCTTGTTGGCTCACAAACTGTGACCGCCAACCAACCCCTGCCCGAAATCCAGGTACTTATCGTACCCTTTGAGAATCGCGACCGTCTGCAAATCCTTGCTGACCGCTACGACGTTGTGGAAGTTCACCACGACACACAGACCGTCAAAATATTCTCTTCACTCAATGACCGTGACGCATTGTCACGCGATGGCTTCAGCTGGACGGTTGACATCCCCTACACCAGAGAAATCAACACTGTCAGGGAGAAACTGCCTAATCAAACTTCGGGTATGCCCGGATATCCCTGCTTCCGCACAGTGGATGAAATGTACGCGCGTACAGCCGAGCTCGCCAGTCTTTACCCCGACCTGGTTGAAATCATCGACATCGGCGACAGCTGGCAGAAAATTAACAGTGGCGGCACAGCTGGCTACGACATAGAAGTACTACTGATTACCAACAAAAACAACCCGGAAACGCCAAAATCGGATACTTTCTATATGAGCAACATCCACGCCCGCGAGTGGGCTCCGCCGGAAGTCAATCTGCGTTTGGCAGAATTTTTGCTTGAAAACTACGGCCAAAACCCGGATATTACCTGGATGCTTGATTACAACCGTGTGCACATGGTTATCGTCAGCAATCCTGATGGGCGTTTGATTGATGAAGGTGGCTCCAACCGTATGCAACGTAAAAACTACAACACCAATCACTGTCCTGGCCAATATGGTAACTACAACCAAACCGGTGTGGACCTTAACCGCAACTATCCCTTTGCCTGGGGAAGCGGTTCAAATCAGTGCGATCTTACTTACCCAGGTCTCTCTGGTAATTCTGAGCCCGAAACCCAGGCCATTACAGCCTACCTGAGCACTATCTTTGAAGACCAGCGTGGCCCCGGTGAAAACGACCCGGCTCCAGCTGACACAACCGGCATGTTTATGGACCTGCACAGCTACAGCGAATTGATTCTCTATCCCTGGGGCTATACCTACGATAACGCGCCTAACCACAATCAACTTAAAACCGTGAGTTATAAATTAGCCTATTACAACAAATACCTTCCCCAAAAATCCACGACTTTATACCCGACATTAGGCTCAACAGATGACTTCGTCTATGGTGAATTTGGTGTACCCGCCTTCTGTGTCGAAATGGGTGTTACCTTCCATGAAAGCTGCTCACGATTTGAAAGTGAAATCTGGCCAGACAATCAACAGACGCTCCTAAGAGGCATCAAACTTGCGCGCCGACCCTACATGGACTCTTATGGTCCTGAGGTTACTTTCAACAGCATCCCCGCCAACCCTGTAAATCCTGCGCAACCGATGATTGTCAACGTCAACATCGATGATACCCTTCACAGCAGTTATGAGGGTGGCATTCCTTCGCAAAACATTGTCGCCTATCGTTACAGCTTTGACAAACCCAGCTGGATTGAAGGCGCGAACCCGGTCACAGTCAATCGTAATATAGGTAAACCTAAAAGCGATGTGATGTTTTCGGTGGACGTATCTCACTTAAGTCCTGGCAAACACACGATTTTTGTAGAAGGCAAGGATGCGGATGGCAACTGGGGCATTCCCACAGCGGCATGGTTTACCGTTGGCTCGGCTCCAATGCCAACACCTACCCCTGTCCCAACACCCGGGCCAGACCCCATGAGCAACTGGATTTACCTGCCAATCATTGTCAATCCTGACACGCCCTAAACTGGGATTTATCTAAAAAAAAGAGTTGGCTAAGCTTTGGCCAACTCTTTTGATTTAATCAGACCGAACAAAATTCTGATTTACTTTTCTATTCTGAATGCCAGTCAAGGCGGGCAGACTTTTTACCACGCAGCCATTTTTCAGCTTCAATCGCAGCGATGGCACCATCGCCCACGGCAATCACCGCCTGACGCACACGGGTACACAGCACATCCCCCACAGCGAAGACACCGGGAACAATAGTTTGCATATTACGGTCAACCTGCAAGCAACCCTGCTCACCCGGATCCAATTGTCCAGCTAAAAAGTCCGTGACAGGTTTTCCACCCTGCAAATAGACAAAAACACCATCCACTACCAGCTGGTTTAACGTTTCAGGCTTGCCCGCGTTTGCCCAGCGTAAGCCTTCTACCTTGTCCTTGCCGTAAATCTCGCGCACCCGCGCATTATAGTAAGGAACAATTTTATTGTTATGGCGCATCGTTTCGCAGAGTTCATCCGATGCCTCAATCTGCGTGGCAGGAACCAAAAGATGCACTTTGGATGCGAAACGCGAGAGATAAAGGGCTTCTTCCAGGGCTTCATCGGTTTTGCCGATTACCGCGACCTCTTTGTCTTTGTAAAATGCCGCGTCACAAACACCACAGTAAGACACGCCCCTGCCTAAAAATGCCGCTTCGCCGTCGATCAGGTTCGCCCTGCCCATTGACCCCGTGGCAATGATGATGGCTTTGGCAAAATAAGCGTCGAAGTTTCCGTAAACCGTTTTTATCTCTGAACCCAAGTCCGTACCAACGGCTTTATCATTGATAAATTCCGCGCCAAAATCAGTTGCCTGTTTGCGCATCACACTCAAAAGTTCCGCGCCGGATACATCACCGACCACGCCAGGGAAGTTGGCAATTTTACTGGTCACACCCAGGGCACCGGTAGTAAGACCTTTATCCAGGACACCTGTCTTCAGTCCAGCCCGGGCAGTATAAATCGCCGCCGTCGCGCCAGCAGGACCGCCACCAATAATTAACACGTCATATTCGTTTTTATCGTTTTCTGTCATTAGCACCTCGCAAATGTTTAAAAAGTCTATCCAATCCCCCAGCGGATGCCAAAATATAGTGCAAGGTTAACAGTTTTCTAAGATATTATCTTGTGCTTATCCCCACTTATTAATGATGAATACTTGAGATTTAGGTCGCAAATCTCAGCCAGTTTTAGGAAGACTGTCGAATAGAACGCAAAATAGCCACCAAACCACCAGCCCCAATCGCGCTGATTAAAATCGCATTCCATGGCGCGGGGATAAAGGACAGCGAAATGCCCCATTCCTTAATTAAAACGTTCGCCAGATACGCGCCAACAATGCCCGCTACCGCCGCACCGAGAAATTTAAATTTATAGCCTTTCATCGCGGTGTCAGTTATAAAGCCAACAATCGCGCCTACCAATATCATCTGTATCCAGGGGTTTAGTTCAAACATCTCGCCTCCATAAATAACACTATATCAAATTCTGCATTTTCCAACACCCGTGCGCTTTGTGCTGTCACTCGCGGTTTCGTGAGCACGGGTAAGGAATTTCACCATATCAGAATTGTCATATCAAATTATAGCCCGGTTTCACGAAATATCCGGATTTTATATAAAGAATGGTATACTTAAAAGGATAAAAAAGTCATCACGCTGGAGGAGTTTTATGAAAGTTGTCATTCAACAGAGTCAACTCGCACATGGGGTGAGTGTGGTTGCACGTGCCGTAACCCCCCGCTCAACCTTGCCTGTGCTTTCGAACATTCTCATTAAAACTGATGGGGAACGCTTGCGCCTTTCTGGCACCAATCTCGAACTGGGAATCAGCGCCTGGATTGATGCGAAAGTGGAAAAGGAAGGCGGATTAACCGTTCCAGCCCGCACCTTTGCGGATTTGGTTAGCAACCTGCCCAGCCGCGAAGTCACGCTCACCGTGGATATTCCCACCCAAACCTTAAATGTCAAATGTGGCACACTCAACACCGACATCAAAGGCATCAGCGCGGATGAATTCCCACCTATGCCAGCACCCGACCTTGATGAAGCCATCCCATTGAACGTGGCAAACTTCAAAGAGATGATTAACCAGGTTGTCTTTGCGGCATCTACTGAAGATTCACGCCCCAATCTCACCGGCGTTCACATGAGTTTTGAAGACGAAATGCTCGAAATGGCGGCAACCGATGGCTATCGCATCTCAATCTCGCGCGCGCCGATGGCAGGCGTGGGCAAGCAAAAGCTCGAAGCGCTTGTGCCCGCCCGCGCGCTTTCTGAACTCTCGCGTGTGGCAGTCAATGGTGATGAAACCCTGAAGATGACTTTTCCTCCCGGTCGTGGTCAGGTAATTTTCCATCTTAAAGACGTGGAACTGGTCTCGCAGCTGATTGAAGGTAACTTCCCCAATTACAACGCCATTATCCCGCCCACTTTCAAAACCCGCACCGTGCTTTCAACCAGCGATATGCTCAAAGCCTGTAAGCAGACAGAAATTATCGCGCGCGAAGGCAACTACATCGCGCGACTTGACATTCAGCCCGATGAAAACGGCGATGGCATTGCCCAGCTGGATATTTCTGCCAATTCCGAACAAACCGGTTCATCTGAAGTGATTGTAGACGCTTCGGTTGAAGGTGTGCCCTTGCTGATTAGCTTCAACATTCGCTACCTGCGCGAAGCGCTTGAAGTTATCAAAACTCCGACCGTGATTTTGGAAACGAACGCTCCCAACACGCCTGGTTTGTTGCGCCCGGTCGATGATGAAAGCTTCAAGCACATCATCATGCCCATGAACATCCCCCGCTAATTTTTCCCTTATTAGAATCAAAAAGGCTGCTTTGAATGAGCAGCCTTTTTTCTTTTATATACAAACGGCGAGACTAAACCAGGGACATACCCAGTTTGAGCGCCTTTTGGTTGACTTCAACAAACTGCTCGCGCACGTTCTCCGCGATAATCTTGTTCCAGTCGATTTCATCGTGCAAGCCCAAAGCCTTTAGCGCGACGCCCAATAGAATGATGTTCATCGTGCGGGGATTGCCGAGTTTTTCAGCTTCTTCGGTCGCGTCAAGCGCGATGACGCGCCCGGCACGCGCTTCAATCAGCTCCTGAATATTAGGCGGATAGACATCCTTGCCGGAAAGCACGCCAATCGGGTTGACGCGCGCGCGGTTCAAAATAACCACGCCTTCGCCATCATCACGCAGATATTCCAAATTGCGCAGAACTTCAAGTTCTTCAAAGCCGATGATGATATCACCTTTTTTCTTTGAAACAACCGGCGACCAGACTTTTTTGCCGTATCGCACATGGGTTAGTACGGGACCTTCGCGCTGGGACATGCCATGCACTTCGCTCATTTTCACGTCGTAGCCATTGTCTTGCAAGCCAAGGGTCAAAAGGCGGCTTGCCAAAATCGTTCCCTGGCCACCAACACCAGTCAGTAGAATGTTTTTAGTCATGCTTAGGCTCCTTTCAGTTGAATGGCATCCACAGGACAGACCTGCGCGCAAACGCTGCATCCCACGCATTTGTAGGGGTCAATGCTGGACTTTTTCTTATCCACCTGGAAGACAATCGCCGGACAGCCGGTGCGGGTACAGGCCTTACAGCCGATACAAACATCTTCGAGCACTTCATATTGCGTTTTGAAAGGGTTATTGAACTCTTTCAGATCCCATTCGTGCATTTTCTTGAGCGCGCAAGGCCAGCGGGTGATGATAACCGACGGACCTTCAAGTTCCAACGCCCAGTTAAGCGTTTCTTTGACTTCTTTTAGGTTGTTCGGGTTGATAGTGCGCACGTTCTCAAAACCCAGTGTTCTCACCAGCGCTTCGATATTCACCTGTTCGGTGATTTCTCCCTGCACGGTCATGCCAGTGCCGGGGTTTTCCTGCTGACCGGTCATGGCGGTGATGCGGTTGTCGAGAATGACGTTAACCGTGTTGCTCTTGTTGTAGGCCACGTTCATCAGGGAGTTGATACCGGTATGGAAGAAAGTGCTGTCGCCCAGAACCGAAACGACGCGCATTTTGTTGTCTTCAATCGTGTCAAAGATTTGCTGCGCGCCATGCCCCGCGCTGATGCTGGCACCCATGCAGATAGTGCTTTCAATGGCATGATAAGGCGCGCCCGATGATAAGGTGTAACAGCCAATATCGCCAGAAATCATCACATTGCGCTTGCGACCCAGCTCAAAGAAGAAACCACGATGCGGACATCCGGCGCAAAGTGTGGGCGGACGACCGATTAGCGCTTCGGCCAGTTCTGCGTCAGCTTCGATTTTTTCGCCATAGATGACTTCGCGAATGACTTCCGGCAGCATTTCGCCGTTGCGCGGGAAGATGTTTTTACCGTCACAGGCGATGCCCAAACCGCGTACAAAGTCCTCGATGTAGGGGTCGTTTTCTTCAATGATGTAAACTTTGTCAACTTTCGAGGCAAAGTCTTTGATCATCTCTGCTGGCAAGGGGTTTGTGAAACCAAGTTTGAGATAGGAGGCTTCATCGCCAAAAACTTCGCGGGCGTAAAGATAGCAATCGCCGGAACAGATGATGCCAATCCTGGTGTCGCCATATTCGGCACGGTTCCATTTGCAGTTATTTGAGTAATCTTCCAACAACTTCAAATTGCCTTGCAGTTTCACCTTCATAATGCGCGCGTTGGCAGGCACAGCAACATACTTTTTGATATTCTTCGCGTAGGGCTTGATGGGCACTTCAACCCGTTCGCCTAACTCAACCAGGCTCTTGGAATGGCACACACGTGTGGTCATGCGGTAAAGCACGGGCACATCATATTGTTCGCTTATTTCAAAAGCATCGGCGAGCATATCTTTGGCTTCCTGACTGTCAGCGGGTTCAAACATCGGCACCATGGCAGCTTTGGCATAGTTGCGGTTGTCCTGCTCGTTCTGCGAAGAGAACTGGCCAGGCTCATCGGCCGTGATAACCACCGCGCCACCGCTCACACCCATATAAGCAAAAGTGAAGAACGGGTCTGCGGCAACGTTTAAGCCAACGTGTTTCATAGCCGCCAAGGCTCGCGCACCCGCGATAGACGCGCCAATAACCGACTCGAGGGCTACTTTTTCATTAGGCGCCCATTCAGCTTTAATGACGCCTTTATATTTGGAGATATTTTCGAGAATTTCAGTGCTGGGTGTACCCGGATAAGCGGCAGCAAAACGCACGCCAGCTTCGTAGGCACCACGAGCAACAGCTTCGTCTCCAGTTAAGAGATGTTTCAAAATGGCCTCCTTGGATAGTTTTTTGCTTGGCACACGCCAACATTACTATTGTAACGCAAATACCGGGTATTAGGACCTTATTTTTTTGTTTTTATTCAGCTGCTTCACAAAAATTTTTTACTTGATTAAATTTTCCATACTGCGATTTTTCTGATAAAATAAAAGGTTAGCTTGTAATCGAATATTTGACGAATGTAACAATTGACGCCATTGTTAGATAATGGTATAACTAAGCAAATTAAGCTTAGACGGTCGTCTAACCCTCTGCTAATAAAATATATTTTAAGGATTACACACAATGAGTTCTTATACGGACGCAAAACTTCACTGGGAATTTGGTACCGCCTATGATTTCTTCGTAAGCCAATTAGTGCTTCATCACCCTGAACGCTTTAGCTTGCGACCAAACTGGGCAGCAGGTGTACGTTCCCGTTTAAATCCTGAATTAAGGCAAACGCTTGAACACGCTGAAAACGCATTACCCATGCCCATTCGCTTTGTTTTCAACCTGCCTGGAAAAACCAAAAACGCTGATGCGGTACTCAAAGAGCTTGGAAGCCTGGCGCCCCTAAAACGTCTTGAACTTATTTCTGGTTTCGAACGCATCAACCCGACCTGTCAAAAAATTTTGCGTGAAACTACACCTGGCAATCCATGGTCCGATGTCGAACGTGAGATGCTTCTTGAAAGCACAGCAAGTGCAGACCGCAAGAGCAGCCCACGGTACTTAGAAAGCCTTTATGCCATTTGGTCAGACCCTAAAGCTTTCTCGGATATGTATCTCGCTGCATTAACCGCCTATAAGGACAATTTTTTCGCTGAAGAAGAACAACGCATTCTGCCAGCGCTGAAGCAAGCGCTTTCTTACGCGCAAATGCGCGCGGGCAGCCTTTCTTTGCCTTTACTGCTTGAAGACCTGACCTCAGGCGTGCGCTATTCTGACCTGGAACAAACCAAAAACATCCACCTGGCACCATCTTTTTGGATTTCGCCCTTGATGTTCTCAGTCCGTCCGGAAAAAGACCGTTTAATTATTCTCTATGGTGCCCGTCCGGATAACATGGCAATTATCCCCGGCGACCCCGTACCAGACAGTCTTATGCGCGCGCTCAAAGCCGTGGCAGACCCTACCCGCTTGCGCATTATGCGTTTCTTGGCACAAAGCCCACAAACCGCAGCGCAACTCTCGCGCTCTTTGCGATTGCGCCCGCCAACAGTAAACCATCACCTGAACGAATTGCGCATTGCCGGGCTGGTGCATATTACGATAAGCCAGGGCGGTGACCGCCAGTTTGCCACACGATATGATGGCATTGACGCCATGCACGACCTGCTGACGCGATATTTGCATGGAATCTAAATATGGAAGAAAGCACCGAAGCCCTGTCAACCGAGCCCGATGAACGCGGTACAGACAGAAAAAGTAATCCCATCAAGACCTATATTGAAAGACTAAAAGCCTTTAGCACTAATGCGCGCTTGTTTTTAGTCGGCGGTTTTCTGTTTGGTATCGCTGGTGGTATCAACCAACTGCTCTTCAATTTTTACGTTCTGAGTCAAGGTTATACTGAAGGAACACTGGGAAAAATCGTTACCGCGCGCAGCCTGACAACTTTGCTGGCCGCCATCCCGATGGGCTATCTTGTTGACAAAATAGGGCGCAAACGAGCCTTTTTCTTTAGCCATCTTTCCTTCGCGCTAAGCATTGTGTGCATCCTTTTGTTCCCATCCATACCTGTATTCCTGACAATGGGTATGGTGCAAGGCCTTGCCCAATCCTTATCCGTTGTCGCGCAGGGGCCATTCCTGATGGAAAACAGCGAGGAAACCGAACGCACCTATCTGTTCAGCATCTCTTCGGGCATCGGTACGACAGCCAGCTCGGTAGGACAATGGTTTGGTGGCTTTCTACCCGGTATCTTCGCGGGGATGCTCCTGGTAAGCGCCATGGACACCAAAGCTTATAGTGCCGCTTTGTGGTTTGTAGTCCTGTTCGCGCTTTTAGCGCTTGTACCAATAAGTTTTATAAAGGAAAACCGTCGTGATCCAAGCGCCAAGCGCTCTGTGTTTGCTCCTGTTACCTTCTTTAAACGCGCACCGAAAAAATTCACCAGGCTCATTTTACCCGGCTTGGTTACCTCAATCGGCGCTGGCATGGTTATGCCCTTTATGAATGTCTTTTTCCGAAACGTTTACCGCCTTTCGGATAATTCCATCGGTGTTATTTTTGCCTGGGGCAGTCTGGCGATGGGTATCGGTTTGATTATCGCGCCAATGATTGCCGAACGCGTGGGCAAGATTCAAACCGTAGTAGCCACCCAAGCCTTGTCCATTCCTTTTTTGGTTTTACTCGGCTTTTCCGGCAGAGTTGAATTAGCCATAATCGCGTATTATTTCCGATTGACGCTGATGAATATGAGTAGCCCTATTTTTTCCACCTTCGCCATGGAACAAGTCGAGCCAGAAGCGCGCGCCATGTTGGCCAGCCTTAACAGTATGGCCTTCAACTTTGGCTGGGCATTCAGCCCGACAATCAGTGGTATCTTGCAGGAACGACACGGTTTTGGCCCATCATTCACAATTACTATCATCCTTTATACTGTTTCAACCTCAATGTATTACTTCTGGTTTTGGCACAAGAAGAAGACGCCTGCCACGGTTGAGCAGGCACAAAAGCTGAATTAATTGATTGAGATTACACCAAACGAAATGCTTTAACTCTCCGGGTTAATCCGAAACTCGTAGATACCGTCTTCGTAGGCCCAAAGATGCCCACAACCCGGGCAGGTTTGATTTTCGCGCGCCTCAGGCAAGCTGGTATCACAAATCGGGCAAGCGAAAAAGGCATCGCCTTCAGGTTTTTGGCCAGATCCGACAGCAACAGACTTGGTGAACACGCTCGGGCTAAGCTGAATGATGCCCCCCGTATGCTGGAACAGAGAATCTAACGCAACCAAAACCTCGTGTTTGACCCGTCGTTTCAACGCGTTGATGCGAAAATGGGATACGGTGAGCTGTTTTTTAAGCGCGAACTGGTTCTCTTTAAGCAATTTGCGAACGGTTTTAGGATGAAAATTGTAATTTAGCGCGACAAATTCCACCTGTTCTTTGGTGAAAGGGTTCCATTTTTGTTTACCCAGGAGATAACGCGCGATGGCTTTGAGATTGCGCTTGTTGGCAAATTCAAGAACAAACACGGCATCCTCACCAAGCACCCGGCGCACGTTGGCAAGGGCGCTGTTAGCATCGGAAAGATGATGCAGGGTGCGGATCATCGTGGCGCCATCAAAAAGACCGCCGACAAATGGCAGCTTGTAAATATCCGCGGTGACATAGACATAACGCGACGAATCACCCAGGCGTTCGCGCGCCTGCAAAAGTTGTGTGCGGGAGTAGTCCAAGAGCACAACGCGTTCCCAGCCGGCATAACGGGGCGTATTACGCCCGGCACCCGCGCCAAGTTCCAGCAAAAGCTTGCCTTGCTTGGGCATCAGCCGTTTTAGCGCGACTTCTTCAACCGCGTCTTCATAGCGACGCTCGCCGGTATCCCAAAATACTTCCTGGTAATCAGAGCCTTCGTAGGAACAGACCTGGGGGGTTTCTTCCTGATGAATATCGCTTGTGGCAGCAGCTGGTTTGTTACTGTTTTTCATGTCAGTCCTCGTTAAAGAAATGTTGGGCAGGTTTGCCGGCAACACCCAGAGATACCTCCTTACCGCTGCTTCCTCTCGGACCTGACGGGGTTCGCAGGGCTCTGCCGCACCGGTCCCACCCAACGGGAATAAGGATACCTGTTTCCGGGGCGGGTGTCAATTCTTCGTGGCATTTTTTGTGTCTGCTTTGTACAACACTGGAAATGTGTGTGAGATCTTAAATCAGACTCTGGTCGCAAATATCCTGATAGCCACAACCACGACAACGAGCCACTGCGCCATGTGAACGGCTGGGCACGTCAGCGCAAGCTTCAACTGCACGCAGCTGATTAATCAAATCCAAAAACCTTTCCTTTTCAGCCTCGCTGTAGGGCACTTCAAAACTCTTATCCTGATAACGAATGACCCCATAAGGCGGTGCTTGCCCATAACTTTGCTCCAGCAAGTAACAATACGCCAAAACCTGAAAGACATGCGCGCGGTAAGCTTGGACAGGCGCGGGGGTTGACTTGAAATCAACCGGCACCAACTCACCACTTGCCAGACGCATCACGTAATCCGGTTTGCCAACCAGTCTTAGCTTTGAATCAAAAAACGGCTTGGGAACGGCTTGCAGCTGGTCGGTATCGGCGTATATCAGACGTCCGCTGGGCAGTCCACTGGCCTTTTTGAACCATAAGGCAAGCAGTACCAAAACAAGCGCGATACCTAATAAGAGAACAGGTATAAGCCAGCTTTTCATTTCCCCACCAGGATAATGATCAGGGCTATCAATGCCAGCAAGGCTGCGACAACAATCAGGACGGGTATCAGTTTCACCTGCCGGGCATGGGTTTGATGGCTTTGCGTGCCGGCATCCATGGCGGGCTGATTCACTGATGGCTCACCTTGCAACTGATACCACCAAGCCCGCTCGCAATACAGAAAACTGTTCAGTTCCGAAGCTTTAATCACACGCATGGCTCAATTGTAACTGCTGATATCAAAATGTCGAATGAGAAATGAAATAACATAGCCTTAAACACTTGCCAAATTTTGCTTATATCGCGTTAGCAATAACACGAGTAACATGATCGTAATATTGCTATTTGCAAATTTGCTTATTAAAACACAATCAATCAAGGCGTTTTTCTCGCGCAAAGAATACAGCCATAGAAAAACCCGCTTGCGCGGGTCTTTCTATTAAATCTTAATTTATCAATAAGCTTTCGTTACTGGTTAGCTTCTCGGTCAGCTAACAGTTCGGTGAATTCATCTATTTTCTTGGTCAGCATTTCCTGACGGTAGGCGGTGGTGATATCCGCGCGGGTGCGCTCGATGATACCCCGTGCCAGGTCCGTCCGCCGGCGCAGTCCATCGGTAACAGCATCTGGATAATCCATCGTTACCAGTTGGGTAAAAATCTCATCCATGTTGAAAAGCAAACGTTCAACTTCATCGGTATAACCTGTGCGCAAGATATCCAGGCAACGTCGCCGCATCTCACCGATGGTTTCAGTCAGCCCATTCAGCCACGCGGGAAGATCTATGCCCATTTCGTTGGGAGAAGGAATAGGCTGGTCGTAAATAATCGCCGCGGTTAGCTTGGCTTCGCAAAACTCCTTTAGCGCGTCCTGAGTGTAGCCTGTGTAATAAAGGTCAGGATGTTCACGCTTGAGATGCTGAAGAATGTCATCCACTATCACCTGACCCTGTTGCAATTCTTCTTGTGCCTGCTGCACATCGCCCCTGTGAATAGCGCGAATGGTAAGCGAGGCACGGCGAATCAACTCGCGCGCGTTTTTGAGAGCTTGCTCACGCTGATCGGTTTTCGCGTTGAATTCCTCGTGAATTTGCTCACAGATTTTTTCTAAATTCTTCAAACTAGCCTTCTTCCGACGGGTCTTTTGGGTCTGCTGTTCTAAAAAGCTGGTCAGCCAGCGAGTGTCCTCTGGGGATTTTGATTTCGCCAAAGTTTTTCTCGTAGCGCAGCAAATTCTCGGTCAAGGCCTGCAAAAACAGCTTTGCGCCCAAGGGCGAGAAAACCAGTCGTGTACTTATCTTGGGCTTTATTCCCGGCAACATACCTGCAAAGTCGAGAATAAATTCCTGGGGCGTATGTGAGATATACGACATATTCACATACGTTGCGGGCAAGTCTTCTGGTACGGTAATGGTAATTTTTTTGATATCCGCCATTACTGCGACCTAGAAGGGGATTTCGTCATCATCCATGGAATCGTCCATGTAATCACTTCCACCACCGGCAGAATCAGAGCGGGATGACAAGAAGCGCACCGTCTCCGCGGTTACTTCGTAGCTGCTTGCCCAGCTTCCGTCGTTGCGCTGATAAACGCGTGGTCCGCCATATTGTGGATCGGGGTACAGGCGTCCTTCAACCAAAACTTTGGAACCTTTCTTGAGATACTGATTGCAGCTTTCGGCTTGTCTGCCCCAAACTGAAATGCGGAACCAGGTGGTTTCGTCAGTATCTTTGTAACGGCGGCTGGTCGCAACGCTAAAGCTGGTAACCGGGTTTCCGTCTGGCGTGAATCGCATTTCTGGGTCACGTCCTAAATTGCCTACGATAATAAGTTTCTGATACATCTTTGTAAAATCCTTTCGCTTTTGTGTCGAATCTTCAGCTATAATTTTACTAGAAAAAGCCCTGTTATGGAAACTTTTTTTGATGCTTTTCAAATCCACAACAAAACGCTTGACGTTTTCGAAGGCAATAGGATATACTTCAATCTCGCGCCGGGGTGTGGCGCAGACGGCTAGCGCGCTGCGTTTGGGACGCAGAGGTCGTCGGTTCAAGTCCGACCACCCCGACTTTTTTGTTTAAAAGGTATACTTAGGCTACAAAGCTATGGCAACACCTTTTCTTTCCATTATCATTCCCGCCCATAACGAGGCGACGCGCCTGCCACAAACGCTTGCTTCGGTGCAAAATTATCTCGCCAGCAAGGACTTTGACGCTGAGGTGATTGTCATCGAAAATGCCAGCGACGATGAAACCGCGCAAATCGTGCGCGACTGGCAAGCGAAAATGCCTAATCTGCGCTTGATTTCGCGCGAAGAAGCCGGCAAAGGTGGCGCGATAAAACAGGGTATGCTCGAAGCACGTGGGGCGTATCGCTTTATGGCGGACGCTGACCTTTCTATGCCGATTTCAGAACTTGAGAAATTTTTATCAATGGGTAAAAGCCATCATGTTGCCATCGCCTCGCGCGAAGCCAAAGGCGCAAAGCGTGTTGGTGAACCCGAATACCGCCATCTCATCGGACGGGCGTTTAATTTACTGGTCAAGTTAATCGTCTTGCCCAAAGTTGAAGACTCGCAATGTGGCTTTAAATGGTTTAGCGCCGAAGCCGCCCAGCGCATTTTCCCACTGCAAACCATGACTGGCTGGAGTTTTGACGTGGAAGTTTTGGCCATCGCGCGCGAACTCGGTTACACCGTTACCGAAGTGCCCATCCTTTGGTACTATCAGGAAGGCTCTCGCATCAATGTATTCAAAGACAGCTGGCGCATGTTCCGCGACCTGTGGCATATCCGGCGCAAACGCAAAAAGGGAATGTATCGTGGCTAAACGCTTTGACCCAGCCAGCATACCCCCATGGCCCACGCTCGACTTTGAAAACGCGCTATGGGCGAAGGGCAAGGTGCTCGTTGCCGGGCTGGACGAAGCAGGCCGGGGCGCGCTGGCAGGTCCTTTGTGCGCCGCGGCGGTCATTTTGCCCGCCGATGACCCTGAAATCCCCACTAAATTATTTGAAGTGCGCGATTCCAAGCAACTTTCTGCTTTTGACCGCGAAAAACTCGCCCCGCTCATCCGCGAGCTGGCCCTGGATTTCTCAATCGCCTGGATTGAAGCCGACGAAATCGACACCATCGGTATGGCGCGCGCCGGCAGAGAGATTTTTTATCTGGCGCTGCAAGGCTTGCACCTGAAACCCGACCATGTCCTTGTTGACCACTTTACTATCCCTGGTCTGGAGATCGCGCAAACGAACCTGACCAAGGGCGACCAACGCTCTCTAAGCATCGCCTGCGCCTCGGTTTTGGCGAAACAAGCCCGCGACGCGCGCATGATAGACTTAGCGGAAAAATATCCGGCTTATTTTATTGCTGAAAACAAAGGTTATGGCAGCCCTGACCATATAAAAGCCATTCAAAAGCTGGGATTAACGGATATTCACCGAAAAAGTTTTTGCGAAGGGCTTTTTCAGCTTTCGCTGTTTTAATATGGATTTATAGGAGAGAAAATGAGCGAAGAAACCCGACAAATTTCAAAACTTGGCCGCCTGGCACGCAATCTTTATGACGGTCTGCGTCGTCTGCCGACTGTACCCGGTGCTTATTTGCACCCCTGGCGAAGGGAATCAATACGCAAACTGGGCGCGCTAAAGAACAGCCACAAAGGCGAGCGTTGTTTCATCGTGGGTAATGGCCCTTCATTGAAAAACACCGATTTAAGTCTGCTCAAAAACGATTTTGCCATCGGCATGAACCGCATTTTCCTGGCGGAAGAAGAACTCAACTTCAAACCAGATGTTTTGGTGTGCATCAACGATTTGGTCGTGGAACAATCCGTAGACGAATTTAACGCTCTCAAGATGCCTAAGTTTTTCTCCTGGCGCGCGCGAAAGTGGTTGCAAATGGACGACTACACCCACTTTCTTTACACCACTTATACCGAACCGAAGTTCGCGCGGGATTTGCGTGGCAGGGTTTGGGAAGGCGCCACCGTCACGAATGTTTGTCTGCAACTGGCCTATCATCTGGGTTTTAAGGAAGCCATTTTGATCGGCGTTGACCACAGTTTTGCCACCAAAGGCACACCCAACACCACCGTGCAAAGCCAGGGCGATGACCCCAACCACTTCTCGGCTGCCTATTTCGGCAAAGGCTTCCGCTGGCAACTGCCCGACCTGGAGACTTCCGAGGTCGCCTACCGCATGGCACGCAAAGCCTACGAAGCGGACGATCGCAAAGTGCTCGACGCAACCATCGGTGGCAAGCTGGACATTTTTGAGAAGGTTGATTACGAAAGTTTGTTTTAGCCACACCATTTCAAACCCAAATTGCATGAATCTAAAAGCGGTTGGTGTAAAAACCAACCGCTTTTTCTGTTTCAATTCAAAATCCAGGCTTATGCTTCAGTAAATTCGCCATCAACGACGTTGTCATCACCGTTGGGCTGGGACCCGCCATATCCGGCTTGTCCGTTAGCACCACCCTGGGCTTGCTGATAAGCCGCGGTGCCGATTTCCTGCATCACTTCGCTCAATGCCTGGCTGGCGTTCTTGATCGCGCTCACGTCATCGCCAGCAATCGCGCCACGCAGCACCTGAATCTTGGCTTCAGCATCGTTGCGCTTGGCAGCGTCCACCTTGTCGCCCAGATCGCGCAGGCTCTTTTCCGACTGGTACGCCAGGCTCTCACCCATATTGCGGGCTTCAATCAGCTCGCGTCGGCGGTCATCTTCAGCCTTGTTCATCGAGGCTTCGCGCACCATGCGTTCCACGTCCTGTTTGTTCAGGTTGGTTGTAGCCGTGATGGTCACCGTTTGCGCCTTGTTGGTGGCTTTATCCTTGGCGGTTACGCTCAGGATGCCGTTGGCGTCGATGTCAAAGGTCACTTCAACTTGTGGGATACCACGTGGAGCGGGCGGGATGCCTTCCAGGCGGAAGCGTCCCAGCGTCATATTGTCGTTAGCCATAGGGCGTTCGCCCTGCAGAACGTGAATATCAACCGCGGTTTGGCTGTCTTCGGCGGTGGAGAAAACTTCGGTCTTCTTCACCGGAATGGTCGTGTTGCGTTCGATGAGACGGGTCATTACACCACCGAGCGTTTCAAGTCCCAGTGAAAGCGGGGTTACGTCCAAAAGCAATACGTCCTTCACTTCGCCCGAGAGCACGCCACCCTGAATGGCGGCACCGATCGATACAACTTCGTCCGGGTTCACGCCCTTGTTGGGTTCTTTGCCGTTGGTGTGTTTCTTGACGAACTCCACCACCATGGGCATACGGGTTGAACCACCCACCAAAACGACTTCGTCGATTTTGTTCAAGGGGATACCCGCGTCTTTCATGACCGCGTTGAATGGAATCAAGGTGCGTTCCAAAAGGTGTTCGGTCATTTGCTCAAACTTGCTGCGGCTGAGCTTCAGCAAAAGGTGCTTGGGTCCACTGGCATCAGCGGTGATATAAGGCAGGTTGATTTCGGTCTCAAGCACGGAGCTGAGTTCGATTTTCGCCTTTTCAGCAGCTTCGCGCAGGCGTTGCAAAGCCTGACGGTCGGCACGCAAGTCCACGCCTTGCTCTTTTTTGAATTCATCCGCCGCCCAGTTGACGATTACGTTATCCCAGTCATCGCCACCCAAATGGGTGTCACCGTTGGTCGCGCGCACTTCCACCACACCATCGCCAACTTCCAAAAGCGAAACGTCAAAAGTACCGCCACCAAGGTCAAAGACCAAAATGGTTTCGTTGGCCATCTTGTCAAGCCCATAAGCGAGAGCTGACGCGGTGGGTTCGTTGATGATGCGCATCACTTCAAGTCCAGCGATTTTGCCAGCGTCTTTGGTTGCCTGGCGTTGGCTGTCATTGAAATAAGCCGGCACGGTGATAACCGCCTGGGTCACTTTTTCGCCCAGATAGGCTTCGGCATCTGCCTTGAGTTTGGCGAGAATCATCGCGCTGATCTCCTGGGGCGTGTAATCTTGCCCGGTCATAGGGATACGAATCCGCGCGTCGCCGGTTGGCCCTTCAACGACCTTGAACGAAACCATGCCTCGTTCGCCACTGATCTCATCATAACGTCGGCCCATAAAGCGTTTGACCGATGAAATGGTGTTTTCGGGGTTTACCACGGCCTGACGTTTGGCGGGGATACCCACCAGGCGTTCGCCGTTTTTGTTAAAAGCTACCACGGAGGGCAGTAAGCGTGAGCCTTCTGAGGTGGGGATAACCACCGGTGATCCACCTTCCATTACCGCCACCGCGCTGTTTGTTGTTCCTAAGTCAATACCTATAATTTTTCCCATATTTGTTCTCCTAATTTGTTCTTAATCTGCATAGATAATAGCCAAGCAGTGCAAGAGAAACGTTAACGAAATGTTTGTTTGGTATTAATGGATGAAGATATTGAAAACAGCCCAGATAACCGGGCTGTTTATTGTTTTTTGCTTTCAGTAATACGCTTACTGAATATCGTCAAACAAACTATCGACGATTTCTTTAGCTTCCTTTTGAATTATTCCCAGGTGGTCAGCGCTTTCAAGGCTTTCAGCGTAAATCTTATATTTATCTTCCGTGCCAGAAGGACGTGCGGCGAACCAACCCATTTCAGTCACAACCTTTAGCCCACCGATGGGCGCATTGTTGCCAGGTGCTTCGGTCAATTTAGCCAAAATTGGGTCTCCTGCCAAAGACCTCACTCTAACCTGAGCAGGAGAGAGTTTACCCAGTACTTGCTTTTGCGCGACTGTAGCCGATGCATCCAAGCGGGCATAGTAACTGCGACCCAGTTCGGCTTCAATTTCCTTGTAGAGCAAGCCGGGGTCTTTGCCGGTTACAGCCAGTATCTCCGCGGCGAGCAGGTCAAGAATGATGCCGTCTTTGTCCGTCGTCCAGGTTTTGCCATTCTTACGCAGAAAAGACGCTCCCGCGCTTTCTTCGCCACCAAAAGCGATAGAACCATCCTCAAGTCCGGGCACGAACCATTTGAAACCGACCGGCACTTCACACAAAACGCGACCCTGGCGTTTGGCAACGCGGTCAATAATCGAACTTGACACCAATGTTTTGCCGACCATCGCGCTTTCGGCCCAGTCCGGACGATGGCTAAAGAGATAATCCACCGCCACCGCCAAATAGTGGTTGGGATTCATCAAGCCCACACTGGGCGTAACGATGCCATGGCGGTCAAAATCGACATCGTTGCCAAAGGCGATATCGAACTGGTCTTTCATCGCCACCAAATTCGCCATAGCGTAGGGTGAAGAGCAGTCCATGCGGATTTTGCCGTCATAGTCCAGGGGCATAAACGAGAAAGTATGGTCAACACGCTTGTTGACTACTTCCAGGTTCAAACCATAGCGCTCGGCAATCGGCTCCCAAAAGGCAATGCCCGAACCGCCCAAGGGGTCAACACCGATGCGCACACCGGCTGCAGCAATCGCCTGCATATCAATCACATTCTGCAGGTCTTCCACATAGGGGCTGATAAAGTCAAGCATTTGCGTCGTTTCAGCGGCGAGTGCCTTGCGCAAGGGCAGGCGTTTGACATCGCGCATACCGTCAGCGATGATTTCGTTGGCGCGGTTTTGAATCCATTTGGTGATATCCGTATCCGCGGGACCACCTGAGGGCGGATTGTACTTAAAACCACCATCTTGCGGTGGATTATGCGATGGCGAGATAACGATGCCATCCGCCAGGTTTTTGGGATGGGCTTCATTCCAGGTGAGAATGGCATGCGAAATAACCGGCGTGGGCGTGTACTGATTGCCCTGATGCAAGCGCAGTTCAACACCGTTAGCAGCCAAAACTTCAATCGCCGAATAAAGCGCGGGTTCAGAAAGCGCGTGGGTATCCATGCCCATAAAAAGTGGGCCAGTAATACCGGCACTTTGGCGATATTGAGCGATTGCCTGGCTAATTGCCAAAACGTGATTTTCATTAAAACTGACATTAAGCGACGTGCCACGATGACCTGACGTGCCAAAGCTGACTGCCTGGGCAGGCACGCCTGGCTCGGGTTTGTCAAGATAATAACGCGCGATGAGTTCTGGTACATTCACCAAAAAATCATGTGGGGCGGTTTTTCCGGCAAGGGGATGAACGTTCATTTTTGACCTCTTTATTGATATTTACCTTCACGAATGAAGTCTGATAATGGCTTGCGCTGATTGGGAAACTCGCGGGCCTGGTTGAATTCTGAAAGCTGGCTGGGGTCGCCAGGGTGTCCGACAGCGATCATGCACTGTGGCACGAAACGTTCAGGGACGTTTAAATCCTGGGATGCTTTTTCAGCGTCAAAACCCGTCATGGGATGCCCTGCCAAATCCATCGCGCTGCATTGCAAGAGCAGGTTTTCAATCGCCAGACCCGCATCCAAAGCATGCCAGGGATTTGGCTTGCCATCGGGCAATTGAGAATCTGAAAACGCGACAATTAATACCGCGGCTTTATCGCACCAGGCTTGGTTTCCTTTTGCCAAAAGCTGGAAGAAAAGTTCAAAGTCACTTGTTTCACGATAGGCGTACAAGTAAAAGCGGTCTTGAAGATTAAGAGCAGATGGCGCCCAACGCGCGGCTTCAAAAAGACTCATCAGCTGCTCAGCATCGATAGGCTCGCCACTCATCGCCCGCGGTGACCAGCGGTTTAGAATCATGTCTTCAATGGGGTAATCTGGGTTTCGGTAGTCTTTTACGTTGAGTTTTGTCATGAAAAGCTCTCCGGTTTTATGGTTTTAAAAGCATGTGCCCGATTAAAACGCAGACACGGGTTGAAAACAAAAAGCCTGCACACACCAGACGTGGTTACAGGCTTTTCTGTCTTTATTTTTAGCGGGAACAAAGGGGTTTTCATGCCTTTATTCTAGCATAATCGTAAAGCTTTCCCTACTTTATTAAGCAATTTTTTGTTTTTTAAGGACATGGTCAGGAGACCATGCCCGAACAGGTTCACACCACATGTTCAATCGTGGTCTCCTGACCACGGGCAACATCTTTATTACGCGCTATTTACAAAAATTCGTCCCTATTTTATGCGGTACACCAAGCTGACTTCATAAGTCACGACAATTTGGCCAGCAGATACTGGAACGGATGATTCAGCCACCATATCCATAGCCCTGCCACCGCCCATACCATACATCGGGTAGGGCTCAACGTAGGACATATTACTCACATTGATGATTTGAATCTCGCCTAAAGTCACACCAACTGTATCCGCAACTTCCTGCGCTTTTGCTTCGGCATCCTGCAGTGCCAAATCGCGGGCTTGCTTTTGCGCGGCAGTGCGGTCTTCGATATCAAAACTGATGCCGTTAATTTGGTTCGCGCCGGCTTTGATGGCTGCGTCTAAAATTTCACTCAAGGATTTTAAGTCACGCACGGTGACATAAAGTGTGTTATCCACAGAGTACTCAACACCGGTCATATTGCCCATATTGTCATATCGATTCATCGGATAGACGTTGAAGTTAGCGGTTTGAATGTCTTTGGCTTCAATGCCTTTCTTAAGCAAAGCATCGGTAATCGCCTGGGCTTGTTTGTTGTTTTCATTGACAGCGACTGTGACAAGTTCCGCCTCGCTATGCACACCGATGTTAACACGCGCGATATCGGGCACAAGCGTAACCTGCCCACTGCCACTAACGCTTAGCGTTCTGATTGATTCCACTTCTTTTGTCACTTGCGGATGCGTACATGCGGTGAGCATTAGCCCCACAGCAAGTATGCCACCTATAATTAGTATCCATTTATTGCTTTTCATTTTATACTCCTAAGATATTCAGTTTCCTGCTTATAAAACGATTATTTTCACCATTTTGTTCCAGCTTTTCCCACAACCCAAGCTTTTCTATCCATTACAGGCTTCGGGAATCACTGTTTGCAGCCTGTCTTTAGCTTATAATAACGGTACAGGTCAATTTCCTTTTAGACCAGGACTGCTTATGCCAATCAATTATGCCCACATCGAAAGCAATCTGGACCGTTTTGCGGATTTAACGCGGAAAAAGCTTGACGAAATGCGCCAAAACTATCAAAATGCCACCGCGCAAATCGAAATAGCCGCCCGTGAGCAAGATGCCGTGCGCCAAGCCGTTGAACGCGTTGAAAGACAGGCCAAAAGCCTCTATACCGCCAAGCCAAGCGATGAGGCCATGCTGGCGAGTTTCCCTTTGCCGGCCTGTCCTGAAAAATACACGCTGATTGCCGCCGACGGTTCGCAAATCAACCCCAGCCGACACCGCGCGCTCCAGTTTTGCCTGATAAACATCGGTTTAATCCATGTTGAGCATGGCAGTGGGCACGCGCCAACGCAGAATGTCTACACCAAACTGCTTGACCAGGACGACCTCTACACCAACGAGGGTTTTCTCATCGGCGAAGAAGAAGTCGCCCTGCATCGTGACCTTTTGGAGCGTCAGTTTTTGCTTGAAGCCACGCACCTGGAGCCAAGCATGCCAACCATTACCCTTACGGATGGCCCGCTGGAAGTCTTTACCGGCGCGAGTCGAAGCGGGGAACGGCGTCAAAGAGTGCAAAAGCAAAACGCTGTCATCAACGAACACATGCGAAGGCGCGGTGTTATCAACGCCGGTTATATCGACAAACCCGGCGCTGAAATGATAAACCGCATGCTGGACCTTTACGTACAAACAAAAAATGACCCCTCCCAAAGTTACGATGACAAAAAGCGCGCCAACAAAGGCGTCAGCGATCTGGCACTCTTTGAAAAACGCCTGGCACCCGGCGAGCGGTCTGCAATCTTTGAAGCCGTTTCAAAAAATGAAAATGCTGAAGGACGACAGGAAGTCTGTTTCTTTTTACTCAACGTTAGCAATGACCCCGAGCGAGCCTGGCTGGCACGGGTAGAGTTCCCCAAGTGGGTCGCGGAAGACCCTGAAAAAGTTAATCTCTTGCACGCCGTTCTTTACCGCGACGCGCAAGTGTTGGACAAAACACCTTACCCTTACGTTTTGCACCGCGCGCACGAGCTGGCGGTGGTCGTTATTGCCGAACATGACGAGGTGGAAGAAATGCTTCTTTCGTGCCTGGACCACGAACATTTGCCCAGTGGCACAATGTCGCACAAACAAAGTTTAAAATCACTGCCCAAGAGGTGAGCATGAACGAAATACAAACAATCCCTATCGGCAAACTTTTGCGTGCGGACAACCGCCAGTTTGTGGCTGGCTGTCGCGTGAAAGAACTCGAAACACCCGCGCTTGGCGCCCTGGTGAAAGTACGCCTGCAAGACCAAAGTGAGGTTTACGGGCTTATCACGCGCATCAGCATCAGTGACGATGGGCTGGTGCGTCAGCTGGCATCTGGCATGAGCATTCCGCCCGAATATACTGCCGATAACCGCCACAACCGCAACCTGCCAGTCGAGATTGAAGTGCTCACGCTTGGTTTCGCGCAAGATGGCAAACTGTACCACCAGCTCCCCCCGCGCCCGCCTTTGAGCCTTGACGTGCTTTATTTATGCGATGACGCCGAACTCGTCCGCTTTACCGGGCATGGCAAGCATGCTTATCTGCGCCATATCCTGCGCTTGCAAGACATGCCTGTTGAAGAGATTCTGGTCAGCCATCTGTCCAAAGCGCGCCATGCGCATGAGGCAGCCTTCAATCATGACTGGTATTTGAAAGCCTGTGAGCAACTGGTAATTTTGTTGCGCGAGGACTACCCGCGATTAACCACCGTGCTGGACGCCCTTTCGGCAATGGAATGAGGTGAATGATGACAACACAAAACCCTAACAATCTAAGTCCGAATAATGAGCCGATAGGATTCATTTCTGGCGGTGGACTGGAAGCCAATCTGCAAGTGCGTCTTACCGTGCCGGCGCAAACCGTGCAAAGTGGCGCCTTTGTAGTGATGGACAGCGGCTACTGGCGTTTTTATGGCTTGGTAACCGACCTACAACTCGGCGCAACAGATCTGCAATACGCCAACCAACTCAACATTAATCGTTTTGACCCTGCTCTCGCCACCATTTTAAACAAGCAAACGCTCTTTACCAACCTGGCAGTCATGCCTGCCCTGATGCAAGAGATCGGGCCTGACCCTGGCACACCCGAATACGGTCAATGGCAAAGCTCACTTACCGAAAAACCAAGACCTATGCCGGTTAAAACCGTGCCAGAACACCACACCCCAGTACGTCTGGCAAGTAAAGGGGATATTGAAGACATTTTTGGCAAGGAAAGCAAAACGGTCTTTCGTGTTGGCGAAACGCGCGAACAAGGACATGCGGTTTGCCTTGACCTGGAAAAGTTTGTTCAGCGCAGTTCGGGCATTTTTGGCACAACGGGCTCCGGAAAGTCCTTCCTGGCACGCATGATTTTAGCAGGATTAATTCACGCTGATAAGGCTTCCACGTTGATCTTTGACATGCACAATGAATACGGCATCGACTCTACCAGTTCAGATACCGGCGCCGCGGTGCCCGGCCTAAAAGGAAAGTTCTCCAGCAAAGTACGCCTGGTCGGTTTAGGCGCGGACAGCACTTTCCACGGCCGACAGCCTGATTTCACTTTGGAAATCGCCCACAGCGATATCACGCCTGAAGACGTTTTATTGCTTGCCAAAACCCTGAACCTGACCGACGCCAGTGGTATTTTGCTGGACACCCTTCAAAGCAAGTTTAAAGAAAAATGGTTTACTACCTTCATGGACATGAAATCCGGCGACGGCGCGCTCTATACTGACGAAGACGGCAAACAACGCCCCACCGAAGACAGCGTTGCCGCCTGGGCAAATGAGGTTGGCGCGCACGTGGGCTCGGCTGAAGCTTTACATCGCAAGCTAAAAGCGCTGGTCAACCGCAAATATCTCGTTGAAGAACCCGCATCAAACGCGCTTGATCAAATCATCAATAACCTGCAGGAAGGTCGCCATGTAGTGCTTTCCTTTGGCAATTATGAAAAAGACATCGACTATCTTTTGGTCACCAACCTGATTACCCGTAAAATTCGCGAGGCCTGGGAAACAGCCACCGCGGAATTTCACAGCAAGAAAGGCAACGAACCACGCCCCTTGGTTGTCGTGGTTGAAGAAGCGCATAAATTGCTCAATCGCGAAATGGCCAGCCAAACCATTTTCAGCACCATCGCCCGTGAAATGCGTAAGTATTATGTTACCCTATTAATCATCGATCAGCGCCCGTCGCAAATTTACGACGAGGTGATGTCGCAACTCGGCACGCGGATTTCCGCGTCGCTCGGTGATGAAGATGACATCAACGCGGTACTTTCCGGTTTGCCCGGTCGCGGTGG
Source organism: Anaerolineaceae bacterium (assembly GCA_012839565.1). Lineage (GTDB taxonomy): Bacteria > Chloroflexota > Anaerolineae > Anaerolineales > Anaerolineaceae > Mesolinea. The sequence goes on from DUMZ01000019.1 coordinate 131,482, forward strand.
ATTGCGCGGAATGCTGGCAAAGTTGCAACCCAAAGAAGAAGTGCTCATGTTAGGATGGGGTGTGCCCATGCCTATTCCCATTCGCTCACGTCGCTATGACCAGGCTTTTTGGGACGATTTACTGGGTGAGCAAAACAAAGCTAAGAGCAAAGAAGACGCTCTGCGAAGGATGGGTTTCTAAGAATGATTCCAAAACGACTTTCCCTTTCCGGCTTTACTTCTTACCGCAAAACGGTTGAACTGGATTTTACAAAATTCAACCTGGCTTGTATTTCCGGACCCAACGGGGCGGGAAAATCGTCCATTTTAGACGCCATCACCTACGCGCTTTATGGGAAGGCGCGCAAATCAGATGACGCGCTGATTAATTCGGCGAGTGACAAAGCAGAATCTATGCTTGATTTTGAGTATGAAGGGCAAACATATCGCGTTAACCGCTCCATTACGCGGGGCAAGGGCAGCAGTCTTGACTTTTATATTCTCAACCCCCAGGCCACAGATGACAGCCAGCGCTGGAAAACACTCACCGAACGCACAATTCGCGAAACGGACGCTAAAATCGAGCGCACTTTGCGCCTGGATTACGAAACCTTCATCAACGCGTCGTTTTTTCTGCAAGGCAAAGCGGATTCATTTGCGACCCAAAGACCCGCGGACCGCAAGCGCATTCTTTCAAGCATCCTGGGGCTCAATCAGTGGGACGAATACCTAGAGGCCAGTCGCGCGCGTTCCCGCCAGGTGCGCCTTGAACTGGATATCATCGACGCTAAGTTAGCTGAAATTCAAAACGAACTCGACCAGGAAGAAGCGCATAAAACGCGTCTGAAAGAACTGGAAGACAAACTCAAACTCGCTTCAGCAGAATCAAAAGTGCTCCAGGCGCAGCTTGACACCGAACGCGCCCGCCACAAAACACTGGACGAAAAGCGCCAGTACGTTATGCTCTTAAAGCAAAACTTCGAGCGCGCCCAAAGCAAGCATGAGATTACCCAGCAACGGCACCACGAACGCCAAAACCAACTGGCGACTTACACGGAGATTCTCAATAAAGCGCCCGAAACTGAAGCCGCTTATCAAACCTGGCAAAAATTACGTGATGAACTGCAAGCCTTTGATAAGATTTACGAGCAGTTCAAGCCGATGGATGGCAAACGCCAGGACTTACTCAAGCAAATCGAGCTTAAACGTCAATCCTTGCAACAAGCCCTGCAGCATTTGCTTGACGAACGCAAAAGTGTCGAAGAAACCCTTATACAAAGTGCTGCCTTCGAAAAGCAACGCCTTGAACTAATCCCCAAAATTGAAAAACTACAGGAAGAACTCGCCCAGGCAGAAACTTTGCAGGAAGACATTCAAGACCTGGTCGCCCTAAGATCAACGCTGATGAGCGAAAACAACACCTTGCGCGATAAGATGAACGAACTCAAAGAGCGTCAGATTCAGGTCGCCAAAGTGGAAGGCGCGCAATGTCCTTTCTGTGAACAGGAGTTAAGCCCACAACATCGCCAAAGTTTAATCGAAAAGCTGGAGCTTGAAGGCAAAGGCATGGCAGAACAGTGGCACGACAACAGGCAAAAGTTTCAGGAAGCCGACATCGCCTTGAAAGACAAAAATCAAGCCTTGCAAACGCGCGGTCAAAACCAAAGCAACTTGCAAGCCCTTATCCGCGAAGCAGACCGGTTGGAACAGCTGCTTATTCAAAACGAGCAGAAAAAGAAGACCTTCGAAAGCGATTCTGCGCCAAAAATTCGCGCGCTCAAAAGCGAACTAAAAAATGAAGCCTTCCTGCCCGAAGCGCGCCTGGAAATCCAGAAAATCGAGCAGGAACTTGCCACGCTGGGTTATAACGTTGAAGCCCATGCCACCGCCCGACGCAATGAACTCTTAGCCCGCGATGCCGAAACCGCCTATCACGAACTGGGCAAGGCGCGCAGCACGGTGGAACAAATCAAACTAAGTCTGGCAGAGCTTGAGATTGAACTAAAAGATACCGCAAAAGAGCGCGATAAGCAGGAAGAAGCCTTCAAAAAAGCCGGCGCTGAACTGGCTGCGGAAGAAGCGGGCTTATCCGATTTGCGCGCTCTCGAACGCGACTTTGTGGCTCAAAAAGAAGCCGAAGCCAGCCTGCTACGCGAGTTGGGCGGTGCCCGTCAACTTTTAATCAATCTCGACACGCAACGCGCCCGCCAGCAAGAACTGCGCGACGAGCAAGAAACGCTCCGCCACAAACAGGGTCAGTTGCGCAGTCTCGAAACCGCTTTTGGCAAGGACGGCGTGCCCGCCATGCTCATTGAACAAGCCCTGCCCGAACTTGAAGCGCAAGCCAACGAGATTTTGCTCAAGTTGAGTGATAACACCATGAGTCTCAGCTTTAGCACGCAACGCGAGTACAAAGACAAAAAACGCGATGACAAACGCGAAACGCTGGATATCATCATCAGCGATGGCGCGTCAACGCGCGATTATGAGACCTACTCGGGTGGCGAGGCCTTTCGGATTAACTTCGCGATTCGACTCGCGCTTTCGCGCGTCCTAAGTATGCGCGCCGGTGCCCGGTTGCAAACGCTGGTGATTGATGAAGGTTTTGGCAATCAGGATGCCCGCGGTCGGCAGTTGCTGATTGAAGCAATCAGCATGATTCAAAATGATTTTGAGAAAATACTGGTGATTACCCACATTGAAGAGTTAAAAGACCAGTTTCCGAACCGCGTGGAAATCAGCAAAGACGCTGAAGGTTCTTCGACTCTGCGACTGGTTTTAGGATAAGTCCATTTCCCGAATAGAATATTCAGCAATGTTGCAGCTTAAACGGGCTCCGAAGATTTGATGGGGAAAAGCGCCAGCGTGGAAACTAAAAAGAGAACGCCATAAACCAAAATCAACACACTGTAACCCGCAATATCGCCTATCGGCCCACCGATAAATGCCCCTATCGCGCCGGCACCGGTACCAGCCACGTTAGAAATCCCCAGCCATTGTCCCGCTTCATCGCGCGGAACAATGCGTGTACCCAAAGCCCAGTTCGCCGAGTAAAAAACACCCGCTGAAATGCCTATCACCGCTGCGCCAGCATAAACCGCAAGCAAACGCCCAGACAGTACTATGATCAAAATAGCTGCAAAAGCTAAAACCCCGCTCAGAAACAAAAGGGGCTTGGGGCCAAATTTGTCAGTAAGCCAACCGGAAACAACCGCTGCAATTAATAAGGACAGCCCAACCACAGCCATCAAAATAGCAGTGGGTTGCGCGGCAGCTTCGCCAGTCAACTGAGGAAACCGCTCTTGTAAGTAGTAAAGTACAAAGCTAGTCAGGTTGGCCCCACCAACCAAAAATGCCAGTCTGTTGATTACCCACCAGGAAAACCGCTTGCGACCTTTGGTATCTTTGCCCAGGCTCAGGCGGGTTGAAATCACGACGCCCAGTACCACAGCAACAAACATTGTCACCACGCCAATAAGCGCGCTAATCAGTTTAAACTGTCCGACATCGGTCATCATTGCTTTGAGCCATGGTAAGGCATAGCGCACAAGCAGTCCGGGAACAATAATAATCACCGTAAAAGCAAGCGTCATGCCGACCAGTCGCCAAATAGCCTGCTTGTCAAAAGGTGTTTTAGGGTGTGAGATAGCCTCTTCGGGAATGAAAAGAATGATGATCCCCGTCAGCACCTTGACGGCAATCAAAACCAAAATGACACCCCAAAAATTGTTGCTGCCGACAAACTTCGCGATTGTAAAGGCGACAAAAATAACCGGCAAGGGCAACTCAAAGAGAGCCTTCACCGCTGAATATCTGCCATGCTGCGCCTTTGGTACCAAATCAGGAATTAATCCCTGAACGGGCCCTAAGCCAATGTTCGAAAGTATGGATGCCAAAAGAAGGGTTGTGAAGATTAAAATGCTGGCATTTTTTCCGGGAGGATAGCTGATTGCCAAGCCCAAACCCACCAAAGCAATCGTTTCCAGGCACAAACTGAGCCACATAAAAGGTCGGCGACGGCCTATTTTACTGGTACAGCGATCTGAAAGTTGCGCGGCGATGGCATGCACCAGCAAACTGAGCATGAGCGATACCAAACGCAAGGAGCCCAAAACACTGCCTTTGAGTTCCGCGCCCACAAAGCGCTCCACTAAAATAGGCATTAACAAAGGCACGATGGTGAGTGTTTGCAAATTTACCGAGAAATAATAGGCATTGACAACAAACAAGTCAATAGCCCGCAAAGGACGGCTGCTGTTTGTTTGCTCCATAGGATTAATTTACCACCTTGGGATAAAACCCTGCACTGCCTTGCCAGGGATAAATGATGTCGTTCACGGTGCGCGCGGCGTAATAAAGGGGCGCGCTGCCTTCCAGACGGGTTTCACTCTGGTCGAAAAACAAGCTGGCACAATCCGCGCTGAAGCCTTCGCGTTCCAGGCGTGCCTGACTTGCCAGAACTTCGCGCCCGGAGTGCCAATGCGCACTCACCAGGAGTAAGTCATGTCGGTTTAATTGCTCAGGTGAAGGAAATTGCGAAAAAAGTGGCAGTTCAATGGAGAGCGGGTCGTGGGGCTGACGATGCATATCCAAAGGAAATTGAACAGATATTAGAAAGAGATGTTTTATCTCCATTGCCTCTGCAAGCATCGTCGCGGGAATGATGGCGGCTTGATTAACAGGCAAAAGGCACGTATAAGGCTTGTTAAATTGTGCCAGGAGATGGTCAATTAAGCGTGTTAATTCCGTCCAGGTGAGTATCTCTCTTCTCTTGTCCATCAAAACTCCTTCATTTAGCGCATATCAAGCCCGATTTACAACAAATCCGGTGGGTTGGGTTCAATCATCAGCCACTCACGCAAGGGAACATCTTCCAGAATAACGTTGGGGCTTGGTCCACGCACAATAATTTGCCAGCGGAATTTGCCAGCCATCTTTTCGTAATAACAGGGCGATGGACCGATAAGCGTGGTAAGTTTCAAGCCCATCCAGGCTATTTTTTCTTTGAGTTCAATCGCCAGCTCTTCAGCCTTGCTCTGCGCCAAAGTTTGATTACGTTCTTGCACAATCAAACGCGTCAGACGACAAAAGGGCGGATAGTTAAATTCTCTTCGGTAAGCCAGTTCCTGGCGATAAAAACCGTCAAAATCATGTTGCGCGGCCAGCTGAATAATCGGGTTTTCCGGTTGATAGCTTTGCATGATGACCTGCCCACCCAGCGGACTGCGTCCCGCCCGGCCTGCTACCTGGGTCAGCAATTGAAAAACCCTTTCACCCGCGCGGAAATCCGGAAAGTTCAAACCCTGTTCCGCCAAAATGATGCCCACCAACGTGACTTTGGGGAAATCAAGCCCTTTTGCCAGCATTTGGGTGCCGATTAAAATATCTGCCCGATGCGCGCTAAAATGCGAAAGGATGAGTTCATGCGCGCCTTTTTCGCGCGTGCTTTCAGCATCCCAACGCATGACCCGCGCCTGTGGGAAGCATTCTTTTACAAAATCTTCAAGGCGTTCCGTGCCCATCCCCAGCTGACGGATTTGCTTGCTGCCACAAGACGGGCAAGTTTTGGGCATCTGGCGGGTATAGCCACACTGATGACAAACCAAAGCCCGGCGCGCGCGATGAAACGTGAGTGGCACATCATCCCGCGGGCAGCGCACCACAAAGCCACAGTTGCGACAAAAGACGTAAGTCGCACTGCCTTTGCGATTCAAGAAGAGGATAGCTTGCTGACCCGCGTCCAGAGTTCTGGCTAAAGCCTCCTGCAAGGCGCGCGAAAGCGGTTTGCGGTTGCCCGCGATAAGTTCCTGGCGCATATCCACGATATGCACCGGTGGCATACGGGGTACCCCCTCCAACAAAGCGGACTTGTACTCAAGATGTGCCGGCACGCGACGGGGCAAACGCAAAAGCTGCCAGTCGCCTTTTTCCGCCTTGTAATACTGCGTAACGCGAGGTGTCGCACTGCCGAGAATCAATCGCGCGTCACAGATTTTGGCATAAGCTTCAGCCGTTTCCACCGCGTGATAAAAAGGCAGACGTTCGGTTTCATCGTAAGAATCGTTATCGCATTCATCAATTACAATCAAACCGAGTTTTTCCAAAGGCATAAACAAGGCACTGCGCGAACCGATAATCACGTTCAGGTCACCCCGTTTTGCCCTGCGCCAGGTATCGTAGCGTTCGCCATCGGAGAGTTTCGAGTGATAAATACCCACCTGGTTTGGGAAACGCGCCATAAAACGGCGGACGGTTAAGGGCGTCATGGCAATTTCGGGTACCAGCACCAGAGCTTGTTTGCCTTTTGCTAAAACTTCCTGCACCGCGCGCATATAAATTTCTGTCTTGCCAGAACTGGTTACGCCATGCAACAAAAAAGGCCTGGCGCGTTTATCATCCAGCTGGGGCAGAATGGCATCCCAAACGGATTGCTGGTCGTCAGTTAAGTTCGGAACCGTGGCATCAGGCAAGTCGTAATCAATCAAGGGATCCCGCCACACTTCCGTTTCTTTGAAATGAATCAGCCCCTCATCAGCCAAAAGCGTCAAATCGGCGTAATTCGCGCCAGTTTGGGCATAAATCCACGAGAAATCCATCGGCAAGGGGTCGGTTGCCAAAAGCTGAAGCACCGCCATACGACGCGTGCGCGTGTTATCAGTCGCGCCCAGACTATTAGGGTCAATCTCCGCTACTCTCGCAACAGGGACTGAAAGTGCTGCGGTACGCACGGTTTTGCTCGTCACCCGTGGTGGCGGAAGTACATTTTTAGTTTTGACGATGCCCTTTTTGCGTAAGCCCAGCATGGCGCCTCGCCAGTCAAGCTTAGGCAAAGCACGCGTTATCTGCGCGCCCCGCAAAGCACCGCGCGTCTTGAGTAAATTAAAGATGCGTTTTTGGATGGGAGAAAAACCAGCTTTCAATTCATCGGTCAAGGCTAAATCGTTCAGGCTATAAAGCACGTCCGCGCGTTGCGAAATGCCAACCGGTAGCATCAAACCAACACAAGCTCCTATCGGCGCCATCGTCGCCATCGAAAGCCACTGGGCAAGTTCAAGCTGTTGTTCAGTAAGCACCAACTCATCTGAAAGCAAGGCGATAAGTTCTTTAACAACGCTCGCTTCCACATCAGGTTTTTCCAGGTTCGCCAGCACCACGCCCTGGGCGATTCGGTTGCCTAAAGGCACCAGCACCAAATTGCCAGGTTTGAGCTGACCGATGAGTTCTGGTGGCGCCAAATAACTTAAGCTTTTATCGATTCGGGCTATATTGACACTGACGTCAACGTAGGGACTTTGTGTTAACATGCTTATGGCGTAACAATGAAGATGTATTCTGCCGGGAACACAAGGTTATGGCGCATATCGCCAGGGATAGCACTGTTGTTTATAAAGTATTGCTGCAGAATATTCGCCAGACTGGTTTGGCCAACCAACTGATTGAACTCGTTGAAAGCAAAAAGCGGGTTCAAGCGCGCGCCACTGGCACTAATACGTTCCATGTCGATGCGTACTTGTGCCCAGCGTTCCGGTTCATAAATAACGGGATGCTCAGCAAAAAGGAGAAAGTCGTTGGGTAAATCTTCCAGAATAACCTGAAACTGGCGCAAGGTGAGTGCCTGGAACAAACCACCGCGTTGTTCCGGGACTAAGTTCCAGTCGCTGTCAATTTTCCAGGGTTCAAAGGGCACGTCCGCGTTTTGGGTGCGGTAATATACGAAATTCGCCCCATCGGCAGGCATCGTATCAATCGCCACGTCGGTTCCGAAAATACCCGTCAGAATGATTTTCACGTCCATCATCTCGCCTTTAAAGGCATGGCGCGCGCGTAAATAATAAACGGTAATATCATTACCCAAAACCGTAATCGTTTCGCTGTGGATACCGCGGTCAATGAGTTGAAAAGCCAGCATCGCTGAAAGATTGTATTGACTGTTGTCATCCCGCTTGTTGTTTTGGGTCAGGTAATGATAACCCCAGTCCACGGTGGTATTCTCGCCAACTGTGAGTTGAATCAAGCCCGATTCACGGGTTGGAATAACGGTGGGTGTGCTGGTGGGCGTGGCAGTTGGGATGGGCGTCGGGGTATCGGTGGGCGTGATGGTGAGTGTGTGGGTCACCGTTGGCGCTTCTGTTGGCGTGGCGGCCTGGGTTGGCGTGACGGTGTTTGTAGGAAGTTGCGTGGGGAAGCCAGTTGGACGTCCTTCATAGATAGGTTCACAGGCGGTATTAACCAGCAAGAAACAAGTAAGTATTAAAAGAACAGGCACAAGAGCGTTTTTTCTAGACATTCGCTTTATCCTCACGCGTAATAAGAGCTGAAGCATAACCTACCACCGAGCTTTTATCGCCACCGGCGCAGGATGAATCGCGGTAATCCGTAATCGTTATCGCATTTGCGCCAAGCAACTGGCAGGTTTCAAGCACACATGCCGTGGGTCCCAAACCACAAGCTTCCGTTTTGCCAGTGTTTGCAGCGCGGTAAAGCTGCTTTGGATCGCCAGTCTGGAGAGCGTCAATAAAAGCCCTGTCCAGTTTTTGCGCGACGCGTTGATGATGGAAATGGGAAAGGTCTGTTGATGCCACCAACAATACTTTCTCGGATGAATCAAGACTTTGGATTAGCTCAAACAATGCCAGCGCCAAAGCTTGCGCGGTATTTTCTCGTTGGTCTACCATCATAATGGGCAGAATTTCAAAATCATTGCCCAAAGTAAATTGTAAAAAGGGCAGTTCAATCTCCAGGGCGTGTTCCTGATCGAAACGCACGGTTTTTAGACCAAGATGATGATTATTCAAGATAGTGTTTAATTGATTTAGCGCGAGATGGTCAACGGTCATCAGACCTAAGGGTGTTTCGTAAGCGTCATGCCCGGATGTAAGCAAAGGAGCGGTATAGGCCCGATGGGAAGGGGAGATGATGATAACCTTTTGGTAGCTTTTCCCACGCAAGGCCTGAAACGCCGCTGCAGCGCAAGCTCCGGAGTAATAATAACCGGCGTGGGGCACCACCAAACCCAGCAAGTCTCCAACTGGCGGGATAAACTCATTGCCTTCATCAGCAAAAAATTTCTCCATGGCACGTCGCAGTTCAGTTTCAGTGCCTGGGTACCACGTTCCAGCTATGGGAGAGGGTCTGACATCAACTTGCTCACCGCTCATAGGCTTATTTTAACACGATAATCCAGTCTTGGCAGGATTGATTGCGGGTTTTGCCTGCCGTGCATAAGATGCCTTTGCCGTTATTTTCGGGATAATGTTTTTACTTGAGAATCAGTCGAGTGTTTGCAAAAAGTCCCAGGGGTTGACGCGCCCATATTCATCATGGCGCAACTCAAAATGCAAGTGCGGGCCAACCGCGTTGCCGGTTTGCCCCATGGTGCCAAGCTGATCGCCCCGATAAACTTCCTGTCCGCAACGCACATCCACCGTCGCCAGATGCGCGTAAAGACTCTGCCAGCCGTTGCCGTGGTCAATGACCACCATCTCGCCGTAGCCCCAGTCGTTCCAGCCAGCGTATACCACCACGCCATTGTCCACCGCGCTAATCGGGTCACCGATGGCGCCGCCCAAGTCGATTCCAAAATGGTTGGCAGCCGGCTGAAAGTCAAATCCGGAAAGCCATGCTTCGCCCTGTACCGGATAGGTGAATTTTTCCGCGCCAACAACGCCATCATACGCCCCTTCGCAAGCGCCAGGGCCGACATTCTTCGCCGTGGCAGGTTCTTTGCGGGTGATGCGTGGCGTGCGCCAGTCGCTGAATTCAGCATAGCCACCTGGGATAATCAAAAGCGTACCGGGTTGAATATTCGGATCTGCTAAATCACCGATGCTTGCCATGCTCAGCCCGTTTGGCGCATAGCTGACAATCGCCTCCGGACTCACATGATAATACTCAGCCACCCCGTTCAGGCCTTCTCCCGCGCTCCAGCGATGCAAGATGCCATCAATGGGCAAAATCAACAGGGTTTGACCCGGGGTCATAATGTGTGGGTCGTCCCCCAGGGTATAGCGATTGCTCCAAAGCAAGGTTTCAGGTCGCAGGCCATACTTCGCGGCTATCGAAAAGATGCTCTCGCCGGGTTGAATGGTATGCTCCACAATGCCCTTACGCACCCGTTCGGGCAATATCGTAATCATATTCGTATCGCGCGGGATACTGTGCTTTTCAGCCTGGTCATTATCAATTCTAAAATCTGGCAGCAAGGCTAAGCCGCTGCTTTCAGCCAGCGATGACGGACTGCTGCCAAGCTCGGATGGCTTTTGCCCGCTGTGACTGACAAAAAAACGATTCATAAACAAAATAGCCAAAACCATAAAAAGCATGGTGCTTATCATCGCCACAACGCGCCTTGCGGTATCGTGCAAGCCAAGACGCACCAGCTGTTCCCAGGTCTTGTGCAACCAGCTTTCGCTTTCGGGCGAGGTGTTTTCATCGGTCGCGTTTATTGAATCGCTTGCTAAAGGTTCTTGTGAGTCCATTCATATTGATGATATCACGAGTCAATAAATTCGATGTCCTGCACGCTATGGCTTTAGGTGGTAAAATGCGTGGGTGAATTTTTCACGCTGTACTATAATGAATACAAGAATTTGAAAGCACGACCTGCTTTTTGGAAGGATTTTTATGAAGAAGAGAAACTTGCTCATCGTCATTTTGATAATTACACTGCTTTTGGGCGCTTGCAAAGCTAAGACAAATGGTGACACGACGCCAGACCCGGTAAATCCGGATGCCACTCAAGCTCCCGTCGAAGCAAGCAAAGTCCCAACGCATACCCCGCGCTATCTTGGCCCTATTTACCAAACCAAAATTTTCCTGGGTGGGCACGGTTGGGCGAATAACGTTGATAAAACTGCTTTTTACCACACCGCGAACTTTGGCGAGCACTGGGTCACCGCTACGCCACCCGATTTAGCCAAGCAAATGCACGACTATCCCTTGATTTCAAGCTTTTTCTACAGTGGAAATACGGGCTATATCCTGCTCAGCCGCCCGGAAGACAAGAGTTTGCTTTACAGAACCGGCAACGGTGGCGAAACCTGGGAAACGACCGAACTGGACTTTCCCGGCGGGCAAATGTATTTCATCAGCAGCACCGAAGGCTATATGCTTTCGAGTTTAGGCGTTGCTGCTGGCTCGGAATATGTCGCGATCAATAAAACAACTGACGGTGGCAAAACCTGGCAAACCGTCTTCAGCCACGAACCCGGACAGGTTTCTGACAATTTACCAAGTTCAGGCAGCAAGAATGGCTTCACTTTTTTGGATGCTAATGTTGGCTTCATCACTGGCAGCGAACCTGTGGTTGAAGATCTCTATCTCTATCGAACCGCGGACGGCGGTCAAAACTGGGAAAAGAAAAGCTGTGAGAATTTACCCGTTTTTGGCGAAGCGGATATGTGGATGCCTTCACCAGTAAGACGCATTAATCCTAACGTGGCTTATGTCGCCATTGAAGCGCTTATTGCCGAACGCGATACAACCGTCACCCACTGGTGCAAAACCGAAGATGCCGGTGAAAGCTGGCAGTATGTTTCCAGCCGTGACCAAATTGAGTTTAGCGACTTTGGTTCGCCCACCTTTGGCGTCGCCTATGGCAATGGAAAAATGTTACGCACAATTGACGGTGGCTTGACATGGGACGATTACACGCCAAACACTTGCCCGGGTATGGTGCCAGTTAGTGTTCAGGTTGTTTCAGACGTTTTAGCCTATATGGTGTGTTCATCCAACGCGCCAGGCGACCTTGAAGCACTCAACCAAAACCGCCTTTTTATCAGTATGAGTAACGCGCGTCTATGGCAAACCGTTGAAGCCGCCATCATAAAGTAGCCTTTAGTTTTTAGTTCCCAGCCCAGGCACGTTGCCTGGGCTTTTAAGTTTGTTATCGTAGATTCTGATTTAATTTATGACCGCTCATATATAAATCACAACGGCAAGCTGATCGTCATGAATGAGTCCTGAATCTCCACAGAGAAGAATAGGTCTTGCTGCAAATGTTCAACGCGCAAGCGGCACAATATCAAGACAAGTCCGATTGTTAACGAACTTTCATCAAGTCAAATTATTAATGTAATGTTTATGAAAACAGACTTGTATTTTGTTTTTTTTTGACTATACTATAAGCATTAGACGTTTGGGTGCCCCCCTCACCCGGCGTCTATTTTTTATTGCGTTTTTCTGTTGACGCGTTAACTGATTTTCCACGTTGAACTCAACCAAGCCCTGTTTTCGATATAATAGACCCATGTCCGACAGTCAAATTTTCTTCTTAGAGTGCCAAAACCCGGCTTGTGGGTTGCGTTTTCCCCTGGATTTAGCCCAGTTTGAAGGCCAGTATTGCCCGCGCTGTGGGCAAACCTTGAAAAAAGACTGCCCGCGTGTGGCAAGTCAGGCTTTTTCTGCATCAATCCAAAAGCAAGCAACGCTAATCGGTGTTCTGGATAATGTCCGCTCCGCGCATAACGTTGGCTCTGTTTTTCGTTCCGCGGATGGAGCGGGTTTCTCGCGTTTGGAACTCTGCGGTATTACACCAACGCCTGATGGGAATCCTGCCATCGCCAAAACCGCCCTGGGCGCGGAAAAGTCACTTGCCTGGCATTACTCACCCAACGCGGTGCAATGTGTCAGCGCGCTAAAAGCAGCAGGCAACTTGATTATCGCGCTTGAAGCCACGCCCAAATCCGTTTCACTTTTTGAGTTAAAAGCCAGTGTGCTGGAACAAGCTCAAAGTATCGCTTTGATTGTGGGCAACGAACCCGCCGGTGTGGACCCAAAGCTGATCGCGCTTGCTGATTATTGCGTGTATATCCCCATGCTAGGGCAGAAAAACTCGCTGAATGTCTCAATTGCCTTTAGTCTTGCGGCATATCAACTGCAGTTTTTAAAATAATGCCAACGGATTTGATATAGTTACGACAAATCACAATTAAGTCTTATACAAAAAAACACTCCGCTTAGCTTGCGGAGTGTTTTTTATCATGTTAAAACTGACGTTTACGGTTGAATAACCGTGCCCGCTGGAATGGTTGTGTTCTTGGGGATAACTACGATACCATCACGTACAACATATAAGGCGTGATCCACATTAGCATCCAAGGGGAATGGTTTGATGACAACGTTATCGCCAATCGCAGCATTTTTATCGATAATCGCGCCTTGAATGTTACAGTTTTTGCCGATTCCCAAGGGCGCGCCGTTGCGCTGTACGCCATACCAGTCCGCACCCATCATAATCGTGTCTTTTATTACTGAGCCCTCGCCAATTTGCTGGCGTAAACCAATGACGCAATGGTCAATTTCTGCCTCGCGAATGGTGCAGCCTTCAGCCAACAAGGCGCGTGACAGTTTGCAGCCAATGGCGCGTGTGCCTGGCAGAAAACGAGCGTGGGTGTAAATCGGCTTTTCGGGATCGTAAAAATCGATCTCGGGTTCATCTTCAGTTAATTCAAGATTCGTTTGATAAAACGTTCGTATCGTACCGATATCACGCCAATAGCCCTCATACTGATAGCCAAACACAGGCGATTCAGCAGAGATTAAATAGGGAATGATATCTTTGCCGAAGTCAACAAACAATTTTCCATCAATTTCCTTTTGCAAAACGTCCACAAGGACATCCGTATTGAACATGTAAATTCCCATGGAACCCAGATAAGGCATTGCGGGATCATCGAGACTGACCAAATCCGCAAGGATATTAGGGTCTTTGGGTTTTTCAGCAAAGCGCGTGATTTCACCATTCTTGTCTTGTTTTAAGATGCCAAAGCGGAAAGCTTCGTCTTTGGGTACGGGTTGCACAGCAACGGTTACATCAGCGCCATGGTCCCAGTGATATTGTGCCATCTTGCCATAATCCATGCGATAAAGATGGTCGCCTGCCAGGATGAGTACATATTTGGCACGCGTGCTTTGAATTTCCTGGATTTGCTTGCGCACAGCGTCTGCTGTACCTTGATACCAGTCAGTGGTAATTGGAGACTGCTCAGCAGCCCAAATTTGTACTCCACCCTGGTGAAAAGAGTCAAAAACATACGTTCGCGTGATATGCCGATGCAAAGACACGCTCAAAAACTGGGTCAACACAGAAATCCGGTAAATACCAGAGTTGATACAGTTGCTAATGGGAATATCAATAAGCCGATACTTTCCGGCGATAGGCACGGCGGGTTTTGCGCGCTCGGAAGTGAGAGGGAACAAACGTGTACCCCGACCACCACCCAAGATAACCGCAATAATATCGTCACGACTGGGCATAGTAGCTTCCTTTCTATCTTGTGTGTGATAAAACGCCCCTTTGGGCATCTTAATCACGACAATAAATTTTTAATTTTTCAATACGGGTGATTTGCACCCGAAAACAATATGGTTTATGAATGAATTGTACCTGTAAACTCTGAAACTGTCGCTAGAATCTCCCTGGCGGACTGTAAAATGCTTTGTGTTTCGCCACCAAGCATATTGGCCAGTTCGCGTTCACGCTGGGCAGTGTCTAGCTCGTGTACATTGGTCAGTGTTCTGCCAGCACTTTCATGTTTACTGGCTTTGTAATGCTGGTCCGCGAAGGCGGCCAGCTGGGGTAAGTGGGTAACGCAAAGCACCTGATGCTCACGGCCCAGCTGCCAAAGCATTTTCCCAACCGTCATGCCCACCCGTCCGCCAATGCCACTGTCAATTTCATCAAAGACAAGTGTGGGGGTTTGGTCTGCCTCGGCAAGTACATGTTTAAGGGCAAGCATCAGGCGTGAAGTCTCACCGCCGGATGCAATTTTTGCCAAAGGTTTAAAGCCTTCGCCAGGATTGGTTTCAATGAGAAATTCAATTTGGTCAATGCCGTTTTGGTCAAAAGCCAAACAGAGATTATCAACAAGCAGCCCATCGTCACTGGGGCTGAAATCAATCTGCACCATAAAACGTGCTTTTTGCATTTGAAGCGCATTGAGTTCATTGCTAACCGCTTCTTGCATCTTCTCAGCGCTGGATTTGCGTAGCTTGCTAAGACTTAGTGCTTTTTCAGAAAGACTTAACTTAACTGAATTTATTTTTTCACTGACTTCTTTTATCTGCTCATCCAGGGTGTCGATATTTTCTATCTCGCGCTTTATTTTGTCCAGATGCGCCAAGACGCTTTCGATCGACCCGCCATATTTCTTCTTTAGAATCTGCAAGGTGTTGAGTCGCTCTTCAACCTGATCCAAACGCACCGGGTTGTACTCAATCGCTTCCAGATAATCGCGCAGTTCATAGGCAATATCCGCCAGACTACTCAAGGCTTCTTCGGCCCGCTCAGCCAAAGCCTGGGTGCTTGCGTCAATGCGTGCCAAATCATGCAAGCACTGCGCCGCCTGACCGATCAAATCCGTCGCGGCACTACTTTCCGAAGACCCTTCGTCAATCGCAATCAAGGCTTGCTGACTGAATGAACTTAAAGCTTCCACGTTTGCCAGTCGGGTGCGCTCGGAACGCAGCTCTTCATCTTCACCGGGCTGCAGTTTGGCGCTCTCAATTTCCTGAATTTGATACCGTAAGATATCAATGCGCTCAGAGGCCATGTTGTCAATAGCGTTCAGCTCGCGTAATTTTTCATTTAAGGCTTGCCAGCGTTTGTATTCAGCCTGATACGCTTCAAGCAGGTCTTTATTGTGCGCGTAGCGGTCCAACAGAATGCGGTGATTGCGTGTTTTGAGTAAGCTGAGGTGCTCAGACTGCCCGTGCAAGTCAACCAAAAGAGCGCCTATCTCCGATTGCAAGCCCAGGTTGACCATACGCCCGTTCACACGCGCGATGGTGCGCCCTTCCGCGCGGATTTCCCGCCCGAGAGTCAGATAATCTTCATCGTCCCATAAGCCTTCGGGCTCAAGCAACTCACGCAATGCGCTTTTGGTCTGCGCGTCAAGTTCAAAAAGCCCCTCAACGATCGCCTTGCTTTCGCCCTGGCGTATAACAGTGGTATCCATGCGTTCTCCGAGAATTGCACTTAGCGAGTCAAGGATAATCGACTTGCCCGCGCCAGTTTCGCCCGTAAAAATGATTAAACCCGATTGAAAAAACAAACTGAGTTTTTCGATAATGGCGAAGTTCTGGATATGCAATTCTTTAAGCATACTAGCGACGCGCTCCCCGTGACTGAGCATAGGCACTGGCAGCAACCAGACCGACGTAGACAATATGCCAAAACAGCAGGTTTACGCCACCACCCACTTCAAAGCTGCTCGCTTGCGCCATTTGCAAAATCAAGCGGATTAATAAGGGACTGCCACCGAGAATCGCGCCTATCAGAACAGCGATGTCAATCTTTTTGCCACGCCGGCGTTTGAGTGCCAGACGAGTGGCATTAAAGATAAGCATTCCCAGCCCAGTTGCAACGAGTATGACGATATACTGAAGCGGTTTCACTAACCAGCTACCCGCAAACGCGATAATTGCGGAAATGAAGAAAGCGATAATCGCATCTCCTGGCTTGGAGGTGTCAAAAACTTGCTGATGTCCGCGAATGCAGTCCTTGCAACGATAGCCTGTTTCGGTCAGCACCGAATTTTTTGGCGTTATGGGCGTGCCACAGCGATTACATCGCAGAACTGGCTCTTCTTCAGGACTTGTTTCAGGATTAGCTGGACGCATTAATTCGTCAAAATCACTGGGGATGGCAGGGGTTTTATTTTCTGGATTATTATTGTCAGTCATTGGCATTTATCTTCAAGATAGGATTTAGGCGCAATACAGTTGCCAAATCACGATAGAAGTAGTTTGGCTCACCAAAACGCACCATTTTAAGAGAGTTTTTGTTGGCACTGACCACAACACGGTCAGTGTTGCTTAAATAGATTGGCGGCATACCGTCCACGCTCAAGATAGCGTCACTCGCACTCTTTTTCCGAAGCGTCACCGTGGCTCCTTCCGCCAGAACGACACCACGGTCAAGCGAAAGGTGGGGCGAGATTGGCAAAATAAGCATATTGCGCAACTCTGGCGGCAAGATAGGCCCGCCAGCAGAAAAGGCATACGCGGTAGAACCGGTAGCTGTGCTGACAATCAAGCCATCCGCCTTGTACGACGCCAAATAGCCTTCGTTCAAGTCTACGCGCACTTCAATCGGGCGCACATCGGACCCACGGCTGATGACAATCTCGTTGATAACATCCCAGCGGCCGTTCACGATGTCGTTACGCACCAGTTCCGCATTCAGCATCATGCGCGTCTCGATGCGGAAATCGCCTTTCATCAGGCGGTCAATTTGTTTTGGCCATTCTTTATCCTTAATTTCCACCAAAAAACCGAGTGTGCCCGCTTGAATGCCCAAAAGGGGCACTTCTTTCTCAGCGCATAAATGTCCTGCCCGCAACAACGTGCCATCGCCACCGATAACAATGACCAAATCGCTGTCAACCAACTTTGGTTTTTCACTTTTACCATCAAAGTCGTAGGCAAAAATATCACTGTTCACTTTGATATCAATAAAATGCTTGTGTATTTCTTTGGCAATAGCCATCGCCTTGGGCACTCCAGCGTTTGGCATGACTAAGATGTTCTTTGGAATAAAGGGCTCATTGGGCATGGCTGTATTATAGCCCTAAACATTCAGCTTGAACAAGAAAAGAATCATCATTCTCTCTATTATTACAGTACCTGATTATTAAATCCGTCAAAGACAATGATTTAAACAAATCCGCCTATGCGTCAGCCATTTTGCGAAATAAGTCAGTTACCCGATGGCTTTATGGTATATTTTAAACGTTTAGGAAATACAGAAAAATGATGCTGATTACCCAGGATTTACTGATTGACATCACCAAGGACTATATCAACCGCCTGTTGCGCCAAAACAATGACATCGTCGCTTGTTATCTAACGGGTTCAGTGCTTGGCGACCAGGCTTTTATTGGTGGCAGCACCGATATCGATTTGGTTGTTGTTCATAAGGAAGACCCACCCGCTCCCCGCGAAATTCGACGCGTTAAAAGCAATATTTCGCTGGATATTGTTCATCACCATCAATCGCTTTACACCTTTCATCGCCGAATGCGACAGGACAGCTGGCTGGGTTATGCCCTGAGAAACCATGATGGCATCATTTACGACACAGACCATTGGCTTGAATATATTCAGGCTGGCGTGGATGCGCAGTTTGACTCTCCCGAAAACACACACGCGCGGGCGCTGAAATTTGCCGATGATGCCCGCCGGTACTGGTTCGCGCTGGACGATGACGATGAAACGCCTTTCAGCGATTGGCTGGATTTGTTTTTCAAGTCTGTTGACAATGCCTGCAACGCCGTGGCCGCACTCAGCGGACCAGGACTCACCCAAAGACGCTTTTTACTCGACTTTCCAGCACGCGCTGAAGCAGTGAATCAAATGCCCTTGGTGGGAGATTTGGCCCGTTTAATCGGTAATGATAAGATTTCAGTGGACTTTTATAATCAATGGCGTCCTGTTTGGGAAACACGGTTAGTGGAGTGCAGTCAAAGTCCGCATTGTCCGCCCAACCTGCATAAAGCGCGTAAGGCTTATTTTTTGGATTGTTGCGATGCCCTGGCACAGTCAGACAATTTATTTGCCGTACTTTGGCCCATGACGGTCACCTGGCGACAGATTGCGCAATGTTCACACACGGAACTTGATGAAGATGACACGACAGAAACTGAAGCGACAACAGACTGGCTGAATTTTGCCAGTCGAATTGGTTTTGAACCCGCACATAAGACGATAAAAATTCGTGAACTGGGTCATTTCATCGAAAAGATTCAAAATATTCTGGAAGATTATCAACGTGAGTTTGGTCTTCTCTAAGCAAAACCGTGGATAAGTGGTGGAAAACTGTGGATAAACCCGCGGTTTTTTGATTTTAGTCCACAATAGTCGCCTGTTTAGCTGTGGATAAGTTCTGCATAAAATGTGTATTATTTGTCCTTTTAATTTTTGACTAATCACTTGTCTGTGGAATTGTGGAAAAGCCGATCTTTTTCAACATCACGCTTGTTGAAAGATTTTTGCTTCTGATTTTGTTATTTTATCGAGAGAATCAGCCTTTGCTTTTGAATAATAAGTAAGTTATCCACATCATCCCCAGCCCCTACTATTAAAACTACTTAACTTACTTAAAAGAGATTAAAGAATAATCTTTTAACGGCTCGTGCTGATAAGTGGCAAATAAAGATTGAGCTCTGGATTAGGCAATTTGATTGTCACCATTTCAACAAAACCTTTACGTTTATAACCATTTGTACAATCTTCAGCTTCACCTTGAAAATAAATGGTAGCACCTTCGGGATTAATGGTGTTCATATCCAGCTGAAAGAAAAAGTCAGCTAATCCTGGATATTCTAAATCTCTCTCAAAGTCTATTAAGTTCTCTTCTGCGTCAGGATACCAGGGTGGCAAATCAATGCTGTAACGTAAAGCGGAAATGCTTGTCGTCCGGTTGGTATGGTGATAATAATTATGCGCGTCTAGCTGTCCGCTTATTTCAATCAGCGACTCATTAAAATTCAAGTTCACACTTAGATTATGAATTTCCGGACCAGCACCGTATTCCAGTGGTTCGGGCAAAGTTTTTAAGGCGCGCAATAAACTTTGCAAGGCGGGTTCCACTAAAACTTTCTCAAAATAGGCACAGCGCGACACATTGCCACCGCCCATTTCGCTCCCTAAACGATATTGAATAGCTGTTAAACCCAGTTCTGCTTCGGTATAGTCGATAAGTGTGCCAAATTGTTCGGTAAGGGCAGTGTTGTTGTATTCCAAGGGCAAAGCTTCCTGCCCGTAAGCAAGCTTGTTGGCTAAGACTTGATAATCTTCGTATCGCGTTGGTTTATGTGTCTTTGAATACAGATAAGGATTGAGAATAAAATCTTTGTAACTTTCAAGATTGATGAGTAAGTGATTATTTGGATTTGTTTGAACGAGTCCCTGGAGATAGTCGCGGATGGCTTGTGTTTCTGGTTCTGAAAAAGCCTGTGAACCAGGATAATCAGCCGCGCAAGGGTCGGTTGGCAGATTGTTCCATTGATAAGCAAAATTATGTTCAAGCGCTACGCCACCATCATCTGAAGCACAGCCACTGGGATTAGTATTTTTAGCCCAGGTGATTGTCCATGTGTCGCCAGTTCCATCAGCCTGGCTTTCCGCCTTGGTACGTCCGTCTGGATTGGCGACAAACAAAAAATGAACCGCGAAATGGTCAATCAGATAGCGGACATCACTTTGCTTTGGATATGCGCTCAATAAAAATTCAGCAAAGCGGAGATTGATTTCCACGGGTCCAAAGGAATTGGCTTTTAAGCCACTTATCAAAATGAGAGTTGGTTTTGGTGATGGATTGGCTTCGAGTTTTAATATCAGTAAATCGTGTCCGTGGTTCATACCCAGGTTTTGTTTTTCCCAAGAGTCGCCGATATCTGTCACAGTAAGCAAATCAGGATATTTGTATTGAAGCTGCTGAATGCGATCGTAAATTGTTGACAGGTCGCGATAGCAGGAAAAGCCGGGTACATATGCGCTTTGTGCGTTTGCAGGAGATAATGAATTGGGGCATGAAGAAACTATTGTGATGAATAAAAGAAAAACAAGAATGCTAGAAATCCTTTTTAACATATCTTCACCGCCATTTATTCTATCATTACTGGCGTATAGCGCATTACATTAATGTGCGTTATGGAAATAAAGTTTGGAATTTTCATAATTTAGGTCAATTTCAAGGTTAGATTAGAAAGGTGAATCAAAAAAACAATTAAGTAATCGTCCCATAGCAAGGTTTAAGGCGGTATAATCATGATATTGAACAAATACAATAAGAATGAGGTGCTAATGACTGACAAATTAAGTTGGATCGACGATGAAATCGCCAATCTAAAAGAAACAGGTTTTTATAATACCATTCCCACCATGGACTCGCCCCAGGGCGCGAAAGTGAACATCAATGGTAAAAAAGTACTCAACTTTTGTGCTAATAACTATCTCGGTTTAGCTAATCATCCGCGATTGGTTCAGGCTGCCAAAGATGCCATGGACAAATACGGACTTGGACCTGGCGCGGTGCGTTCAATCGCCGGCACAATGTCTCTTCACCTTGAGTTGGAACGCCGCATGGCTGAATTCAAACGCGTTGAAGCGGCGATAACTTTCCAGTCTGGTTTTACTGCCAACGGCGCCACAATCCCTGCATTGGTCGGCAAGGGCGATGCTATCTTCTCAGATGAACTCAATCACGCCTCAATTATTGATGGCTCAAGACTTTCTGGCGCGAAAATTCACCGCTTTGCGCATGCTGATGTGGATGATTTTGAACGCGTTGTTAAAGAAGCTCAGGGAAGCTATAACAAAGGTCTCATGATTACCGATGGTGTTTTCTCAATGGATGGCGATTATGCCCCATTGGATAAACTGGTCGAAGTTTCAGAGAAATATGGTCTGATGACCGCTGTTGATGATGCCCATGGCGAAGGCGTGATGGGTAAAGGTGGTCGTGGTATCGTGGATCATTTCGGTCTGCACGGAAAAGTTGACGTGGAAATTGGTACTTTTTCTAAAGCTTTTGGTGTGGTTGGTGGCGTTGTTGCGGGTAACGCGCGCATCATCGAATGGCTTCGCCAACGCGGACGACCTTTCCTGTTCTCATCCGCAGTGACCGTGCCCGATGTGGCTGCCTGTATCGCCGCTGTGGATTTGCTGGAAGAATCAAGCGAGTTGGTTGACCGCTTGTGGTCAAACGCGCGCTTCTTCCAGGAAGAAATGCGCAAACTCGGTTTCAACACTGGCGTAACCCAAACACCTATTACACCCGTGATGCTCGGTGACGTGCAGCTGGCGCGCCAGTTTAGCCGCGAATTGCTTGAAGAAGGCATTTTTGCAGGTGCTTTGGGCTTCCCAACCGTGCCCCGTGGCAAGGCACGCATTCGCGTAATGATTTCTGCAGCTCACAGCCAGGACGATCTCGAACAGGCACTGGACGCTTTTGAACGAATCGGCAAGAAACTTGGCAAAGGCACAATGGAAGAATAGACAATATTTCTGAAAAAATGAAAAAAGTGGTCTCATAATATCAGAGACCACTTTTTGTATTAATAAAACAAAATTACGCTTTTAGAAATTGACTTAAAGATTCATAATCAGCTTTATCGCGCGCTGCGATCAGATTTCCCCAGGCTTTGGGAGTCTGGAGTTCATGCGGATAGGGATAGAATCCGCGCCAGTCGTGTTTTTCGCCGTAGCGTTTGATGGGTTTCCACTCGGAAACGATGAGATGATAAGCTTTTTCCAGCAATGAATTTGCCAAATCGTGGTAGCTATAGCCCAAAGGCAAGGTTTTCTTGTCTTCAAATTCACACAAAATAAGGCGCGGACGCAGGCTTTCCCAGGGAATGCCGTCCAAAACCATTTTGTCGTAGCCTTCGGTATCGATTTTCAGGAAATCGATTTCATCAATAGCTTTCTCCAGGACAAACTCGGTTAATGTTGTAACATCGACGTGATATTCTGCCTGATGCGAAGGTAAAAAGGCTTGCAGACCACTGACGCCATCTGATTCACGTGATTTATAAAAAGCGACCTGTTTGGCACTTTTATCTGCAACTGCCCGTGCATCTACATGAACTAAGCTTAAATTTAATGCCAGTTGCTCTAACTGAGCTCTATTAACAGGGTCGGGTTCAAAAGCAAATACTTTCCATCCTTCACTTGCAAAAGGTATTGTGTCGTAGCCACGGTGCGCGCCGATATCAACCAAGGTGCCTGTAAAGGATATGAATTTAAACCAGTCTAATATCAACGTTCCTTCGTCTACGTGTTTGGCAAAGCCGAAATGGTGCTTTAGCAGGTTAAATACTGACGCTAAACCTTTTTCGCGCAAGACGCGCATTGCAGTTTTGGATTTATTAATCAGCATAGGCTCATTCCTTGGCTCGGGTCATTTGCCGGCGGCGTTTCCACATCAAAATTGGGCGTAGTAGTTTGCGCAGATGGTATTTAGCGTTAATCCAGGACAGCTTCTTACCACCATCACGGTAATGAACGCGCATCATTTCTGGCCAGCAACGGTCATCTTCCGCGATGCTCTTTGCTGTGCCATGTAAACGAAAAGCTGCCCAGGGTTCTTTGATGTAAACCAAAGGCGCTTTGGCGGCCAAACGAGTCCAAAGGTCGTAGTCCATGGCGAAATAGAAGCTGTCGTCCAGCGGACCGACTTCATGCCACAGTGACGCGCGCCAGAAAGACGCTTGCTGCGGGATATGCACATAACCACGGCGCAGTTTGGCATAATCGGTTTGCGCGGCAGGGAACCTTCCTATGCGCTTACCTTCGGCATTGATTAGCCAGCAATCCCCATAAACCATGCCGGCATATGGGTTTTCCGCCAGTTTTTGCACCGCGGCTGATACCGCGCCTGGCAGTAAGATATCGTCTGAGTTTAGCCACGCCAGAATATCGCCAGTCGCGCGAGCAAAGCCCTGGTTTATCGCGTCTGTTTGTCCATTATCGGGCTTACTTTGCCAGTAAGCCAGTCGGCTCTCATGTTTTTTGACAATCTCAACGCTGTTGTCTTTGGAACCACCATCAATAATGATGTATTCAATGTTTGGATAATCTTGATTGAGAACGGATTGAATCGTTTCTTCAAGAAAATGTCCCTGGTTAAAACTGGGCGTGACGATGCTTACTTTGGGTTGCGATTGCATTATTTCTTTATCGACCTCTTTCCGCGGCGTTCTCTTAGTTTTTCATAGAGTTCTGATAAGCCCTTGAAACCGCTCGACTTGATCAGACTTTTGAACAGACGCGCGTAGGATTCAATGGGCTGGAACGGCCAACGCTTCATCATTTCGCCATAGCTTGCTATCGCGCCCCGATAATCTTCTGCTTCAGCACGATAAAAGGCGTCAATGCGATAGGCACCCGCCCATATTTTGTTAAAAATCTGCGCGTTGAGTGGATAAAACCGCTCATCTTCACACAGCCATTTGGCAATTCTGAAGGCTTCAGGACCAAAATCGAGTGCTTTAGCGTGGTTTTTGGCATCATCATGCATACGCGCGGCGGACCATAGCGCATCAGGCACGTAAACGGGCTCGGCAATGGATGCCATGCGCAACCACAACTCAACATCCAGTAAATAGTGGTAGTCGAGATCCAGGTAGCCGGCTTGTTCCAGTACAGAACGGCGCATAAAAACACCGGGCTGGCTGATTATTTTGAATTGCATTAAATCTTTGAGTTTCCAGTCGCCAAAGAGCATACGGTTAAAGGCATTTCCGTGACCATCAATGGAGTTAACATCACTAAAGACAAAGCTTGCATCTGGGTTTTCCTGAAAAGCTTTTACCGCAGCCGAAATCGCGCCAGGATAATACAGGTCGTCGGAGTTAAGCCAGCCGACTATATCGCCAGTTGCCTGTCGAAAGCCTTTGTTGACCGCATCTGCCTGTCCCTTGTCCTTTTCAGACACCCAGCCTGCCAGACGGTCGGCATATTTTTGGATAACCTCAACGCTACCATCTGTCGATGCGCCGTCCATAAGCCAGTATTCGATATGGGGGTAATCCTGCTTCAGAACAGACAAAATCGTCTGCTCGAGATATTGAGCCTGATTGAATGATGGCGTGACAATAGAAACCAAAGGTTTGTGGCATGGCATACGCTGATTATAATGCTTTTAAGTATTTATTGTCTTACAAAAAGATTAATCCACCCGACGCAGGATAAATAATGAAATGCAAGGAAACTTTTACATTTAAATCTACGTGAAAGAGAAAAATATTAATCGGGGCGTTTTATAATGTGAGATATGAAAAAGAAAAAAGTTATCCTTATTGTTCTGGCTGTTTTTTTCGTCGTGGCTTTAATTCTTGGTGGACTGTCCTTATACGGTAAACATCAAATGAAGAAGATACCAGCATTGACATACATGGAAGCTCTCGAATATACAACGCAGGATAAACCCGAAGCAGTTATTACAATTGGCATTATCAAAGATGGACAAATATCTTTCACAGTTTATGGCGAAAACGGAAAAGTCTTAGAACCAGAATTACATACTTATGAAATTGGCTCTATCACCAAATCTGTGACTGCTGCATTGATAAACAAAGCTGTTAACGACGGTTTGCTTAGCCTTGACCAGACCATTGATCATTATCTGGACCTGCCGGCAGGCAATGAATATCCAACGATAATGGAACTGCTGACGCATACGTCGGGATATAAAGGTTTTTATTTTGAAAAACCGATGATTTCCAACTTTCTCAATGGCAGAAATGATTATTATGGCATTACGAGGGAAATGGTGCTTAATAGAGTCAGCAAGCTGAATTTGGATAAAGAAAATTACGTTTTTAAATATTCAAATTTTGGATATGCCGTTCTTGGACTTGTCCTGGAAACAGTTTATGAAATTGATTATCCAACTCTGGCAAATCATTTTCTGCAACATGATTTAGGAATGCTCAATACAAGGGTTTTAGGAACAGATGGCGACCTTGGCAAGTACTGGGAGTGGAAAGAAACAGATGCCTATCTCTCTGCTGGTGATATCAGGACAAATATTAAAGATATGCTTTTATATGCGCAAATGCAACTCGATAACAACCCGTATTTTAAAAAATGCCATGACAGTCTGAAAACTATCAATGATTCTACAGAAAGATATCGCTTAATGGATATTAACATAGACGAAATCGGCATGGCATGGAGCATTGATAAAGAGAACGGCATTATCTGGCATAACGGTGCGACAGGAAGCTACAATGCTTATATTGGTTTTAGCCCAACAACGGGTAATGCGGTTGTGGTTCTATCCAACCTTGCTCCAAATTATCGTATTCCTGCAACAGTCATTGGTGTAAAGTTATTAAAAGAATTGAATACAGGTGAATAAAAGACTGACAGGTAATTTGTATAGAACAACAAAACTTTGTTTTCTTTATTGGCCATGTACTAAAAAACACCCATCATTGCGCATGCTCGTGATAGAATAAGACCATTAACGTAATCGTTAAAATACATTAAAGGAGTTTCAATGAAAACATTCCGAAAAATGCTTTGCGCTTTAGCGCTTGTTGCTCTTTTGGTTTCCGGCTTTGGAGCGGCGCCAAAAGTTGCCGAGGCTCAAGCACCCGTTGAGAAACTCGCGGTGTTTGAATCATTCGGTGCTCCTAATTGATGGCATTGTGGAATCTCCGGTCCGGTGATTGATCAATTAGCTATCGACTACGCAGAAAGAAATATTGTATTTGTCGACTACACTATGGATTGGGGTATTCCTAATCCAGTACTTTACCGGTATGAAGTTATTGAACGTACCGAACCTGGTTGGGGATTGACCTGGGCAATGGTCGACAGTGGACAAAGATATTCCCGTGGTGCAGAAACACATGATGAAGCCGTCGAAAAATACACTGCAATGGTGGAATACGGCATCGCTCAGGAAGCGCTTGCTGATATAAGTGCCCAATATTGGGTCATAGATGACACAGCCTATTTCAAAGTAACGGTTCAAAATTTGAGTGGCGTAGACTTAAGTCAAGAAAACTCTGCCAGAGTATACGCCTTTGTAAAAGAAACCGGTATTCAATACGAAGATACGAACACAACCCATCACGCCTCACGTGGTGAAGGTATGACCCTTATTCCTAATTTAGCAGATCAGGAAACGGGCACCTATTATGTGTCTGTTCCACTACGCGAGATTACTGACTGGAATAATGTTGGTGCTTATGCTTTCGTTGATTACGAATATTCAACGGGTGGACTTTTCTTGCAGTTGAATGCCACAGAAGCTACAAAAATCGACTTTGTGCCTGTATTAACGGTTGGCCCAACGCGAATTACACTTACTATTCCTGACAATTTAACCGAAATCCCGCCTCAAGATATTAGAATAATGGCAGGGTCTGAGATTTCATGGGTGACTGAAGCAAATCGTCCATGGATTAATGTTAATGTTGAAGAAGGAACAGGGCCTGCTGGAATTGTTCTTGACATTAACGCTTTTACTTTACGTAAAGGAAATAACCGGGCGACATTGTTGGTGAAGGACATAAACAGCGATTCTTTCGCCAGTGTTGAAATTGATATTTTAGTGGAAGCAAAAGCGCCGCCTCCTTATTCGCTCTATATACCACTTCTTACGAAGTAAAAGCCTAAACTACGCACAAAGCCCCGTACACACGGGGCTTTTTTCATAAAAAAGCTTTAGTTATTCATAAAAAACTATACAGTTTTCTTCTTAAACGGTACAATTATACAAAGATCCAAGGAGCGCGCAATGAGTGAAAACACACAAATAGAAAGCAATCCCTTGCAAACAATACTAGAGGAATTTCCACGCCAAAAACCATCACCAGCTCATGATATGGACCAGGAAGAAGTCCTGCGCGTGCTTGAGCTAGCTGAGATAGCCAGCGTTCCACTGGTGGTTGCGGGTGGTTGGGCGGTTGATGCGCTTTTGGGTTGGCAAACAAGACCGCATGGCGACCTGGACCTGGCGATAAACCGTGCTCATTTAGTGCGATTTTTGGGAATATTGAGCAGGATTGGTTATGGCTTTGTGAACGAAGCCCATGCCAATGATAAAAGCTATATATTGGATAATGGCGTTGGACACCAAATTGAAATTCATGTTTATACGCGCGATGATAAAGGGCGCATTATTAGTGGTTCACGCTATCCAAGCAATTCGCTCAGTGGACAAGGCAAAATCGGACACTTAAAAGTTAGTTGTGTTGCGCCTGAGTGGCTGATTGACTCCTATACCGAAAAAGAAATCAACGAAAAGACCTTACAGGATCTGAAGTACATAAGCAATTTGTTCCGTTTGGAACTGCCGATTGAATTTAAAGAGTATGATGACAGCTTGTATTCCCAACATGCGCAAAAATATCGTGTTTTGCCTTCCGATTTTGAACTTATCGAACCGAAAACAGGGCATGATTATTCTGAACTTGTACTATGCTTAGCTGATGTGGAACAGCAAATTGCAGAAGATGTGCGACAAAATGAGGCGGCTCGATTTGAAAAAGTTTTTATGGAAACGGCACCCAACCCACTTATTGCGGCGAATTTCGATTTGCGCACCGGCTTGCTTCTAAAGCGAAACGATGAACTTGTTGGCGCAATCGAACTTGGGCCCGTTCGCTCTGCATTGACTGGAGCAGGTGAAGAAGGCAAAATCTGGCAGATTAAACAAATTCGCATGGGTCAATTTGCTGGATATGCAAGGATATTTCAATATATAATAAAAGAAGCTAGCAAATGGGCTTGTGGGCATGGAGCTAACCAATTGCGCGTCGCGCCATTGGATGACATCAGCACCAACCGGCCTGCCCATTTGAAAGAATACGACTTTGCGCATATCGGATATGCCACCAAGTATGAGCAAATTGGCTTTGAACCACTTACTGGTGAAACATTACAAAGACTTGTATTGGTAAAAAGGCTTGACGAATAATTACTCAAAGAACAGAAAAAAAGCTCTCATATCGAGAGTTTTTTAATCGTTAAACATTGGAAGTTAAATTTTTGCTTACAACTTTGATCTTGCTTCTGCATCAGCGATAATAATGACGTTTGGATGAAGTTGCAGAATTGATGCGGGTACCATGGGATCAATCGGGCCGTTAAGGGTTCGCTCAAGTGCTTCAGCTTTTTTATCTGAACTTACAAGCAAAAGGATTAATCGGCTATTGAGAATGAAACGCATACCAACCGTAACAGCCTGATGTGGTACCGCTTCATTGGTTTTGAAAAAGTGACCGTTTGCAGCCATTGTGGATTTGTCCAAATTAACCAATCGTGTAAAGGGATGGAAGGTGCTATCTGGTTCATTGAAAGCAATATGTCCAGTGGTGCCTAAGCCTAAAATTTGCAAGTCCATCCCCCCCATATCCCTGGCAAGTTGGTCATAAGCCTGACATTCAGAGGTCATGTCCTGGGGTAAGCTGTTAGGAATATGTGTTGAAGCTTTGTTGATGTTTATATGGTCAAAGAAGTAGTGATTCATGTAATAGTGGTAACTGTTTCTGTCATTTTCTTTTAGACCGTAATATTCGTCGAGATTGAAAGTTGTTATTGCGCTAAAGTCCAGCCCTTCTTCTTTATGAAGTCTGACAAGTTCATTGTAACAACCCAGGGGCGTTGAACCTGTGGCAAGTCCCAGGATGCTGTTTGGCTTTTGGCGAACTTGCCTAGCGACGATTTCTGCAGCCTTAAGGCTAAGTGTTTGATAATCTGGTACTGATAATAATTTCATATAAGTCCTTATTAGCGTAGGCTGAAAAGAGAATCAGCCAGGATTTGTGATATTTTAACTTAAAAGGCGAAATGTGTACATACAAAATCTCTTCCAAGCAAAAGCTTGTAAGCAGGCACATAAAATGTTCCACGTGAAACACTTACCAAAATTGCAATTATCAAAAATGGATTCATCCAGTCTGGACAGCTGGCTGGATGAAAGATGATATGTGGAACGATGGGATAATTAAAAGAAAAAATGCTCTCGGCGTGATTCGAACACGCAACCGTCTGCTCCGCAAGCAGGTGCTCTATCCATTAAGCTACGAGAGCGTTTTTCAACGTCCGATATTCTACACCTAAAAAATGATTTGGTCAAGCTTTGGTTACAATTTATCGCAAGGCTATTATGGAGCTTTTATAAGGCTCTATAAGCGAATTAAAAGAATTAGGGGTGGCTCAAAGAAACAGATGATAATCGACAACGAAGAGAGCCATAATAATTGACATTGTATAGAAAGACTAGCTTTCTGACAATTTGAAAATTTGAAGGCTTGGTAAGGAAAAACAATAGTTGTTTTCCTTAACAGCATAAGACTGAAAAAATTAGTGTGCGGTTTGCGAGACTGGATGCAATAAAACTCCGAAATCGTGTCACACAGAGAAGATTCTAAAGATAATTCATTTGTTTCACGTGAAACATTTGGAGTCTTTGTAACTCCTTAAGTTCATGTTTTATGCCGTGATGTCCAGCTTGTTAAACTATTGAATGGCAGGTTTTAATTAAGGCGCTTTCTATTAAATGCTAATCTCAGGCAAGATGATTAGTGGGACTGGCTTGACGCAAAAAGATTCC
The DNA here is from genome assembly GCA_012839565.1 of Anaerolineaceae bacterium. Lineage (GTDB taxonomy): Bacteria > Chloroflexota > Anaerolineae > Anaerolineales > Anaerolineaceae > Mesolinea. The sequence continues at coordinate 161,537 of DUMZ01000019.1, forward strand.
TAAGAAACGGGATTTCCAAAACACACACTTAATTTGCGTAAATAATCATCGGCGGATTGGTTAATAGTGATATCTGTTTTGACACATAAAGTTGCGCGTAGATTAATGTTGTTTGGCGTAATACGTCCAGTTTTGTTCCGGTAATTAACGCCAAGGTGTTTGAAAAGGTTTACCAGTCTATTAATCAGGATTTACAAGAACCTTGCAAAATAAGAGACAACAATCTGCTAAATCTTCGCTAAAGCATGATAAACTTATAAGGCTATGTGTGTGTGAATCCTAATTTCCAAGGAGGAAAAATGTCCCGAAAAATTCTATATCTATCTTTAGTAATTTCTTTAGTCTTGGGTATGCTTGGCTTGCAGCCCCCCAACCGGTTCAAGCTGCCAGCACCCTGAAGATTAGCCAGGTCTACGGTGGCGGCGGCGGTAGCGGTGCCCCGTACACGCACGACTTTATTGAAATCTTTAATGCCGGTACGACTGCCGTCTCGCTGGATGGACTGTCCCTTCAATATGCTAGTGCTCGTGGTACCGGAAACTTTGGTGGTAACTCAGGCCAGTTGACCGAACTTCCTAATGTCAGCCTGGAACCTGGGCAGTATTTCCTGGTGCAAGAAGCTGGCGACGCGAACGGTCAGCCACTGCCAGTACCAGACCATATTGACCCAACGCCAATCGCCATAGGCGCTGCCAGTGGAAAAGTTGTTTTGGTAACGGGTACAACATCCTTAGGCTGTAATGGTAGCTCAACTCCATGTAATGCTGACCAGCTGGCAAGGATCATTGACTTGGTTGGTTTTGGCACGGCAAACTACTATGAAGGAGCCGCTGCAGCCCCCACGTTAAGCACCGTGCTTTCAGCGCAACGCAAATCAGGTGGCTGCCAGGACACGGACGAAAACGGCGATGACTTTGAAGCACTCGCGCCCGCGCCACGCAATACAGCAACAGCAGTCAACCTATGTGGACCTGTAGTAAATCCAGACGCGGTATTCTTCTCGGAGTACCTTGAAGGCTCTAGCAACAACAAAGCACTTGAAATCTACAATGCCACCGGCGCGGATTTGGATCTTTCGGACATTCGCGTCGAGCTTTATGCCAATGGTGCTACGACGCCTGGTAATCAACAAGTTTTATCAGGCACTTTAGCGAATGATGATGTTTATGTCATTGCAAATGCAGCAGCAGCTCCTGAGATACTGGCGGTCGCTGATATCACAAGCACAGTTACCTATTTCAACGGTGATGATGCCCTGGTCCTGCGCAGAATTTCAACGGACGCTGTCCTTGACAGTATCGGGCAGGTTGGACACCGACCTTCCAACCCAGCGTATTGGGGTTCAGGCGATGTTCGTACGGCAGACCGAACAATTGTAAGAATGCCTGATATTTGTTCTGGTGACACTGATCCTTTTGATGTCTATGATCCGGTGCCTGAATGGCTTGGTTATCCGGTAGATACATTCATTTATCTCGGCTCACACACGTCCAACTGTTTTGGTCCTGCTCCCACCGGCCCCACGGTTGAGTCGATTGTTCCTGCTTCCGGTGCGAACGTTCCCAAAACTACTGATATCACCATCACCTTCAGCGAAGCGGTAACCGTGAGCACTGGCTGGTACGATATTACCTGTAGCGTATCAGGCACTCATACGGCTGTGGTAACTGACGCCAACCCTGTTTACACCTTAAATCCAGATGTTGATTTTGACACGGGTGAAACTTGTACGGTCACCATCAACAAAGATTTGGTTGTCAACGCTGCCAACGAAACGATGCCAGCTGATTTCGTTTCCTCATTCAACATTGTGGCAGGTTGTGGCGATCCCTTTACTGCCATTTATGACATTCAGGGTTCTGGCGATGCCAGCCCAATTGTTGGACAAACGGTAACTACCGAAGGCGTCGTGACAGCCAACTTCCAGGTGGGTGGCAAGAATGGTTATTTCATTCAAGATCCTGTTGGTGATGGCGACCCCACAACTTCAGATGGTATCTTTGTGTACAGCACAAACCCAACCGTCAACGTTGGCGATGCCTTGCGCATTACCGGTAAAGTGAGTGAATACTACAATCTGACCCAGATTACACCTACCAGCCCCGCGACAGTGATGGTCTGTGGTACCGGTCAAACCATTGAACCGGTTGAGCTGACCCTGCCTACCACCGCACCAAGAAGCTACGAAGCTTATGAAGGTATGCTGGTTACTTTCCCACAGGCTCTTTACATTTCTGAATATTACAACTACGACCGCTATGGCGAAATCGTGCTGGCAAGCAGCCGTCATTTCAGCCCCACACATTCCAATGAACCGGGCGCGGACGCCAATGCCGCTGAATTGGCTTACCAGCTGGATATGATCAAGGTTGATGACACACTTGGTACCCAAAATCCGCCTTACTTGCGCCATCCTGATGGTAGCCAGTTCACCAAAGAGCATTATTTCCGCGGCGGAGATACGATAACTGGACTCACTGGCGTGATGGATTACAACTTCAGCGAGTATAAAATCCAGCCAGTTGGCACAGCTACATACACATCACTCAACGAACGCCCAGCCGCGCCATCACTCGTGGCAGGCGAAATCCGCATTGCCAGCCTGAACGTGCTCAACTACTTTGTGACCATCGATAACGCGGGTAATATTTGTGGGCCTGCTGGTAACATGAATTGTCGTGGCGCGGATACAGCGGAAGAATTTACCCGTCAGCGCACCAAAATCATTGCCGCTATTTTAGGCATGGAAGCGGATGTTATTGGCTTGATTGAAATCGAAAACGAACATCCTAACATTGCAGCTGATGCCGCAGTCATTGACCTTGTGGAAGGCCTCAATGCTGCTACCGCGCCGGGTACTTACGCCTACGTGGCAACGGGTAACATTGGCACGGATGCTATCAAACAAGCTTTCATCTACAAACCTGCCAAGGTTGACCAGGTTGGCACCTTTGCTGTTTTGGATGAGACTTTTGATCCCGCCTATGACACTACCCGCAACAGACCCAGCCTCGCGGTAAGCTTTAAAGATAAAATTACCAATGAAATCTTTACTGTTTCCGTAAACCACTTCAAATCGAAAGGTTCCGCTTGCGAGGGTGATCCGGATCTCGGTGATGGTCAAGGCAACTGTAACCTTACCCGTACCGCTGCAGCGGAAGTTTTGGTGGACTGGCTTGAAACAGACCCAACCGACGCGGGTTCCGGCATGTACGTCATTATCGGTGACCTTAATTCCTATGCCAAAGAAGACCCCATCGACGCGATCAAACTTGGCGCGGATGGTATCGCAGATACCGCGGATGACGTTATCAACTTGGTGGAACGTTTCCGCGCTGATAATGCCTATGGCTACGTATATGACGGGCGTACGGGCTATTTGGATCATGCCCTGGCAAACAAGAAATTTGCCTCCTACGTCTTGGATGCCAATTTCTGGAATATCAATGCTGACGAAGCTGATGTTTTCGACTATGATATGACCTTCAAACCTGTGGAACAGCAACAGCTTTACAGTCCAGACGCTTATCGCTCTTCTGACCACGACCCGGTTTTGATTAGTCTCATTCTCAACCATCCACCTACTGCTGTGGATGATGAATATACAACTGAAAAGAATGTCGCTTTGAATGTCCCCGCGCCTGGTGTTTTGTCAAACGATACTGACCCGAACATCTACGACAAGATTACGGCTTCGTTGGTGGACGGCAGCGGTCCTGCTAATGGAACGCTGGTGTTCAACGAAGACGGCAGTTTTGTTTATACACCCAACACAGATTTTGTTGGCACGGACACCTTCCAATACACAATGCATGCTACACCCGGCTTGATGGCGGAATATAGCGACACTGCCACGGTGACAATTACTGTGTTTCAGCCAAACACAGCGCCTTCTCTTTATCCCATTGATGATCAAACGGTAGCAGCGCTAGATACTTTAACGTTTGCTACTGAGGCAACTGACCCAGACTTGCCTGAACAAACTTTGACCTTTAGCCTAATAGGTGCACCTGAAGGTGCCAGTATTGACCCGGCAACTGGTGTCTTTACCTGGACTCCAACTGCTGCCCAGGCTGATCAGGTCTATAACTTTACCGTGAAAGTTTGCGATGATGGCACACCTATTCTTTGCGATGAGCAACCAGTTAAAGTGACTGTAACACCTCCAAACCAGGCTCCAAATCTCTATCCGATTACTGATAAAACGGTAGATGAACTGGTAGAGTTGTCATTTATAGCCAAGGCTACAGATCCTGACGGTCCCACACAGACTCTGACTTATAGCTTGACCAATGCTCCAGATGGTGCTGTCATAAATGCTGCCAGTGGACTGTTCACCTGGACTCCCACTGAAGCCCAAGGTCCCGGCGTATACAACATTACCGTTAAAGTTTGCGATGATGGTAGTCCAATCCTTTGTGATGAAGAGTCATTTAATGTAACTGTAAACGAAGTCAACCTTGCGCCAAGCATTGAACCAGCACTTGAAGATATGACCATCAACGAGATGGAACTCACCAGCTTCACGGTTGTAGCTGTTGATCCCGATTTGCCTGAGAATACCTTAACCTTTAGTTTGGTCGGCGCTCCGACTGGCGCGGCGATTAACGCGGCCACCGGCGAATTTACCTGGACACCCACAGAATTGCAGGGTCCTGGTGTTTACACCTTCACGGTAAAAGTCTGTGATAATGGCGAACCTGTACTCTGTGATGAGCAAGCGTTGACCATCACAGTGTTAGAAGTCAACCGAACACCAGTCTTCCTTTATCCCATCGAAGATAAAACGATCGATGAACTTACAGAAGTTACTTACAATCTCAATGCAGCAGACCCGGATAAGCCTGCTCAAACCATCAGCTATAGCATGGAAAATGCCCCTGAAGGCGCAACGCTGAATCCTTCAACAGCCATCTTCAGCTGGACGCCTACCGAAGCTCAAGGTCCTGGTGTTTATACCATTACCTTTAAAGCATGCGATAATGGCGATCCTGTAAAATGTGCTGAAGCTGAAGTGACCATTACGGTGCTTGAAGTTAACTTACCCCCTGTCATTGACCCTATTCCAAACCAGGAAGTTGATGAGCTGGAACTGCTAACCTTTACTGCAATTGCATCTGACCCCGATATTCCAGCGCAGACTCTGGCGTTTAGCCTGAAGAATGCACCAGAAGGTGCAACTATTGACCCGATTACCGGTGTCTTTACCTGGACGCCCAATGTTAATCAGGGTACACAAACCTATCTCTTCCAAGTCTGCGTGAGCGATGGCGCGATTGAAGTTTGCACTAACGTGAATGTAACCGTCAACAACGTTGACTTTGCGCCCATTGCCGTGGATGATGCTTACACGACTGATGAAGATATCGTTCTCACTGTTGCTGCCCCGGGTGTACTCGAAAACGACACTGATCCCGACAGCCCCGTTTTAACCGCGGTTTTGGTCGATTCCGTTAGCCATGGTGAACTTGTGCTCAATGCTGATGGCAGCTTTGTTTACACGCCTGACCAAGACTACAACGGAACCGATAGCTTCACCTACAAAGCCAGCGATGGTGCACTCGAAAGTGAAGTGGCAACTGTGACCATTACCATTAATCCGGTCAATGATGCACCTGTTGCTGTAGATGACGCCTATACTGTGGCTGAAGACAACGTTCTAACAGTTGCCGCACCTGGTGTTCTCGAAAACGACTATGATGTTGATGGCGATGTACTCAGCGCGACATTGCGAACGAATGTGAGCCACGGTGTTTTGGTTCTGCTCTCAGATGGATCCTTCACTTACACACCTGACCAAGACTTCTTTGGTACGGATAGCTTTACTTACACCTTGTTAAGCCATCCACAACCTGATAGTGGCTGGACCGATTGGGCAACTGTAACCATTACCGTTACACCTGTCAACGATGCCCCAGTATTGGATGAAATTCCAGACTTCACCATTCCTGAGCTGGAACTCTTCACCTTCACCGCGTTTGCGACCGATGTTGACGATACTGAATTGACCTTCAGCCTTGTTGACCCAGTTGAAGGTGCCGAGATTGACCCCGAAACCGGTGAATTCACCTGGACGCCCACTCACGAACAAATCGGTGAGCATGAGTTTATCTTGTGTGTCAGTGACGGTGAGCTTGAAGATTGCCAGACCTTCACAATCACGGTTATAGCTGTCAACGCTGAGCCGATTGCTGTGGAAGATGAATATACGTTGAATCAAGACACAATACTTGTTGTTGATGCACCTGGTGTGCTTGAAAACGACAGTGATCCCAATGATGACACTCTGACTGCTGTACTGGTCACGACCACAGAACATGGCACGCTCTTCTTAAGCGCTGACGGCAGCTTTATCTATATACCCAACGCTGGCTTCTATGGCGAAGATACTTTCACCTACAAAGCCTTTGATGGTGAATATTACAGTGAGGAAGTTACCGTTACCTTGATTATTGTCAAGAAAC
>DUMZ01000020.1 GCA_012839565.1 Anaerolineaceae bacterium
GCATTTGTTTCAGGGGAATTAAGTTGACTTAAGAATGCAATATTGTGTTCTCGAAATGCTTCAAACCTGTCTTTGCAATACTGAAAAGATTTACTTTCATCAGCGAGGCCGAAAACATAAGCAGAGTTATCCCATAATAGGTTTGGTGCAATTCCAGAGGATCGTTTCACTGCTTCTGGCAAGATTATTTTTTGTGGTCTTTCAACTGTCTTCTTGCCGCTCGTGGTTTCATCAAACACATAGATAATGTCTAAAAGTTCACCGCTTGCGGATATGCTCAGAAAGTAATTGATGTTCACAACGCTAAATCCGGGTTGGGGAATTTTTACGCTTTCATCATCAAGCAGTTGGTCATAGAGTTTGGCAAGATTTTGAAGAATCATCGCTAACTCGCTTTCAGTACATTTTGTAAGTCAATGATGCCGTCAATCATTTTGGCTTTGAAGAAGATGGGTAGGATGTTTTCGGGGTCGGAGTAGTCCATATCGTAGAGCATCCAACCGAGATCTTGCTCACCTTCAAGAACGCTTTTGGGGATTTCATCACGGTTTTCAATGAGACTGACTTTGGCGGGAAATTCACGCGTGCCAAGCACGGGTTGGGTGTAATGTTGTCCTTTGCGCAGGCGGCGCAAGGCAATGTTGTAGTGTTTTTCGACAGTATCAGTGGGTCCGGCTTCTTTTGGCACCATTTCAAAGTGGGCTTCAAAAACATAGTCAACATCTTTTAGAATCATCGAGGCTCTTTGCTGCCGTGCGGTGAGAATGTCGAGATAAAAGTCTTTGTTGGTGTTTCCTTGCATCAGAGATTTGGCGGTGTTAAAGGGGACTTTGTCGGAAACTTCGTTACGTCGAATATTGGTGAAAAGAATAGGGTTTAATACGTGGATACGATCTATAACCCAGCGGATGGCTGGTTTCCAGTAGACCGCCTCAATGATTCCCCGGGCTGCTGATGGGGTTGGCACGTCATAGCTGACCCGTTCAACCTTCATCTCGGGGCGGGTGAAAAGAGCGTAATTGCCCTGCACCCGGATTGCAAATCCAAAACTCATGGTTGCCTCCTAGTTATATGTCGAAATACGCATTCCCTCCAGAGCAGACAGGGATAGTTAGACCGAGACTTTCATCGTAAGTCTGATCTGGATCTAACAATACGGGAATGGTTTTGTTTATCATGTTAACTTTTCCTGCATCAATTAATGCCTGGAATTCATTGCGATATATGTTTACGGAGTAAATTTGTAACTGTCTAAGCAAAGCGCCGGGGGATTGTACCCAAGGTAGTTTTTCCAGGAGATCTTGCGCTTTAGATTCTCTGGGAACGATTACAGCTATTGTATCAGACCCTATCAATTTAAATCGCTCAGAAGCTGTACGAAAATCGAATGATGGCAGTCTGCTGGGCGGTTTTTCGAAACATGGGAGCACGCGGGCACTGTCAAAGGCATGGTCTGATTGAACACTGTAGAGTGATTCGTAGTAGTCTTGGATGGCTTCCAGGCAGATAGGGTCTTTGTCTTTCCAGCGGCGCAGGATTTGACGCGTGATGTCGCCGGTTTGTTGAATGTAACCAGGAACACGTTTGATGGCATCGGTCTCAGGCTCGAAAATATAAAGTTTGGCATCGGCTGATTTTCGATTTCGGTTGACGCGTCCGCCAGCTTGAATAATGGAGTCAAGGCCAGCCAAAGCCCGGTAGCCCACGGGAAAGTCAAGGTCAACGCCAGCTTCCATAACCTGGGTTGATATGACGATGCAGGGTTGATTGTTGTTTAACCTGTCTTTGATAGTGGCGATAACTTGTTGTCGGTGCGCGGGATACATGAGCGTGGACAAATGGAAAACATGATTGTTTTTTGGCAAAAGATTAAAGATTTTTTGGGCATGCTTGCGCGTGTTGACAATGCAAAGGGTCTGGTGATGTTCAGAAAGTTTTTGAGCGAGTGTGTCATCATCCATTGTGCCCGCGTCCTGGATTGATACGCGTTTGAAGGCATTGTAAAGCTGGCTGGGGTTGGGCATGATTTCTTTGATTTCAATATTACCTGGGAGAAAACGGGCGAATTCAGGTTGAGTAGCGGTGCATAATATGGCTGTGCTTTTATAGTTGAGAACAAGTTCAGATATCGCTATCAGGCAAGGTTTGATGAAACTGTTTGGTATCATTTGTGCTTCATCAAATATGATGACGCTATTCGCCATATTGTGCACCTTGCGTGAACTTGATGACCGCGAGGCATATAACGATTCAAAAAACTGCACATTTGTGGTGACGACGATAGGGATATCCCAGTTTTCTGAGGCTAGTTTTAGCTTTTCTATAGCAGAGTCGTCTGCATCTTCGGAACGGGACTGCTCTTTGCTGAATTGTTCCCAGTCAAAATTGCTGTGATGTTCCAAAACGCAATCATTACCAAGCATTTCTTTAAATACTTTGGCATTTTGCTCAATGATGCTGGTATATGGGATGACATAGATGATGCGTTGTAGATTGTGTTTTTTGGCATGCAGTAAAGCAAATTGCATGGAAGAAATCGTTTTACCGCCACCAGTGGGCACGGTGAGACTGAACAGTCCTTGCTCGTCACTGGCACGTTCTTCGCAGGCTTGGCGGATGTGTTGGCGCAGGTCGTTTATGGGTGACTGAGGGAATTGTTTTGAGTCTAGTTCTTGTTGGAAAAACATTTGTAAGTATGTGAGCCTAGGATAAGCCCCTCGGACGATATCCTGGGTGTAAAAGGATTCTGTTTCCAGGTAATCGGCGTCTACAAGGATGGAGTAAAGCATGCGGGTTAAAAAGCTTAATGAGAAGCCACCGGATTTGCTTGTGGGTAAAATCTTGGGCAGGGTTGGTTTTGGCAAGGCATCAATGTCGATTTCTTTTCGATAATCGGTGTAGGGTTCAATTTCACGTTTTAGACGCGCGTGAAGTGTTGGATCGTTCTCGTGGTCTATGATTGTGCCTATGTCTGGCAGACCGCTGTGATGTCCGCTGATACAGTAGGCAATCAGGTGGGCAATTGCTTCAAAGCGGGTTTTCTTGTAATAATTTACAATTTCTTGCGCGCCGGCGGTTGAGTGGTCTACCGCAACTTGTTTGCCGCGTAATCTCGCTTGAAATTTTTGAGTGTATTTCCCGAGGTCATGTAAAAAGCCTGTGATGTAGGCAAGGTTTTCCAGCCCAAGTGGCTCTCCCAGGGCTGCAGATTTTTCGGCTGTGTTTTTTAAGTGGTCAAGCAGGCGTTGCCACTCTTCTTGAGGCTCATCGCTTGAATGAGCAAAGAAAGTTGTGTAAGTATTTGGGGATTTGGTTGCCATTTTTTCTCCTGCGTGAATGGTTGCTTTGGATCACATCAATGGGTATGCGTTTATTATATCAATGAGAGAAAGCTGGACGCTATGTTTTGTGATATCAAAAGACCCCACCACTGGCAGGGTCTTTTTTTGTTTGGATAGTAAATCAGTAAGCTTACACCACCACATTAACCAGCTTACCCGGCACGACGATGACGCGTTTGATGGTCTTGCCTTCCAGCGCCTCTTGAATCACGGGGCTGCTGAGCGCGGCGGAGCGGGCTTGTTCGTCGCTAAAGCCGGGGTTCAGGCTGATTCGGTCGCGCAGTTTACCGTTGATTTGCACCACCAGCGTGATTTTATCTTCAACGGTGGCTTCTTCGTCAACTTCGGGCCAGGGCTGTTGGTGGATGCTGTAAGCATAGCCCATGCGCTCCCAGAGTTCTTCGGCGATGTGCGGGGTGACTGGTGCCATCATCAGCAGGTAGAGCCTGACGGCTTCGTTCCATTCCGCGCTTGCCCAGGCGCCGGCGTTTTTGGCGCGCGCCATCTCGTTGAGTAGCTCCATCAGGCTGGAAACGATGGTGTTGAACTCGAAGTTCTCAAAGTCCGAAGTGATAGAGCGCAGGGTTTGGTGCGCTTTGCATCTTAGCGCGCGCAGGGTCTGCTCGGTGGCGCCTTGTTCGGCGGGTTCCTGGAACATATACCACACGCGGCGCAGCCAGCGCGAGTTGCCTTCGATGCCGGTGCTCGACCACGGACCGCCCATCTGCCAGCGCGAGAAGAAAATCAGATAGGCGCGCACGGTATCGGCGCCATAGCGTTTGACCAAATCGTCCGGCGCGATGACATTGCCACGGCTTTTGCTCATCTTTTCGCCGTCTTCGCCCAGCACCATGCCCTGGTTGCGCAGTTGCAACATGGGTTCGTCGCCGGTGACGATGCCACAATCGCGGGCGGCTTTGTGGAAGAAGCGGGTGTAGATGAGATGCATGGTGGCGTGTTCGATGCCGCCGGTGTAGGTGTCAACGGGCATCCAGTAGGCGAATTTTTCGGGGTCAAAGGGGCCGTTGTCGTAGTGCGGGCTGAGATAGCGCAGGTGATACCAGGCGGAACAAACGAAGGTGTCCATGGTGTCGGTTTCGCGTTCGGCGGGCGCGCCACAAGCGGGGCAGGTGGTGAAGCGCCAGCTGGGGTGCAGTTTTAGCGGGCTTTCGCCGGTGGGCATCCACTCGACGTCGTCGGGCAGGAGCACGGGCAGTTGGTCTTCGGGCACGGGCACGGCGCCACAGTGTTCGCAGTAGATGATGGGAATGGGCGCGCCCCAGTAGCGCTGACGGCTGACGAGCCAGTCGTGCAGGCGATAGTTGACCGCTCTTTTGCCGATTTGATGTTCTTCAACGTATTTGCTGGCGGTTTCGAAGCTTTCTTCGGCGGGCGTGCCGGTGAGCGGGCCGGAGTTAATCATCGCGCCGTAGGCTTGCACAGCCTCGGTCATTTCGTCGGGGTCGGGCGCGGGGGTGCCTTCGGGCTGGATGACGACCTTGATGGGCAGATTGAAGGCGCGGGCGAATTCAAAGTCGCGCTGGTCGTGCGCGGGAACAGCCATAATGGCGCCACTGCCGTAGCTCATGAGCACGTAATCGGCAATCCAGATGGGAATATGTTCGCCCGAAACGGGGTTTACGGCATAGCCGCCGGTGAACACGCCGGTTTTTTCGCGGTCGGCTGCTTCGCGCTGCATGTCGGACTGATTCTTGGCTTGCGCGCGGTAGGCATCCACTTCGGCTTTGCGGCCTTCGGTGGTGATTTTATCCACCAGGGGATGCTCGGGCGAGAGCACCATAAAGGTGACGCCCCAAAGCGTGTCGGGACGGGTGGTGAAGACTTCAATCGGGTCGCCGGCTTCGGTGTGGAAGATGACGTTGGCGCCTTCGGATTTGCCGATCCACTTGCGTTGCAGGGTTTTGACGTGCTCGGGCCAGTCCAGCTGGCTGTAGTCGAGCAGTTCTTCGGCGTGGGCGGTGGTTCGGAAGAACCATTGCTTGAGGTCCTTGCGGATGACGGGCGTGTCGCAGCGTTCGCAGTGGCGGTCGTCGCCGATGACCTGTTCGCGCGCCAGGGTGGTGTTGCAGCTGGGGCAAAAATCGACGGGTGCCAATTTTTGATAGGCGAAACCGTTCTTTAAAAACTGCAGAAACCACCATTGAGTCCATTTGTAATATTCGGGATCAGCGGTGATGAGTTCTGAGCGCCAGTCGAAGCTGTTGCCCATCATGCGCAGTTGTTTGTCCATGCGCTGAATGTTGGCGTAGGTCCAGGCTTTGGGGTGGATGTTGTGCTTGATGGCGGCGTTTTCGGCGGGGAGGCCAAAGGCGTCGTGGCCGATGGGGAAGAATACGTTGTATCCGCGCATGCGCATAAAACGCGCGCGGGTGTCGGGCGGGGTCATGGCATACCAGTGGCCGATATGAAGGTCGCCGGAAGGATAGGCAAACATGGTAAGCGCGTAGTGCTTGGGTTTGCTGGGGTCGGGGCTGGGCTCATAAAGCGCGTCGGCTTCCCATCGGGCTTGCCATTTGGGCTCGATTTCTTCTGGCAGATATGGCGGTATGCTGGTTGGGTCAATCATGTTTTTTTTACTCCTTTGTTTTTTGCATTTTTGTGCCGTGTTTGCCGGCTGAGTGCAAAAAGTGCTTGTTAAATAAAAAATCCCTGCATGCAGGGACCAAGGGTCTTGGCGGTACCACCCTGCTTCCCGCTGTGTGAGGTCTTGGCTTTTGCTTTGGCTCGATGGCTTTTAGCTGGCTTGCTTTCGGCAGTTTAGCTTTCGGCGTGTCGGCTTTTGGCTCGTTGGCTCTTAGCTTTTTAGCGCATGACCTGGCGGGCAGCTCGTGCGGGCTCTAACGCGCCCAAACGTTCGCGGCTAAAGGGCATCACCGCGACCACGGCTTTCTTGCTTTACCTGTTTTGGACAGGTGCTGGCAATCGGCGAGCAGGTGAGTAGGGCCTGGGGCGCTCCACGGGCACCGTGCCACTTTTCAGCGTGCGTGGCTCTCTGGTGGATGGCTTATGGTCTGCTATCGTGTTTACGGCTGGAGTATATCACGCAGGGCGGGTGCTGCGCAAGGGGTTTTGGTGAGGGGATTGTAATTAAAAGAAAACATTATTCTCACAGTTTGTCACGATAAATAACATAGGCAAGTATAATTAATGAGTAATGGTTCCTAGCACGTTCATGTGAAAGGATAAAAGATGGTTGAGAGTGCTTTTTTAATCAATTCCTTTAAGTGGCTGGCATCTGTCCTTGTTAAAAAGGTCGAAGGTGACCTTGTTGGAGAAATTAGTGATTCTGTTCATGACAAGATAAAAAAAGCTCAGATAGAACAAACGCTCAATGAAAAATTTGAACGTTACTTTAATGAGCAGTATGAATCTCTGTCAATATTCGAAGAGTTCAATGTGCGTCGTTTGAATGAGTGGTTATTAGATAATCTCTACACAAAAGTTATAAAGTGTTTTGTTATTGATGGTTTGCAAGAAAAAGATCGCTACAAAAATTCTTTTATGAAATCTGCATATGCAAGAGCTGAAGCCAATACGGAAATCAAAATAAAGGGTGTAAAGGCATATGTCGAGTCCTTTTTGAATGCATTTGAATATTATTATTTTATTTTGCATGAAAATGAATTAGATCAATATCTGTTACTTAAACAGACCGAAGATATAAGAATTATCCTTCACAACGAAAGAAAAGAATTAGAGGAGTCTATAAACCAGCACGACTCTTTTGCGGAATTTATAGATTCAATAATACTGGAACCACTCAAAAGCGATATCCGCTTTCACTATTTAAATCCTAAAATTGGTTTCGTCAGGCGGGATAAACAGTTTAAGGTTTTGGATGATTTTTTAGAGCGTGAAGAAGACTTACTTTCCCTGGCAATAACCGGATTTGGAGGTATTGGAAAAAGTAAGCTGCTATATCATTACATACTGGAGTTAAATAACAGCACAGAATGGAAAGCTGTGAAGTTGAATAACTTTCATGTTGATAAGCTCTATGATAAATATACGGAGTGGCATTATCCAAAAAACTTATTACTTGTGTTTGATTATGCTGCAGAAAAATCGGAAAAAATTGGGAAATGGCTTCAAGCAGTATGTCAATCTCGTAGCCGTCCCCGAAAAATGAGGATTGTCTTTCTGGAACGTCAAGGCTTAATAGCAGTAAATGAGCAAATTATCCTGCCTCTTTGGTATCAGAATATAAACAAGGAATCTGGCAAAGTCTTAGAAACAATCCAATATGAGCTTGGAAATGGTTTTTATGAATTACCTCTTTTCACAAAAGATGAAATGTTTCAGGTAATGGATATGCATCCTGAATTAGAAGATGAGCTTCCACAAACCACCAAAGAATCTATATACGATAAGATTGTCAGTTTCTCTGATGACGGTAAGGATGAACGTTTCAACACACCTTTGATTGCCTTGCTGTTGGTCGATGCACATGTGAACAAAAAGAATATACCTGACTCAAAGAAGCTTATGGAGTATGTTATTAAACGGAACAAAGACTCATTGGAACGCTTTTTCCCGGATTCTGAAAACAAAAAGAGTTTAGTGGATGCTGTAGAACGTTTATTGGTCTATGCAACTGCAACAGGTGGCTGGGACTTGACAGAGCTTTCGTCATTTTTGGATAACGACAGGGAGTTACTGGAAAAAACATTAGGAGAAGATGAACTGATATCGCTACTAGACTTTCTCAATGGAGGCACTCAAGAGCATAACAAATTAGAACCTTTAAAACCCGATATTATTGGCGAATATTTTGTACTTAACTACATAAAAAAGAAACGACGCTGGGGTGGTTGCAAGAAAATAGTTGAAACCTGTTGGAAAAAACCCGAAGAATTTGAGTCTTTTCTTAATCGTTGTACGCGCAGCTACCTGGGAGAATTTTCGAATTTGGTTTTTGACGAAAATGCGATTTTATTTCTAGGCGCTAATCCATTAGCGCAAGCAATAGTATTATTCGGAATGACTACTCTGTCGGATATCACCCATCTTAAAAGTGCTGTTGAGTGCATTGAAAGACTTTATTACAAAAATGAAGAAAATGATATTGCAGAAGTTTATGCTACGAGTCTATTCAATCTTTCGGTTGATCAAGATGAAGTTACCGCTTGTCAGATCACGGTCGATGAGCTAAAGATGCTCAGTGATAGGTGGAGTGAAAACGCTGAGATTTCTTTGAGATATGCAATGGGTCTGGTCAATCTTTCGACTATACAAAATAAAATTGACACTCTCAAAACCATTTTTAATGAACTAAAAATGGTTAATGATAAATGGATTGAAAACGCTGATATTGCTTCAACATATGCAAGCGGGCTGGTCAATCTTTCTGTTATGCAAGAGAAAGCTGACGTTCGCAAAACTAATGTTGATGAACTGGAAGTGCTTAACAAAAGATGGCCCGAAAACATTGAAATTGCCATATCATATGCAAGAGGTTTAGTTATGCTTTCAGCTTTAACAGAGAAAGCGGATGCTCGAAAGAGTATTGTTGAAAAGCTAAAATTGCTTAGCAAAAGATGGTCTGAAAATGCTGAGATTGCTTCCGCGTATGCAAGGGGTCTGTTCAATCTTTCAGCCAAACAAGGTGACGCTGCTTCTCGTAAGACC
This sequence comes from Anaerolineaceae bacterium, assembly GCA_012839565.1. Lineage (GTDB taxonomy): Bacteria > Chloroflexota > Anaerolineae > Anaerolineales > Anaerolineaceae > Mesolinea. The sequence goes on from DUMZ01000020.1 coordinate 8,991, forward strand.
ACGGTTGATGAGCTGAAAGTGCTATATGACAGATGGTCTGAAAATGCTGAGATTACTTCAGCGTATGCAATCGGTCTGGTCTATCTTTCAGCCAGCCAAAAGGACGCTGCTGCTCGCAAGACTTCGGTTGATGTGCTGAAAGTGCTATATGACAGGTGGTTTGAAAACACTGAGATTGCGGAATTTTATGCAATAGGTCTATTTAATCTATCAGTTGAACAAAAGGAAGTTATAGTTCTCAAGACTCTAGTTGATGAGCTAAGAGGAATGACTGACAGATGGCTTGAAAACGCTGAGATTGCTCATATGTATGCAATGGGTCTGGTCAATCTTTCGGCCAGACAGGATGAAGCTGCTTCTCGTAAGACCACGGTTGATGAGCTGAAAGTGCTATATGACAGATGGCTTGAAAACGCTGAGATTGCTATTGAATATGCAAGTGGTCTGTTCAATCTTTCAGTTGGACAAAAGGAAGTTACAGCTCTAAAGACCACGATTGATGAGCTAAGAGAGCTGAGTGATAGGTGGAGTGAAAACGTTGATATTGCTTTGAGGTATGCATGGGGTCTTGTCAGTCTTTCTGATAAGCAAGAGGACGTTGCTGCTCGTAAGACCACGGTTGATGAGCTAAAGATGCTTAGTGATAGGTGGAGTGAAAACGCTGAGATTGCTTTGGAGTATGCAATGGGTCTGGTCAATCTTTCGGCTAAACAAGAGGAAGCTGCTGATTGCAAAACCACGGTTGATGAGCTGAAAGTGCTGAGTGACAGATGGCTTGAAAACGCTGAGATTGCTCTCCAGTATGGAAGAGGTCTAGTTATTCTTTCCCTTAAACAAAGTGAAACCGAAACCGGTCACACTGTTGAAAAGCTAAAAGAGCTCAATAACCAGTGGCCTAAAGATACCGATATTGCTTTAACATATGGTAGGGGTTTGGTCATTCTTTTTGTTAAACAAAACAAAACTATTGCTCTGGAAACTAGTGAAGTGTTGTTAGAACTCTATGATAAGTATCCTGAAATCATTGAACCATTACTGAAGTTTGAAAAGATGGTCATTGATCTTTATAAAAAGCAAGACGAAATTGATGCTTTGATTGCAGAAAAAGACAAAGCAATCGAATCAGTGCTAAAAAATGCTTACAAACCCTAAAATCATTTTTGTAACGATAGAGACGCTTTATATGAGTATCAGATTTGGCGATAATATCTATCACCCCTTCTCTAAACAAATACCAGGATACTGTGCATTATCGCTTAAGGATTAAAGCATAAGTCTTATAATAGCGCTATGGCAAACCCGAAATTTGAAACATACCGACATTTTAAGCGACCTGGGCTGATGAGACGGCGGGTGGATGTGTGGCTGCCGGCGCGGTATCATGCCGAGCCTGAGCGCAAATTCCCGGTGCTTTATATGCACGACGGGCAGAACGCTTTTACGCGCAGTCCTTATGTGGGCACGGGCTGGATGGCGCATGAATGCATCGACACCCTGGCGGCTGAAGGGAAAATCACGCCACCTGTGGTGGTTGCCATCAGCTGCACGCTAAACCGCATAGGCGACTATCTGCCCCAAAAACCGCTGGCTTATCCTGGCGCGGTGGACTATGTAAAACAAATTACGCCGCGCTATTTTTGGCCTCGCAGTGAGGTATCGGACGAATATTTGCGCTTGATTGTGCAGGATATCAAGCCTTTCATCGACAGTAACTATCGCGTGCTGAGCAATGCTGAACACACCGCGATGATGGGCTCGAGTATGGGCGGTTTGATTTCGCTTTATGCGCTGACGGAATATCCGCAGGTCTTTGGAAAGGTGGCTTGCCTGAGCACGCACTGGCCTATTTTGGGCGAGTATTTTATGCGATACCTGCGCGAAACCCTGCCCGAAGCGGGGGCGCATAAGCTCTATTTTGACCATGGGGGCGCAGGTTTGGACCAGCAATACGCGCCTTATCAGGCCGAGACAGACGCGCTGATAAAGGCGAAGGGCTACCAGGCTGGGATTGATTTTCAGAGCCTGTTTTTTGAGAACGACGACCATAACGAGCTCTTTTGGTCCGCGCGTTTGCATTTGCCGATGACGTTTTTGTTCGCTTTGCAGTAAGCGTTTTTTTGCCAGCGGCGGGACGCCGGGGCGAGATTCTCATACATTGTGCCGGTGTACACACCGTGCGACATATTTTTTCTCTCCTGCCGGCGTCCCGCCGTGCAGATTTGGTAAGTTTTGTGATGTCACTCGTCTTTATCATTAGCGTTTTGGTATTTCTGTTTTAAAGACCCACACCCTTTATCCCTCTCCCCTCGGACAACTCATTTTTGTGACACTATATAGCCACAAAGATGAATCGTTGTCCTGGAGAGGGGGAATAATAACGCAATGTTCTTTCAACTTGCGTGCCAAAAAATCCAAAATACATAAATCTGAATAAACCCGAATAAAAAATCATCACATGAATCTCGGACTAAAGTCTTAGCTGATTTCAACCTGTGAGACCAAGGCGAAAGTGGTCTCGCGTTCTATACTGATGATACTGGCAAAAGGAGTGCTTTCCAAAGCGCTTTTTGCCAAGGCTGAATGTTAACGTTGACCGCAATCATTGAGCGTCAAAAATGAATGCCAACAATGAACGTCAACAACGCGTACAAAAATGCAAAAATGCAAAACAATGCAAAAAGAGGTGAATTTATGCAAAACAATACCATCGTCCATGTCCAGGGCGTCCACAAGGAACTTTCCAACGACGAAAAAACCTTTCCTATCCTTCACAATATCAATTTGAGCATCCGCCAGGGCGAATGGGTATCGCTGGTCGGGCCGAGTGGCTCGGGCAAAACCACGCTGTTGGGCATCATGGCCGGCATCGACCGCCCCACGACCGGCAAAGTCTTTATGCATGGGCAGGAAATCAGCAGTATGCGCGAGGGGCAACTGGCGCGCTTTCGCAACCAGCAAATCGGCATCATTTTCCAGTCCTTTTTTCTCATCAGTAGCCTTACCGCGCTTGAAAACGTAGCCGTGCCCCTGTTCATCGGCAAAAACAAACGCCACGCTCTGGATAAAGCAGCGGATATGCTGGCGCAGGTGGGACTTTCGCATCGCCTGAACAACCGCCCGCATCAGCTTTCCGGTGGCGAACAGCAACGCGTGGCCATCGCGCGGGCGCTGGTTACCGAACCCGCCATTCTCTATGCCGACGAACCCACTGGCAACCTGGACAGCAGCTCCAGCCAGCAGTTAATGATGCTTTTGCACACCCTGCGCAAACGACAGAACCTGTCTTTGATGGTGGTAACCCACGATAACAATGTCGCCGCGCATGGTGACCGCGTGTTGCATCTCTACGACGGCATGTTGGTCGACAGGCCCGCCAGCGTTGCCAGCAGTCCCAGCACCACAACCGCGCTGGCTCCCATGCCCAAGAGCGAAGCCAACGGGAGGCAGTAAATGAAAGCGAACCGGTCTTACTTTTGGCAAATCGCGGCGCGCAACCTGAAGCATGGCGGTCAGCGCGCGGTGCTGGCCATTTTGTGCATCCTTTTTGGGGTGATGTCTTTGGTCGGCATGAACACGCTGGCAAACACTTTGCGTCCGGCTTTGCTCGTTCATGGGCGCGAAATTTTGGGCGGCGATTTTGGCGTTTATAAGAGTGGTGATGTCAGTTTTAGCGAAGAAAACCGCCAGGGTTTTGAAAAGCTCCAGGCTGAGGGCAAAATTGAAGGCTTTACCATGATCGCGGGTTCCAAAAATCTGATTTTTAAGCTTGAAAACGACCCGGTGTGGCACTACGCGGGTAACGCTTTGGGCGTGGACACCAAAACCTACCCTTTGGCAGGCAATCTTGCTCTTGCGGATAAGACGGTAAAAGAGCCGATTAAGCTTCTTGAACAGGAAAATGTCATCTTAATCACCGCGGATATCGCCGAGAGTTTTGCTATCAAAACCGGCGACACGCTTTTAATCAGCAATATCAACGTTGGCAAACCGCTGAAAGTCACGGTGGCGGGCATTATTATCGACACGCCCAACCACGAAGGTGACAAAATTTACTATTCCTACGACCTTGCCCGCGCGCTGGAGAATGGCAATCTACAGCTGGACACAACGATGGTTAATGTCAGCCAGGAAAAGAAACAAGCTTTAATCGACTATGCCGATGAAATTGATTGCTGGGTTTGGTCAGCGCATAGCCTGGACACTTCGCGCCAGGAACGCGACAGCACCGTGCGCCTGATGCTCAACTCGGCAGGAGGACTGGGCTTGCTGGTGGGTGGTATCGGCGTGGCAAACACGATGGTTGTGCTCATCAGCCGCCGGCGCAAACAAATTGCCACCTGGAAGCTCCTGGGCTACGAAAACAAACACATCCGCGCCATTTTCCTGCTTGAAGCGCTGATGATGGGCGCGATTGGCTCGCTCATTGGCGCCGGTCTGGGTGTTTTGCTTTCAAAGGGGCTCACCAAAATCTTCCTGGGCACTGCCACCTGGCTGGTTGTCTGGAAACCCGACTACGTATCCGTGGCGATTGGCCTGGGCGCGGGCATGATTACCAGCTTGCTGTTCACCCTGTGGGCGATTTTGCGCGCCAGTAACGTGAGCCCCGCCAGCGTTATCCGCGCGGAAGATGGCAAAGCGCAAAAAGGCTCGCTGGTCAAAGACATCGTTCTGCTCACGCTAATCTTTGGCGTGTTTATGGTGATGGTGACGCTTATCATTGGCTCTGTTGTGGAAGGTCTCAAGTATATGGGCATCGCTGTGCTGGCATTGATACTGGTGTGTCTGTTCATCGCGGCTGCCATTTGGGTCCTTACCGCGCTGATGCCCACCAAACGCTTTCCGCAGCTCTTTTTGGCGCGCCAGCATTTGCGCCGTGGTGGCATTACGCCCATCATGGCGGGTGCCGCGCTTTTTGTGGGCGTGCTGACCATCTTCTTTGCCGCTTTGGCGCTGGGAAGTTCGCAAAATTTTAACGTTGATATTGCCGAAGTCTGGGAGGGTCCCAACGCGGTCATTTTAGCGCCCTATTCCGAAGAAGCCGCGGTGCGCGAAGCTGTTGCTAAACTCGCGCCCATCGAGACGGATATGGGCTACCGGGTTTCGCTGAAATCGGTTGAAAGCGAATATGACCATCTTGTGGATCACGTTATCTTCGGACGGGAAAGTGAATTGGGCTTTTCACTGGAAGACTCCGCCCCTGGTGAGAGTTTTAAAAATTCGACAGGTGCCTGGGTCATGGACGAAGCCACTTATATGCCAGCAGAAGATGCCACTGAATTTAAAGAAAGAATGGCAATTGAAAAAGCAGGACTAAGCAAAGACCTGACGGTTGAATTTGCCGATGGCAAGGTGGTTGAAATTCCTTTCGCGGGTGAGTATATGCCCACAGAAGATTTGCCAACGACCCTAAACTACTTCCGCCCCATTTATATGCAATCCGACGCGCTGAAAGCGATTACCGAGCCCGACCAGTTGCAATATTATCTCAAACTTAGTCCGGAAGCGCTCAAAAATATGTCGCAAACGCTCAAAGAGCTTGATGAGCAAGCGGTGGTGATTAATATGATTGACTGGCTGGGGCGTAACATCCAAAAAGAGAAAAACTTCTTTATCCTTGCCGTGGCGATGGCGACATTGGCTTTTTCAGCTGGCTTTGTGCTGATTGCCAACTCGGTGAGCCTTTCCATACTCAACCGCCGCTACGAAATTGGCGTGCTCAAGTGCGTTGGCTATTCTCAGGGTAAAATACTGTTAAGTTTTGTTTTGGAATACTTCATCGTCGCTTTTACCGCCTTTGTGGCGGGGCTGGTGGCAACGGAAACCTTACTGTTTGTCGTGCGTCGCTCGAACGATTTTGCCATGCGGTATATCACCTTGCCGCCTTACGCGATTGGCATTACCGCGGTGATGACGATGGGTATCACCGCGCTGGCGGTCATCCTGGTGGCATGGAAGCCGATTCAGGTGTCGCCGACCATTGTCTTGGCCGACCGGGAGTAAACTAAGTTATAGACCGGGCGCGCCGTCAAACGCGCCCGGGAAGGACGTTTTATGAACGCACAAAAGAGAATGAGAGTCCCGTTCCTGCGCAGTATCCGTGGCAAGATGGCTACCAGCTTTACGCTGGTAATCGTCTTTATTATCATCATGGTTTTGGGCTTTGTGGCGATTATCCTGGTGGTAGGAGATGGCAGTCGCCTGGGCACTACTGGTTATGTGAACGACGTGGTGAGTGCCTTGCGCATCCAAAGTTACTATTATCAGGATGCAAATGGCTATTCCCCAGAGCGCTTGCAGGAAATGATTGAATATATCAGCCAGCAGGGTTACTTAGTGATGCCGTCAGGCAGCTGGATAAACACAGACAAAGCCAGACTGGTGCATGGCACGGAGTTTTTCGTCATTGATAAGAACAAAATGGTTGTGGCCAGTACCACGCAAACGCCGGGTTATATCGTCGGTGAAGCTTACAAGCCACTTGAGAGTAACGAGTACGAAGAATCAAACATCGATTTTTTGCTTGATATACGTCGCTCGTCAGAACCGGTGTCTTTTTCGCGGCTTAATGGCGCCATCGAGATTCTCGTTCCCCTGGGCGGGTATAGTGATGAAATAGACTATCCAGTATGGGAGCTAAGCTATATTGTCGGTTTTACGGTTGAACCCGCGCCGCGCTTTTCCATTGTGCCCTTCTTGCAATATCTGCCCTTTGTGCTCGCCATTGTGGTTTTGATTATCGTTGTTGTCACGCCACTGGGTGTCATTTTTGGTTTGATTGCCGGCAGGGGACTCACCAAACGCATCAGCAATCTGGCGGTCGCTTCGGAGCAACTCGCTCAGGGCAATTTTGAGGCTATTCCACTGGATAGAAGCCGCGATGAAATCGGGCAGCTTAATCGCCAAATGCGCAGCATGTCGCAAAATTTGCAAACGCTGATGCAAAGTCAGCAACAACTGGCGGCTATTGAAGAGCGCAACCGCCTGGCGCGCGAACTGCACGATACGGTCAAGCAACAGAACTTTGCCACGCAAATGCAAATCCGCGCCGCGCAGAACCTGATAGCTACCGACCCCGCCAGCGTCAGCGCGCGCCTGAACGAAGCCGAGAACCTTTTGCGCAGTTCGCAGGATGAACTGGCGGTGATTATCAGGCAGTTGCGTCCTGCTCAGCTGGAAGACCGCGGACTGGCGGACACCCTGCGTCAAACGATTCGCAGCTGGTGTAACCAAACGCAGATTCCGGTGCAGGTCAATATCACTGGTGAAAGGCGCATTCCTTTGGAGCAGGAACAGGCTTTGTTGCGGGTCGCGCAAGAAGCGCTCAGCAACGTCGCGCGTCACAGCAGGGCGAGCATGGTCTGGTTTGGTTTGGATTATGGACCCAATGAACTGACCATGACCATCAGCGACAATGGCGTTGGCTTTGGCCGCAAACCGCGCGGTGGTATGGGCTTGCAAAACATGCAGGAAAGAATCGAAAGCCTGGGTGGCTGGTTTGGCACCTCCAGTGCGCCTGGTCAGGGCACGCAGGTTGTGGTTCGGTTGCCACTAACTGGACTTGGCTAGCTGTTTTTTGTTCGCCCGTGGTCTCCTGACCATGAGCTTTAAGCCTGCTGTTATGCTAAGATTAACAAAGGAAAAGCAATGACAGAAAAAATCAGAATTCTCCTCGTTGATGACCACGCCGTGGTGCGCCTGGGGCTAAAAAGCTATTTTGCCACCACACCCGACATTGAAGTTATCGGCGAAGCCAGCAACGGTTACGAAGCCATCCAGGTCGCCCAGAACCTGTTGCCCGATGTTATCCTGATGGACCTGCTCATGCCCGGCATGGACGGTGTCGAGGCGACCCGCCAAATCAAAGCCAAATTGCCCAGCACCGAGGTAATTGTGCTCACGTCGTATCACGAGGACGAAAACATCTTTCCCGCCATCCGCGCGGGGGCATTGTCGTATCTGCTCAAGGATATTGACCCCGATGACTTAAGCAACGCCATTCGCCTGGCGGCGCGCAAAGAGGCGGTGCTCAACCCGCGTGTCGCTTCGCGCCTGATGCAGGAAGTGCGCGGGGGTCGGCGCGCTGAGGACTATAACCCGCTCAACGAACTCACCGACCGCGAAATGGAAGTGCTGCAAGAAATCGCCAGCGGGAAATCCAACGCCGAAATTGCCGCCACCCTGTTTATCAGCGAAAAGACGGTCAAAACGCATATCACCAACATATTAGCCAAACTCCATCTTAGCGACCGCACCCAGGCCGCCGTCCTGGCATGGCAGAGTGGGGTTGTAAGAAGGCGAGATGGTAGCTAGAAGGTGAAGGGCAAGAACTTACACGGAGTGGGGTAAATTAAGTTCGTGAACGTGGTCAGGAGACCACGTCAGAACAGGCAATAATAATCTAATGTGAAAAACAGAGCGTCTGTACGGACGCTCTGTATACTGTAATCAGCTTGGCTGGTTCGCGTTACTCTTCAATCTTTTTCAACTGTTGGCCGAACCAGTAAGCGCTTTCGGTTTGATAACGGCGCACGACCATGACGCTCACGGGGCTTTCTTTCAGCAAGGTGTCATCAAAGAAACCGAAAAGCACGTCCGGCTGGAACAAACCCTCGCCCGCGCCCAGTACCAAAAGGTCATAGTCGCCTTGTTTGAGTTCTTCGAGAATGGTGTCGATGGCGTTATTCGCCACAACGAGTTTGAATTCCAGATTTTCGGGTGTTGAACCCAGCGCGGCATCCGCCACAAGCTGCATCTTGGCGAGTTCATCTTCATATTGCTCATCGTCCAGCTCCTGGCGCGCGACGCGCAGGGCGGTCATGGTTTCGCCTTCGTGGTCGAGCATTCGGTTCACTATTTGAAGACCAAGCGCCACGTTTGGGCCACTTCCAAGAGAAACGAGAACTTTTTTGACGCGTTCCGGTAAGCCTTTATCGCGCACGATAGCCACATCGCGTTGCGCGGTCATCAAAATTTCCTTGAGAACGTTGTGGGGAAGTTTGGCTTTTTCCGCGTCGCGCGGGAAGCCCAAAAGAAGCAATCGGACGTCTTTGTGAGTTTGCAGTTCTTTGGTAAAGCCTTCTTCAACCCGTGTGGCAGGCACTAATTTGGTGTAAAGCGGGAAGTTTTCCTCAATTGCCAGATTGCCAACGCGCGCCATGGTTTTGAGCTGTTCTTCTTTTTCATCGGCGATTTTCTTCTCGATTTCAGCAGCGGTGAGGGTGATGGGCGTTTTTACAACCCTGAACAAACACAGGGTCGTGTCGGTTTGTTCGCCGATCATTTGGGTTGCCAGGCGCACCAGGCTTTCGGGCGCGCCGTCGCGTTTGGCGCCGATGAGGATGCGTCCGCCGCCTTCATGTAATTCCAGAGCGGCAAGCGCTTTGCGGCGACTTTTTAGGTGTTTATTAATAAAATAAACGATGGTAAAGAAGGCTATAATGCCAGCAAGAAAGAGCAAAGCCATTTTGTCCGCGAAGGCGATGATGAGAAAACCACCCAGTAAGGCTAAAATGACGGTAACGGGAAATAAAGGCACTTTGAAAGGACGAGGGGCGTCCGGATGCATTTTGCGGAGTTTAGGAAGCGCCAGGGTCGCCCAAAAGAGCACGAACATATAACCCGCGCTGGAGATGAAGCTCAAAAAATCTACCACACCAATCGACGCGACCAGCGCGCAGACCAGAACAACCCCGGCAATGGCGACATAGGGCGTGCGCCAGCGGCTGAGACGCGAGAACATGCGTGGCCAGGCTTGGTCGCGGCTGAGCGTGAAAGCCTCGCGCGTGGCAGCGAGCATGGCGGTGTTGATGGAGGTCAGGGTGGCTATGATGCCCGCGATACTCATAGCCTGCACACCAATGCTTGGCCAGAATCGCGACGCGGCTTGGGTGAGCGCGGTTTCGGAGCCAGCCAGTTCGTCAAAAGGCACGGTGCCGATGGTCACATAAGCCACGGAGCTGTAAATAATCGCGGTTAAAACCAGACTGACCAAAATGCCAATGGGGATGTTTTTGCTGGGGTTGAGGACTTCTTCAGCGTCATCGGCGATAATCTCAAAGCCAACATAAGCATTGTAGACCAGCGCGATTGTGGTGAGCATGCGTCCGATATGGGCTATGGTGCTTTGGTTCTCAAATACTTTTCTTCCGGAATGGAAGACTTCCAGGCTGAAGCCAAAATCACTGGTCAGGCCTTTATAAACATAAACGCCAAAGATGATGATGAGAAACATGCCGAGTACAATCTGCAGGTTTCCCGCTTTGGTCACACCCCTGAGATGCATCAATCCCATGAGAACGATAATGGCAATGGCGACCAGGGTAATGCCCAGCGGACTGCTACCCAGCCCGGGAATGAGAACTGACAGCGAGTAGGCAAAACCAACCGCGCTGAGAGCCGCGTAAAAAACGCTCGAAAGACAGTCCAGCGAACCGACCACAAAATGCAGCCAGCCTTTGCCAAAGGCTTCGCCAACATAGGTCATGGTACCCCCGCTAAAGGGTAAGAATGTGGCCATTTCGCAGTAATTTAATGCGATGCTAAGGGTTAGAAAACCGCCGATGATAAGCGCCAGCACGGCTTCGGGACCGGCAATGCCCGCGGCGTGACCGGTGAGCACGAAAATTTCCGCGCCGATCGTACCAGCGGCACCAAGCATAATCACCTGCCCAAGATTGAGCTGACGTTTGAGTTTACGTTGAGTCATGTTTGCTCCACAAGACCTTGTTAGGGCCAATATTTAATCTGCGCTTGATTCTACTCCTATTCAAGAAAGGTGGCGTGTCAATATAAGCTTTTTGGAAAGGTATTTTAGAAAGTTTCCTCTAAAATAGAAACAGGCGTTACTTTACCGTATTATGGAAATTGTTAAATCTTTGCGAAATACTGGAAAGTTAATGATATTTCCGCTATAATGGAAACAAGCCTGGTTGATTAACTTTTTATTGCTCATTTAGCGGATGAGAAACCCAAAAAAGAAACTCTATGTAAAACCAAGCCCAAGGAGCGCAGTATGCAAACTTATCTTGCTGTAATTGGCGATATCATCGACTCAAAGAAAATCAAGAATCGTGGTGAAATTCAGTTCGAGATGAAAAAGATATTTCAAGATCTCAACCAAAAGTACAGTGATCTGATTGTTTCAAAATTTACTCTGACTATTGGGGATGAATTTCAGGCATTGCTTAAACCCGCGCGAGGGGTTTGGCAGCTTTTGGACCTATTAACTGTTCGAAGCTCAGCGCCCTTCCGTTTGGGGCTAGGGTATGGTGAGATCCGAACACAAATTGACCCAGAACAAAGCCTGGCCGCAGATGGAGAAGCGTTCTGGCGCGCGCGGAATGCTATAAAAATAGTGCACGTACAAAACTGGAATGGGCGTTGCCATGTGCTTTTCGAAGGGTGCCATGCCAAGCGAGATGCAATCCTAAACAGCTTAATTTTAGCAGCTGAAACCATTAAGACACAATGGACCCATAGCCAGGCAGAGCTCTTTAGGACATTGATGAAAGAGGGCATTTATCAGGTTGACTTTAATCAAAAAAACATCGCGGAAAAGTTGGGCTTATCTGAAAGCGCATTGAGCAAGCGCTTAACCAACAGTAATATTAAAGTATACTTTCAGTTAAGGGAGACCCTTGGACAATTCTTGGAGGATTATGGTAAGTGCGTTAAATGATTTTACAATTTTGCTGTTGATCGCTCACTTTCTGGGGGATTATCAGTTGCAATGGGAAGCACTGGCAGAAGAAAAAACCCGCAAAGCTTCCGGGATGCTCAAGCATTTAGGCATTCATTTTCTGCTCTTGGCTGCCTTGTTTGTGTGGGGGCTATTCCAGGGCTTGGGCGTGGCATTGCTCTGGCCAGTACTGATTGTCTTTGGCGTTCACGTACTGGTGGATGTGCTCAAAAAGGTGATTAACCGCAAGCCTTATGCGCAATCCAAGCACGGCGCTAAGGTTGCTATTTATATTGCAGACCAGGTTTTGCATCTGGTCGCCATTTTATTAATTGGTCAATGGCTCTTTTCAGACGTTTGCAGAGCTTTCAACCTGGGTAGCTTTTTAACCAGGGAAATGCTTAATTGGGTACTTTTATTGGTGCTCATTGGCAAACCTGCCAACGTGAGCTTTAAGGTGCTTTTTGGAAAGTATCAATACAAAGAGTTTGAAGAGCCACGGAAAGACAGCGATAACGACAAAGAAACTGAGCATGATGCCACAATAAAACTCTCCGAAAGTACTGTTGGACGCATGGCGGTTGGTGTAGACCCGAGTCTTGCGCCCACAGAAAAAGAAACTGCGGCAGACGAGACGCTCGAAAACCTGCAAACCGTGGCTGGCGCGGGAGCGATAATCGGCAACATGGAACGCATTCTTTCAGCGATTTTTATGGCAACAGGACAATGGGCGGCAATTGGGGTTATCTTTACTGCTAAATCTATTGCAAGATTTAAACAGATGGAAGAAAACAAACAGTTCGCGGAATACTATCTGATTGGCACGCTTTACAGTATTTTGTATGTCGTCGTGGCTTTTTTCTTGCTTATCGGTTTTAGAAAGTAGTTTTAAGACGACGGTAAATACCAAAACTTCGGCTAAACTAAGATTGCATCGTGGTTTAGCCGAAAAATAAGCTTGAAATTTTGTAATAAATCGGCTAAACTAAGATCATATCGCTGTTTAGCCGAGGTTTTATGTACAAAAATCGCGCCATTGAAACTGTTATCACAAATACAATCGAGCAATTCCCTATTCTTTTGCTTACAGGACCAAGACAGGTTGGCAAAACAACCGTTTTGAAACATATTCTTGGCGAAGACTATCGCTATGTCACCATGGATGATCCTATTCAAAGGCAATCCCTGAAAGATGACCCTGCTTTGTTTCTAAAAAACAATCCTGGCAAATTAATTCTGGATGAAATTCAATATGTGCCCGAGTCTTTCTCATATTTAAAAATGCGTGTAGATGAAAGCCAAGAAACAGGTCAATTTGTGCTGACTGGGTCGCAAGTCTTTAATATGATGCAAGGTGTTTCAGAAACTTTAGCTGGCCGTGTGGGCATTCTTGAACTGCAGGGGCTTTCTATGCGGGAAATTTGTGATGTCCCATTCAAGCAGCCATTTATTCCTACCGAGAGCTATCTGGAAGAACGTGAAAAACACCTGAAATCATATGAACCCATCTGGCAACATATTCATCGGGGCGCGATGCCACGCCTTGCCTTAAATCCGGATATTAACTGGGAAATCTACTACCGCTCTTATCTGCAAACTTATCTTGAACGCGACGTGCGCCAACTCACCCAGGTGGCTGACGAGAACCTTTTTACAAAGTTCATGGTCGCGCTGGCAGCCAGGTCGGGTGAACTTCTCAACTACCAATCCATCGCCAAAGATTTGTCTGTCAGTAGCGATACAGTAAAACGCTGGATTTCTGTTCTGGAAAGTTCGCGAATTATCTATCTCTTGCAGCCATACGCGAACAACCATCTCAAACGGGCCATCAAAACGCCAAAGCTTTACTTCCTTGATACCGGTCTTTTGGCTTATCTGACCATGTGGCTCACGCCGGAAACGCTCTCCAAGGGCGCGGTAAATGGGGCGGTTTTTGAGACTTTTGTTGTCAGTGAAATCATCAAGAGTTTTATTAATGCTGGCATCACACGTCTGCCACTCTATTTTTATCGGGACCGTGACAAACGCGAAATTGACTTGCTTATTGAACTGGGCGACTCACTTTACCCCATCGAAATTAAACATGGCGCAAACCCCAACGCAAGCATGGCAAAGCATTTTAGCGCATTGGATGCGCTACCCGGAAAAAAGATTGAAAATGGCGTCATTTTGTGCCGCTATGAACGTAAAATGTGGCTGAAAGATAACCTGGTCGCGCTTCCAATCGAATATATATAGTAAAACGATGATTAGATAGGCTATAATTCCACTATGCGATACACGCTTTCTCCCGAATGGGACATCATGGTGCCCGACCATTTTCAACACCGCGTGGAAGGTGAACACGCCGTCTTTTGGACGCGGGGCGTGACCTTGCTTTGCACGGTTTTTTCGTATTCCGGCGAAAAAGGGCGCCAAACGCTTTTGGCCAACCTTCGCGCGCGGGCGGAAATCAGGGAATTACAAACGATTGAGGATATTCAAGGCGAGATTGTGCGCTTTGCTTATATGCAAACCGAAGAACTGCGCCCGGGACATCACCGCCTGGCGTTGCATGCTTTTACCACCGCGCCATACGGCTGTTTGCAGACCTCGTTTTACATGGACGACCCGGCTACACTTCAAGACCAGCTCAAAATTTGGAACTCAAGCCGCTATCACGCCGAAGGCACGCCACCTGATATCGCAGACTGAACGCTGGCACAAACAGAAAGGAGACTAACATGCCCCAAATACAACCCGAAATCGGCTTTATTGGCTTTTTCGATATTCTTGGCTACAGCCAGATTATGCTCAACAACAATATTCATAAAACATCTCAGTTTGTGTCGGATACCTTGATGAATATCCCCAAGGATTTGATTAGCCGGCTGAGAAACATCCATGCAAACGACAATAATCAACAAATGGGACATCCTTTTGACGCTGAAGAATGGCAGCGCATGCTGGATAAAGTTCAGTGGATTATCTTCTCGGATTCCATTTTGATTTCAATGCCCATGAACCCCGAAATGGATGCGCTTAGCCAAACCAACCTTTATCTGGCGTTTTCAACGGTGTGTGCTTCATTGCTCAACCAAACTTTTTCAGCTGGTTTCCCACTAAGGGGCGGTATTTCACTGGGCGAGTTCTTTATTGAAGACCGTTGTTTTGCCGGCCGGCCGATTATCAATGCCTATCGTGTGGCGCAAGACCTGGAAATGTCCGGTTGTATTTTGGACGAAAGCGCGGACGCCTTTGTAAGCGACTTGCGGCGCGCGCTCGTGCAAAATCAGCAAACCGAAGCGCTGGCGAAGTTGGACCAGACCACAATTTTGTACATCGCGCCGACCAAACTCGGTGAAGATGAACGCTTTAGGGCGATCAACTGGGTGACGCTGGAAAGCCCGGGCTTTCATGCTTTTCGTGACGACGTGCGCGACGCGACGATGAAGGCGTTTTTGATGCATAACAAAATCGCTGTGCCGTCGGTGCAGGGCAAGATTGTCAACACGGAGATGTTCATCAGGCATGTTTTGACGAACTTGCAGGAGTGGTTATAAGCTTTTTTTAGTACATGGCGATGACGCCATGTATCAGTAAATGACCAAAGACAGGGAAGTTGGTAGCTTCCTTGCTTATTTAATGTACTTCGCAATAGATTTCCAGGCGGGACTAACAAAATCAGGCTAAAAAATGACCTGTTCAATATCGGTTACAATGCAACTATGCCGTACTTAACCTATAACTACGAACTTTTCCTAATCGGCGCGTTGGCTTTGCTCTTTCTCTTTCGCGCTGTTCGGGCCATGATATACAAAGAAATCAATATCCCGCGCGAGACAGTCATCGTCGCGCTGGCTCTTTTTATCGCTTTTCTCAGCACGCAGACTTTTGAAAACCACGCTATTCGTATAGACGGTTTCGCCCCACGCTATAATCTAACCCTTTTCAAAACGATAGGCAAGCTTATTGAAAAAGGTCGTAGCTATGACGGGCAGGAAACCTATCACCTGCACATCAATATCATTTATATCAACTTGCTTGGCAACCTGCTCATCTTCGCGCCGGTCGGTTTTTTGTCCGCTTTCCTGTTCAAAGAAGCAAAATGGTACAAAAGCCTGCTGGCTGGCTTTAGCTTGTCATTCACCATTGAGATTGTGCAACTCTTTTTAATCACCCGTAGTTTCGATATTGACGACTTGTTTCTGAACAGTCTGGGCACGCTTATCGGTTATCTTTTCTTCAAGCTCGTTACGCTCATCCCGCCTGTCAAGCGCTTTGCCCAAAAAACAGGTCATTCCGAACGCCCTTATGGCTGGCAATGGGCAATCGCTTACATTCTTTGCGTGATTCTATTGAGTCTGGCAATATTCTTGCACCAATACCGTATAGCTAAAAGCGTGCCCTGGGGTTGATGGGAACATCTTCGCCCTGAGTCACGTTTTAACAACGATAAACCATGCGTTTAACGCCTTAGTCTGTGAGGAAATATGAAGAAGACCTATTTACTTAGCATAACATTAATTATCATTGCGATGCTTGGTCTTGCGGCTTGCAAGACTGCCACGCCTTATCCTGATGTAGACCCCGCGTCTCAAACTCAGGTGGCTATTTTCGCGCAAGCGACGCTGACCAAATACGCCGAGATGCAACCCACCCAGGAACCCGCTGAAGTGGAAACGCCTATGCCAACTTTCACGCTCATCCCTGAAGAAAGCGAAGTGCCCGGCGAAGAAAGCACCGAAGCACCAGCCGAAGTGACTGAAGCCCCTACCGAAGCGCCAACCGAAGCTCCCACCGCGGAACCCACTGCTGTGCCGACTGCCATTCCCCAGCCCACCAGTCCGGCAGATTTGCCCCAGCCTCCGTCCGGGCACACGCGCATCAGCTTTGATACCGGCACGACCAATAAAACCGTCACCGATACTGTGGAAGCCAATCAGACCAAGCGCTACGTGCTTTGGATGGCGAAGTGGCAAATTATGGATATCAGCACGTCAGCAGACAACGCGGCATATATTTCGGTGAAAACGCCCAGTGGCAAGGTGCTGGTTGGTTTCCCGAACCGCTGGATTTGGTACCGCGATTTCGCCCAGGAGAGTGGCGATTACGTCATCGAAGTTTCTGGCATAGCATACAAGAGTAATTTCAATCTCAAAGTCAGCGTTCCGCAAATACTTCAGTTTGAAAAGGGCGCTTCCAGCCTGAAAGCGCTTGCCACAGTGCCCGCGAATGGCAGCCATGAATTTTCTGCCTGGGCCAATCAGGGACAAACCATGCGTCTGAACCTGAACAACAGCGAAAAATTTATTCTCTCTGTGATGCACGCCGATGGTACCGAAGTTCTGCGCTACGACGCGAAACTTGCCAGCGCGGAATTTGTTTTGCCCAAGGCTGGTACCTACATCATCAAGGTGCATAACATTTCGTCCGAGGCGCTCAGCGTTGAACTCAGCCTTGAAGTCAAATAAACAAAACTTACTTATTTAAAGTAAAACTGCCCCTTTTGATGGGGCAGTTTTGTTATGGATAGTTTATTGAACAGGCAAGGACGCTAAGCTTTTTTATAATCGCGCACGAATTGTCTTTGCAGATAGGTATCAACAGCGCGGGGGATATACTGGCGGGTCCATTCCACCGCCTGCTCGGGATTCAGACCTAAAATGTCTTGTACCATGCAAGCGATAAAAATACCCGCCCTACCCAAACCAGCGTGGCAGTGTACGGCAAGGTTTTTGCCTTCATTCAAATGCTGAATGGCCTGGGCGATGGTGCCGTCCCAGTAGCCTTTTTCCGGCGCGGAAAAGTCCGCGGTGGGCGCGTGGATGACTTCGATACCCGCGTCCGCGTAGCGTTTAAAAAGGTCCCGTCCGGTATTGCGTTTTAGCTCATCTGCGGGGCTCAGGACCACCACGACGTTAATCCCGGCTTTCAGATACTTGTCAAAAATTTCGTCATCAGGGTCAAACATCCAGCTGCCTGGCGTGGGGGATCGGTAAAGCGTGCCGGGTAAATGGACTGGCAGCAGGGTTATCAAGGGCACAGGGCCGGACGCCAACTCGTCCGGAAGAATGATTTTGCCACTTTCGTCCTTTTGCATGATATAAACTTTTTCCACCGCGCTCACCGGCAAGGGGCCATAGATGTGCGGGAAGGGCATCTCGCCACCTTCGAGATTCTCATAAACAATGTGCTCTTTCACCGCGTCGGCGTTTATAGCCAGGCAGATTAAATTTGGTGTGTCCAAAAAGAGTCTGTTCGCGATAAAGCGCAGCTGGTAGTTATCAGAACAATGAATAAAGCCATCATCGGCAAAGTTTTTGGGCAAATACACGCCA
Organism: Anaerolineaceae bacterium; assembly: GCA_012839565.1. Lineage (GTDB taxonomy): Bacteria > Chloroflexota > Anaerolineae > Anaerolineales > Anaerolineaceae > Mesolinea. The sequence goes on from DUMZ01000020.1 coordinate 26,988, forward strand.
CTTTCCTGGGCGGCATCCCACTCGGCTTGGGTGGTGTAGTGGAAAATCATAGTTCACACTCCTTAAATGTCGTGCCTAAGTTTTATCAGGATTTGGCAATAATTGCCATAGCTGTAGCATGCAAAGTGTTTGGTCGATTTGGCAAGTTCTGCGCGGCGGGACGCCGGCAGGAGAGGTATTAAGTATTATCCTCGTTCAAACGTGGTCTCCTGACCACGTTTTTTATTATGCTCGCCCCGGCGTCTCGCCGCGGGCGAACCCGAAAGACCGTAACTTTTAATAAAGAATAAACCCCGCTTTGCATCAGTTCAGTGTATAATAAGGACGTTCTGGAAAAGGAGTGTGCATGAAAGTCAAGGTTGACCAGGATTTATGTATCGCTTGTGGCATTTGCGAAGGGGATTTGCCCGAAGTCTTTCACATCGGTGACTCCGGCTTTGCCGAAGTCATCATGTGCCCGGTTGAAGCTGATTTTCACGACATGCTGCAACAAGTGGCAGAAGCTTGCCCCACTGCCGCAATTCAAATCAAGGAAGCTAAATGCTCAGAACAGAAAGCGGAAACGCCAAAGGGAGCTTGCCGTGGCGCAGATGCCAGCAAACCCATTGAGGACGTATCAACCAATACAAACCCCGAAAGGAATGTGAATATGAAAATTAAAGTTGTCGAAGATCTGTGCATCGGTTGTGGTATCTGCGAAGGTATCGCGCCTGAGGTTTTTAGCCTTGAAACCGAACCCTATGCTGTTGTTCTTTTGGAAGCAATCCCCGAAGAATTACAGGCGGACGTTCGCGAAGCGGCTGATGCCTGCCCAGAAGCTGCCATCGAAATCGAAGAGTAATTAATTTCCTGTCAAACGTCAGGGCACACCGCACCCGCGGTGTGCCTTTGCGTATTAATACGCTCATTCTAATCAGCTCATAAACACGCTATGTTAGCTTTTCAGATATAATAAGAGCATGAATATATCGAATATATCTGATACCGTAAACGGACAAAAGCGCATTCTCATTCTTACCAGCGATGCCGGTTTTGGGCATCGGCGCAGCGCGGAATCCGTTGAAAAAGCTCTGATCAAACACTATGGCGACCAGGTGGATGCGCGGGTGGTTAACCCCATTACCGATACGGATAAAGCCTTGTTGCTGAATAACGTTGAGAAAAGCTACAATACCGGCATAAAAAACACTCCAGCCCTTTATCGGCTCGGTTATCAGCTAAGCGACAATCGTCAGGTTAGCAAAATGATGGACGGCGCCTTGACGCTCGCCCTGACTTCCAGCCTAAAAGAAGTCATCAGCACTTTCAAGCCCCAGGCCATTCTCAACACCAACCCGATGTTCAACTCCGGAGTTGGCTTCGCGCTTGACCAGCTCAAAATGCACATGCCCTACTTTACCGTGGTTACGGACTTCGCGGACGTACACGCGCTTTGGTTTAGCAATGAACCCGACGTCTACTTTTTGGCGTCCGACTGGGTTCGCGTTCGCGCGCTCGAAAACGAGATGAAACCCCAAAAACTGATTGTAAGTGGCATTCCGGTCGACCCGATTTACGAAGAACCTGTGGCAAGCAAAGCCAAGCTACGCAAAAAGCTGAGAATTGAACCCAACCTGCCCACGCTTTTGATTGTGGGTGGCGAACGGGTGAAGAATGTGGTGGAAACCGTTGAAGCCTTGGAAAATCTGGAACATGATTTTCAGGTTGTGGCAGTCGCTGGTGGTAACGACCGTCTGTTTTTGGACTTGGTCAAGCTTAAGCCCAAATTTCCCCTGCATGTGCATCACTTTTTGAGTAATATGCCCGAATGGTTGCGTGCCGCGGATGTTTTGATAAGCAAAGCCGGCGGATTAATTATCTCTGAAGGGCTGGCGGCTGGGCTGCCGATTCTGATTATCCATTATCTTCCCGGTCAGGAAGAAGGCAACGTGCGTTATGTGCTCAGCCACCAGGCTGGCGCGCTGCCTGCCAACACAGGCGAGGCGGTTGCTACTCTGGATTACTGGCTTGAAAATGACGGCTATGCGCTTAAACTCGCCGCGCAGGCTGCCAAATATCTGGGCCGGCCCCACGCGGCCAGCGAGGTGGCGCAAGCCCTTTGGGAATCCATCGATGATCAAACGCAAAGCCCGACATCGGCAAACGCGGATTTCGTTGAATCGGTTGCTGAAACACCTGACGAAGAATAAATCGAATGAGTCATGCAACCCGAGAGTACAAGCCCCGAACACGTTAGCTATGCAAGCCAAGCCGCTGAAGCCTGCCCAAGCCAACCGCTGACAAAAAAGAGTAAAACCTTGAGCGCCATTATGCTAGCCATTATTACTGTGGCTGGCATCGCTTTGCTTATCTGGTTTGACCTTGATGAGATAGGCGCTTTTATGCATGCCAACGCCAGCTGGGTGGTGCTGATTAGCCAGGTTATTTTTATCGCTTTGGGTTTTACCATCATCCCCGCGACGCCGATTTGTCTTATCCTGGCGGCAGTGATGGGCCCCTGGAAAGCAATATTTTGGGGCACGGTTGGCATGACGCTTTCCGCGCTGGTGGAGTATTTTGTTGCCCGTCAGTTTCACGATGCCTTTGATGTTGATCGTTGGCGCGCGAAACTGCCACCACGCTGGCGTAATTTGCCTTTGGATTCGATTTTAGTACTTATCTTTGGTCGTTTTTTTCCAGGCCCGAAGGTGATTGCCTTTTGCGCTGTTAGCACGCGCACGCCGATGTTTAAGTATATCTGGACGGCGTTTGTATCTAATTTGTTGGGGATGGCTATCGTTATCCTGCCTTTTGTGGGTATTCTCAAACTGCCCTGGGCTTAGAACGATTACAGCTACTTGCCTGTTTTTTTATAACAGTGAACAATTCAGTATGGATTTAAATTATCACCCTCCTGGGGCTGCTTGCGTGCCGGGTGCTTTTCTCGGCTGGGGGATAAAAGGGGGTGGGCACAGGGCTTTTAATTTCACCTAATCGTAAATTGCCCCGACGTCGGGGAAGATAAGTCCCATCGCGGTGACCAGGGCAATCAGCGCGTAAAGCGATTCAACCCGAAACTGAACTTGCATCTTCTTTAGCCGCGCGCGCACGGTGCGGGTGCTGATGTGCAAATACCAGGCGATTTGGTCGACGTTTAAGCCGGAAATGAGCGCCTGAAGAATCTGAAAATCGCGCGCGTCGAGTTTGAAGCCCTGAAAAACTTCCGGTGGCTGGGGGTTGGTAAGCAAAACCGCCTTGCCCACCTGACGCGCCTGCCAGGACTGGCTGGGGTAGGCTTCGTAACCCAGGTATGACTCCCAAAGCCCCTGGTTGACACGCGCGGTAATTTGGTCGGCGCGCTCGTCGATTTCCAAAATGCGTAAGGGCTCATGGTCGCTGAAAACAAAAACTTGTGTCACGGCTTTCCTTTCCCTAGAATAATAGAACTATTGTTCTATATTATCGCCAAAAGCGGAATAAAAGTCAAGTCAAAAGGGCTACACATTTAGCGCGATCGCGCCAACAGATTATTTGTTTAGGATGTCTTGCAGGCGTTTTTTCTGACTGTAGCGGTCGAGCCCCCAGAACGATAAGACCGCCAGCACGCCCACCACAGCGGCAGCGAGCCAGGGCGCGGTGATGCCGATTTTGTCACTCAAAAACCCGCCGGTCACAGGTCCCACCGCCATTGCCAAAGGCCAGGTGAGCGAAAACATGCCCAAATAGCGCCCGCGTTTTTCCGGTTCAGCCAGGTTGGCTACATAAGCCGATGCGGTTGGCGAAACGATGAGTTCGCCCATGGTCAGCACGACCATACTCAGCCAAAAGCCCCAAAAATGGTTCGAAAAAGCGATAATTAGCATGGATATGGGATAAAACATCGCCCCCAAAATCATCACCTTTGTATCGCGCCAGCGTTGCACAAAACGGGTTATGACGACCTGAAGCAGGATAACCATCAAAGCGTTGGTGGTTGGCAGCCAGCGATAAACGTCTTCGTTGTAAGCGAAGTTGTTTTTCATGTGCACCGCCAGCATCACCCACATGAAGGTGGAACAAATTTCCATCAGCGTGTGCGAAACAATCATCCAGCTAAAGTGCAGGTTTTTCAGGGCTTCTTTGTAAATCAAAAACTGTTCGCGCAAACTTTCCCGCGCGTTTTGTGTGGGCATGGTCTCTTTGATAAAAATAACAACGATAGCGCCATAGATCAGCAGCGCGAGTGATGCCGAGATGAAGCCTATATTGTAAGACTTCGCCAAAACAAATCCACCCAGGATGGGGCCCAGGGCGACGCCGATGTTGTGGCCCATGCGTGTGATACTGTAAGCGTGAGCGCGATGTTCCGCGTCGACCACATCTGCCACGGTCACGTTTGTGCCCACCCGATAAAGCGGACTGAAAAAACCCGCGAAAATCAGCAAAAGCACGAAATGCCAGTACTGCGTGGCAAAAATATAGCCAGCATAGACTGCTGCCGCGCCCACCAGGCCCACCGTCATAACGCCTTTGCGCCCAAAGCGGTCAACCAGGGAGCCGGCTAAAATGGACGAAACCAAACCCGCGACCGAGTTGAAACTCATCAGTCCCATAATCGCCGCCATGGGCATGCTCAGTTTGCTGCTGGCGTAAACGGTGAGAAAAGGCCAAATCATGGTCGTGCCGGTGGATGAAATCACCAGGCCCACGAACATGAGCCAAAACTGGCTTGAATAACGGACTTTGGTTTGCGGATGGGAGTCGTTTTGCATAGGCGCTGTTACTGTCTTTCCTTGCTTTGAACGCGGTTGTCAGGCTTGGTGCTGATTAATCGCTCTTGATTTTCAAACTGCGGATAATTTTATCAAAAGTACGTACGTTTGCGTCCCAGGAGGCCTTATCCGCCATTGCCACAAAAGCGATGGTGTGGGTCTTGTGTGTGCCGATGACCACCCGGCCTACCAGGTAGCTGTCGTCAACCGGTTTGGCGAAATCAAGCCCCACGGCAGGTTTTTTGTCGATTTTTAGTTCGCTTTTATTGTAGATTTCGTAGTCGTCGTCAATCAGCTCGTCCATCCAGTTTTCAAGCTTTTGGGAACTTTCTTCCAGAATTTCATCGCGGGCTTCAGACTGTGTTTTAGAAAAATAGAGATAGACGCGAAAGTTTTCATCGCCTTCGCTGTAATCATCAGGCGCGATGCGATACTGCGTGTTGTCGTCACTGGCTAAAGCGACAAGCTCCCAGTTTTCCGGCAAGGAGATAGTAAAGGGCAGGCTTTCATCCACCCACGGGCTAAGGGGCAAGGCTTTGGCCTGGTAGCTGCAAGCCCCGCACAGGAGCAAACCCGCCAGCGCGAATAATCCAAGACGATGTCGTAAATGCATGCCTGCATTGTACCCGAAAATACGATTATAATGAGTTCATGCCTACGAAAAACGGTGCCAGTCCCGCGCCCCTGGAGTATAAAATTATCTATAGCAAGCGCAAGACCATCGAGTTGCGTTTTGATGGGGCTAATCTTTTGCTCATCAAAGTGCCCCAACGCACCCGCAAATCAGCGATTGAAGCCATTTTGCACCAAAAAGCGGACTGGATCGAGCGCACGCGCAAGCGGCTCGCCCAGCGTTTGCCGGTGCCACAGATGGTGCAAGGCGAGCAAATTTTGCTTTTGGGCAGCTGGCACAGCTTGAATATTCGAAAAGTGGTGACACCCGACGAGATTTTTAACACGCCCGGAGTGATAACGCTCAGCCAAAAGCTCGCCAGCCAGGGCGCTGCCGGGCTCATACCGCTTTACCGGCAAGTGACGCGCCAGTGGACTGAACATTACGCGCAAATTTACAGCGAGAAACACCAGCTGCCCTACAATGGCATTCGCGTTAGCAGTGCCAAAACGCGCTGGGGCTCGTGCGGGGCGAACAACACGCTGAACTTCTCATGGCGTTTGGCAATGACGCCGTTGCTTTCCATTGAGTACGTCGTGGCGCACGAACTGGCGCACATCAAACACCGCAATCACAGCAAAGCATTTTGGGGTTTCGTGGCGCAAATCATGCCGAATTACGAGCAAGGCCGCGCCTGGCTCAAACAAAACGGTCATGCTCTGCCTGTGTTTTGAGCAGAAAAAGTCGAAGGGGTCTTTCCGACCACAGGCAAAGTGCCAACCACAAAATGCCACGAACAAGTCAATCTGTGAGTACAATATAGTCAAACAGCTATGAACATCGCGATTATTGAAGACCAAAAGGCACAGCGCGAAGCGTTATATCAAGCCACCCGGGACTGGCTGCGAACCAACGCGCCTACGGGGCGGGTTATGGCATATCAGAGCGCGGAAAGTTTTCTTTTCGCCTGGGAAGAGGAATCTTTTAACCTCTTACTGGTTGATATTCAGTTGCCCGGCGAGAGTGGCATCGCGCTGGTAGAGCGCCTGCGCGCCAAGGGTCACGAAACAATGGTGGTTTTTATCACGGGGGTTAAGGAGTTTGTCTTCCAGGGCTATAAGGTCAACGCGCTGGACTACCTGTTGAAACCAGTCAGCATCAAGGACCTGTATGCCGTGCTGGAAAAGGCGCAGGCCAGGCTGGCGCGGCAGTCGCCCCGTTTGCTTTTGGAGCTAGGCGGGGTGCTGAGTGAGATAGCCATTGAGACAATCCATTATATTGAAGTGCTCGGGCATACCAGCACGCTGTTTTATAACCGTCCCGGCAACCCGCCTGATGTGGCCCTTTTGGAGTTTTCCAGTCGCTACAGTCTGCAAAACTGGCTGAACCGCCTGGAAGAAGTCGCCGGACCGGGGGTGTTTATTTCCCCGCACCGTAGTTTTATTGTGCATTTGGGTTGGGTGTCGCGCATCAGCCGTGATGAACTCAAAATGGCGGATGGCTTCATCGTGCCTATCGCGCGCGGTCGCTGGCAGGAGGTCTCAAAGGCGTGGCTGGCGTACCGACGGGGGCATAGCGCATGAGCCTGTTGGTTTTGCTGCTTTTTTGTGTGCCGGTTTATGTGGTTTTCCGGCTGGCGCGGTTCAAGGTGAACTGGGCGAATGTGTTGATTCTGGCGCTTATCCTGGCGGGGTTTTTGGGCCTGGCGGTGTGGCTTGCAAGACCCTGGATTTTATTCGCCGGTGGCGGGCTGACACTTTTCTTCTTTGTGCTATTTTATGACGATGAGCCATTCCGCATCGAACTGCGCTGGCTTTTGCCTGTTTTGCTGATAACGCCCTGCTTTGCCTTGCTGTTACCGTTGCGCTTTGCTTTTGGCGCGAGCTTTTTATTCGCGCTGTTTTTGATTTGGGCATGGAAACGCGCGCTCACCTGGCCAGGCGCGCTTCTGGTAGCGCTTCTCTTTGTCGCTTTGAGTTTTGTAAGCCCGTTTTATTTGCAGATTATCCTGAGCGGTCTTAGTTTTATCGCGCTGGATGGTTTGATGTATTCCATCCAAAAGCATTTTGACATTAACTCGCGGGCTTTTCAGCAGAGTTTGCTGAGCAGTCATTATCAGGAAGTCAAAGAAATTTACTTACAGATGCGCAGCTGGCGACATGATTATCACAATCATTTGCAGAGTTTCAAGGCTTATTTGGCGCAAGGGCAGATTAAGGAACTGGGCAAGCATCTCAACGAGCTGGAGGCGGAGCTGGACAGCATTGACACGCTGGTCAATTCCGGAAACGCGATGGTGGATGCCATTCTCAACAGCAAACTGAGTTTGGCGAAAAAACATGGCATTGACCTGAACGTTAAGGTCGCGGTGCTGGCGGATTTACCCATCAGCGATGTGGATTTATGTGTGATTTTGGGGAATTTGCTGGATAACGCGATTGAGGCTTGCCGGCAAATTGAGCAGGGGGAGCGTTGGTTGCGCGTTTATTTTGACACGCGGGGTGAGCAGCTTTATTTGTCGATACAAAACGCGGCGAAAGAAATCCTGAATTTTAATGAACGTCACTATATCAGCACCAAGCGGGGCGACCATGGTTTGGGGCTTAAGCGGGTGAAACTGCTGCTGGAAAAGTATCAGGGCTTTTTGAACCTGCAAAACGAGCCGGGCATCTTTGCTGCTGAGGTTTCGGTTCCTTTGGGGCATTAATAACATTAGCAAAATCTGCTCTGTGGGACGCTGGGGGAAAAATAAATGTTCCTTCATGGTCTCCTGACCATGACAGGCACGTGGTCAGGAGACCACGTGCGAACAAGTGCAAACGTGTATCTGCACGGCGGGACGCCGGCAGGAGGAATAAGAACGCTCGCCCCGGCGTCCCGCCGCGGGCATGACAAAAAATCATACAAAATCCCCATATAAACTCCAAAGAAACCCCACCAACAACCTTTCACGTCAGAAAAACGACATTTCACGACAAAAGCGCGAAATCAGCAAAAAGATTTGTTATTCTATGCTTGTTGGATAACTCGGAAAAGGTGAACTATGAAACATCTCTGGAAAAACTTCACATTTTTATGCGGCGAGTGGCGAAAATTGCCCATTAAAAAAACCGCATGGCTGTATTTTTTCTTGTATTTCTTATTTGGTAGCGTGGTCGCGGTGCTGGCGGTGCTTGTGCCATCGCGAGCGGTGGTCTCTTTACAAAATTTTGAGACTTTTCTGCCCTTTTTAGGATTAGTAGCCGCATTAGGTATTGCGCTGTTTCTGCAAAATATTCTGCAAAATGAAACTTATATGCTCAGTTTTCTTTTTCGCCTCCTTGAAGCTTATCCCGCTGCAATGAAGCCCATGCTGTTACCCGCCGAGCAAATGGAAGGCCCCAAAGGCAAAGAACAGCGCAATTACATCTCTGCTGCGGTCTATTGGGGTAACGAACTTGGGGTGGAAGGTTTCATGACGAATATACGGGATATTGTTGCAAATCTCATCAACACCTTGATATACATTCTGCTTTCAGCACGCTTGGAATGGAAATGGCTGCCTCTGATCCTCTTACCTGCTGTCGGGCAAGGCATTATGTCACTCATTTTTATGAAGCAGATAAATGAGAAAAATCAGGAACGTCAAAATCTTTGGGCTGAAGGCCATTACATGCAAAGCATCGCGCTGAAAAATGAGGCGGCAAAAGATGTCAGACTGTACCCCATCGTGGATATTTTTAAGAAAAAGTACCTGGACTTGCGCAAGCGTTGGCATGTGTATGTGAGCGGAAAACAATATCGGCTTTTCGCTGCGGATGCAAGTTTTTGGCTGTTAAGCATCGCGCGCGATGTGATTGCCTTTATCGTCCTTTTTCGACGTGTTCAGGCGGGCATGCCTGTATCCGATTTTGTGCTCTATATGGGCGTTATCTTGGGCATAAGTGCTTATGTGAGTGGGATATTTAATAAAATCGCACTTTTGTTTCAAAACAACTTTGTTGTTACGCACTTTCGCGAGGCGATGCAACAGCCGGAATATGACCAAACCGGCACGCCAGGTTTGGTTCCTCAAGGTTTGGGTACGATTCGCTTTGAGAATGTCTCTTACTCCTATTCAAGTGAGGATGAGAATACAAAATGGGCGCTAAAAAATATCAACCTGACGATTAAACCTGGTGAGAAAATCGCTTTGGTTGGCGAAAATGGCGCGGGCAAAACAACGCTGGTCAAACTTGCCACGGGCATCTTCACACCAACGCGTGGCGAAATCTATTATGACGGTATCAACGTGAAGGAATTCAAACCTACGGAACTTTACAAAAAAGTTGCCATGGTCTTTCAGAATGTGACTATCATCGCCACGACATTGGCGGAAAACATCACTTGCCAGCCCGAAAGCGAAATTGACTATGAACGCCTGAAATGGGCAATTGAAAAAGCCGGCTTGAGCGAGGTTGTGGCACGATTGAGCGAAGGTGTGCACAGTCAACTGACGACTTATTTACACAAAGACGGGGTGAACTTGTCGGGTGGCGAAAACCAGCGTTTGATGCTGGCGCGTGCCTTGTATAAGGGCGGCGACATCCTTATTCTAGACGAGCCTACAGCGGCACTGGACCCGTTGGCTGAAGCTGCATTGTACGAAAGATATCATGAATTGGCCGAAAACCAAACAGCTGTTTTTATCTCGCATCGGCTTTCTTCAACCCAGTTTTGTGATCGGGTGGTCTTTTTGAAGGAAGGCGAAATCGTTGAAACCGGCACGCACGCGTCGTTAATGGAAGCCAAAGGCGCTTATCAACATATGTTCCACGAACAGGCCAAGTACTATCAAACGGAGGCGGCATTATGAGCCAGGCAGAAAAAGTAAACAAAGCAAGCAAAAAAGACGAACGCAAAAAGGCGTGGCAAACCCTGCTGTGGGTTCTCAGGGAAGTTCATACTCTCAAGCGATCTTACACGCCATTGGTACTCATCAACACCTTGCTGAACTTAGCCACCATCTACGTACCGATACTGCTCATCGCGCCGGTTTTGGAAGGTTTTATCAGCAAAAACTGGCAAAAGGCATGGACCTGGGGCTTGACCCTGGTGGGGCTAAGCATCGCCTTGAATTTACTTAAAGATTTTTTAAGTCGTTATCTAAAAATTCAAGGCAGTGATTTGCATGAGGCTTTTTCGGCTAAAATACACGAAAAACCGATGACTCTCGACTATCCCAGTTCGCAGGACAACGATGCCAAGAATGCGTTTCAGCGCGCGTTTCAGTCCATGAACTATGAAGGTTATTTTAATGAGTTTATCGGGCAACTCTTTACGCTTTTGGGTGATTTGCTAAGCCTTATCACATCCGTGTCGCTAAGCGCGGTACTGTTGCTTTCTTCTCCAAAAACTGAGGGATGGCTTTCTGTCATCGCGCAACCTTGGCTGGCAACGACGGTGACGGTTGGCTTGGTTATTTTGCTGTCGTTGCTTACAAAGAAAAGCAATGACCAGCTTGCCATCCAGCGCAAACGCTATCACGATGAGCATATCACTGTTGAAACGGATCTCAATTACATTGTGATGCAAGTTTTGCTTTCACACGGGAACTACGCGCTATATCAGGTCTACAACATGATTCCGATGATTGCTGCCTGGTACAAAGAAAAAAGCAAAGCCTTGACAGACTTTCTCTTAAAAGCCAACATAATAATAAAAAGAGAAATATTGAATAAAGATATCAGTGGTTTTGTTTTTACGCTGATGGCGTGGTTTGTTGCTGGTGTTAAAGTAATGACTAACGCAGTGCCCCTGGCGATGGTGGTGACCTATGCCAACAGTCTTATACAGGTCAGCAAGTCGTGGCTGAGTTTTAGCGAAAATTTGGCTACGATAACGCGCCGTGTGCCTTACTATCAGGATATTCAAAATTACATGGCGAAGGAAAACGCGCTGGAAACTGGTACGATTCCGGTTGAAAAACGACGCGACCACGAAGTTTTGCTGACCATGGAAAACGTTAGCTTCAAATATCCCGGTTCGGACAAGTGGGCTTTGCGCAATGTGAACGTGACCCTGGACATGAAAAAGCGCCACGCGGTGGTGGGTCTGAACGGCGCGGGCAAAACAACTTTTGTCTTGCTTTTGTGCCGGCTGTATGACCCAACCGAAGGGCGTATCTTGCTGAATGGTGTGGATATTCGCAAATACAATTATCAGGAATATTTGCGACTCTTCTCGGCGGTATTCCAGGATTTTCAGCTTTTCGCTTTTCCGGTGGCGGAAAATGTGGCTTGCGACGTGGATTATGACGAGGCCCGTGTGCGCGCTTGTTTGGAGATGGCGGGATTCAGTGAACGTCTGGCGGAACTCGAAGAAGAAGGCAAAGGTTTGGAAACGGAAGTAGCTTCCTTCCTTGGTGGTGTGATGCATTTTAGCGGGGGTGAACAGCAGAAAATGGCTATCGCGCGGGCTTTGTATAATCAGGGCTCGGTGATGATACTCGATGAACCCACTGCCGCGCTGGACCCCATCAGCGAGGCGGATATTTACGCGCATCTGAACGAAATCATTGAAGAGAAAACGACTGTGTTTATCTCGCACCGTATGTCATCTTGCCGTTTTTGTTCGGATATCATCGTGTTCAATGAAGGTGAAATCGTTGAGCGCGGAGAGCATAATTCGCTTTTGGCGCAGGGCGGTTTGTATGCTGAGATGTGGGCCGCCCAGGCGAAGTATTATTTAGAGCAAGGGCATGTGAGTCTGGTGGAGGGCTAGCGGGTTTATGTTTTAGGGTTCGTACATGGTCTCCTGACCATGTCCATTGCGAGTGAGCGTTGCAGAAAAGCCAGTTTCAGTTCAGGGTGTAAGCGTCAAGTGCTAGTATAATGAAGCTGACGAACTTTATATCCTGATACGTTGGAGAAAGGTTTATGAAACGAAAAGAGAAGCTGGTGAGTCAAATCAACTGTGATAATTGCGGGGCGCCACTGCAGCCGAAGTGGGGCGAGCAGGTGCATACTTGCCCATTTTGCAAGTCGGTACAGCATTTGGCTATTGACTGGAAAGACGCCAACGCGGAGAAAGGCACGTCTTTTTCTGTCGCGCAAAGCGGAACTGTTTCGTCAAGCGATACTAAGGGAGCGCCAAAACCGCAGGGAAAAGACCCCCTCTCAATCGTGATGAAGGTTTTGTTTTTCATTGTCTTTTTCATTATCCTGTCGCTAATCTTATACACAGCGCTTAGGATGTTCGGTTTGGGTCCGTTTCAGGGGGGCTTTCCCCAGTTTTAGGAAGGTCAGCTTTTAGCCCGGAAATATCCACGAATAGAAAACGATATCTCGCACGTCGCGCGTGCTATAATTTCGCCATGCTTAAGCAACGCATTTTAGATACCCTGTTTGGGGCATTTAGCGAAGAAGAGCCCTTCAACCCGGAAAAAGCGCTTGTGCTGGCGGTGTCGGGTGGGGTGGATAGCCTGACTTTGGTGCACGCCTTGCGCGATTCGGGATTGAAGCTGATTGTGGCGCATTTAGACCATGCCTTGCGCGATGTCTCCGCGCAGCAAGCCCAGACGCTGGGCGAGATGATGGCACGCTGGGGGCTGCCCTACGTAAGCCAACGCACAGATGTGACGGCTTTTGCCCAGGCAGAAAAGCTGGGCGTTGAAGAAGCCGCGCGGATTTGCCGTTACCGGTTCTTGTTTGAAGTCGCGCGCGCACACGATGCTCAGGCGCTTGTTTTGGGGCATAATGCCGATGACCAGGTGGAAACGGTTTTGATGCACTTCATGCGTGGCGCGGGAATGGCAGGGCTGGCGGGCATGGCAAGGCGGAGCGTTTTGCCCCAGTTTGATGCCAAAATTCCCCTGTTGCGCCCGCTGCTTGGCATCAGTCGTGCAGAAATTGAACAATATGCCCAGCAGCATCAGCTTGAAGTGCTTCTCGATGAAACCAACGTTGAACCTGTTTATTACCGCAATCAACTGCGCTTAAGTCTCATCCCCGAGATGGAAAGGCTTAACCCGGGCTTTAAACAGAGTGTGTTGCGGGCTGCGGAAGTTTTACGCGTGGATAACTTGCTGCTTGAAAAGCTTGAAGCGCAAGCTTTTAGGCAAGTTGTGGACTGGCAAAGCGAAAATGAGATTGTTCTAAACCGCGTAGCCTTTTTGCAGCTTGACCTGGCTTTGCAGCGACGTGTCGTTCGGCGCGGGCTGAACGCTTTGCGCCCGGTTAATCCTGATTTTGGCTTTGAAGACATCGAAAAAACACGCCAAGTCATCATCAACGGGCTTGGCGCGCAAGACTTGAGCCAGAAAACGCGGGCGGTGATGGTTGGGAATGCCTGTCATCTGCTTGAGCAAAGCGCTTTGCCGACGATATTGAGCATGCCACAACTTGATTCTGACAGCACGCTTGAGCTTGGCGTTGGCGAGAGTGTTTTTCTCAACCCTGGCTGGCAACTCAGCGCCGAAATGATTAGCAAACAGGACTACGCAAAAATCTCAGACGCGGAAAAGAAAGACCCTCAACAAGCCTGGCTCAATCCTGCTGACATGGCATTGCCCTTGATTGTACGCGCGATGCAAACGGGCGAGCGCTGGGTGCCGCTGGGACTGGAGTGTGGCAGTCAGAAACTGAGCGATTTCTTCGTCAATAATAAAATTCCCCAGGCAGCCCGTGCCAAATGGCCTGTGGTGCTGAGTGGGGAATCGGTTGTTTGGGTCGTTGGCTTGCGTATCGCGCATGACTGGCGCTTGCAAGGCGACGAGAACGAGATTTTACATTTATCTTTAAAGCATAACGACTAAAGCCAGTTTTGTAGAACAATTTTCTCTAAGACAATACAGTTTTCTGTGGCATTAATTGCCTGGGCGCGCATTAAAATTCCCCCTATCCTGGGAGAGGGGGAGGGGTGTGGGCTTTATTACTAGTAAAATTTCAATCTATAAAGTTCACTTAATGACAAATTAATGGCAAACTGTTTGTAGTTTTTCCAAGAATATTCACGAAAAAAACCCACCCCCTTTAATCCCCCTCCCAGGAGGGGGTGAATAAGATACAATAAGCTATGACGCCAGTTTAGTTCGCGTCTAAGACCTCACGCAAAATACCCTTTATCTCTTCAAATTTCGGGAATAAAACCGACGCGCCACCTTCGGTAACGCCAGGCGTGACGTTGGTGTATTCAATGCGATACATGGTAAAGACGTTCTCATCAAAGTACTTGGACAAAGGCAGGGCGTAGATGATGAAATCGGCAAGTTCCATGTCGGTTTCAATGCTGCGTTTGACCGCGCGCAAGTTGCCAGGCAAATACCTGAGATGCGCGGGCTTGAGGGCTTTTTTGCCCATGGCTTTAATAACTTCCATCGCGCGGCGGTTGCGGTCGATATCGGACGAATTCATACGCGCGCGCACATACCAAAACACTTCAGGCTGGGTCATGGTCACCGTGCCTGGTTCCACAACGCGCCAACCGCTGGCATCAAGATAGCTTGCGTCTTCCATGCGTTCGCTAACTTCAACATCAATGGGACCGAGCACATCCAGGATATGCTTAAAACCTTCGAAATCAGCCATCATGTAATGGTCGGGCCGAAAACCGAAATTCAGGGCGAAGGTATCACTCAGCAGTTGCCAGTCGCCGAAGGGGAAGGCGACGTTTAAACGTTGTTCGCCCAGTCCGGGAATAGTAACCCAAAGGTCGCGCGGGAAAGAGATGAGATTGACCTTGTTGGTCTTGGTGTTGAAGGCCATCAGCAGCATCACGTCGGTACGAAAGCCGATTTCGGGCTGATAGTCCGAGCCGAGCAGCAGAATCGTTTTGACGTGATTAGGCACGTTGATGCGCGTGGCTTCATTGGAAAGATAAGGGTCATCGAGATATTTATCGGGTGTAATCCACAGGTTGGTCAAAAAACCAGGCTGGCCTTCGCGAATTTTATTCAGACTCACGCCAACCATCACGCCCAGTATCAAGAGTACCAGGACAATAAAAAAAGTTGAAAACGCGCAACCGCGTTTTTTGTTTGATTGCATTTTCATAGAAACACCTTTAATATTTGGCGTTTAGCCCATGCCTAAGAAAGCGTGTAATCGTATTCTTCGGCGATTTTATGCAGCCTTTCTTGCACGTCGCGCCACTGGATTTTGGAAATACCCAGTTTCTGGCGAATGTTGTCGGGGTCAACGCCCTTGCTAAGGTCAATGACGGCGCTGGTCCAGCGCAGACTGTCAAAGGAAATGTTCTTCTCGAATTTGGCTTCTTCGGCGATATCGCTTAGCAGATATTCCAAACGACGTTGCGACCACGGGAAGACCTGGTCTTTGATGTCGTATTGCTGGGCGTAGTCGGTGTAGGCCTCTACCCAGTCCTGAGAAAGGGGCAAGCGTCGTTCTTTGTAGCGATAGCGGGGGTTGGAATAGCGCACATGGAGCGCGGCGTTTTTGGGGTCGTCAATTTCGAGATGTTCAACCATCAAACTCAGGCACTCGCCTTTTTTGAGCGCGGTTTCGAGCACCAGCTGAAAGAGTACCAGGGGTCGCGGGTCGGCTTTGGCACCATCGCGAATGGCCCGCGCGGCTTCAAGCGCCAGGCGATACTCCGATTGGGTCAGCGCGTGGGGCAATCGGCTGGCGACAGGCTTTTGAATGATGGGGTCGGCGGGGTTGCTTTTGAGCACGCCTGATTCAAACAGCCAGCGGAAAAAGGACTTGATTGACGTGATGCGCCTGGAGAGCGTTTTGGGACTGCAGGGGACATCACGTTCATTTTCCATCCAGTACAAGTGGTTTTCCAGGTCAGCGGTTGTAATTTGCCCGATTTGTTTGTCGGTGGGCAGGTAGCTTTCAAGCAGATTGAGATCCGCGCTAAAGGCTTTTAGGGTATGGTGCGATCTGCCCTGGTCGCGCAGGTAAATTTTCCAGGCCTGAATGGCTGGGTGCAAGAGAGTTGTCTCTTGGATATGGGCAGAGATGGGTTCAGATTTTTGGCTCATTTCGCCTCCATAATTTCGTATAGCTATAAGTTCTGTCCTTAAGTTTAGCCCTAATGTGTGGGTCTGTCAAATCAAGACACGTGTACATTGCCGGGCAAAGCAATTACCGGAAGGGGATTCTATAAAAAACGTGTGGCTTACTGTTCGTTGCGATAAAGGGCTTCGTTGAGCATCCTGGCGATGGCGTTGTTATCGGGCATGAGCACCATCGAACCTTCCCAGGTAATCCAGTCATACGCCATTGTGCTGTCAACCGCGAAATGTCGCAAATTGCTAAAATCCTTGAGTTTTGACGCCATGGGCATCAGCTTCATCACGGCAGTCAAAGGCATATCGGTGTCAATATATTCGCGATAATGACCGTAAAGTTCGGGGATTTTGATAATCATGTTGCGACTCATCGCCTTTTTTGCCATAGCCACTATCACGTCTTGTGTGCGGCGATTGCGATCAAAGTCGCTACTTGTCATACGCGAACGCGAGTACCAAAGCGCGGTTTGACCGTCCATGTGCATGACGCCAGGCTCAAAAGTACACCAGCCACTGGGGTCCATGTGGCATGAATCGCTGAGCGTTTGGGTAATTTCAACGTCAATGCCATCTAAACTGTCCACCACGGCTTTAAAACCATCAAAATGAACCATCATGTAATAATCTGGAACGATACCAAAGTTGGTCTCGAAGACCTGCTTGAGCAAGTCCCATCCGCCCAGACTCCAGGCGGTGTTGATTCGGTTTGACCAAAAGCCCGGAATTGCGACATATAAGTCGCGCGGGAAGGAGATAAGCGTAACGGTTTCGTGTTTGGGGTTTATCGAAAGCAAAATGATGACGTCGGTGCGGAAATTGCGTTCTTCGTAGTCATCCTGGCCCAAAAGGAGAATGTTCACCTGCTCGTCGGGCAATTCGCCCGCGGGAATGATGGGCACCGGCGTGGGTGTAAAGAGTGGCTGGGGAATCCCATCTTCGCCCAGGAGCCCCGCCATGTTTGCAGGTTGAAAAGGTGTGGGGGTGGGCGCGCCATCGCGCAGGATGAAGCTAATAGCAGAACTGTTTGAGCTGGCCATGGCCCTGACCAATGCGCCAGTACCAAAAACAACGAGTGTGGTGCCGATGAGAATGATAATGATGTATAAAATAATTTTGTTTTTATTAATGCCTTGCATAGTTTTAGCTTTCTGTTTTGCGCTTAATATCTGGCGTCGCACGCCAAAGCAAGCTGGCTGAGCCTGTGTTATAGTAGATGCAAGTTTCGTACCGAGTGAATACATATAGCGATATATCCCCTAAATGCTTGCCTGGCTTGAGCACTTGCGCGTGATGGAGTGATTGACCAAGTGGCGTCTCTTGAGTAGAATAGGTCTGTTACATAAAACTAACAAGCTTGTCTATTTTAAATACGGAGTAAGTTTTTGATCGAAGAAATTAGTCCATTACTGAATATTTTGTTGTTGAGCGTCGCTGCCAGTTTGGGTA
Source organism: Anaerolineaceae bacterium (assembly GCA_012839565.1). Lineage (GTDB taxonomy): Bacteria > Chloroflexota > Anaerolineae > Anaerolineales > Anaerolineaceae > Mesolinea. The sequence continues at coordinate 44,770 of DUMZ01000020.1, forward strand.
CTGGCCTTGGTGGACTTATCGCGGCACTTGTCAGACCATCGCGGCGGTCCTATGGCTTTTTGATGGGACTGACCGCTGGTGTGATGATTTGTCTTTCGTTCCTTGAGCTGGTTCCCAAAGCGCTTGAGCAGTCGAACTGGGTGACTGCCACGATTGGCTTTGCCCTGGGCGCGGTATTTATGTTCGCGCTGGACCATCTCATCCCACACATTCGCTTTGGCGAAAAGGAAATCCGCGATACAGTGGATATCGAGCTTAATGGCGATATTGTCGGCATTGACAGCGAGATGCTGGATGAAGCTTGTTGCGACAACAAGCGTTTCAGCAAGCCCTGTGATTGTGATGAACGCAAGAGAAAACGGGGTGGGCTGTTTAGCATCCGACGCAGCGACAATGGCGAGCCCGTTGACCGCAAACTGATTAATGTGGGTTTGCTGATGGCGATAGGTATCGCGATTCATAACCTGCCGGAAGGTATCGCGGTTGGCGCGGGTTATCTGCACAATCCCCAGTTTGGTATTTTTGTGGCAATCGCGATTATGTTGCACAACATTCCTGAAGGTATCGCCACCGCCTTGCCCCTTTGTCGCGGCGGCATTTGCAAGCGCGATGCGATTAAGATTGCCTTTCTTTCTGGTCTGGCGGAGCCGATTGGCGCGGTTTTGGCAAGTCTGGTTTTGATTAATTTCACCAAGCTTTTACCAGGAGCGCTGGCATTCGCGGCTGGGGTGATGGTGTTCATTACTTTAGACGAGCTCATTCCAACCGCGCGCGAACACGGGCATAACCACTTTACCGCGATTGGGATTATCGTTGGGTCGCTTTCGGTGTTTGTGCTGAGTGGTATCCTGGGCATTTAGTTTCCGGGCTTAATTTAAGTAATATAAAAAGGCATGCGCGCGCATGCCTTTTTTAGACTTTATATGAAGCTTGGTCTTATCCGGCAAGCCAGCCACCGTCTATTACCAGGACATCGCCATTGACATATGAAGATTCATCGCTGGCCAGGAAGAGCGCGACATTGGCTATCTGATCCGCGCTTCCATGCTCAGGTGAACAAGCGTAAACGTTTTGTAACCTGGCATATCCATTCATGTTCACATCACCCATAGATGTACCGATTTCGGTGACGATTCCACCAGGAGCGATCGCATTACAGCGTATCTTGTTCGGTATATACATGTAAGCAGTGTTCTTGGTCATTGAAACCAGGGCGGCTTTAGACGCGCAGTACACAGCGCCGGCAAGTGTTCTTATAGCACCCCCGGAAGCGATATTGATGATATTGCCACCTTCGCCCTGTTCTATAAATACCTGTACGGCTTTTCTCATGGCACACATGGGACCATAGACGTTGATTTTCATGACATGCTCATATCTTTCGTCTTTTACGTCCCCGATAGGACTCATGTCATCCATAACGCCCGCGTTATTGACGAGTACATCAAACCGTCCGAATTCCTTAACACAAATGTCGATCATCTCTTCATTCGTGCTCTTTAGCCCGATGTCTCCTGGGAATACGATTACCTTGCCAGGGGCATCTTCCAAAGACTTGGCAAGTGCTTCAAGTCTTTCTTTTCTTCTTGCCACAGCGACCACATTCGCGCCTTCTCTAACGAAAGTTTCTACAATGGCTTTCCCCATTCCTGAAGAAGCGCCGGTTACGACGACAGCTTTTTTATCTAATCTCATTTTTACCTCCTAATGTCAAGTACCTGATTTTAATTAATAATAACATTAAAAAACAACAACACCCCTTATTTTGTCAATTAATGAGTATATTAGCAAAACAATTGATGCATGGCGGGATGCCAGCAGGGGCGTGAAAAAATTAGCAAACAGTGGCGGAACATTTATTGATTTTGGACGTTTATTAAGTATCTGCTGTGTTCTATGAGCATGATAAAATTAAGCTGGCATTTTAATAAAGAAAGGCATGATATGAGAAAAACGATATTTACTATATTTACTTGTCTGGTTTTAATGGTGGCGAGTGTGCAGACCAGCGTCGTTCAAGCGCAAACTGTCCTTTCTGGCGAAAAGCTTTCAAACCCGGTGGCTAAAAACTCTTTTAGAACGCCACATTATCGCTTGTCATATCATCGTTATGATGAAGAAATGCCAAACACCTGGCATCATCCCTATTTAGAAGAAAACAAAGAGCGAGTCTACACTCCCCAAAGCGCGGAAATTATTCGACTCACCCAAAAACAAGTGCAGTCTTTTGACTGTAACACGGTGACAGATGTGCCTTATGAAGAGTGTGAAGCTTTGGTAGCACTCTATGAAAGCACCAACGGCGCAGGCTGGAAAAGAAATTCTAACTGGCTGGAAAGTACAATTGTAGGTGATTGGACTGGTGTTTCTGTTAGCGCAGAGCATATAGTAAGTGTTAGCCTTGCGCATAATAATTTGACAGGTTCACTACCTGTGATACTGAGTAATCTCTCGCATTTGGAAGAGTTGGAACTAGATAATAACGAAATAAGTGGTACGCTACCTGCTGAGCTAGGTAATCTGTTAAGTTTGAGATGGCTTAACCTTGACTTTAATCACTTGACAGGTTCGATACCTATTGAACTGAGCAATCTGCTAAGCTTGGAATTACTTTCCCTTTATAGAAATAATTTGACTGGTCAGATTCCTGCTGAACTTGGTAATCTTTTGAATTTAGGATGGCTCAGACTTGGTGATAACCAATTGACTGGTGAAATCCCCGCCACATTGGGAAATCTCACGTCTTTGGTGTATCTTAGCCTTTACAGAAACCAATTAACTGGCGTAATACCTGCTTCATTGGGTAATTTAGTTAATTTGTACGAACTCATTCTTGGCGACAACCACTTGACGGGTGAAATACCTGACAGCTTGGGTAATTTAACAAATTTGGATTACCTTTACTTAAGCAATAATTTGCTGACTGGCAAGATGCCCACCACGTTGGGGAACTTGACAAATTTATGGCATCTCGAACTCGCAAATAACCGACTGACGGGTACGATACCAGCTGAATTGTCCAATTTGTCAAAGTTGTGGGTTCTTTCTCTCTCAAACAATCAGGTAACGGGTACGATACCTGCTGAAATAGGTGATTTGTCCAATTTGATATATCTTCTTCTTGAGAATAATAAACTAAGTGGCTCAATACCCACTGAATTGGGCAATTTGTCAAATTTGCAAGAACTCCGTCTCGATAACAACCAACTGATGGGCACAATTCCGGTTGAACTCTCAAATCTAATAGAATTAAAGATTCTTTCTTTCTCAAATAATCAACTAACGGGCACGATACCTGTCAAATTAGGCGATATGACAGGTTTATGGACTTTTGACCTTAGTAATAACCAGTTCACGGGCCCGATACCTGCGGAATTAGGCAATCTTGAGAATTTAAGATGGCTTGAGCTGGCTAACAACCGCTTTACGGGTGAAATCCCTGTCACGTTGGGAAACCTGAGCTATTTGTGGTATCTTGACCTTAGCAAGAATCGGTTGACAGGCACGCTGCCGGAAGAAATAGCGAATATCACAAATTTGCGCCATTTGGACTTAAGCCACAATTATTTGAAAGGGGATTTACCAGCCAGCTTTACAAAGCTTGTAACGCTTTGTGTTGATGGGCAACATTTGGACTACTGCAAAAAAGATGATGGAAGCTACTATTTTACCGACCTTGGTTACAACTTTTTCAACGTGCCCCAACCCAACCCGCCATCTGATTTTCTTTACCTAAAAGATCCGGACTGGGATCAAACCCAAGGCGTCTTAGACGAGTTTATTTACTTCCCAACCATCTTGAATTAGCGGTTGTTTGATATTTGAATCAGTATATTGAAAACACCTGGCTTATTACAAGAGCCAGGTGTCTTTTGTTTTAGGGTGAATGTTGAGAACTTAAGGTATTAAGCCAGCAGTTTTTCAAGCCCTAATCTTAAGCGGCGCAAGGTTTCTTCCTTGCCCAAGAGGCTTGCCAGTTCAGTGGCACCACCGGGGCTGGCGGGCGCGCCACTGAGCGCGGTGCGGATAGGCCACATGGTTGTTCCTACTTTGTTTCCGCTTTCTTTCGCGTAAAGTTTGAGCGTTTCAAACAGGGCAGCGTTGCTGAAGTCTTCCTGCTTTTCAAGGACTGGAATAACCGCTTCAAGGATTGCTTTCGAACTTTCAAGGCTTGATTTGGACTTTTGATTTTCAAAAAGCGCGATATCGTATTCGGGCAGTTCAGCTAAAAACGCCAGCATCTCAGGGATATCGCCCAGGCAATCGGTGCGGATTTGAATAAGCTGGCTGATTTGCTGCAGGTCAAAGCCACGCAGGGCATCGCCATACCAGGGTAAAGCGACTTCATGGAAGGCATCCGGGCTTAACGCGCGGATGTGTTCACCGTTGATCCAGCGCAGTTTATCCATCGAGAATGCCGCGCTCGATTTGCTGATACGGTCCATATCGAAAGCTTCGATGAGTTCTTCCATGGAGAAAATTTCGCGCTCGTCACCCGGGTTCCAGCCCAACAGGGCGACATAGTTGACGATGGCGGCAGGTAAAAAGCCCATGTTCACCAGGTCTTCAAAGGTTGGGTCGCCTGCGCGCTTACTGAGTTTTTTACCGTCTTCCTTGATGATGTGGGGCAGATGGATATATTCAGGGTATTGCCAGCCAAACGCTTCGTAAAGCAGGTTGTATTTGGGTGTTGAACTCAGGTATTCCTGCCCGCGGATCACATGGCTGATGGCCATAAGGTGGTCATCAACGACGTTGGCGAAGTTGTAGGTGGGGAAACCATCGGATTTGAGCAGCACCTGGTCATCAAGCTGTTTGTTTTCGATGCTGATATCGCCATAGACGTGGTCAAAGAAGCTGGATGTGCCTTCAAGCGGGATGCGCTGACGCACAACGGGTTGAATGCCTTGGTCAAAATAGTCCTGGACTTCAGCAGGGCTCAGGTTACGGCAAGGGTCGCGGCGTTCTTCGTCGCGCTCGTCGCCGGGTTCAGGGCGGTCTTCTTTTTGGCAGAAGCAGTAGTAAGCGTCGCCTTGGTCGATGAGTTGATGGGCGTATTGTCCATATATCGCTTTGCGCTGACTTTGCACATAGGGGCCGTGTCCGCCATCTTTATCGGGGCCTTCGTCGTAGGTGATGCCGGCAAGGGCGAGTCCGTTGTAAATGGCATCAAGCGCGTCGGATACGTTGCGTTTTTGATCGGTGTCTTCGATACGCAAGATGAACACGCCCTTTGCTTTTTTGGCAATCAGATAGGCATAAAGGGCGGTACGCAGGTTGCCGATGTGCATATAGCCGGTGGGCGATGGGGCAAAACGGGTTCTAAACATAATCACTTCCATTGTTTTTGTAATCCTATGAATCCTACCATAAAGCGACTAATTCGGCGCGGGATTTTGGGGATTAGTCAGGGTAATTCAATGTCTTGCTTGCGGCCAGCCATGCTGAATCATTTGGTACCATTTTATTCTCCGAAAGTGTTTGAACAGGATGATAGTCTATTAACAGTCACCGTTCAAAAATTTTTCGCAATAGGCTTTGATGCGCTGGAAGGTTTGCTCGCTCACGTAATGTTCAATGCGGCAGGCGTCCATTTCGGCGGTTTGCTCATCCACACCCAGGTGCATGAGAAAGCGCGTAAAGGTCTTATGGCGCATGAAAACAGCTTCGGCGATTTGCCGTCCCTGGGGGGTCAGCGCGATTTTGCTGCCTTCGTCGATGTGCACGAGATTTTGTTCAGCCAGTTTTTTGACGGCCACATGCACGGTGGGGCGTTTAAAACCGAGCGCGCGCGCGATGTCTACCTGACGCACAACAGGGTTATTGCGTTCCAGCAGGAGAATTGTTTCAAGGTACATTTCGCTTGATTCGGGCATATCTAATGAAAGTTCACTTTTCATATCTCAATTATACCAAAAACCCTTGACAGAAAAGTTAGTTGGGTCTAACATATAATGAGTTAGTTGATGCTAACAACTAAAGGAGTAACATGGTACCACTATGCTATATGCAGAATAAAAAACGATGTCGTGTCAGGCGCGCGCGTGGCAGATCCCGCGAACGCATGGAAGCTCTTGGCTTTGTGCCCGGCGAAGAGCTGGATGTGATTTCTTCTTGCGACGGAAATGTTATCGTGCTTTTGCGCGATGCGCGCTACGCCTTGGATAAAGAACAAGCAAAAGACATTTATGTCGAGGAGGCAGTTTGAAAACATTATTTGATATGCAACCCGGCCAAAAGGCTGTGGTCAAAAAAGTACATGGCGAAGGAAACTTGCGCCAACGCATTTTAGATATGGGCATTTTACGTGGGACTGAACTGGAAATGATTAAAAAAGCCCCATTAGGTGACCCGATTGAGTTCAAGGTGAAAGGTTATGACCTTTCATTAAGACAGTCAGAGGCATCATTAGTAGAAGTGGAGGTGCGTAAATGACGAAGCAAGCCTTAACAATCGCCCTGGCGGGAAACCCAAACTCAGGTAAAACGACACTGTTTAATCAGTTGACTGGCGCAAACCAGTATATCGGTAACTGGCCAGGTGTGACGGTCGAGAAAAAGGAAGGCAAGCTCAAAGGGCATCCGCAGGTCATCATCCAAGACCTGCCCGGTATCTATTCCCTTTCGGCAAACTCGCTTGAAGAACGCATTGCCAGCGAACAACTGACCCAACATTCGCCCGATGCCATTATCAACATTGTGGATGGCACCAACCTGGAACGCAACCTGTATTTGACGATGCAAATACTTGAAATGGGCATTCCGACGGTTGTCGCTATCAACATGGCGGATATGCTCAGCAGACAAGGCGCGAAACTGGATTTAGACAAACTCTCTAAGCGCCTGGGTTGTCCTGTGGTGGGCATTTCGGCGTTAAAGGGCACACATATTAATGAGCTTATCGCTGAGGCTTTGAAAGTTGCTAAAAGCGGACAAGCGCCTAAGGCTTTGGCTTACGAGAAAGACTTTGAAAAGTTGCTGAGTGATGCTGACGCGGTGCTTGGTTCTGATTTGCAAGAAAATCAGCGACGATACTGGCTGACCCGCGCGCTGGAAAATCCTGAATCGCTCAATCTCAAACCTGCCAGCCTGGATGAACTAAGCGCTTTGGTAAAATCCTACGAAGAAAAAGAAGACGATGATATCCAAAGTCTGATTACCTTCGAACGCTACGCGCTGATTGACCAGGTGGTTGAAGGTGTGCGGGGTGGAAAAGTCCCCGATGCCGTGAGCACGTCGGATAAAATTGACCGCATCGTAACCAACCGCTGGCTGGCACTGCCCATCTTTGTGGTGGTTATGACACTCGTTTTTGGCCTATCGGTGTGGAGTGCCGGTCCGGGTACTTTCCTGACCGACTGGGTAAATGAAAGTTTGTTTGGTGATATTATCCCGCCCGCGGTTGAATCCCTTTTGGTAAACTGGGGGGTTGCTGACTGGCTGCAAAGTTTGATACTGGACGGTATCATCGCCGGTGTTGGCGCGGTGCTGGGCTTTTTGCCACAGATGGTGGTGCTTTTCCTGGTTTTAGCCTTCCTGGAAGGTACCGGCTATATGGCACGCGTTGCGTTTATCATGGACCGTTTGTTCAGACGCTTTGGCCTTTCCGGCAAGAGTTTCATTCCGATGCTCGTTGGCGTAGGTTGCAGTGTGCCAGGCATTATGGCTTCGCGCACGATTGAAGAAGAACGCGACCGACGCATGACGGTCACGGTGACGAGTTTCATCCCCTGCGGTGCCAAACTGCCCATTATCGCTTTGATTGCCGGCGCTTTGTTCGGTGGCGCGTGGTGGGTGGCGCCCAGTGCTTACTTCCTGGGGATTGCCGCGGTGATTATCTCGGGTATCATCCTTAAGAAAACCAAACCTTTTGCTGGGCCACCAGCACCGTTTGTGATGGAATTGCCCCCATACCGCTGGCCCGCGGTTGGCACGGTGTTGCGTTCAGTTTGGGAACGCGCGTGGAGTTTCGTGCGCAAGGCGGGAACGGTAATATTGCTCTCAAGCATTGTCATTTGGGTTTTATCCTCTCTCGGATGGGAAAACGGCAGTTTCGGCTTGGTTGAAGATGTCGAAAATGGGCTTATGGCAAAACTGGGTGGCGCGATTGCCTGGATATTCAAACCACTCGGCTTTGGTAACTGGCGCGCGGCCGTGGCGACGATAACGGGTTTGGTCGCCAAAGAAAATGTGGTGAGTACCTATGGCGTTCTGTACGGTATCGGCGAGGTCAGCGAGGCAGGTGAGGAAATTTGGCATCTTCTCGCCAGAGATTTCACAACGGTATCTGCTTACGCTTTCCTGATATTCAACCTGATCTGTGTGCCATGCTTCGCGGCGATTGGCGCCATCAAGCGCGAAATGAACAGCGCGCGCTGGACTTGGTTCGCGATTGGCTATCAGACCATCTTCGCTTATGTGCTGGCTTTGGTTTATTATCAACTCGGCACCTGGTTTACCACAGGCGCATTCACCGTTGGCACGGTCTTTGGTATCATCGCCCTGGTGGGACTGCTTTATATGATTTTCCGCCGGCAGAAAGATTACCAAAAGTCCATGGTCAGCGCGGCACCAGCGAAATAAAGGTGAGATGATGACGACTGGAACCATTTTGGTCGCTTTGGCAGTTCTTTTAGTTGTTGCCCTGGTCATCTATGCAATGGTACGCCAGGCGAAACAAGCCGCGGCGTGTGGCAGTGTGTGCAGCACTTGTCCGCTGGCTAAAAAGTGTGCCGAAGTTAATGAAGAAAACCTAACAACTGTAAATTTCAGGTTTGAAGACATCGTCTCGGACTCTTCAAATTAGTATTGGTTGTTTTACTCCTCAAATCAAAGAGCGTCGCTGGTCCGACGCTCTTTGTTGTGGGGTAGATTGTTTAGTATTGTGAAACAATGTGCTTGCACTTGTAAAAAGCGAACTGATTAATAACAGCAAAAACGCGATAAAATAGGCCTATGGGTAATTTGTCTAGCGCGCAATGGGATTGTTTTATTCGTGATAAAAGCCTGCGCGTGCTCCAGGACCCCGCGTACCGTGCTTTCATCACACCCTTGATACCCACCGTTGAGCCGGAGCGCGTTTTGGGCGTGCGCACACCAACACTGCGGGCCCTTGCCAGGCGTTTATGGCGTGAAGAACAAAACTGGTGCGCGCAGTTCATGGCAGAGTTACCCCACTTTTATTTTGAGGAAAATATGCTACACGCCTTTCTCATTGAACAGGAAAAAGACTTCCACACTGCCCTCGCCTACACCCAAGCCTTTTTATCCCACATCGACAACTGGGCAACTTGCGACAGTTTTTCACCTCCGGTCTTCAAAAAGAATCCTGAAGCGTTATACCCCATCGCTCTCGCCTGGACTCAAAGCCCACACGAATACACCGCGCGTTATGGCATCGGTATGCTGATGAAACACTTTTTGGACAAGCATTTTAGGCCGAAAGTTCTGGCGCATGTGGCGGCTATTCAGCGTGAGGAATACTACATACGCATGATGGTAGCGTGGTTTTTCGCAGAAGCCCTCGCGAAACAGCTCGACAATGCTTTGCCCTATCTTCAAAGCCATCAACTTGAGACCTGGACACACAATAAAGCCATCCAAAAAGCGATCGACTCGCGTCGCATCAGCCCAGCCACCAAAGCAGAATTGCGGGCTTTAAGACGAAAGCAATAAAAAATACGATAAAATAGAGTTATGGATTATTTGTATAGCAATCGCCGGGATTATTTTAATCGGGATAAGAGTTTGCCTAACTGCGCTTTTTGTGACGCGCTGGCCATGCCAGACGACTACAACAATCTCATCGTACATCGCGGTGAAGAGAATTTTGTTATTCTCAACAAGTACCCCTACACCAGTGGGCATATGATGGTGGTGCCGATGATGCATACCTGCCACATGGAAGATCTGAGCACCAGCGCCCTGACCGAGATGATGCTGCTCGCACGCCGGGCGATGGCAACTTTGGAACGTGTTTATCAAGCCCAGGGTTTCAACGTCGGGCTGAACATCGGCGCGGCGGGTGGCGCGGGTATCGCCGAACACCTGCATTTGCACGTTGTGCCCCGCTGGCAACGCGATACCAACTTTATCACTGTGTTGGGTCAAGCGCGTGTCTTACCTGAAAGCCTTGAAGACAGCTACAATCAAATCAAAAAAGCCTGGAAATAAGCCTTGATTTTTATGTCCATGGTCAGGAGACCACGGACGAACAGGGCGAACGGGGGATATTACGAACGAACGTAGAATTAAGAAAGAACAGGTGAATCCAAAACAAAAAAGGTCTGGCAAGCCACTAAAAATGCCAGACCTTTAACGCTCTTAATTAAAGCCGGGTTTACTTTTCGCCGTGGGCTTTTATTGAGCCGACACCGGTGACTTTTTGCGTTATTTGTGGGTTGCCCCAGTAATCAACCGAGTAAGCGCCTTCTAATTCTAAGTTGAGTGTGTTTTTTGCCCAAACCTCAGCATTACCGGCGCCTTCAATCTTGATGCTCACATCCTGCGATTCAACTTCAGCCATCTGATAAGTTCCCGCGCCGGCAATTCTGACGATTTGCGTATTCACCTTGCCGTCTGCGCTAAACATACCGCCACCCTCAATATTCACATCCAGGGTGTTTATATCCAGCGAGGCTAAATCCACACTAAAACCGCCGTCAAAATCAAGCTCAAGGCTGTCCACAGAAAGACCATCGGCCTGGATGTTTGCTCCACCTGCCAAATTAAATTCCGACAAGTTTTCAAAAGTGAAAGTAAAAATAAGCTCATCGGTCGCTGACATTTGCCATACGTTTCCAGTAAAGCCAACATGCAGTGTTTCACCATCTTGCTTGACGGTTATTTTTCTCAATACCGCCTGGCTTGCTTCAATTTTCAAACTATGGCTGTTACCCTGAACCAAGACAATCTTCCCACCACCTTCAAAGTCAATCTTGCTATATCGGTCAAGCGTTTTGGTTTCACTAAACAAGGTGCCTTGCTCACCGTCTCTGATTTCGCGACTGGGGAACACATAACAAGCACCAAGCACCACGAGCGCCAGTATTAACACAACAATCAATCTTAACGTTTTATCCATATAATCCTCCGAAACGAACATATCTCATTATTAATGATAGAGCTTTTGTATTAGCTGTCACTTAAGGTTTTGAAAAGGACACTTAACAAAACCTTAGAAAAAACCGACCCGCAGGGAGTCGGCTGAGTACACAGTACGCATTTGATGCACTTCATCTTATTTGACCATGACAGGTCTAAACTTGTAGCCATAGGCAATGATGCCACGGTCGTTGCCGACATTGCGGATTTTGCGGGTGACCATTTCCACCGGCATGCCGATATGCACGGGTTCGTCGCCTAAATCCGTCAGTTGCGCGCTCACCATGGGACCTTCTTTGAGTTGCACCAGCGCCACCGTGTAAGGGGCTTGTTCTTCAAAACCAGCGGGCGCGTTTTTGATATCGGTAAAAGAATAGACTTCGCCCAAACCGCTGAAAGTGAAGGGGGTCTTTGCCTCACCACCGCAAGCCGGACAGACGTCACGGGGTGGGAATATTTTGACATCGCAATGCGGGCAGACTTCGCCCTGCAAAGCGTAACGTTGTTTTTTCAATCGCCAAAAGCGTGGTACTTCCATAAAATCTCCTTTGCAATAGCTGCAATGGTCTTAGTTTATAGCAAGAAAACTATCAAGAACTATCAGATTTGGTGTTTTTGGGGCAATTCCAGGTGTTTTGGGGCAAAATTGCCTGTTTTTAAAAATGTTTGGCGAAACGCCGGCTTGAGATAAGAAGCGAAACTTAAAACTTAATAACGCCCAGCGCGTAACCCAGAGCATCTATGTGGCACAGTGCCAAGCGCTGCAAACTGCTTTCCTGTGGGTAATCGGCCTTGCGACGTCGCCGGCCACCGAATATCCGCTCCAGTGCCTGGGTCTTGTCATCCACAGCGGAGACCACGTCCCACATTTCAGCAAACTGTAATATCCTGCTTTCGGCTGGCAAAACTTCATTTAAACCCGGATACAAAAGCCAGGTGTAGCTAATGAAGGCTTTAAAATCCTGCGATGGGAAACAACGCCTGAAGAAATCCCTTGCTTGCGCGAATGTTGCCCGCAAAGCCTCTGGTCGCAAATCCGCGCCGTGCTGAATATGCGTGTTCAAAACAGGCGTTCCGGGTGGCAGGCGCAACTTTTGCGTCTCAGTGAAGCGCATAAAATCCCTGCCGATGCCTTCTTTGTCCAAATAAAGCATTTCAAAGGGCTGAAACTGTAAAGAACCTATCTTAAAAAGCTTGAAGCCTATTAAATGGCGCAACCACCGCGCGTCATTTTTTGACAGGCCTGCTTTTCCAGTTTTCTCGAAATAAAGTTGCGCGCGCAAGCGGATATCGTCGATGCTGTCCAGCCAGACTTGCCTAGGTAAACCCGCATCCACAAAGCGTTGGCGCAGGCCCGGCAATAGCGCGCAAATTATTGCCAGACGTGTAAAAGGCTTGCGCCTTAGGATGTCAAATTCGCCATCCTCCGTGGCATAAGCCTTTGAAGCCATGCCGAAAAAGTTCGGCCGAGTCTGCACGTAAGTCAGTATCTGACGGGTCACCTCTTCAGGTAACACCAAATCTGCCAACGCGGATTCAAAGGCTTCAAAGGCTGCCCTAAAAGTCATACTTAATCCTGTTCCTTGCGAATTCTAAACAAGCCAATGCCAAAGAAGAGCAACGCCCACAGGAAAATAATACCCGCGCTCATCCAGGGGCCTATCGCTTTGCCAAACATCTCCATATCCACGGCAAAGAAAACCCTAAATTCCGCCATATCGAGCTGGGGCGGAAGATTCATGCTCTTAATAGCGTCTGTCAGGTAAAACTTGCGCGCGAGGCTTGCCATATGGCTGAAAGGCAGTAAGGACATAAAAGTCTGCACTGATTTGCCCAGAGCACCAAAGGGAATGTAAGCACCAGCGAAAAAACCGATTAAGGTCAACATTACACTGCTCACCGAACCATAACTGCGCACCGAATTGCGTCCACTGGCGAACAAAAAGGCCAGGCCACTAGAAACAAAAGTCGTCAGCAAGAGTGAAGCGACAATCAGCAGGGTGTTTTGCACACTGGGCAAAGGGGTATTGCGGATCAGTAGAAAGATATAAGTAAAAGCAATTGTTGCCAAAGACATGACAAAAGCGGTAAGCGTGCCGCCCAGAATATAGCCTGCCACAATCTGACTGCGGCGAACCGGCGCAACCTGAAAGTCATCAAATGCCTTGGTCTTGCGGTCAACTGGCATTTGCCCAAGCCCGGTAAAGCTTGCCGAGAAGGCGGTTATCACCGCCAACCCAGCCATCAGCCAGGCATTTTGAAAATGAGCAAGATCAGGTACCATTTCCAATTGCTGCTCCGAGAAAAATGAGCGATTGAGGAAGAGTAAATAAATCGTCAACAAAATAATAGAAGCCAGGAGCGTGAAGAATATGGCTGATTTATCCCTAAAGAAGAGCCTAAAAACTCTCTTTGCAATCCGTGTTGTTGTTTTCATTCTCGTAATTCCTTTCCGGTGATGGCAATAAAAACATCATCCATTCGCCCATTTACCAGTTCAAAGTTGTCAATATTGTCGCGCAAAGCTTCAATCAACGGCAGCGCGTCAAAAGCGTTGGGTATGATTGTGCGCACGGTGGTGTCAGTCAGAGTTGGTTCGTAACCCTTGTCTGTCAGAAAACGGATAACCGATTCCGGCGTTTTGCTGTAAATATTCAAAAGGTTAGGCGCGTGCTCTTTCTTCAACGATGCAGGTGAACCGCAAGCCACAATTTTGCCGTGGTCAATAATGTACACACTGCTGGCATCATCGGTTTCTTCCATATAGTGCGTGGTCAAAAAGAGAGTCGTGCCCAGGTCGCGCTGAATACCGTTGATAATCTCCCAGACCACGCGACGGGTTTGAGGGTCAAGTCCGGTTGTGGGTTCATCTAAAAAGAGAAACTCAGGGCTTTGCATCAGCGCCCGCCCGATATCCGCCCGACGCCGTTGCCCACCACTCAACTTGCCATAACGCTGATTGGCAAAACTGCCCATATCCAGCACCTGGATCACTTCGTCAGCACGCTGTTTGAGTTCCTTGGCATTCAATTCATAAAACCCGCCGCGGCAGATTAAATTTTCACGCACAGTAAAGTCGTCGTCCAAAACATGATGCTGAAAGACAACGCCGATCTTGTTTCGGATAGCGAAATCGTCGCGTCCTACAAGCAAGTCGCCATAAGCAATCTCACCGGCGTCTTTTTCAAGCAGGGTGGTAATCATTTTGATAGTTGTCGTTTTGCCCGCGCCATTTGGCCCGACAAAAACGAATTTTTCACCAGCGCGAACATCAAACGAGATGTCATCTATCGCTGGTTTGCCGTTATAGCTTTTAGATAAATTACGTACACTTAATGCTATAGTCATATGCTATGCTCCTTTATTATTTTCCTTTATGATCTTGTCTTGTGCAATCAAACCCTTGCCAAGTTGAAAACGATGGCTTACATCAAAGCTGTCCTCAGAGCTTTGGCTGGCGAGCAGGATATTATCCACACGCATGCGCCACAGGAACGGTTCTGGGGCCAAAAATTGTTTTATCTCGCGCATTGTGGCTTCCGTTAATCCTTCGCTGGCTAAAGTGATATGCGGTGTCCAGGTTTTTGGACTGTAAAGCGTGCTCACCGTCTGGCTATGGGGCAATAAGATTCTCCATAGTTCTTCGTGCATTTCGACAACTTGTTTTTCGGGCACGATTTTGATAAACAGTACCGTTTCTTCGCCATCGAAATGCGCCAGGCCCTGTGTTTCTATAAAAAAAGGCTTGTGTTCTTTGCTGAAAGACTCTAAAAGGGGAACGAGTGCGTTAATATCATGCTTTTCGGCAATTTGCCAGCTGAAATGGGGAATGGGATTCTGCCATACGAACTTTATGCCAAAACGACGGTCCAGGTCTGACCATATCTTTTTTACCGCTTCGTAATAGGGCGGTGGCAGTTGGGAGATTAAACCGTGTATCGCCATCTTAACGAAAATATACCATAGGGCTTAAGCATTATGCCAACAATATAATATGTTTTTACAGGGTTTTTTCAAGACATTAAGATATACTTTATAAATTATGGAAACTGAATCAAAGACCAAATCTCAGCGCTCAAAGCTGTGGACTCTTTTCATTAATATGCTCTATATCAGCACCTTCACCTTCGGTGGGGGCTTTGTGATTGTCAACTTTATGCGCAAGGCTTTTGTTGAAAGACTGGGCTGGATAGACGAAGACGAAATGCTGGATCTCATCGCCCTGGCGCAAAGTTCGCCGGGCGCTATCGCGGTCAATGCGTCTATTCTCGTGGGTCAGCGCGTGGCGGGTTTTGCGGGTATGGCGGTTTCGGTTTTGGGCACCATCCTGCCCCCGATGATTATCCTGACCATCATTTCGTTTTTCTATGAGGCCTTTGCCACAAACAAGTACGTCAACTTGATGCTAAAAGGCATGCAGGCTGGTGTAGCCGCCTTGATTTTGGACGTGGTCTTTGACCTGACGATCAATCTCTCCAAACGCCAGCGCCCGGTGCACGTCTTCATGCTGGCAGCTGCTTTCGTCGCCACTTTTCTCTTCAATGTCAACGTCGTTTTTATCATCCTGACCGCAGCATTGATAGGCGTGTTTCTCAACTTATGGGACAGAAAGCTGGTCTTGCTCATATGATTTACCTTCAGCTCTTTTTAAGCTTTTTAATCGTTGGTCTTTTTAGCATCGGTGGCGGTTATGCCGCCATGCCCATTATTCAAAGCGAGATCGTGGCAAAACATGGCTGGCTTACCGTGGAAGAGTTTAGCCATTTGGTGACCATCGCCGAGATGACCCCTGGCCCCATCGTTGTGAACGGCGCCACATTCGTAGGCAACCGAATCGCTGGCATCCCTGGCGCGATAATTGCCACCCTGGGCAGTATCTTCCCTGCGCTGATTATCGTTTCGTTGCTGGCATATCTCTATTATCGCTACAAAACCCTGGACACGATGAACAGTATTCTGAGCAGCCTGCGACCGGTGGTGATCGCGCTCATCGCCTCCGCTGGATTGGGCATTCTATTGAATCTCCTTTTTGGACAGAAAGCGCAAACAATTGAAAATCTTAACTGGATTGGCCTGGTGCTATTCGGAGCTGCTTTTTTCGCCATGCGCAAGTTGAAATGGAATCCTGTCCTGGTCATGTTCCTGTGTGGTGGGCTTTATTTGGGCATCCATCTTCTGCTGGGAAGTGTGTGATGGTTGCGGTGGATGCCATATAAAAAAACGTGGTCGGAGGATCGCGTTTATTCTGTCTGCTCACAAAGAGATACTTGAACGAGAAAGGATGAGAGGATAATATTCCTGGCGATGTCGCATTGAGCAGAAGCACTTCGGTCAGAGCGATAAAAAAAGAGCCTGCTTTCAGTAAAAACAGGCTCTTCCTTTTTACAAACAATTTTATTATTTCAGCAAAGCCGGGAAATAGTTCGTAAAGCCTTTTCCTACAAGCGCGAAATCGGTCAGATGGCAGACCGGCAAACTAAACTGGTTTTGCTCTGGATTGCGCGTGTAGCTTCCAGAAGGGCAGGTTGTAATCGCGTCGCGCCATTGTTTTGCATTTTCGTCGTAATAATGGAGTGTCAGATTTTCTTCAGGTAAAAATCCAATATCCGATTCGTTATACTTTACAGTAAAGGTCATGGGAAGGTTAAACTGAGGTGTTTCGTTGTTACCATTAAAAGCCATGAGCTCAAAATGATTGCTTGCGGGAAAATAGGGTGGTTTAAAACCGCTTACCTCGGGTGTAGACTTGAAAATAAGTGTCAGTTCGCCCTCAACCGCGCCGGGTGGAACAGCGACAGATGTATTCCCATCGTTGGAAACCAGCACGCCACCGATCTCACCGGGAAAAACAACTTTCACACCTTGAGTCTGATGCCAGTCTGAATCTTTTTGATAGAGAAAACTGGATGGTGGGTCGGGCTGAGGCACGCTAAAAAGGTTATAGCCAAGGTCGGTTGTTAAAACACCGTAACAGCGATATTCGGGCTGACCATCAACACAGAGCTCAATGAGATTTGTAAAGCTCGCTGGTATAGTCCCTTCCAAGAGATTATGACTCAAATTCAGATGCGTTAACGCAGTCATGTTGCCAAACTCAGGAGGCAGCGTTCCCGTCAATTGGTTCTGAGCAAGTTCGAGAAACAACAAGTTCGCCAGATTGCCTAGTTCAGGAGGTATGGTGCCGGACAATTTGTTTTGGCTAAGATCAAGACTCCATAAATATGACAAATTGCCTAAGTCGGGGGGTATTGAGCCGGTCAACAGGTTTGAGTTAAGGTAGAGAATACGTAAAACTGGAAGATCACCAAGCCATATTGGTAATGTGCCTGTTAATTTATTCCGTGAAATCTGAAGGTCCTCCAAATTTGTTAAAAGACTTATTTCCCAGGGTATTGGGCCTGTCAGTTGGTTATCACTTAAACTGAGGGTCTTTAGATTACACAGATTACCTAATACAGCTGGTATTTCGCCAGTCAATTGGTTGTTGTCAAGATAAAGCCTTTCCAGTTTGGGCATATTGCCTAAGGCATAGGGTATTGTGCCTGTTAGTTGGTTAACGCTAAGATCAAGACGCCATAAATTTGCCAGGTTGCCTAACGCTGAGGGGATTGTACCCGTCAATTGATTTCTGTCGAGAAAGAGAATTTCCAGTTTCGCAAGGTTGCCCAGTGTGCTGGGAATAGCGCCCGTTAATCGGTTGACACTAAAGTCGAGATATTTCAAATTTGACAGATTGCCTAATGAAGCAGGTATCGCGTTTGTCAATTGGTTTCTATAAAGCATGAGAGATACTAATTGAGTTAGATTGCTCAATTCGGCAGGTATGGCACCCGTCAGTTGATTGACACTAAGGTCGAGATATCCCATTTCTGACAGATTGCCCAGCGTGGCAGGTATCGCGCCTGTCAATTGATTTTCACCAAGATCTAAATAATCCATGTTTGCCAGATTGCCCAGTGTGGCAGGTATCGTGCCTGTTAATTGGTTGGCATGCATGATGAAATATTTTATGTTCGTAAGATTGCCCAGTTCAGCAGGAATTGCCCCTGTTAATTGATTAAAGAAAAGATAAAGATACTCTAAATACACCAGATTGCCCAGCGAAGCGGGTATTGGGCCTGTTAATTGGTTGCTGCTAAAATCGAGATACTTGAGATTTGACAAATTTCCCAGCGTAGCTGGAAGGTTGCCGGTTAAATTATTTTGAAGCAGATCAATTTCAGTAACATGGCCTTCATAAACGATAATCCCATACCAATCATTAACTGATGTGGATTGCAACCAGTTGTCATTGCCGAGCCAGCCAGCGCCATTAGTGCTTTCATAAAGCGCGACTAAAGTTTCGCACTCATTGCGGGGCACATCCGTTACTGAACTACAGCTAAAATCCTTCACCTGTTCCTGGGTGAGCCTTAAGCTTTCTTCAGTTGGCGGGATGTATTCAAGGTCTTTGATATCGTTAAAATGGGGATGACGCCAGCTTTCAGGTTTTTCTGGAAACCAATCAGCAAAGTTTGCTTCTGGACCTGGCGCTTGCGCCTGAACAACACTCACCTGCATATTTACCATTAAAAAGGCAAGGCATATAATCATTCTAATTAAAGATTTCTTCATTTTTTCCTTTCTGCAAGTGAGCTATAACTGTTCTTTAGATAAGCTGACGGGTTCATTTTAATACATTTTTGTTGTATGTGAAGTTATATTTGTCATGAATTTTGAAACTCGTGGATTTAGAAAAGGTGGACCTCTTATTTGGAAAAGGATTCCAGGAATCCTGTGGGCTTCCGCTTTTAAGCCCACAGATGTGCTAAAATTCCCTTATGACCTGGAAGATTTTTGGCCACGACGGCGCGGTGAATTATCTCAAACGACAATGCGAACCTGGCAATATGCGCCATGCCTATCTCATCACGGGGCCCGAAGGCATCGGGCGATTGACGCTCGCCAAAGCCTTTGTAAAAGCGCTTAACTGCCAAAACCCGCCTGCCAAACACGACTTTTGCAACGCGTGCCAGGCCTGCCGGCAAATTGAGGCGGAAGCCTGGCCCGATTTGACCATCTTGCGCCCCACCGAAAACGCGCGGGATATCAAAATTGACCAGGTGCGCCAGATGCAACAAAGCCTGGCGCTGGCACCCTATCAGAGCCAATGGCGCGTGGTGATTATCCCCGATTTTCAAAACGCGACCGTCGCGGCATCGAACGCCTTGCTCAAATCGCTCGAAGAACCCCCCGCCCGGGCGATTATCATCCTGACCGCCGACGCGCGCGAAAACCTGCTGGAAACCATCGCTTCGCGCTGTGGCATATTGCGTCTACGCCCGATGAGCGTGGGCGCTGTTGCCAGGGTCTTGCAAAGCGAACTGAATTTGGATGAAGATGATGCAAAAATGATTGCCCATCTCGCCGGCGGACGCGTGGGAACAGCGATACATTTCGCGCAAAATCCGGACTTGTTCGAACAATACCATGATACGCTCGCCCAGCTACACGAAATCTTGCCGGAAACAAAACGCGCGCGCCTGCAATACGCTGAAGGCGTTTCAAAGCGCAAGGGCAGTCAGCGCGAAAATATCTCCACCCTGCTTTCGGTTTGGCTTACCTTTTGGCGCGACGTGATGATTGCCCACAGCGGAGCAGACTTGCCCATCGTGAATCTCGTGCAGCGTGATGTAGTCAAAACAGTTGCCGGCCAGCTTAGCCTGCCCCAAATTGAATCGATACTCAAGGCTCATGAAAAGGGGCTGGAACAAATCGACGCGAACGTCAATTCGCGGCTTGTGCTTGAAAATATCCTGCTCAATATCCCCAGATTGAAAGTTTAAAATCCATGACTGAAAAAGAACTTACGCCCGAATCTGTCACCACGCCTGGTGACCAAACCCCCGAGGAAAATGCGCTGGAAAAAGCCAGCGAAATCCCATTGCGGAAACGCTTGCTGGATTTGATGCTGGTCAATCTCAAAATCGGCTCCACCAGTTTTGGCGCGCCCACCGCGCATGTGGCGATGATGGAACGCGAATACGTGCACAAACACAAATGGGTTACCCCGCAGCACTTTTTGGATTTGCTCAGCGCGGCAAACATCATCCCCGGCCCCAACGCCAGCGAGACCTGCTACCATGTTGGTTATGTGCACGCGGGCTATCCGGGCTTGTTGGTCGCGGGCATCAGTTTCATCTTGCCAGCGATTATCTCGGCGTTGATTTTGGCCTGGGTTTACATGCGCTATGGCGCGTTGCCCGAGATGGTGGGGCTGTTTTACTTCCTCAACCCACTGGTTTTAGCCATCGTGCTTGATTCAACTTTTCGTCTTGCCAAAAGCAGTTACACCAACTGGAAGCAAATACCGCTGTTTATCGCGATAATCGTCGCGAAAATACTGGGAGTGGATGAAGTTGTCATCCTGCTTGGCGCGGGCTTGGTGATGATAGTGGTTCACTTTATCCAAAATGGTTTTCCAAAGAATAAAAAAACACCGCCATCAATGATGCTCTTCGTTTTGCCTGTTGTGGAGCTCATCGAAAAATACCTGCCCACTGTCAAAAACATCTTCCTTTACTTTTTGCGCACGGGCACGGTATTGTTTGGCTCATCAATGGTGCTGTTTGGTTTGATACAAGACGATATCGTCAATCGCTTTGGCTGGCTGAGCATGCAACAACTCACCGATGCCATCGCCATCGGGCAAATCACACCTGGACCGGTTTTGGCATCAAGCACCTATGTTGGTTTTTTGGCCTCGGGTCTGAATGGCACTTTTCTTGATGGATTAAAAGGAGGACTTGCCGCCACGGCTGGAGTCTTTTTACCTTCGTTCGTGATTGTCGCGGTCACCGCGCCTATCGTCAAAAAAATGCGCGAGAGCGAACTTGCCAGCGCGTTTCTTTCCGGCGTGAATGTCGCCACGGTCGCGCTCATCCTCATGGTCAGCGTCACCCTGGCACAAAACGGCGTGGTGGATATCTGGACCGCGTTGCTGGCTTTAGGCGGTCTGGCAGCTTTGATATTCCTGAAAGTCCCACCATGGGTGCTGGTGCTTTCTGGTTTGGCAATGGGCGCGTTAAGAATATTTGTCTTCTAAGATGGTATGATAAAGTCTTAGGGCAAAACCATGGACGATTTACTGAAAATTCTCAACGAACAACAACAAAAAGCCGTCGCAGCGCCAGCTGGTCCGACCATCGTGTTGGCAGGGCCGGGCTCGGGCAAAACCCGTGTGTTAACCTACCGCATCGCCTATTTAATCGGTGCGATGAACGTGCCCGCTTGGCATATTTTGGCGGTCACGTTTACCAACAAAGCCGCGCGCGAGATGGGCGACCGCGTGAACAAAATTCTGGGGAGTAACGCTGAAGGCATTTGGTTGGGCACCTTCCACTCGGTTTGTGGCAAAATCCTGCGTCGCGAAGCGGATCTTCTGCCCGTCACCCGCGATTTTGTCATTTTTGACCAGGACGACCAAACAACACTTCTCAAAGAAATTATCAAGGAAAACAACCTTGACGAAAAGATGTATCGGCCCGCATCCTATCTTAACGAAATTTCGCGCGCCAAAAACGACCTGATTACCCCCGAAAACTATCCCATTAAAGACTTTCGCGACGAACAAACGCAACGGTTGTATCGCATCTATCAGGAACGGCTCATCAAAAACAACGCCATGGATTTTGACGACATGCTCGTTTACACCACGCAACTGCTCGACGAGTATCCCATCGTGCGCGAAACTTACTCGCACAAGTTTGAGCATATTCTGGTGGACGAGTTCCAGGACACCAACATGGCGCAGTACATGATTATCAAAAACCTTGCCAGTCTGCACCAAAATCTTTACCTTGTCGGTGACGAAGATCAAAGCATCTATCGCTGGCGCGGGGCGGACTATCGCAACATTGAACGCTTCAAAAGAGATTTCAAAAACGCCAAAGTCTATCTGCTTGAACAAAACTACCGCTCCACGCAAACCATTTTGGATAGTGCCATGGCGGTTATTGAACCCAACAAAAACCGCACCCACAAACAACTTGAAACCGTGCGCTCCAAAGGCGAGAAAATCACCATGATTGTGGCTGAAGACGACCGCGATGAAGCCGATTCAGTCGTTCGGGCGATTCGCGATGGCATCACTGCCAAACGTCAAAATCCAAGTAATTTTGCCATCATGTACCGCACCAACGCCCAGTCGCGTCTCTTTGAAGAAGCCTTTCGGCGCGAAGGCATCAACTACCGCCTGGTCGGCGCGCAACGCTTTTATGGGCGGCGCGAAATCAAGGATATGCTCGCTTTTATGCGCCTGGTGCATAACCCGCTCGATGAAATCTCTCTGCGTCGCTGCATCAACCTGCCCCCACGCGGGATAGGCGCGAAAACGCAGGAAAGCCTGCAAGCCCAGGCAACAGCCAGTGGCTTGAGCATGGGCGAAGTGCTGCTTGATTTGGCACAGGGACGCGCAGATTTGTTGGCAGCAATGGGTCGCGAAGGCACCAAGCTGGCAGTTTTTGGCAAGATGCTGCTTAACTGGCGCGAGACCGCTCAGCACAACAGCCTGATTTTGCTTTTTGACCGCATCGTGGTGGACACCGGCTACGAAGCCTACATCCGCGATAAAAGCGAAGAAGGCCAAGACCGCTGGGAAAACCTGCTGGAGTTGCGCTCGGTCGTGTTGGAATACGAAGACCAAAGCCTGGCTGAATTTTTGGAAGCGATGGCGCTGGTATCCGATGCCGACACCTTGCCCGAGACGGTTGACGCGCCAACTATGCTCACCCTGCACGCTGCCAAAGGGCTGGAATTTGAGAACGTCTTTATTGTTGGGCTGGATGAGAACATTTTGCCTCACCGTCGCGCGACGGATGACGAAGAAGAACTCGCTGAAGAGCGCCGTTTGCTTTACGTGGGCATCACCCGTGCCAAATCCAAACTTACCTTAAGCCGCGCGCGGCGACGTCGCAGTCCTTATGGCTCTTATGAAGACACCCTGGCATCGCGCTTCTTGGACGATATCCCCGAAGCCTATCTGAGTGGCAGTCCACGTGGTTTGCCCAGTCGCTTCAACTATGACACAGGGGTCGGCTATGGACGCGGTTCGGGCTATGGCTCGGCTTATGGGTCTGGATATGGGAGCGGTTATGAGTCCGGTTATGGGTCGGGCACTTCGCGTGGGCGTTCAGGCGTTTCAAGATGGGAAAATCCCGCCTGGATGCAAAGCAGGAACATTCCCAAAGAGCCACCCAAAACGCGCTATAAAGCTGGCCAACAAGTTCGCCACGCCACTTACGGACGGGGGGTGGTGAAGAGCAGCAAAGTCGAATTTGGCGATGAAACTGTGGAAGTCTACTTTGAGGGTCATGGACTCAAAGCGCTCGTCGCGTCGATGGCGAACTTGGAAGTGTTGAGCTAGGCGCGCTTCCTTTTTTCTACATACAACTTGACTCCATCTTATCCTAAATTATAATTAACCCCAGGTTTATTATATTATTACGATATGTTAATATAAATTTACATAACAAGGACAAAAAGGATAAAAATGAGAGCTCTTGAAATAAAAAATTTACAAAAAAGTTACGGGAAAAGTCCTGTCATAAAGGGATTGAATTTAGTTGTGGAAGAAGGCGAAGTTTTTGGTTTAATCGGGCCAAATGGCGCGGGAAAGAGCACCCTGGTCAAATTAATCCTAAATTTAATAAAAAAGGATTCTGGAGAAATCATCCTTTTTGAAAATGGTTTAAAAAATTTCGCTACTGAAGTAGGCGCGACCATTGAAGAACCTTCTTTCTACAATTACATGACTGGAAAAGAGAACTTGGATATCTACAAAACATTATTAAAGTTAAGCGATGATGATGTTTTTTCAGCGATGGAAATGACTGGCATCAGATATGCGAGTGACAAAAAACTTTCAGCGTACTCTATGGGCATGAAACAACGCCTGGCTATCTCAAGAGCCATAATCTCAAAACCTAAATTCCTGATATTAGACGAGCCAACAAACGGTCTTGACCCAAAAGCCATATTAGAGTTAAGAGATATCGTCCATAAACTGAATGATCTGGGTACCACAATCATTTTTTGTTCGCATAACCTTTCAGAGGTTAAGAATATCTGTAGCACTTATGGTTTCTTGAATGACGGTGTGATTGAATTCAAAAAGGAAATGAGTGATTCTGACAGACAGGTAGATGAAATGGAGAGCCTGTTTTTATCATGATAGAACTTAAGAAACTGATTAAATCCAGAACCGTCTTATACCTGGCCATCATCATGGTAATCATTTCTTTATCCTTTTCTTTGTTTTTCTTGAACAGGATAAAGGGTGAATTCAGCTTAGATGACAAGCAGATGATTGCTTCCGAATTTAATTTTGAACTTATTTATTATTGCATGCCTATATTCGTTTTGTTCCTGGCAGATTTTATTTTCAACAAAGACATGACTATGGGAACCATGAAGCATTTAATTATCAGGTCAGACCGAAGAATAATATATGCTTATAAAATGCTTGCTCTTTTTGTGGCAGCTATTGTTTTAAACATGCTTTTCAATTTAACGAATTCATTGTTCATCAAAATTTTCCTGGATTATGGAACAGCTGGCACATTTATCAAGGCAGCCTTGTATGAGAGTATTCCGATTATTGAGATGGCATTGTTATTTGCTTTAGTGTCCATATTAAGTAAGAAGAACAATATCGTTTATCTCATTTCCCTGCATTTTGTTTGCCTGATTTTAACGGAATCCTCATTATTGCTTGGAAAGTATATATACGTTTATGACTTTAAGCTGGCCATTTCAGATGGCAAGCTGAATGTTCTCAGCCTAATAAGAAGCTTGGTTTTGATACTTGCAAGCTACCTGATATTTAAGAACAAGGAGTTAACAGAATGAGTAACTTAATAAAAAATGAACTAAGCAAACTCAGCAAAAAGAAGGTGCTGTTATTTATCCTTATCGTCTATCTGGTCATTTCTGTTATTGGCGTTATTATGTACAACAAAATCGTTGGTGTGGGAAAAATTTCATATATGGGTTCCAACGAATTTGTAAAATTATTTTCAACGGACTTTCTCAATAAACCTTACTTACCCATCGGCTCTATCATTATCGGGTTTGGCTTGCTTGACATTTTTATAAGTGATTATTCAAGTGGGAATATGAAATTCCAGATAATGAAGGTCGATGACAGGAAAAAGTTTATACTATCGAAGTTATTTACCCAGCTGATAACGTATTTTGTTTTAGCCTGGATTATGTATATAATCTCGCAAGTTATCGGACTGATATGTTTTGATGTAAACCTAACCCTAAGTAATTTCTTTTCAAGCTTTCTAATCTACAACCTAAACATCCTGCCCTCGCTTGCGGTCATTAATATTGCTACTTTAATATTTGCTTTAAGCGATAAAGACATTTTTGCAAGGATTTCATTAATAGTCCTGTTTATTGTTTTAGGGATAATTGCCAGATCCACCGGTATCGGTAATTATTTACCTGTATTAAATTACACTTATCTTGAAAGATATTTCGCGGGGGAATTTGAGCCAAAATTCCTTCTTAATCAATTAATTCCACTCATTTATTTGGTGGTTTTGATCTTCATCAACAGTGAAGTTTGGTCAAGGAAAGAATATTTCTAAAAACAAGTAAAAAACATCTTATTATCTTGAAATGCTTTATGCATTTATGATGTTATCTTCTTTTCGCCAGGCCCTGCGCAATTATCCTCGCGCCTGGCGCGCCAGGTAAATCGCGATTGAGCCAGCAACGGCGGCGTTGAGCGAGTCAATCTTGCCATATTGCGGGATGCGCATAATCTCATCGCATTTTTTGCGCACCAAACTGCGCAGGCCAGTCCCTTCGTTGCCCACCACAATCGCGATGCCGCCTTTCAGGTTCAGCTGAGCGGGTGTGCGGGAACGCTCATCTTCATCGAGCCCATACACCCAGATATCCAGCCCCTTTAGGCGGTCAATCGCCTGGGCTAAATTAAACTGAGAAACAAGCAGATGTTCCGACGCGCCGGAAGAAGACGCTACCACACTTGGTGTAATCAGCGCGGATTTTGCGCTGGGGATAATCACACCATGCACGCCCATAATCTCGGCAGTGCGCAAGAGTGTGCCCAGATTTTGCGGGTCCTGGATGGTGTCAAGTAGCAGGAAAAATGGTGCTTCTCCAGTGGACTGGCTATGTTTAATCAAATCATCCAAAGGCCGGTAAGGATATTCGCTGACTTCAATGGCGATGCCCTGGTTATTGCGTTCGATTTTATCCAGCTCAAAGCGTTGCACTTCGTGAATGGGCAGTTTGCGCGCTTTTGCCATCTCGACTATTTCCGGCAGATGTCCTTCCATGCGTATACCACGCAGGGCAAAGAGCCGAAAAGCGTGCCGTCGTTTGGCGCGCAAAACTTCAAATACCGGGTTTCTTCCTGTGATCCACTCTTTCATTGATCATTCCATCTGCTTTATGATTCCATGAAGACAATAGGCTTGAGAAACGTAATAAGGAATGACGAAACTCAAGCCCTTTAACCCTGTATGGGTTTACTATTTCTACTCAGGGCAATGAACGATATTGTCTATTCCCAGCTCCAGCTTGTGCCGTCTTTGCTGTCTTCCAGGATGACACCGAGTTCCTTTAAACTATCGCGGACTTTGTCCGAAAGAGCCCAGTTTTTCTCCGCGCGCAGGTCGCGTCTTAAAGCCACCAGCAGGTCAATGAAAGCGTCAGCATCTGAAGCAGATTGCGCTTTTTTCTCTTCCAGGGTCAAGCCCAAAACACCAGCCAGTTCCATAAAAACGCCTTGCGCCTGGGCAAGCTGAACGTCAGTGGCACCATCTGCCCGCGCCAGGTTAATCACTTTGACCAGTTCAAACAAGTTTGCCAGGGCACCAGCAGTATTGAAGTCGTCATCCATGCTTTCTTTGAAATCCGCTTTTGCCTTTTCAGCTTCGTTTTGCAGTGTTGCAAGGGCGTCAGCTTGTAAGCCAACTGCGCCAGGTAAAGCGCTTTTTTTAGCGCTCAACAAGCGTTTGTATGCCTGTTCCGTTTGTTCAATAACCTCTTCACTGTAAACTAATGGTCCGCGGTATGAACCACCCAAGACCCACAAACGCATGACATCCGCTGGGTAATCAGCCAGGAATTCATCGACGGTAATCATATTACCCAGGGATTTTGACATCTTTTCGGATTTGAGGCTCATCATGCCATTGTGCATCCACACCCGCGCGAATTCCTTGCCGGTTACGGCTTCGGTTTGGGCGATTTCGTTCTCGTGGTGCGGGAAGATAAGGTCATTTCCACCGCCATGAATGTCAATTTGCTCGCCGAGATGGGTCATGTTCATCGCGGAGCACTCAATATGCCAGCCGGGCCGGCCTTGTCCCCAGGGGCTGTCCCAGGCGGGCTCACCGGGCTTGGCGGCTTTCCACAAGGCAAAGTCCATGGGGTGCTCTTTGCGCTCGTCAACCTCAATGCGCGCGCCGGCGTTCATGCTTGCCAGCTTGCGGCCGGATAGCTTACCGTAATCGTCTTTGGATTCTACGCGGTAGTAGACGTCGCCATGCGCCTCGTAGGCATGCCCTTTTTCGATTAAAGCTTCAATCATGCTAATAATCTGGGGCATATCTTCGGTGGCACGTGGATTTTTGGTCGCGGGCAAAATGTTCAATTCTGCCAGATTGCGTTTGTACTCATTGATGTAATGCTCTGCCAGCTCATAGGGGTCAGCGCCGATTTCATTTGCCTTGGCGATGATTTTGTCGTCTACATCGGTGAAGTTCATCACAAAATTCACGTCATAGCCGGAGTACATTAAATAACGCCGTACGATATCAAAGACCAAAGCCGACATAGCGTGTCCGAGATGCGCCTCTGCATAGACCGTAGGCCCGCAGACATAAAAGCGCACTTTGTCAGCTTCAATGGGCTCAAATTCTTCTTTTGAACGACTCAGGGTGTTGTAAATTTTCAGGGACATGTAAACCTCCTATTCATTGTCAGGCTTGGCGAAAATCATGCGACCTGCCGAAGTTTGCAGTATTTTGGTGACCGTTACATAAAGTTCTTCGTTCATGTAGTGTTCACCGTTCTCAACCACCACCATCGTGCCATCGTCAAGGTAACCAACGCCCTGGCTGTATTCCTTGCCTTCCTGGATGATTTTTACTGTAAAACCTTCACCAGGCAACAAAACAACTTTTACCGCATTTGCGAGGTCGTTGATGTTCAAAATCTCCACGCCTTGCAGTTCTGCCACGCGGTTTAGGTTGAAATCGTTGGTTAAGATGGGGCAGTTCATCTGACGCGCCAAAATTACCAGGCGATCATCAACTTCGCGCACACCTTCAACATCCAGGTCGCTGATTGTAATGGGCACGATTTTGTTTTCCTGGAGTTCAGTCAGCGTTTCGAGACCACGTCGGCCACGTTGACGGCGTAAGCTGTCGGAAGAATCCGATACAAACTGCAACTCATTGAGCACAAAACGGGGAATAATCAAACTGCCACCCAGAAAACCAGTTTCGGCTATATCCACAATGCGTCCATCAATAATAGCGCTGGTATCCACCAAAATCTTTCGCGCGTTTGCGCCACTGCCATCTTTGCCACGCAGCGGGCGTCTGTCATTGAAGCTTCGCAGGGCCGCCACGATGTCTTCATTGCGCGATGCCAACAAAATGGAAAACAAATAGCCAAAAAGAACCAGGGCTACAAATGGCATAATCGAGCCAAAAGGTTTGGGAAGCAACGATAAAGGATAGGTTGTAATTGCTGACGCTATAAAACCAATCAATAGACCCGCCATACCACTGAGCAAGGCTTGTGCGCTGGCTTTTTTAAAGAGTTTCTTTAAGCCCTGGATAGGCTTGATGGTTAAACAAGGTGTGATGATAAAGCCAATGACAAAAAACACAGCAGCGGAAACAGCCACAATCAAGCCAGGACTTGGGTTTGCCGTGAAGTTGAGACAAGTTTGAATTTTTTCAAATATAGGTTGGCCAAAAATTGCGCCTACAATGCCGAGAACAATCGCGCCAATAATACGAGATAATAAAATCACGTTCATAAAAATCTACCTCCGATGTTAACGAACAAAATAAATAATTTATAATTCCTTATGCATTCATATCATAGCACTTTGAAAATTCATAGTCAAATGATAACAAATCATTCTAACATTACTTTAAGAGAATGTCTCATTTTCATGACACTTATCACCTGGAAGATGATTTTTGTGAATTCTCTTTTATTTTGAAAAATGCCACTTCAGGTTGGCAAGCAGAAAAGTGGCTATGCTATTTATTGTGTGTTTGTTTGTCTGCCTATTTTGGGTCAACGGTTTTGGCTTTACGCGTTTTGCTCATTTTGCGCCTTTTTACCGCGCGTTTTCCCGCCTTAGACTCAACTGAATTAAGATTGTTCGCGCCCAGCAAAAGTCTTAGTTCAATCAAAGCTTGCGGGTCATAAACAAAGGCATGGCATACATCGCAAGCCCATGCGGGAAATGCAGTAAAAGTAAGTGGCTTACCATTGTGCATCACAACCATACTGCGCGTTTGGCGGGAAATTCTGCCCAAGTAACAGTTCGGGCAAGTTTCGGGGTTTTTGGGCAAGTTTATATCCGTCATTTCCTTCAATTTACCAGGCAAAGTGACCCAGGGCAGGTAAAAAACTTTGCGGGGGATTCTCGCTGCCCATGTTCGGGTTTGTGCCGTTTTCAAGCAAATCTGGCCCGGTTAACAGTTTGATTTTATCCAAGGGCCAATAGACAAACAAAGCTTTTCCGACCACCCAGTCAAAATCCACAAAGCCCCAGCTATGTGAATCATCTGACTGATTGCGGTTATCGCCCAATACAAAGAGCTTGCCTTCCGGCACTGTTTCGGTGAGTGTATAACGTGGCATTTCCTTAATGTAAGGTTCGGTTAAGGGTGTGCCATTGATGCTCACCACACCGCCACTAATCTCTACCACGTCGCCGGGCAAACCAATCACGCGTTTGATGTAGTCTTGATCTTCTACGCCGGCGTGATGAAAGACAATAATGTCGCCCCGTTTGGGGGAACCAAATTTATAAGCCATTTTGCTGACTACAATGAGATAACCTTGCTTCAAGGTGGGTTGCATGCTGACGTTAAAGACTTTCACCCGCGATGTAAAGGTGTTCAAGACCAGGAAGATTACCACAGCCATGACAATCGTTTGGATAAGGTCCTTCCAGAAAGCTTTTTCGCTACTTTGGGGTTTTTCGCCTTTCTGGTTTTCTTCGGCAGCGGTGATATCTAACGCGTCCGCTTCGGATTGCGTTTCAACAATCTCTGTCGATGTCTGAAGGACTGTTTCTTCAGCTTGATTTATATTTTCAGTGTTATTTTCTGTCACAATTATTCCAATCGCTATACATTATAAGCATTAACGCGCTATTATACACTATTTGGTTTAAGCTTTTTTCTTGCGACTTGTGCCACGTTCCTTAGGCTTCCCGCTTTTCGGTCGCTCAGGGCGTTCGGTCCGTTCACGTTTTTTCAGAACCAGTCGGACAGGAGTGCCCAAAAATGGATAGACTTGCCTGATTTGATTCTCCAGATAGCGCAAGTAAGTGAAATGTCCCAGTTTTGGGTCGTTACAGTAAAGCATAAAAGTAGGTGGTTCGCTGCGCACCTGGGTGCCATAATAGATATGGAAAGGCTTACCTGTGCCACCGGGTGGCTGATGTTTGTCCTGCGCTTCGACCAAAATCTTATTCAGTTGCGACGTGCTCATCTTATACAGGCGTTCTTTTTGAACTTCCATCACCAGTGGCAGGATTTGGTGCACGCGTTGGCCAGTTTCCGCTGAGATAAACACAATAGGCACGTAGGGCAAAAAGTTGAGTTCCTGCCTGATACGGTTTTCAAATTCAATCGCAGTATAGCTGTCTTTTTCGATTAGATCCCATTTGTTCACCGCCAGAATAACACTTTTCCATGCGTCTTTAATAAAGCCGGCGATATGGGTATCCTGGGCGGTAATGCCACTAACCGCGTCAATCACCAGGATAGCAACATCACAGCGTTCAATCGATTGCATCGCGCGAAGCACGGAGAATTTTTCGACACCCGGACTAATCGAACCGCGTTTGCGAATACCGGCTGTGTCGATTATTGTAAATTCCTGGTCTTCATATGTGAATCTTGTGTCAATCGAATCGCGGGTGGTGCCAGGAATATTGCTGACAATCATGCGCTCCTGCCCGACGATTTTATTTAGCAAGCTGCTTTTTCCGGCATTGGGTTTACCCACAATGGCGACCTTAATCGATTCATCTGCGGTATCGTCATCTATGGCATGCGGAAAATGCGCCACAACCGCGTCGAGCAGATCGCCCGTGCCCGTGCCATGGATAGCGGAAATGGCATAAGGCTCGCCAAGTCCCAGGGAGTAAAAATCCATTGAACCCAACCATGCTGATTTGCTTTCCGCTTTGTTGGCTACCAGCAAGACAGGCGTCGGGTCGGTACCATCGCTGCTTACTTGCCGGCGTCTGAGAATATCCACCAGCTCCAGGTCGGCCTGGGTTACGCCTTGTTGAGCGTCTACCATGAGCAGGATAACATCCGCTTCCGCCATGGCAATTTCGGCTTGTTCGCGAATGTCGCGGATGAATTCCTTGGAGCCGATTGAAAGCGGTTCCTGCGTGCGTTGTTTGCTGGGGTCAATACCGCCGGTGTCTACCACAAAAAAGTCATAACCAGCCCAGTTGCCTTCAGCAACCAGGCGGTCGCGTGTGGTGCCTGGGATATCATCAATAATCGCCAGTCTTTCGCCAATCAGGCGATTGAAAAGCGTGCTTTTGCCAACGTTAGGTCTTCCAACGAGTACTACAACAGGTTTTTGCATAATTAATCCTTGAATTTCATGTCCTTAACGGGGTTGAAGACGAACCTCAACCGTATCGGGCACAATGAGATAGTTAATAGACGCAGCTGGTAATATTACCGCGGGGTTAACTTGATGGGTGCCGGCTTTAAAATCACTTAGATCTATCTCAACAGTCAAATTTTGTGCAGTTAATTCCGCCAGCAAATGTGTTGGCCCTGTCAAATACACGTCTACAGTAGTAATGTTTAACATCACATCAAATCCTTCGGGCGTGTTCATCAAAGTGATTGGAATTCCCCGAATGGTCTTGGTGGTGATTGTGGGTTCGATGGTTATTTTAACAATGATTTCAATGTCACTGGCCAAATTTACGCCGGCAGGCAGGTTGAGCGTTACCACTTGTTCAAAACTTTTATCCCGCCCATTGAGATTGACTGGGGTGGTTTCAATCAAATCAGGCACACTTTCAATCTGGCTGAGACTGTTTGTGTAAACGGTGACCATTGGCGGAATAATTTCAGTTTTAGTGATTTGATAACCATAAGCAGGCGACCCCAAAGGAACCAAGGCCAGGAATACATTTTTGTAGCCACCTCTTTGCAGAACAGGAATATTTACCGTCACTCTTGAAGGGTTTATGGTAACGCCATCAACGATATTGCCTTGTTCATCCACCGCGATTAAATCGACCTGTTTATTTAGGCTTCCTATAATGGTGCTCATATCTACCGTGGCAAGTAACTCCGTTATTTTTGACACGCGTGATTCAGGCCCGGTAACCTGAACTTCTCGCACATCCAAACGAGCTGGACGTGCTTCAAGTCCGGTGGATAAATTGCCGATTTGATTGATAACAATATCAAAAGTTTTGGTAATGAGTTTTTCAATCGTAAGGTTTACTGTTTTGGGGTTAAAGTCAACCAGTTTGGCAGGTTTAATGCCTATCAGGATTTCCGGTTCAAGTTCGGCATATCCATCTTGAAGGGCTGAGATATTCACTGTCGCCCGGATGAGTTTCATATCGTTTGCCAGGGCGTTATGAACTGACCGCGGCGCTTTAATCGTTACGGTAACATTGCTCACACTTTGTTCAGTAATTGTGTACTGTGGGTTTTGCCCGAGTATTTCAATGGGGATAGGTTTGTTATAAGTTATTTCTTCTGTGGGATCTTTTGAGTTGACTGCAGAAAACCAAACAAAGAAAGCTAACACCAACGACAACAGGACAATTGGCAATAATGAAATGATTTTATTAAGTAGTTTTTTCATTGCCTAATCTTCCCCTTTGGTCGTTTTCTTTCTGAATAAACCGAGAAATCCTGTGCGGGATTTCTTATCAATCTCGGTTACCTGAAGAGTCATAAAAGCGTGCAAGCTGTTGCGCAAGCGGTCGCTGTCCAGTCGGCGAATAAGCCGGCCTTCCTGAGCGATTGAAATTGTGCCCGTTTCTTCTGAAACGACCACGGCGATTGCATCGCTCACTTCACTGATGCCTAACGCCGCCCGATGACGCAAGCCCAGGGAACGTTCTACTGAAACATATAACACACCACTGCTTGAAAGTGGCATAACGCAGGAAGCGGCTTTGATGCGGTTGTCTTCAATGATGACCGCGCCATCGTGCAAGGGCGTATTTGGGTAAAAGATTTGCAACAATAATTGTGGTGTTACGTCAGCGTCAAGCAGGATGCCATTTTTGTAGTATTGGTCGAGATATTGCTTGCGCCGAATGACAATGAGCGCGCCATGTTTGCGTGCTGAAAGTTGTACAACCGCGTCGGTTATTGCGTCAAGTGTTTTCTTGAGTTGTTCCGTAGCGCGTTGACTTCGCTTAGCGCCAAAGATATTAAGCTCGCCAATTTTCCCCATCCGCCCCAGGCCACGCCGGATTTCAGGCGCGAAAATAACCGGTATAGATAATATTAAGACCGGCGTCAGCGTGGATACCAGCCACGAGAACGCGGGCAAATTGACCATTGAAGTAAGCAGGGTAATAGCGATGACAACAACCAGGGCGCCACGCAAAAGGGTCTGTCCTTCTGTGTCACGCAAAAGGTAAAGAAAAACCGCGAAAAACGCTGCTACCAGCAGGATGTCAATCAGGCTTTCCCATGTAAAACGTTGCCAGATGAAAAGAAAATTGCTAATTAATTCAGACATGCTATTCCAACCTTATACCACCATAAAGTATACCCTTATTAAGTATATTTCGCTAAAAAAGTGTCACAGTAAAGTGAACTATTTAAGCAAGGGTATAATTTTATTCAAGTTAAGCAGGATTAAAACGTCACAAGAATTGATTCGTTCCACAAAAGCGGTGTTTTATGGGAAACAAAAAAATGTATTCAACCAGATCAATATTCCACAAGACGGTTAGCTTTGTTTTGGTGCTTGCTGTCTTGGCCATCTCTCTTTGTCAATGCGATAGTGTGAATAGGAGTACTCCGGAAGCGAAACAGATTTTTGGGCTCACCATCGATGATGTCTGGTATGACGATATCGCCTTGGAAGATGTCCTTGACGGATTGAAGAATCTTGAAGTAAGACCGATGGTCAGAATAGTGATGTCAAGCGAAATAGAACCGGTGGATTATATAAACCTGTTCAAATCTGTAGCGCAATACGCGGATATCATGGCCAGTCCGGTTGATTCCTATGTGATGAATAGCTATAAAGATACGGAAAGTTATCTGAAAAGGTTTACAGATTCGTATGAAAGCCTGGCACCCTATGTAAGCATTTGGGAAGTGGGAAATGAAATCAACGGCACGGAATGGATCAAGCAAAGCCCGGAGCTGATTGTGAATAAGGTGTCTTCTGTTGCAAAATTTCTAAAAAGCAAGGGTGAAAAGATTGCGCTGACACTCTACTGCACTGATTCACCACACCAGGATATGATTACCTGGGCGGAAAAGTATATTCCAGAAGAGCTGGCAAATATTGTTGATTATTGTTTGGTTAGCTATTATGAAGATGACAATGACGGTTATTTACCCGACTGGGAGAGTGTTTTTAAAGAACTGGGAGATATTTTTCCGGTCTCATTTCTCGGTATAGGGGAATGTGGCAATACAGCCCCAGATGCGACGCAGGAAAGTAAGATTGAGATGGCAAAACGCTATTATCAAATGCCAAAACCCCATGAGAGATTCGTGGGGGGATACTTTTGGTGGAACTGGGTAACAGATTGCATTCCTTACAAAGACAATGCTGTTTACGATGCCATTAAAAGCTTTGGGCACTGACAATCTAATTTTTGCTCATGTAAACACGCATAGGCAGGCAAACTATGGCAAATCTGCCATTGCTTCAAGCACCACATCCCAACCTGGATGATACTCAAGCGCTTTTTCAAACCAGACGTGGGCATCATTGCTCATGCCCATAGCTTTAGCAGCCATGCCTGCCCAATAATAGCTTTCGGGCAAGGCTTTTGGCTCGCGACTGTTATCCAGCGTCTGTTGAGCCAAAGCTAAGGTGTCCTGAAACCGTCCTGAATGGTAGTAGGCGATGTAAGGGCCAATCTGGTACCAGGTCATGCGCCAGGGACGCGCGCCCATATCCAGGGTCGCGTATACACCAAAAGCCTGGTCAAAAGCCTGCGCGGCGGACATATATTCACCCATCGCCACCAAAATCTGCCCCTTGCTATACCAGGCAAAGAAAAGCTCGCGCCCCGTTTCATGCGGAATACGCGCTTCAATCTCCGCCAGACTTAAGCGCAAATTTTCTGATTCATCGGCATGCACACCGAGGCGGGCAAGCACATCCGCGTCACGGTCAGCAGGGTAGATAACGATATAAATGCCGTCGAAGTGCCGCCAGTCGCGCATCAGTTCTTCGTAGGGAATCGTGATGGTGCTCAGCAAAGTATCATTGCTGGTCACGGTTTGTGTGCTGTCATCATAGGCATGAATGATGCTGTAATGCCCCATCCAACCATCTTGCGGGTCGGTATGACCGCGTTCAATTAAAACCGGATAGCCACCCGAAACCAAAGCCTTGAGTACCTGTAAATCGCCACCATAGCGCAAAATAGCATGCAGTCCATCAGTGTTCTCCAGCACATAATCGCGCATCTCCGCAAGCATCACATTGCGGTCGTGGTCATGTGTGCGCAGTGCCAGGCGCATTTTCTCCTGATTCGTTTCCCAGCCCCAAAAGTTCAGGTTCATGGACACGTTGGCAGGACCGCAGTTGTTGAAAGTTTGATATTCAAGGCCCATGCCTGCAATCGTATAGGACGCGGGCACAGGATAGGGCGTGGAGGTTTCCGCAGTGGGCGTTTGGGTAGCTTCGTCTGTGACTAAGGGCGTTTCTTCGCTTACTTGGGCGGTTGGGACTTCGCTTGCTATGGATGCCATAGCAGCTTCGGTTTGCTTGACTATGGCTTCAACCGTGCCTTGCTGACTCGGGCTAAAAACCGATGCGGATGGCGGATTGAATTTGTAATATAGCTTGGAATAGAGGGTATCAACGCGGTTGCGAATGGGTGGCAACTGATATGCCAGCAATGCCAAAACAATCAGGCCAAGCAAGATGCCAGTGTAAATCCAGGGCTTGCGCCAGGGGCTTTTTGTTTTCAGCTTGTTTTTTATCGTGTTTTTTGCTTTGCTCATCGCATTTCTCGGTCTAAATTAAAATTCAACACCATAGTCTTCAGGTTCAGCTCATGCAGACTTCTACTAACAATGATACTTTAAAGCACGCCCAAGCTCAAAGGGGGACAGTACAAAAAATTTTCTCTATTGTTAGCGTTTCATCAAAAAGCCTTAAGCGGGGCGGAAATCTTGTTAAATCTATGGTACTATTGTGGATTGTAATAGGAGTTTTGATAGATATGCCAGTATATGCTTATAAATGCGATGCCTGCGGACATGAGTTTGATAAATTTCAACATTTTGTTGATGACCCGCTCACTGTCTGCCCAGTTTGTGCGGAAGAAGCCTTGCGTAAGGTTTACTCTCCGGTAGGTATTGTATTTAAGGGCAAAGGTTTTTATGCGACCGATAACCGCTCGCCCAGTGGCATAAGCTCCAGTAAGCCAAGTAACAATTCGTCAGCGAATGGCTCATCAGATACCAGTTCGTCTGATACCGCAAAAGCAAGTGCCAGCACGGGTTCTGATAAAAAATCAAGCACAGTATCAGCGTAATTAGCTAAAAGCTCATCGAAATCAATCTGTATAAATAAACAAGCGTACCAGCTGCGCTCCCCTTGTTTTTGATACCAATTTATTAAGAAAACTTTATAAATCGTGTCGTTTTCCACATTATTTGTAAATTATAGTTTACAATCACCAGGACAACATCAAAGGTGCAGACATTGGAAACGCTACAATCACTATTCTCTAATCCCGCCCTCATCATTACAACCATATTAACCATCGGTGTCATATTAGTCAACGGCTGGACTGACGCGCCCAACGCAATTGCCACCGCCATCGGCACGCGCGCCATGAAGCCACGCAGTGCTATCATCATGGCTGCCGTCTTCAACTTCCTGGGCGTTTTTGTAATGACTATGATAAACACCAACGTGGTGGTCACCATCTCAAACATGGTCGACTTTGGCGGAGACCCCCACGCCGCGTCTGTTGCCTTGATGGGCGCGCTGGCATCCATTGTCATCTGGGCGACAGCTGCCTGGTATTTTGGCATCCCCACCAGCGAAAGTCACGCGCTGATTGCCGGTTTAACCGGTTCCGCGGTGGCGTTTCAGGGCAGTTTCGCGGGCGTAAATGGGGCGGAATGGATAAAGGTCATTGCTGGATTGCTGATTTCAACCGTGATGGGTTTTGGACTGGGCTGGGGAATTACCAAACTTATTGAGATGCTCTTCAAAAACGTTGACCGACGCAAAACTATCGGTTTCTTCCGCAATCTGCAAATTGCTGGCGCGGCATCGATGGCCTTTATGCATGGCGCGCAGGATGGGCAAAAGTTTATGGGCGTGTTTTTGATCGGCGTTTACCTGAGCCAGGGCAAAGCTGTGCCTCCGTCGTTCACAATACCTTTTTGGATGATAATCGTTACTTCGGTCATCATGGCAACAGGCACGTCGATTGGCGGGCAGCGCATCATCAAAGCGGTTGGGCTGGATATGGTCAAACTCGAAACCTATCAAGGCGCCAGTGCTGATATTGCCGCCTCAATCTCTCTTTTGTTTGCTTCCTTGTTCAAAGGTATGCCGGTTTCCACCACGCACACCAAAACAACCGCCATCATGGGCGTTGGTGCTTCAAGACGCATTCGCTCGGTGAACTGGGCAATTGTTAAAGAAATGGTCCTGGCCTGGGTGCTCACCTTCCCTGGCTGTGGATTGTTGGGCTATTTGGTCACAAAATTACTCATGCTCATCTTAGTGTAAAGGAATAACATGTCAAAAAAAGATAACAACTACTTCAAGATGTTTATGGATATCGCGGCAGACGCGATTACTGCTGCAACACATCTAAAAGAAACCATCAACAACTACGATCCCGAAAAGATTCATGAACAAATGCTTGCGATGCATGAAGTTGAACACGCCGCGGACAACAAAAAACATCAGATGATGGAAAAACTGATTGCGGAGTTCATCACACCCATCGAACGCGAAGATATCATCACGCTGTCGTGGGCGCTGGACGATGTGCTGGACTATATGGAAGAGATTTATCAGATATTGTTCATGCACAACGTGAAAAGCATGCGCGAAGAAGCCCTTGTTTTTGGGGAATTGATTTATCAAAGTACGGTTGCGCTGAAAACTTGCTTTGATGAATTTGAACACTTCAAACGTTCAAAGATATTGCCTAAACGTCTCATTGAAGTAAACGCGATAGAAGAAAAAGCCGACAAACTCTATATTGACGCTGTACGTCGCTTACACCTTGATGAATCAGACCCGTCAAAAGTACATACCTGGTCAGTTTTATTCTTGCAGCTTGAACGCACCATCGACCGTATTGAACAAGTCGCTGATACGATTGAATTGGTGATTATGAAGAATTCTTAAGCTTAGTCCGTAGACATCAGAGGCCGTCATTACCCAATGACAGCCTCTTTTTCTGATAAGTGTTATTGCTAATTCTGGCAGTAGCTTATATTGTTATGCCATGATAAAGACATTTCAGCAACTTTTAACAAGCTATTCTCAAATTAGACCAAATCCTCCGACCAGCCGATTTTGATCTTGCTATCTTCCAAGAGCCAGGTTTTTTCTGTCACGCGCGAGATGAAAGCGCGGTCGTGCGCCACCAAAAGCACACCGCCCGTAAAAGCCTGCAGCGCTTGCTCGAACTGCTCGCGCGAAGGAATATCCAAATAATTCACCGGCTCATCCAGCACCAAAACGTTCGCGCCTTCCGCTACCAAACACGCCAGCATTAAGCGCGAGCGTTGTCCAAAGCTCAAACTGGCACTAGGCAAAATCACCTGGTCTTCATCAAACAAAAAGTAATGCAGGAAGTGATAGCTTTCCGACATCGTCATTGGTCGAATGGCCTGCAAGGTTTCCAGCGCGCTTAAAGACGGGTCGAGTGTGTCCTGGTTTTGCGCCATATAACCCAGCTTGATGCGCCCGCCCCAGCGATATGTGCCCGCCAGGGGTGGCAGTTCGCCCAGCAAAACTTTCAACAGCGTGCTTTTTCCACAACCGTTAGGGCCTATCAGCGCGACACGCTCTTGCCCTTGCAAGGTTAAATTCAGGTCTGCAAACAAAACACGCTCATCATAAGCGAAGCTAAGCCCTTCTGTTTGCAAAGCCATCGCGCTATGATGTTCCGGCTCGCCAAAATTGACCCGCAAACGCCATTTATCCATCGGTTTTTCGATGCGCGCTTCGTCTTCCAAATAGCGTTCCAGGCGTTTTTTCTTGGCAGTGCCTTTTTTGGCGACCTTCTTGGCATAGCGACGCATTTTGGAATCCTTGGTTTGGTTTTCGCTCCAGCGGGCTTGTTCTGCAGTTTGAATCCAGTCCGCTTTTAAGCGTTTGATTTCCGCCTGTTGGTCTTTCCAGCGTTCGTAGGCTTTGGCTTTTTCTTCTTCCACAACGCGCGCGTAGTTGCTGTAATCACCAGGGAACTTGCGGATACTCTGGGTGACCTCAT
The DNA here is from genome assembly GCA_012839565.1 of Anaerolineaceae bacterium. Lineage (GTDB taxonomy): Bacteria > Chloroflexota > Anaerolineae > Anaerolineales > Anaerolineaceae > Mesolinea. The sequence goes on from DUMZ01000020.1 coordinate 84,832, forward strand.
CCAGCTCATACATGCAAGACACCACCCTGTCCAAAAAGACGCGATCATGCGAAATCAGCAAAACACTGCCATAATAGCTTTGCAAAAACTGCTCCAGCCACTCCAGCGCGGGGATATCCAGATGGTTGGTGGGTTCATCCAGCAACAAAATCGTTGGCGCGGTTAAAAACAAGGCAGCCAGTTGCACGCGGGTCAGTTCCCCACCGCTTAGCTGCGCCAGGGGCATGTCCAGCGTCAAATATGCCGAGCCCAAACCCGCTAAAATGCGATAGGCTTCGGCTTCTTCAGCCGGCATCAAGGCATTTGGCGGACCACCTCGATAGTGCGCGCTAAGCGTGAGCAAAAAACTCTCCTCAATCGTGCGCGCGCCACTCAGCTTGCCTTTTTGAGGCAAATAACCGAGTGTATCGCTACCGGAAAAGGTCACCGTGCCCGAATCCGCCTCCAATTCGCCAGCGATAATCTTCATCAGCGTGCTTTTGCCACTGCCATTCGCGCCAACCAGGGCAACTTTTTCGCCATCGCCCAGCGTAAAACTGACATCCTGTAATATTTGTGTGTAATCAAAGCGTTTCGAGACACGGTTTACATGTAACATGGTTCCTCTTTCTACTCAATAAGCGGTTTCATCCAGCTGATGCCACGTTCTTCAGTGACGAAACCCATGGTATCATACAGTTTACTGGCACCGTTTGGGTTTTCGGTATCTACCACCAGGACAGCTTCCTTAAGGTTCATCAGCTTGAGCATTTCCAAACTGCGGGATATCAAAGCCTTTGCCAGACCTCTCCCTCGCCAGGGTCGGCGCACGCTGATATCAGCCAGCCAGGCACGCGCGCGGTTCCTGCTTTCGTTTTCAAGCCCATCCACACATGGCAAGACCATCGCGGCAATCTCATCACCATCCCAGGCAACCTGGAAGAGATGCGGTTGAAAATAACTCTTGTAGCTTAACCAAGTCTGATAGTCCTCTTCGCTCATGTCGTTCATGTCCCAATGATCCAGAAAGGCTTCATTGTTCGCTTCCCAAATAGCGCGATACTGTGAGGGCATCACCGGGCGCAAGTCGAAACCTTCGGGCAAGGCATAATGGGGAATATGCTCAAGCGTGTGAATTTTGGTGTCCCAGTAGCGGATGGGCTGATAACCCGCTTTGGTGATAAAGTCGACTTTGTAATCGATTTTCTCAAGGCAATGATAGCGATGTTCACCTTTTGCCCCGGCATGATGCGCCTTTTGACGCGCCACAGCCTGGGATTCACACCAAGTCAAAAGCGTTTCAGGCAAACCATCCACCCAAAATCCGGGCCGGACAAAGAGCATGGAAAAATATTTGTAATAAGGCTTGTCCTTCTCCTTATCCTGCGAAATGCGACAATACGCCACGACCTGCCCATCCTTTTCGGCAAAGAGAATATCACGTTCATTTTTGCAGCTTGCGCCATGATATTGATAATCGTGCCGGGTTTCTTCCACAGTTGTTTTGGAGTGGAAATCGGGCTCAGCGTAGCGCGAATTGACAATATCGACGATATTCTCATAATCCTCATCACTGCCAGTGAAGCGATAAAAGCGGTAGCCCGCTAATTCGGGCAAGGGTGCATAGTCTGACTGGCTGGCTATATTCTGTTTGTTGTTATTGTTGTTCATCTTCTATCCTTTGTTTCAAATAGTCCGTTTACGAAAAAACCACAGGGATTGCCTGTGGTTAAGTTAATAAATAGCCTGTATTTAAGAGAAAAAACCATCCGCAATCCTGGTACGCTCACAAAGCCCTGAATCATCAGGGCATACCTGGAGCCTTAATTATCGCGAACAGCTTGTCATGCCATTATTGTAAAGGAGCTTTTATTGAGCGTCAAGGAAAAAAACCGATGGAATTGCATCAAGCTGGATAATGTTTTTTATACGATAAATGAATGCAAATTATTCACAGGGTTTGCAAAATTATCAACAAAAAGACCCACCCCCTTTTGTTCCCCCTCCCATCGCGTCGCGAGTTAAATGGCAAAACTCAAAACACCTAAATCCCGCGACGCTGGATGGGGGGAATAGATTTACTAGTGGTTACTGAGCCACGAACGAACGGATGACAAAAATCGCATCTTTTTTTAAACAATTCAGTTGTTCGAAAAAGCCGAACAACTGAATCTCTGTCTTTTTACTTTTAGAAATAGTTTTTACTGCGCGCGCTTATGCAAGTTTCTCGTCAACCAGCGCTGTTACCATGTTCTCATCCGCCAGGTAAGGCAGGGTGATGTGCGCTTCGGACTGGCTTTCGTTGAACAGTGTGGCGGTTTCAATGGCGTTGGCGTTGCGCGCCCAGGAACGACGGGCGACACCGCTCATCACGTCCCAAATCATCGCGCTTTTGATGATTTCATCCACACGCTCAGAGCCGTCCAAAACCATACCAAAACCGCCATTAATCGACTTACCGATACCCACGCCACCGCCGTTGTGCAATGCCACCAGGCTCATACCCCGCGCGGCATTGCCCGCGAAACATTGCGTTGCCATATCCGCCATCACATTGCTGCCATCGCGAATGTTGGCGGTCTCTCGGAAGGGCGAGTCGGTACCACTCACGTCGTGATGGTCGCGACCGAGCATAATCGGGCCCACTTCGCCATCGCGCACCATGCGGTTAAATTCCAAAGCGATATCGCGGCGACCTCCGGCATCCTGGTACAAAATACGCGCCTGAGTTCCGACGACCAGGTTGTTTTCCATCGCGTCGCGAATCCAGATGTAATTGTCGCGGTCCTGACCACGGCGGTTGGGGTCGATAATGCGCATGGCAGCCTGGTCGGTTTTAATCAAATCCGATTGCTTGCCACTCAGGCAGACCCATCGGAACGGGCCATAGCCATAGTCAAAGAGTTCGGGACCCATCAGGTCTTCAACATAAGACGGGAAGATAAAACCATCTTTCTCGTCGATGCCATTCTTCGAAATTTCCTTAACGCCGGAATCAAAAACCGACTTCAGGAAAGCGTTGCCATAGTCAAAGAAATAAGTACCCCGCTCGTGCAGAATCTTGATCAGTTCATAGTGCTTGCGCAAAGTTTTATCCACCAAAACGCGGAAACCTTCGCGGTCATCGTGCAACATCTGCGTGCGTTGCGCAAAAGTGAGGCCCTGCGGACAGTAGCCACCGCCATAAACATCATGGCAGGAGGTTTGGTCAGAAAGCAGGTCAATATGAATGTCACGGTCTACCGCGTACTGCAAAAGGTCAACGATATTGCCATGATAGGCAATCGACGTTGACACGCCGGCGTCCAGCGCCTTGCGCGCTTCTGCGAAAACGATTTCCAGGTCATCCGAGACTAAAGACACCCAGCCCTGCTTATAGCGGGTTTGGATGCGCGAAAGGTCAACTTCAGCAAAAACACCCACGCCCTTGGCAATTTCTACCGCCTTGGGTTGCGCGCCACTCATACCGCCCAAGCCAGAGGATACAAAAAGCTTGCCGGTCAGGTCACCATCGGGTGCCACGCCCAGGTACTTGCGTCCCGCGGTCAAAATGGTGTTGAAAGTGCCATGCACAATGCCCTGGGGTCCGATGTACATCCAACCGCCGGCAGTCATTTGTCCGTAATTACATACGCCCATTTCTTCGGCGATTTCCCAGTCTTCCATATTGTCAAAAATGCCGACCATCAAACCGTTGGTGATAATCACGCGTGGCGCGCTGGGGTGCGATTTGAACAAGCCCAAAGGATGCCCCGACATCACCACCAGGGTTTGCTCTTCGGTGAGTTCTTCAAGATAGCGCATAATCAACTGGTATTGCATCCAGTTTTGGCAAACAGAGCCGGTTTCGCCGTAGGTAACGAGTTCATAGGGATACAAGGCGACTTCAAAATCAAGGTTGTTGTCAATCATCACCTGAAAAGCCTTGCCGGCCAGGCATTTGCCCTTGTATTCGTCAATCGGCTTGCCATACAGGCGCCCTTCCGGACGGTAGCGATAGGCATAAACGCGTCCCATTGTAGTAAGTTCTTCGAGAAACTCGGGGGCAAGTTCCGCGTGAAGGCTTTCGGGCACATAGCGCAGGGCGTTTTTTATGGCGGTTACGGTTTGGGCTTTGGTCAACCTGAAACCACGATCCGGCGCGCGTCGAATGCCTTCCTGAAAAGTCTTTTTGGGTGGCAGTTGGTCAGATAATGTAATTCGTTTTATGGCTTGCATGGCATCTCCTGTAGTATTAATAATCTCTGTTTCACCTTTGATTGTACAACAAGTTTCAGAATCCCGAGCGAATTTTCCCATTTGTTTTGTGGGACACATGGATTTGTAATTGGCCTGTAAAATAACTGTAACCAGCTAGATTTTCTATTGTCGTTCTTATAAAAATCTGGTTTAATTATGGTGAAAGAGAGGTAATATGTTCGACGGAAGTTTTACAACAAGTTCAAGCACCAGCACGAACCCACCCCCCAACAAGCCTAATATTAAGAGTTTTAAAATAGGTAAACACGCCTTTTGGATTATCCTTGCTGTAGTCGTTGTTGTTATATTACTGCGCGCAGCCATTTATGTTGTTCCCGCCGGTAATGTGGGTGTTATTACCCGCTGGGGCGCTGCAAATCGCACATCCCTGGCAGGCATTCATGTCAAAATCCCCTTTGCGGAAAATGTGATCATGATGAGCACCCGTACTCAAAAGGACGAATCTCCCGCCACGGCAATGTCCAACAACTTGCAGGTGGTTTCATCGCAAATCGCGGTCAACTATCGCCTGGATGGCAACAAAGCCTTGCAGGTTTTTCAGGAAATCGGCCCCAACTACGCTGAAATTGTCGTCGCGCCGGCGATTCAAAACGCCTTCAAAGCCGCCACAGCCCGCTTTACCGCGGAAGAACTCATCACCAAACGCGGTGAGGTTCGCCAAATGGCGGAAGATGAACTCATCGCCCAGATAGAACCCTACCATATTATTGTTGAGAACTTCAACATCATCAATATGGATTTTTCCGCGGAATATCAAAACGCGATTGAAGCAAAACAGGTTGCTCAACAACAGGTAGAAACATCCAAGCAAAAGCTGGCTCAGGCCGAAATTGACGCCCAAACCGTCATCGCCCAGGCGCAGGGTCAGGCTGATGCCCAAAAAGCGCTCAAAGACACCGGCGCGCTTACGCCAGAATATCTGCAATACTTGTTCCTGACCAAATGGAATGGCATCCTGCCCCAGGTCATGACCAGTGGTTCAGGCATGATGCTGGATATCACGCAATTCATGCAGGGCCCCGAAAAACCATAAGATTTTTTTTAGACTGTTCCCATAAGAGCCAGGTGTCCTAAGTAACGCGCCTGGCTCTTTGCTATTCCCAGGCGAACTGCATTACAAAAAAGAGCGTGCCTTTTGACACGCTCTGTATTGTCTAAACACTGGTCACTAATCTCTATAGTTCAAACCCTATTTTTGAATGGCTGGAAATCCCAGGCCAAAAAGTGCGGGGGGCGGTTCCGAATATTGGATGTTGACACTACTTAATAAAAGGGTATTACTCGCTCCCGCAGGAAAAGTTACGATTATCTGATAGGTGTCATACATACCCATCTTATGATTTACCCTAATAGCTGGTGTATAACCATATCCGTCGGCACCAGATGAAAATTTTTCCACTATTATAGTACCAGCTTCATCACCTAAATAGGAATTTTTAATTATTTGGAATTTCAAATCTCTATCAGGATCAGCGTCATAGTAATTAAAGAAAACCCATTCAAATGTAGATCCATAAGGTATAAGCACAGGATAGGTAATGAAGCACGAAGCAGAGAGAGTCCCTTTGGGGCCTATTTTGCCAAAACTCTCACCCCTAAAACGACCTTCGCATTGTTCAAAATATGGATAAAAATGCCAGCCAGCAATATTCAGAATTTTATCACCAGCTTGAATGGTGTTGTCCAACTCTCTTTCTGGCCCTGCATAGGGTTGCCTAAAGATTTCTTCTGAATCGTCTGGTTGGTTTGGCGAAACAGGATTGCTGACATCAGCCTGAGCAATACTGCCTTGTTGGGGCAACATTACAAGCAGAAGCCCTAAAATTACAATAAGGTTTAGAATGCGTTTGTGTGTGCTTGACATGATACGTCCTCCTTGTTGATAATTTAATAAAATTTTACTCTACGATGCTATTTTTGGGTGTTTTTTTCCTCTGATTTTTTTGCTTTTCACTTGAATCTTAATTTCACACTCGCATTCCATCATAATAGAAACAGCTGAGCAAACGCACACTCCATTTCGCGCCTTTTTAAAAACATGATAAAATTAGCATCACCTAAACAAAAGAAAGACGCACAAACCAACAATGACCTTAACCACACCTGTTCTCGACATTTTACTCCGCCTGGGGCTCGCCCTGATACTCGGCGGTGTGGTTGGCTTTGAACGCGAACGCGACAGCCAGCCGGCAGGTTTGCGCACGCATATGATTTTGGTGCTTGGCGCTTGTTTAGCGGCGATTATCTCCGAAGAAATGGGCGCGCGATTTGGTTCAGACCCCACCCGCCTTGCCGCGCAGGTCATCTCGGGTATCGGTTTCCTGGGCGCGGGCGCGATTTTGCGCTTTGGGTTCAACATCAAAGGGCTCACCACCGCCACCACGCTCTGGACGATGGCAATAGTTGGTTTGGCTGTTGGTTTTGGTTATTACCTGCTGGGCGCGTTGACAACGGTCTTCATGATTATCATCCTTACCATTATGAACGTCATCGAGAAGAAATTCGTCCGCATCAATTTGATTCGCAATATCGTTGTGGACGTTGATTATCAAGACGGTATCATTCGCACGGTGCGCAAAGCAATCAGCAATATTGCCGAAAAAGTTGTTTCCTTTTCAGTTCGCAAGAGTGTGCGCAGTTCGCGTTTGCGCCTGACCATCGTCGCGCAGTTTAGAAGGTCTGAAAGCGTTGAAGATCTGGTGGAACTGCTTTCCAAAATTGAGGGTTTGCGCAGTATCAAAATTGACCAATAACGCTGGGCTGCACACTCTTGTTGTATACTCAACACGATGCCTGAATTAATTTATCTCCTGCACGCACATGATTTCAGCTTCCTGCGCGTGGTCGCAGATTTGTGGGCGGTACCAGCCAGCGGTGCTGATAAACGCGCCTTTGTGCTTTCATTGACCGAGCTTCTGCCTGACCCAGCTGTTTTTGCGGAATTTTATGAAGGCTTGCCCGAACACGCCACTGAAGCTTTAAAAGCTTTAAAACAAGCTGGCGGGCAAATGCCCTGGGCGCGTTTCGCGCGGAAATATGGCGATTTGCGCCCGATGGGACAAGGCAAACGCAACCGCGAGCAGCCCTGGCATTTTCCAGTATCCACCGCTGAGATGCTTTACTACCGCGCGTTAATTGGGCGGGAGTTCATTCGCGTGGATGATGAGCTGCTTGAAACCGTCTATGTGCCTGAAGAATTTATCCCCTTATTGCCAGACGTTCCCGCGAAAGAAGTCACTGCTATCCAAAACAGCCTAAACCCTTGTAAAGCACCACCAGCAGATAAGCAAAATGAGGCTGGATTACAAGTGGTGAATGATTTCTGCACACTTTTCGCGGCTTTGCGCCTTGGTGACGCGCAAAAGCGCCTGAAAAAATCCCCAAAGCCCTGGTCATACTGGCAGACTTTGCAAAGTCTTGGCGATGCCCTTGGACTGCTTGACGCCCATGGTTTGCCTGGCGATTTGGCACGCGCTTTGCTGGAACGCTCGCGTTCAGAAAGCCTGGCATGGCTGGCGCATAACTGGGCGAACGCGCGCAATTTCAATGAGCTCTTTCTTTTGCCTGGTTTTCGCTGCGAAGGCAGCTGGCGCAACCGCCCTTTGCCCACGCGTCGCAAATTACTGGACCTGCTGCTTGCCCTGCCTGCTGACACTTGGTACAAGCTGGCGGACTTCATCGCTTTTGTAGAAGAAAACGAACCCGATTTCCTGCGCCAGGGGGCTGACTATGAGCTTTGGATGATTTATTCGGAGAGTTCTGGCACCTTACTGCGTGGCACAGACAGCTGGCAGGCGCTGGAACCTTATTTTATTAAGGATTTCATTACACGCTGGATGTACTGGCTGGGATTGACCCGCATTTATCACGACTCAAGCGGTGAGACTTACTTTGCTTTGACAGCGCGTGCCGAATATTTGGATGGCATGATGTCATCGACTGACAGCGCGCAAGATGAGCCTTTGATTGCCCAGCCCGACGGAAAAATCCTGATGACAGATAAAACGGCGCCCATCGCGCGCTACCAGGTGGCACGCTTTGCGGAGTGGCTTGAGCTGGGCCCAAAGCGGTACAGTTTTCAGCTTACGCCTGCTTCACTGGCCAAAGCGACTCAATCGGGTTTGAGTACGCGACATTTGCTGAGCCTTTTGCGCAAATATGGCAAATCCGCGCCACCACCCACGCTGCTAAAAGCGCTCAATCGCTGGCAGGAACATGGCACCGAAGCCAGTATCGAAACTTTAACTATCCTTCGCCTGAAATCGCCCGAAACACTACAAGCCTTAAAAGATTCCGACGCTAATACGTGGCTTGGGGAGTCCTTGAGCCCTGTGGCAGTCATTGTAAAGCCTGGTGGCGTTGAAAAAGTCCAGCAAGCCCTGGCGCGCCTGGGCTATCTGAGCGACTTTGAAATTCAAGGCCCGAAAAAATGAGCAAGCCATTGTTTTCAAAGCCTTCTGCCAGGGAGGGAGAAACCAAACGCCCAGTAAATCACTGGGCGCGTCTGGCGGGTTTTATCTTTTTATTGATGGCACTGGCTGGATTTTTGCGGGTATTCGGTCTTTTATCGCTCAATCCCGTGCTAATCGCGTTTGAAACGTCAAAATGGGTGCAGGTTTACTTGTTAGTAGCAGGATTTCTGTATGGTGCAGTTAATCTCTTCGCTTTCTTTTGCATCGCCACGGTTTGGGATAAACGACATATCGTGGCGTGGGTCAGCGCCCTGATGAGCATCGCCTTTTACTGGTTGGAGCGGACTCTGTTTTGGGCACCCGACCAACGCGGCAAAGCCTGGCAGTTTATGCTTGCTCTCCATCTGGCATGGCTCATCATCCTGACCTTGTTCACGCGTTTGGACATCAAAAACAAAAAGCTGGCCAAGGAAGACTCTAATCTTCCCTAAATTCCAGCAAATCACCCGGCTGGCATTGCAACACCGCGCAAATCGCATTGAGCGTATCGAACCGAATGGCGCGCGCTTTACCGGTTTTGAGTATGGAAAGATTGCTAAGCGTGATACCCACTTTTTCGGATAACTCGGTTAGGGTCATCTTTTGTTTGGCAAGTTCTACATCTAAATTTACAATAATGGCCATAATCTCTCCGTTTCCCTAAATGGTTAGTTCGTTCTCGTTTTTATAGTCAACCGCTTTTTGGAAGAGCGATGCCAGTAAAAAGAAGAAAATTGAAACAATAACGGATGCCATGACGCCCACAACCACCCAAAAATTAGTGATTGAGCCATCCACATTGGCACTCGTGTAGAAAAAAAGCGTAGCCAGAACGGGTATTGGCGCGAGACTGATGACAGCCATTAATTTTAACAAATTGACAGATTTTTGCTCGAATATATTGCCTTTATTGATGCGCAATAAAAGCAGAAAAGCAGCCACAAGTAGCGCGATGACACAGGCCAGGATAAGCCAACCCATGATGAGCACGGGAACGCGCATATGGGCGATGGTGGGATTTGTCTCCGCGGTTTGATGTGAAAGTGGCACAAGATAAGCGCCTATCAAAACAACGACAACTGCCGCCACGCACAATCCGAACATGACAATACTCGACATTACTTTATTTTTCATCATAAACTCCTTGTCAGAACCTGGTATATTTTTGTTCTGATGCGCCAAGTTTATCTTAAAGTTTATCGAATGTCAATAAACTTTTGTTGTATTTCAATAAGTTCACAGATATTAAACAGATTACCAGACAGAGTTTCGGCTAATAAGCTGGCCATTGTGCCAGTCAAGTTCATGGGCGGTGCTTTTCAGCCCGATGAGCCTTTCCGCCATGCCTTGCAGGTCTGCGCCATTGCCTGAAGTGTAAAGCGCGCGCGAGCCTGCTAGGGTTTGTGGATTTAGAAGCTCGTACTGTTTGAGCACACGCGCTGTTTGGCGGGCGATGGCAGGGGCGGGGTCAATCACCGTGGCACGATCACCGACAATCTCTTCAATCTGCGGAATAACAAACGGGAAATGCGTGCACGCCAGCACGATGCTGTCCACCCCTTCGGTCAGCATAGGGTCCAGCGCGTCATGTAGAATTTGCAAGGTTTCTTCTCCATCGAGATTACCTTTTTCAATTTGGGCAACCAAACCCGGACAAGTGCTTTGAAAAATCTCAACACCCGCCGCGAATCGTTCCACCACCGAGGCGTAAAGTTCGCCATGCAAGGTGCTTGGCGTAGCCAGCACGCCAACTTTGTGCGTGTGAGTTTGCTCTGCGGCGGGTTTTACAGCGGGTTCCATGCCCACAAAGACTTGGTCCGGGTAAATCTCCCGCAGATATTTTAGAGCCGCAGCTGAAGCAGTGTTACAAGCGATGACAATTATCTTCACCTTTTGGGCGATAAAAAACTGCGTCACACTTTCTGCCAAATCGCGCAGTTCATGCAAACTCCTGTCGCCATAAGGCACATTGGCCTGATCGCCAAAGTATAGAAAATTTTCATACGGAAGCTGCTCAAGCAAGGCGCGCAGAACCGAAAGCCCACCAACGCCGGAGTCATACACGGCAATGGGATCGTTTTGGCGTTCTTGCTTGGTCATGGCACTATTATAATGGCATGTCTGGAGTTTCTGTGCAAAAAGAAAAAGCGCTCAGATATTGAGCGCTCTTGTTCACAACAATCTTATCGCACCGGGCAGCCGGGCAGGCCATTAAAGGTAATCACACACCACCACGAACTGGGCATGAAGACCAAAACCAGAACCGCCAATACCAAAATAATCAGGAAAATAATCAGGAAAACCAAAAAGCCACTGAGTTTCTTTTTAGGCTTGGCATAAGCTGGTTCGGGTGCCAGTTCCCGTTCCGGCACTGGCGCGGCAACGGCCTGATAACTGGCTTGTGCTTGTGGACTTGCCTGAGCATGCGTGGGCATGGGGGCGGTTTGCGAAGCGGGTGTGACCACAGCCTGTCCGGATTGGCTAAAGCTGAATTTTGTGTTTTCGGCAAGCGTGATGACATCGCCCTGGTGGAGCTCTTTTGGTGAGCTGATGCGGGTACCATTCACAAAGGTGCCATTGGTCGAGCCAAGGTCTTCGATGAAAACCAAATTGCCTTGCAAGAAAATGCGCGCGTGGCGCCGGGAAATCTCCACATCAGGGATAGGAATATCATTGGCCAAATCACGCCCGAGAAAAAACTCGGCTTTTTCCAGATAATAACTCGATCCGGGAACCGGGCCAGAAGTCATCGTTAATTGTGCTCTAAAGTCGCTCATCATAACTCCTTAATAAAAGCGTGTCGTGCGATGGATAATTACCACTATTGTACCTTAAATCACACTTATTTTCTTTAATTAGGAACGTGGGTCATAATCTCAAAATCAGTGTTAAAAAAGAGCGTATGATATTTCATACGCTCTATGCAAAATTTTATTTGAAAATTTAAGGAATCACCGGAAGGGCAGACTCCATCGCCGCGATGACACCCACCAGGCCACGGCCGGTGTGGGCGCCAAGCGCGGTGCCGAGTACGACCTCGGGCTCCCAGCTCACGTTGAAGACCTTTTCCATCGCCTGTTTGAGTTTTTCGCCACCTTCGGAGTTGGCAGCGGTCACAATTTGCGCCCGCAGTTGCGCGCCAGCCTGATGGTACTTTAGCAGGAGTTCGGGAATATTATCAATCGCCTTTTGGAAAGAACGACGCTTGCCGACATCGTAGTATTTACCGTCTTCTTTGTTTACTTCAATAATCGGCTTGATGCCCAGCAAAGAAGCCAGAAGACCTTTCAAGTGGCCGATACGCCCGCCGGCAATGAGATACTTCAAATCCGGCAAGGTAAAATGTGAAGTCAAAGCCTGTTGAATTTGACCCAGTTTTTCCAGTATCTCTTCGCGGCTCTTGTTGGCTTTAGCCATAAGTGCCGCCGCGCGTACCTGCCAGGCTTGCCCGGCCGAAAGCGTGAGTGTATCCACCACAGTAATGTTCGCCTCGGGCACAAGCATGGCAGCTTGTCTGGCGACATTGCTGGTGCCACTCAAGCCCGATGAAATGTGAACAGAAATGATATCGCGGTCTTCCTGTGCAAGACGTTTATAAACATCTACAATATCGCCCAAAGAAGGCGTTGCGGTTTTTGGCATATTTTCCGCGTTGTCCATCAGGTCATAAAACTCTGTGGGGCTGATATCCACACCCGCCTGATAGGAAACACCGTCTACTTCAACTTTAAGTGGAAACACCGTAATGTCTAATTCTTTATATTCTTTCAGGGTTAAATCTGCACCACTGTCGCATACAATTTTCATTTTTTTCCTCGTTCAAAATGTTTTACCCCGCATTCTTTCGCACATTGTTAAATTCAAAATAGCACGGGATTTAAGAACCCGCGCTATTATAGTTGAGATGTCAACTTATGGATAGTGCCAAACCAGGAAATGTGAGTATTTTCTACAAACTATGGCGTTTTGTCACTACTTTTGTAACGCTTCATACCAGGTGGTGATGACCTTGCGGTTGCGTTTTTCAAGCGTCTGTAGCATTTGCTGTATTTTAGCCAAAATGTCCTGCTTGTCCCAGCCACGTTCTCCGATGAGTTGTTTCACTAATGCCAAAGTGTCCGCGGTCATGGTGGTTTGGGTAAGCATATCCACCAGATGCCAGGGCGAATGCGCCTTCACAAGCACGTCCATGGTGATGAGTTCAAGGCGTTTGAGCACCTCTTTCATCATTTTTTGACCCGTTTCCAGTTGGCTTGACTCAATGTAAATACGATTAATCGGCTCGGTGCCCGACGCGCGCATCCGCAGGTAGTGATGGTCGTCGCCATCGTCATCGATTAACTGCATTTCGACCAACTCATAGCGGATACCGCCCAAATAATCGACCGTCAGTCCAGCGATTTTTGGGTTTTTCACACCAGTATTTTGCGCCAAGTCAAGATAGTAGTTGATGAAACCTTCTTTGGCTTCCAGTGGCGCGTCAACATCAGCCCGACCCGCGTGCGAACTGGGGTCTGTGGACGTGCCAAAGCTTTCCCAAAGCCCGGGCAGGCTCACGAGTTCATCCCAGATTTCTTTCAGGGAGTGCAGGGGTTTTTTCTCGCGGGTGCCATAATACGCGACCATGTCCATGATCAGAATATTTGCCCAGGGTCCGTCTTTATCCAGCACATGCCCACGGGTGGTCAAGCCGGAGCTTTCTTCGCCACCGATTAAGATGGTATCGCGCCAGTTATCAGGCAGTTCTTTTAAGGCGTTGTATGCCCGGTCTGTGCGGCGAATTTCTTCAATATATTTAATACCCACCGGCACCGCAAAAGCATAGCGCAGCGCGCGGGTGTGAATATCGCCCACCTGGCATTTGTAAGCGACCTGGTTAACATAGCCCGGCAAAGCGCCTTCAACCGGCCAGTTGGCTTCGTTGCCCGGAATCATGCCCGCCAAAGGCTCAAGCAATGGCGAACCGGTTTGTGTGGCGATAATACGACCGGTCAAACCGCGGTCCACGCCCAAATAGCGCACAAGCATAGGTAAAATTTGGTTGGGTCTGAAATAAGTTCCGTCGCGGTCCACAATGCCAAAACGGTCGGCGTCGGTGTCCATGCCCATACCCAAATGCGCGCCGGTTTTAACGACGGTATCTTTAAGAAGCTGATTGAAAGGCTCTTCGGGGTTGGCATAATCCTGCCCACCCAAATCGGGGTCAACTTCGGCATGGATAACCGTAAAGCGCACACCGGCTTCGCCAATCAAACGGGTCAGGTAATCGCGACCAGCACCGTGCATTTCATCCACCACGACCATCTTATCGGCAAAGTAGCGGCGGATACGGTCAAAATCGATGGGAATGCGGGCGTTGCCCTGGCCATTGTTCTTAATCCAGCGCACGTATGAGTCCAGCGGGTCAAAACCCTGCACCAAACCGCGCGCCTTAGCAGACTGCACATCCGCCTGGCCACCGGCAGCGTCCACCAGTTGTAGCTCATTGATACGGAAAGCGATAAAGTCGGTCACGTTGGTTGGCGCGGGATAGCCCAAACGCGGATTGAATTTGATGCCCTGCCACTCGGGAGGATTATGGCTGGCAGTGGCGATAATCAAGCCGGCAACGTCATCCTGGGGCAAAACGTCCGTTTCGTAGTAAGAAAGTGCCGGAGTAGGCACATCGCGCGTGCCCATTTCAACCCGAAAACCATTCGCTAAACAGACTTCAGCAGCCCACTGGGTCACAAGATCGGCGTTGGCGCGCGTGTCGTGCCCCAATACCACACGTCGTCCGGAAAGGTCTTCAGCGCCGACAAAAGCCGGCACATTTGCGTTGTTCATGAAGTCGCAAATGGCTTGCAGTACTTGTCGCGCGCGGGGTTCGGTGAAGTCATTGCCCCAGCGTCCGCGAACGCCCGACGTGCCAAAGCGCAGATACTTGCGGTTGTAAATCTCGCGCAACAAGCCTTTGACGCCTGCCAGCCCGATGAGTAGCGGGTCAGCGGTGCGCAAGCGCATGGCGTATAAGCGTTCGTAAATATTGCCGATTTGAATCACCCGATACGCCATCAAGCGGTCGGGGTCTTGTTTGGCGTCCAGGCTTTCCAAAAGGGGCAGGATTTCAAACGCGATGTCTTCCTGCAAAGAAGCAAAAACGGGGGCTGTAAAATAAAACTTCGCCAAATCAATCGCTTTACGTCGCATTGCTCCGTTTTTAGGTAAATAGTCCTGATCTAACTGCTTACGGAACTTGTACTCATACGCGTTCTTGGCATTAAAAAGCTCCAAACGCCATTGGCTACCAGTTGCCGCAAGGGTAAGCAACAGGCTCAAAATCCGCGAACTTGTAGCTAAGTCCTCGCCCAGCAAGTTGACATTCGCGTGGAGCCAGGCTTCAAGCTCATCCAAAAAGGCGCTCATTTCAGCAATAGCGGCTTGCCAAAGTTCGGGTTTGTCCGCGACCAAAATCGCCCGGTTCAGGCGATTGAAGCGATAAGGCAGTTGGGTTACAAAAGGTTTGTCGTTAAACATATTCAGCTCCGTTTTACTTGTATTCTCATTATGGTTTGGGGATTAGCCCACCATCAGCTACGTTCAGGACTTCAATTTTACTGCCGGCTGGGGTGCCTGTTTCGGCTTGAACCAAAGCACAAATTTCCCAGGCAATTTTTCCCAGGTCATGGGCAGTATGGCGTGTGTCGGTTTCAAGCATCAGGCGGTATTTGTTCTCCGTGCCGGAATAGCGCGAATTCATTTCTACCAGGCCGGGTAAGTCATCGCTAAGAGTTTCCAGACGCGCGCTGAGTGCTTTGAGTTCAGCCAGCGGGATTTTTTGCGCCACGTCGCACGATGCTACCAGTTGCGGATACTTTTCAATTCTGTCTGCCAGCTTTGCCAGACTTTGTTCGTCGGAATGCATCACAACAGCCAAAACGAAGGTCATCGTGCGCAAGCCATCACCGGTCTGATGAGTCTGGTCCAGCAAAATAATATGTCCGCTTTGCTCCCCGCCCAGGCCGATTTTACCCAATTCGCGCGTGTCATCCAGGATTTGCTGCAATGCTTCGGTGACATATTTATCGCCAACGGGGGTGGTTTTCAGCTTAAAGCCTTGGTTCTGCGCGTAAGTTTTCAGCGCGCCATTCGCCATCACGGTGGTGACCAAAGTGTCGCCCAAAAGCAAGTCTTTCGCGTGCAGATAGTCTGCCAAAATAGCCAGCATATGGTCGCCATCGATTAAGCGTCCCAGTTCGTCTAAAAAGATGACCCTGTCCGCGTCACCGTCAAAAGCAATAGCTAAATCAGCCCCTTTTTCTTGCATAATCGCTGACAGTTCAGCGGGTTTGGAGCGCGCGCGTTCAGAACCGGCATTTTTATTAATTGTGTCACCGCTACTGTCAATATTAATCGGCACGACATCCGCGCCTAAGACTTCCAAAGCCCGCGGTGCCAGATGATACGCAGCGCCATTCGAACAATCCACCAAAATGCGCTTGCCATTCAGGTTTAGTTCGTGCTGCGATTCCAACAAATCCCGCAGATAATCCGCTTGTAAATCCAACCGGTCAAAGACTTTACTCTCGTCCATCGCTGGCACATTTTCAAGGGCGGTGGCATCCAGTATAGATTCAATTTCAAGCTCTTGCTCTAAGCTGAGCTTGGTGCCCTGGCGACTGAAAAACTTAATTCCGTTTTGTTCAGCTGGATTGTGCGATGCCGAAATAACCACGCCAGCGGTCGCCTGGTGTTCCTGGGTCAAAAAAGCCACGCCGGGTGTAGGCAAGATGCCCAAATCCCAAACGATGGCACCTGTCGCGGTCAGTCCGCGGGTGAGTGCTTGCTGCAGACCTGGCCCTGACTGGCGCGTATCACGTCCGATTATCACAATGGGCTGTTCGTTGATAGCGTCTGCGTCATGCCCTAAAACCGTCCCAACCGCGTAACCAAGACGGGTCATAAACTCTTCTGTCATCGGATAGTTGCCGTAAGTCCCCCGAATCCCATCAGTGCCAAAAAATTTTACAGTTTGCATAATCACCTTTAGTTATTCAATTTCGATATCGGCTACAACCGGCAAATGGTCTGAAACGCGATGGGTCAGTTCGTCGTCTACCACCCAGCATTGATATGAGCGCAAGCGATGGGCTGGTGCGAAGTAGATATGGTCAACCGTTCCCGCGCTTCCGTGGGTAAAGATATCGTTTTCGGGTACAAGACGAACGAAATGATTGTCTTCCACCAAATGATTTTTAAGCGTGTATTCATCCGGCTTGGCGTTAAAATCCCCCATTAATATGACCGGTTCACCAGGGATAAGCACGTGTTTTTCGATTAGACCCAGCACATTGAGTATCTGCTTGGATCGCGCCATTTCTGCCGCTTCAATCGTTGATGACCAGGCGTTTTCGCCCCGTTCACCAACCAGGGTGGTTAGATGGAGATTGAGAATATAAGGATGCGGACTGGCTTTAAGGCGCGAGATAATCACGTAGCGCGGGTCCGTGTCGCGCGTGCCTTCGTAGCGCGCTGGCTGAAAGACGGGCACGTTGCGGGGCATGCCTGAACTTGTCGCGTCGCCCAAACGCGCGAAAGGCAGATGTGAGAACAAAGCGTTCCCTTTGGACCAATCCCACCAGTCATTGAAAATTCCTTCAACCATCAAGGCCTGCTTGACCTGCATATGCTGTTTCATGGACAGGGTTTCCCCATAAAAAGCGTGGTCAAATTGCGCGTCGTCGCGGATGCGCTCAGTCATGCTATGCAGATGACCGTCACCATCCAGGTACTGGGCAATTTCCTGCACACCGAGTACATCAGGCTTGATGCGGTTGATTAGCTCCGAAATCGCTTCGGATTTATCAAAACTTTCCTGGGGTGTTCCCCGGTAATTTTTGATGCCACCACCAAGGTTGAGAGTCATCAGACGTAATTTAAGCATGGTTGGGTTCAATCTCCTTTTCTCTTGCCTGAATTATACCAAGCATTAAGAATGCTTGATGTATTCCATTCGCCAAGGTTTTATTTCATTAGCCGTACTTTTGAAACAGAAACCCGTGCTAAAGGTCTGAAAAACGACTTATTAATTACATGGTATGCTTAGTTAGACATGCATGCAACAAGTTTAAGAAGGTAGCAAACAGACTGGAACGTTTAGATTGATTGTTTAGCAGTGGTTAAATTGGTGTCAAGTAGCTTCCTTGAAAACAAAGTACTGATATTGTTCTATACCAAATAATCACTTGCATATCAGGCACTTTTGCGGTTTCGTAAAAAGAGAAAGAAGGTAAAAATGAAAACTAAATTTAAAAAACATTCTAAGATATGTGTATTCTTAGGTTGTTTGTTTGTCAGTATGTTGATTTTCAGTGCTTGTAAAACCGTGCAGGCTGAAATCAATCCATACACAAAAATGACCTGGAAAACTGAAGAATGGGTAGCTATTGATAAAAACAACATTTTGTTTACTGTCGAAAACCCAAGATGGAATCGAACTGAAAGTAGCATTGACATTTCCTGGTCACTTCCTGAAGGTAACGGGGATTGGACTATCTGGGGAGAAAATTACGTTGAAATAAATGGGAAAAGACATCCGATCAACCGTATGCAGCTACTATCAGGCGTACGTACAGATCTCAGAGGTGGTCAGCAAACGATAGATATTGATGAAGACAATAGAATTTTGGCAGGCCATTTGGATGATACAGAGAAGGTAGACACCTACATCAAGTACAGAATTTTTCTCGATGATGTCGCCGAAGATTTCACAAAACAAACCTTTAGTGTCTACATTGAAAAACTTTTCTTTATACCCATTGAAGGAAGCCAGTATGATCCTGAATACTTAGAGGCTGTAAAAAAACTGTTGGATGAAATTCAACCAGGTATCGAATTGAAACCATTTGAGTATGTTATTGGACTCGAGGCAGTAAAATGGCCAAATCATTTGACCTATGAAGAGGCACAATTACTTGTTAGCCAAGTTGAAGCCAGCTTAAGTTTGGACATTCCAGGCCCTTGGGTGGTTGAGTACACCCCCTAACCCACTTTTCCTATTGAACAAACAGGTGCGAAAAATCGCACCTGTTTGTATTTAATATAATTAATATCCTGTGTTTTAGGGGCTAAATAAACTTGTCTTTTTCCGCCATATGTCTTTCTTTAGTCTTTTTTAAAAACTCCGCAATTTCATCATCTTTTGATTTTAAGGCGTTTTTTTGCGTCTCAGCGAAGAAATTGCGAAAAACAGCTTGCTCGTGGTATACTTATAAAGTTGCCTTGCTTATAAAAATTTTGGCAAGGCTGGAAAGATAATATGACAGAAAAACCGGATAATTTAGAACAAGAAAACGTGCCTGAGGAAAACGAAAACAACGCAGAAGCGAACCATACTAACCGTGGTGACGTTGAACTCGTAGGCATTGATGAACAAATGCGCACCGCTTATCTCGATTACGCGATGAGCGTTATCGTGGCGCGCGCCTTGCCCGACGTGCGTGACGGGCTCAAACCCGTCCATCGCCGTATTCTCTACGCCATGGACGACATGGGCATTCGTTCTAACACGCCTTTCAAAAAGTCAGCGCGTATCGTTGGTGAAGTTCTGGGTAAGTATCACCCCCATGGCGACAGCGCGGTCTACGACACGATGGCGCGCATGGCGCAAGACTTTTCGATGCGCTACACGCTCGTGCAAGGACAGGGTAACTTTGGCTCAATCGACGGCGACCCGCCGGCCGCCATGCGTTACACCGAAGCCCGGCTGGACAAAATCGCCGATGAACTCATCGCTGATTTGGACAAAGACACGGTTGACTTTGTGGACAATTTCGACGCATCGCTCAAGGAACCTGAAGTCCTGCCCGCGCGCATACCTAACCTGCTGATGAATGGCTCCAGCGGTATCGCGGTGGGTATGGCGACCAACATCCCGCCCCACAACCTGGGCGAGTTGGTCTCCGCGCTCAATTTGTTGATTGACCGCTGGGATGACATTGAAGAAGTCAGCGTGGAAGAACTCATGCAACACGTGCCAGGGCCCGATTTCCCCACCGGTGGTGTCATCGTCGGTACCGAAGGCATTCGCCAGGCATACAGCACCGGTCGTGGGCATCTGACGATGCGTGGGGAAGCGGTCATTGAAGAAATCCGCGAAGGACGCTATGCCATCGTCATCAACGAAATCCCCTACCAGCTCAACAAAACCAGTCTGATTGAACGCATCGCTGAACTGGTGCGCGAAGGTCGCTTGGACGCTATTTCGGATATGCGCGACGAATCCGACCGTAAAGGTATGCGTATCGTTGTTGAACTCAAACGCGGCACCCAACCCCGAAAAGTGCTCAACCAACTCTTTAAATACACGCCCTTGCAAAGCACATTTGCGGTGCAAATGCTCGCTTTGCTGGATGGCGAACCACGCATGTTCACGCTCAAGCGCGCGCTCTACCATTATTTGGAACATCGCCAGGTGGTTATTACCCGTCGCACACTCTATGATTTGGATAAAGCCAAAAAACGCGCGCATATTCTGGACGGTTTGCTGATTGCTATTGCTAATCTCGACGCGGTCATCAAAACCATTCGCGAATCAGCTGACGCGGACGTTGCCAAAACCAACCTTATTGAACGCTTTACGCTTAGTCCCGAACAGGCTCAGGCTATCCTGGATATGCAACTGCGCCGTTTGGCTGCTTTGGAACGCCTCAAGATTGAAGAAGAATACAAGCAAGTGATGGAAACCATCGCTGACCTTGAAGATATCCTTGCTAATCCCCAGCGAATTTTGGATATTATCCGCGCTGATTTGAATGACGTGGCAACCAAATACAGCGACCCGCGTCGCACACGCATCGCGCCCGACCACGAAATGGATCTTTCAGACGAAGCGCTCATTCAGGATGAACCGGTCTTTGTCTCCATTACCAACCGTGGCTATATCAAGCGCGTCGCCGACAGCGCCTACCGCATTCAGGGCCGCGGTGGACGGGGTGTCATCGGGCAAAGCATCCGTGGCGAGGACGAAGTAGTTCTCTTTGAACGTGCCAACACACTGGGCACGATGCTTTTCTTCACCGATCTGGGCAAAATTTACACCACACGCGTGTTTGAACTTCCCGAAGAATCCCGCCAGGGCCGAGGCATTCCCCTGGTCAACCTGCTGGACCTCGAACCCGATGAAACGGTAACCGCTATGCTGGCTATTAATAGTTTTGACGAAGCGAAGTACTTCGTGATGGCGACAAAGCTTGGACGTATCAAACGCCTGCCCCTGCACAATTTCGCCAACGTGCGCCCCAGTGGTTTGATTGCCATCAATCTCGACCAGGGCGACACTTGTGGCTGGGTGCGCAAGACCAACGGCGATGACGACATCATCCTTGCCACCCGCGAAGGCAAAGCCTTGCGCTTTAACGAAAGCCAGGTGCGTGTTACCGGACGCATGACCATGGGCGTGATGGGCATCCGCCTGCGCGGTGATGACGAAGTAATCGGCATGGAAGTTGTTGATGAAGATCAAACCCTGCTCATCGTCACCCAACGCGGTCAGGGAAAACGCAGCGCTATGGACCAGTTCGTGCCCAAATCACGCGGCACACTGGGCGTTACCTGCTTTACCCGCCTTGAAGATGAAAACATCGGGCCACTCGCGGAAATATGCATGGTGCATGAAGATGATGAAATTACGCTGATTTCTCAGGCGGGCATCGTTTTACGTACAAAGGTTGACCAGATTTCCATTCAGGGACGTGCCACACAAGGTGTGCGGGTTATGGAACTGGACGAAGGCGACACGGTGGCCGCGCTAACACGAATTTCAGCGGACGAATATTTCCCGCATTTGCAAAGCGGGAACGCGAAAAACCCGCAAGGTGATCAACCTGCTGCCGAAGTAAATCAACCGACAAGTGAAGTTGAAGCGAACGCTGATTACGAAGAAGAAAGCGAGATTTCAGAAGAATAAAGCTGGCGCAGCTTGCCGTGCGCGTCTTCAAGCAACAGCGCGGCATCATCCTGGATACCGATAAGGCGAAATGATTCTGTTTCGCCTTTTTCATTGATCGTTTTCACCTTTTCGCCCTTGAAGGCAAGTTTTTCATTCCATTTTTGGATAAACTCGATTGACCCTATCTGTGGGCGCAACTGAGAGACGCGCTTTAGAATCGCTTCAAGCAAAACCAGGGGTGGCACAAGCTGACCGGTCACTTCCTCAAGACTTATCGCCTGGTAGCGCAAGGGCTTGGCACTTTCATAAGCCTGCTTGCCCAAATTCACACCCATGCCTATGGCAAGCGCTTCCGCGCAGGTGCCTTGCCACAGCGTTTCGGTCAGGATTCCGCAGACTTTGGCACCATTCAAAAGGACATCGTTTGGCCACTTCAGATTGGCAGCCAGCCCATAATTCTCTTCAAGAACATCTGCGAGCGCCAAAGCCGCCAGGGCAGTAAAACGAAACAGGAAAGCTTGTTCATCTTTGCTGGGTCTTAAGAGAATGGTAAATGCCAAGGACTGCTCCGGTTTTGACTCCCAAACCCGATTCATTCTGCCTCTGCCCTGGGTTTGTTTTTTGGCGTAAACTACAGTGCTATCGGGCGCGCCTGCTCTGGCCAAATTGAGAACATCTGTGTTGGTTGATGCGGTTTCTGCTAGTGTGTAAACCTTAAAACCAGCCATTTCAACTGGTTTAATATTTTCCAGTATTTGTAATTCCATATTTTACTCTCACGTGAGATTATACGGATTTAGGAAAAAAACGGGGTAAAGTAAAGCATATTTTTGCGCCTTTGTGGTAATTTTCGTCAATCCAAATCTTTCCACCATGCGCTTCAACGATGGATTTGCTCAAAAACAAACCCAAACCTGTGCCTTTGCTGGTCTTGCTGCTGTGATCCGCGCGATAGAACCGGTCAAAAGCGTGGGGCACGTCCATAGGATCAAAGCCAGGACCATGGTCTGAAATGCAAATCTGCACATAATCATCAAAGGCTTGTCCGTCAACCTCAATCGGCCCTTCTTCAGCATATTTAAGACTGTTTGAAATTAGGTTTCGCAGCAGTTGATTAATCCGGGTTGGGTCAGCATAGACCAAGGGAAAGTCATGGGGCAAATGCGTTATCAGGGGCTGGTCTTGAGCCTGGACCGTATGCTTGCGCAGCAAATCTTCCACCAGGGCGTCAATGTCCAACTCGGTGGGGCGCAATGCCAGTCCACCCGCCTGCAAGCGGGTCGCGTCAAGCAAATCTTCCACCATCGCGGCAAGGTGGTCAGATTCTTCCTCAATCACGCGCAGACTTTCTTCGATCATGGCTTTATCCCACTCCACATCATCACGACGCAAAGTGCTGGCATAGCCCTTAATCAGCGCGATGGGCGTCTTGAGTTCGTGGCTAATCACCGACATAAAGCTTGTTTTCATATCTTCAGCGGCGCGATGGCGGCTGATATCACGTACCGACGCGATGACATTAAGCAGTTCACCGTCCTTGGTAAAGAGTGGCGCGTAGTTGATTGAAACGGGCAAGGGTGCCAAACCACCCTGGCGAAGCATATCGCCTTCAATGAACATTTCTTCGCGGGTATAACGTTTCCAGTCATGCGCCAAGACCTGCTCAATGGGTATGCCTTTTAACTTGCCCTGCAACTGAATGACTTCATCGCTCGGGCGGTCAAGCAAAGTCTTTGGTGAGGCATTAATCAGCTTGCAAAAAGCCGAATTAACCCGCAAAACGCGTAAATCTGGCCCAAGAATCACAATGCCATCTGCCACCGAATCCAGCAAAGCGACTGTGCGCAAATTACTCTCGCTGATTTCTTTGTAAAGTTTGGCATTACGCACCGCGATGGCAGCCTGGTTGGCGAAACTGTTTAAAAGGGAATAATCGTTTTGGGTAAAAGAGGCCTGGTGAAGCCGAAAGACATAAATCTGCCCGATTACCTCGCCTTGCGCAACCATCGAAATACCCACACTCGTCAACATGCCCATGCTGACGTCGTTCAGCATTTTTTTCATCTCAAACGCGCGCTCACGGTCACTTTCGATATCGTCGGGCAAGTTTGCCATCCAGTCCTGGATATAAGTGAAAAGCGCCTGAGGCAAGCCCTGATGCACGGCAATCTGCCAGCCCTGATTTTCGTCCAGCAAAGCGATAAAGCCCGCCTGGCCACTCAACATTTCCACGGTAATGCGCAAAATGCGGGTAAGCAGAACAGGCAAATTTAGCTCTTCCGTTAGCGCGCGAGAAATTTCCAGGAGGTAATCCCGTTGGCGGACACGAAAATCAGGCAGCATCTTGACTCTCAAACTCATCGCTTAGTCCAAATTCTTTTCCAGTTTTTCCAGCACCGCGTAGTTGGTACTGTCGATATGTAATGGCGTTACCGAAACAAAGCCCGTCTTCAGCGCGCCATAATCGGTGTGGTCTTCCATCAATCCAGTCGGCTGTTCGCCACCAATCCAAAAATAAGGTCTGCCAAAGGGGTCTTCGCGTCTAAGCAGAAAATCATGGTAATAACGTTTGCCCAGGCGTGTGAACTGCACGCCTTTATAACTGCCATCAGGAAAATAAGGCAGGTTGATATTCCAGACATTCATATCCTGGTCTTCCATGGGCATTTCGAGCAGCTTAATAATAATTTCCATCGCTTTGCTGGCAGTGCTGAGATAATCCAGGTTGCCATCGTTGTATTCGGGCGCGTCAACCGAGACCGCAAAACCAGGTTTGCCCATAATGCCGGCTTCAAGCACGGCGGCAATCGTGCCCGAATAGCTCACATCTGAACCGATGTTGGCATTATTGTTGATGCCAGAAACGATAAAATCAAATTCCATATCAAGCGCGCCCATCAATCCCAGTGCCACACAGTCACTCGGCGCGCCATCTGTAGCGAACGCCCAGCTGCCATCAGCCAACTGCACTTTGCTGATGCGCAAGGGTTTGTTCATCGTCTTTTTGTGACCAGATGCCGACCAGTTTGTGTCGGGTCCTAAAATTGTCACGTCAAAATCAGCTTTTCGCAGGGCTTGTGCCATGGCTAATATGCCTGGCGCGCGAACGCCATCATCATTAGTCAATAAGATTTTTTTCATTAAGTCTCCAAGTCCTTTTACAGACGCGGCTAGCGGCGTCTTCGTCGTTTTTTCTTGCGCTTGCCACCCGATTCAGAGTCATTTCCTGACGCGGTTTGGGTGCCACCGTCCTGAGTGGAAGCCAGGTTCGGCCTAAAGCGGAACATTCGGCTGACAACAATTTGGCGCACGGTGCCCATCAACTCACTGTACATACCACTGGCTTTGAGTTTGTACTGTACGAGTGGGTCCTGCTGGGCATAGGATTCCATGCGAATCGACACGCGCAAAGCTTCCATCTCTGTCAGATATTCTACCCATTGTTCAGTGAAAGTGCCCAGCAATAAATCACGGTAAACGCGGTTTTGGGTTTCGTAGCCGAGAACGCCCTGAATTCTTTCATGCAGGTCTTCGGGGATTTCTTCCAGGGGCAGATGGGCAATGGCTTCATATTGCGCTTCGCCCAGTTCTTTTACCAGGCCTTTGCGCGAAGTTTCGTGCGTATCCGCAATCACGCGGTTTTTGTGCATGACATTCATCCAGTCCGCCATGCCAAAGATTTCTGCCAGATGCTCCTCAGCGCTATCGAGATGGGTGAGAATATCTTCCGTTAGCGCTTCCACGCTCATCTTCCTGATTTTTTCAGCCATCGAGAAGATGTAATTTAAACGCATGTGCGCCCGGATTTGGCGCTGGCGCGACCGCGCGTCAAAGCCAACGCGCTTGCCCATCATGGTCATTTGTATCGCGCGGTAAAGGGCTTCGTCGTCTTCCAAAGCCTCGCTTAGCAGAGCTTCGTTGTTGTCAATATCGCGTGGCACTTCGCCATTGTCGCCAAAAAGCACCGTATTTCGATGGTTGAGCGTGTCTTGTGCCTGGTCCAAGATAGCGTTTTGCGTTTCTGCCCAGGGCTGGCTTGCAAGGTCAATCGGCTTGAGTGGCCAGACTTCGCCAAAGCGTTTTTCGAGTGTCATCAGCGTTCGTCTGATAACGTTCAGCGTCACACCCGTGCGCAGCGCGTCCCGCAAGGGCTGTTTCATGCTCATCGGGTCATCGCGCAAAACGCGTTGCTCGGCAGCTGCCAGGCGCACTTGCACGCCCATCAAACTGCTCAGTTCCTGTTGCACATCGCGGATTTCGTTCGGGTCGAAAGTTTCCAGAAAAGCGTCCAAAGCCTCGCTTCTTTCAGCAATCTGATTCTTAATCGTTTCCTGATTGCGCGCGAGAAGCAGTTCCACACCTTCAAGAAGATGCTCATTTTCCTGCTTTACGGCGTCTTTGGCAAGGTCAAGCATACGGGATTTCAGCGTTCCCAAGTCCTGAACATCTTCCAGTTCATCAGCTACTAATTTAATGGTGTAGGACGGGTAGATACCAAATTCGGTATTAATCATCGACTGGATATCTTCAAGCTGGGCTAAAAGCTTCCAGGGGCCTTCCGCGTCCGCCATGGCCAGTTCGACTTTCGGCGCGATTTCATTGCGAATCATCTCGTCAATGTCATCATGCAAATCTTCCTTCAGGAAAATTCGGTCGCGCTGTTCATAAACCCGATTACGTTGCGTGTTAAGCACGTCGTCATACTCCAGCAAATGCTTGCGGATATCAAAGTTCGTGCCTTCAACGCGGGTTTGGGCTTGTTCAACCATGCGGTTAATGAGACCGACTTCAATCGGCATGCTTTCATCCAGTTTGAGACGTGACAGCACCCCTTCCATGCGGTCTCCGCCAAACATACGCATCAACTCATCGTCCAGTGACAGATAAAAGCGCGACGAACCCGGGTCACCCTGACGGCCCGCGCGCCCGCGTAGCTGGTTGTCGATACGACGCGACTCGTGGCGTTCCGAACCAATCACATGCAAACCACCAATCTCGCGCACCAGTGCCATCTGTTCCATGTACTGTTTGAATGCGTCTACGGTGTTTTCTTGCTCTTCCTCAAGGTCCAGGTCTAGCTTGTTCACTGCCTCCAAACGCTGGGGCATGGTCATGTTATAGGGATCTAAATTGCGGTTTTTTGCCAGAATTTGGTTGAGTTCCGAAAGTAAATTCTCCGGTAACTCACCACCCAGCTTGATGTCCACACCACGGCCAGCCATGTTGGTGGCGATGGTCACCGCGCCAAGCGCACCGGCTTTGGCAATGATGATGGACTCCTCGGTATGCTTGCGCGCGTTGAGTACCTGATGCGGAATGCCCGCATCAAAAGTTGGTTTTAGGCGTTCCCAATGCTCAGGTTCAAGCTGTAAAAGTTCAAGGATACCTTCGCGGTTGCTCTCGTCGGTCATATCCATCGTACTCACGCCAAACTGTGTGCCCAAACGGCGCAGTTCAGGCATGCGCAATTTATCAAGTGGCGCGTTGAGTCCTTCCAGTTCTGGCGCTTGTTGATAGTCTTCTTCTTTGGCACCTCTTGACAATCGCCAGGCGCGCCTGATAAGGCTCACCTGCACCACACGGCGCACCATGTCGGAGCTCAGGCGACTGGAAAGATGCTCCGAACTTTCCACCGAAGTTGTACCCACCAGTTGCGGACGCCCGATTGCATGGTAACGCAAAATCTCCAGTACAATCGCGCGTAATTTGCCCTCTCCGGTGCGATAGATGACGTCCGGATAGTCTTTTCGCTTGTAATAAAGGGGCTCTTGCGTGGGGTCATCCGCGGCATAGTAATAGGTATAGTCATAGCCAAACTCATCCTGGGCCTGGGCATGCTTGATGCCCGAATCAGCCCGTTCGGCTTTGTATTCAAGGTTTGATGGAATTGCCAGGACATCCAGGCCATAAATGCGGTAGAACTCTTCTTTTTCGGTCATCGCGGTACCGGTCATGCCGGCCAGCTTTGTATACATTCTGAAATAGTTCTGAATGGTTACTGTGGCGTGGGTGATGTTTTCCGCCTGGACTTTTACACCCTCTTTGGCTTCCACCGCCTGATGCAAGCCGTCCGACCAGCGTCTGCCGGGCATCATGCGACCGGTAAATTCGTCCACAATGACAACCTCGCCACCCTGCACGATATATTCCTTGTTGCGATGGAATAGAAACTGCGCGCGCAAACTTTGCTCCAAAAAGCCCAGCAAGCGCGCCTGTTCCGGCAGGATATCCTCAGGCCGTTCAGGGTCTGAAAGGGGCTCGCCAAGCAATTCTTCAACATGCGCCACGCCGATTTCGGTCAAGGCAACGGAGTGGTCTTTTTCGCTCACTTCGTAATCTTCCGGTTTGAGTGCCTTCACGACCTGGGCCATGCGATAATAGTTTTCAGAATCTTCGTGCGATGGGCCGGAGATAATCAAAGGCGTGCGTGCTTCGTCGATGAGAATGTTGTCAACCTCGTCGATAATCGCAAAGTGATGCGGTCGCTGAACGCGGTCGTCCCAGCGCATGGTGATATTGTCGCGCAGGTAGTCAAAGCCAAATTCGCTGTTGGTGCCATAGGTGATATCCGCGGCATAGGCATATTTGCGGTGTACCGGTCGCAGCTGATGGGTTTCTTCGTAGAGTGAAGATTCGTCCGGGTCATAAATAAAAGCGCGTCCCGAGGCGCCATCGGCTGATGCGGACTGCAAAATGCCGGTGCTCATTCCCAAAAAGCGATAAATCGCGCCCATCCAGCGTCCGTCACGGCGTGCCAGATAGTCGTTGACCGTAACCAGATGCGCACCCTTGCCTTCAAGCGCGTTGAGATAAAGGGGCAAGGTGGCACTCAGCGTTTTGCCCTCACCCGTGCGCAGTTCCGAGATAGAACCATGATGCAAGTTGATACCGCAGATAAGCTGTACGTCATAGTGACGCTGGCCTAAAACGCGCTTGCTCGCCTCGCGCACGGTGGCAAAAGCTTCGGGCAGTAAATCGTCCAGTGTTTCGCCTTTTGCCAGGCGTGCTTTGTATTCATCTGTCTTGGCAGCCAGGGCTTCATCACTAAGTGCCTCAAACTGTGGCTCCAGCGCGTTAATCTGCTCGACGATAAGGCTTAACTTGTCGATAGCTTTCTTGTTGGGGTCCCCCG
This sequence comes from Anaerolineaceae bacterium, assembly GCA_012839565.1. GTDB lineage: Bacteria > Chloroflexota > Anaerolineae > Anaerolineales > Anaerolineaceae > Mesolinea. The sequence continues at coordinate 113,582 of DUMZ01000020.1, forward strand.
TAAAAAAACGTGCAATTTTTTGTAGCATAATTTGTCCTCTGTTGGGCCTAAAAACAATAGCGCCCAACTTTGAATTATAGCATGGCAGTCGGGCTTAATAGTGTTAGCGTTGTGTAGATAAATGAAAAATCAAATTTCCATAATCGTCTCTTAAATCAAACCTTCTTAGGACGGATTTTCAATCTTTTTATCAAAACACCTTATGCGTCAATAAAAGCATGGATTCAAAAACCCCACCTTTTTCTGCCGGTGGGGTTTTGCTTTCAATTAGTATCTAAGATATTCAGCCTAAGGCGCGACAAGCGGATATGCCCCACCACAGCTAAAGCCAACTGGTGTAAGCAGCTCCGCGTAGTCATATTGATTAATATAAATTAAGCGTTCTACGCCACCTAAAATGACGACATAGGCGTCCACAATGGCGCCACCATGCTCCATTGAACCTTTGCGCTCATAGGCCAGCCAGTTGCCTTTGCTGTCCTGCAGATTGTCCAGATATGCCCGTGCCCGCGCGGGTCCGCCGATGGCATCGCCACCCACACGGATGGGGTTATCGGGGCTAAAGCCGTAGCTTTCATCCGTTGCCATGGGACAAACCGTATTGTCTACCAGTAAATCATCATCCAAAATTTCAACACCATTCACAATCGCGTCAAAAAATTCCACCCCATCGGCAATCCACTGGTCACCACTTGGATCGGCTGGATCACCCATACCTATAATTGCCACGTAGCGTTTTTCAGTCGGTTTTACCACCACCAAACGCCCCTTGGCAATCATCTGATTGATGCGGGCGATATAGTTTAGCGCGATTCCCTGAACACCATCCAGTTCGAATTCTTCGACTTCTTCCTGGCTTACCTGAGCTTCAGAGCCAAAAAGGCTGTCAAAAACCTGTTGTGGGAGTTCGTCCACCGAAATAATTTCGTATTTGCTCACGTTGCCCATAATTAATGTGTTTACCGGGTGCGTGCGCGAGCCGATTAATGACAAATTGCCCCGCACACTCACATGAGCATCCAAATCAAGGGTCACGGCATAGCCACCCTGATAAACCACATAGTGCTGTTCACCAACAACCACCGTTCCTGGAAGTGTGGCTGTGGGCGTTTGATTAGCCAGGGCCTCCTGGGTTAGGATAGCGCTTTGTGTCCAGGTCGGGACAGGGTCATCGGGCAGATCACCCCCCAACACAACCTGGGTCACACCACGCATATCACGCGTTGCGGTCGCTTCGGGCTCGGGCGTTTCATTTGCCAGCGGTTCACTCAGCGTTGCTTGTTGCTCAGTTCCATCAGTAGGGTCAACCCCGTTTTGCTTATCACAAGCGACGAAAATCATGCTTAACATCAGTAAAAGCAAGATTGCTTTCGCGAGTGTTGTTTTCGTTCGTTGCATTTTGTTCACATCCTTTTCAATCATATTTTAGCGTATGTCAGATTTTAGCATTAATTTCTTTATTGAGTGCATCAAGCTTCTGACTCAGCTCAGCCAAAGTGGACTGGTTCTGCAATGCCTGGGCGCTTTCAGCGTGCACATAGCTAGTATATGGCGAGATGTTCTCGCGTAAGCGGGCAACGGACTGCGCAAACTCGGCTTTGAATGTCTTGTTTAGAGTTTCCCGCAATGAAGCGCGCATTTCTGCCATACGTTCTGAAAAATTATCCTTGGCCTGTTTGCGTTTGTAGGGTATCACAAATAAGCCCAAGACCGCCAAAGTTCCGGCAGAAACGATGCCTGTAATGTCCAAGGCGCGCGCGGTAATCACTGTGGCTACCAGCACGCCAATCCCAGCCGCGCCAACGCCAAAAAGCGCGGTCTTTGCCACCGAGTCCTGCACCAAATCGCCCAGTTCTTCAACCTGTTTTTTGCGATCAAAGCCACTCACGACGGTTTGAATAGACTGCGACGCTTTATTAATGAGCTCATTGCGCCTTTCGGTTTGTTCACTCACCGAGCGCTTGCCCGCAAGGAGTTTTGTTTCTTCATTGCGACGTTCCAGGTCACCCGCGATGCGATACCAAAGTTCAAGGTCTTTATCGACCGTCCAGTCGATGAGTTCGCGTACCTTGTTTTCGATTTCGCTGGCCACATCTGCCTGGACTTCATCCTGAAATTCGAGTTTGATTTTGTCCGGTTTAGCAAGATTGAAAATATTACTGATTTTCAGCTTGCTGTCGAAGAAATCCAGTCCGCGTTTTTCAAAGTCATTCAAAATGTTGTCAACTTCAGCAAGCCACGGGGGCAGTTCCAGGCGCAAATCGTGTTCGTGTTTATTGATGAGCGCTTCCAGCGATTCAACGAGTTCAATTTCGGCACTCAGTTCGTTGAGTTGCGTGCTGTTGAGCGCGTTGGCACTTTCAAGCACTTTTCGCGCCACGCCCAGGGGATTGAGCAACTTTTGATGGAGCCGGCTTTTGTCATCCAGCGTGTTTTTGATGAAATTTTCAAGCGCAACGATGCCACTTTCTTCGCGCAGCTGTTGTTTTTCGCCAGGCTCGGTAGCATGTTGTGCTTTTTGGGCTTTCTTTGCTGACACCAGGAAAATTTCAGGTTCAAAACCTAAAATCTGGCTGGCGTGTTGCCTGGTGAAATTGAGCACCTTTTCAACCGCCTGGGCATTTTCCAGAATGTCAACCTTATTGATAACGATACTTACCTTTTTTCCCCAGCCGATGATGCTCTGCAGGAACTGGCGTTCGCTCTCGGTCATCGGGCGATCCGCGGAGCTGATGAAAAGCACATGGTCACTGCGTGGCACAAAGTCCATCGTAAGACGCTCATGTTCACGGTTGAGCGCGTTGGTGCCGGGTGAATCAACAAAGTTAACTTCTTTCAAAAGGTCCAACGGGAAATTGACAACTGTAAAACCGTCATCGATGACCTGCTCGCCGATTTGTTCACCATAACGCAGTAGTTTGACACTCGCCGTGGTGGGCGTAACACCTTCTTCAAGTATCTCCGCGCCCAGCAATGCATTGATGACTGCGCTTTTGCCGGCATTAAACTCACCCACAATCACAATAAGAAAAAGCTCATCCAGTTGGGCGATAGCTTGTTTGAGTTTGTTGATACTGCCATCTTCCAGCGGGAAACGCGCCAAAACCGAATAGGTTTCGTCCAAGACGTCTCGCTCTTTTTGCAGTAACAATACCTGATCGTTCGTTAAAACACTTTGTTGCATAGCAATCTCCTAAGACTTCAAAAGTCTGGCTGAATTATACCTTCGCTGAGCACAATATGGCTAGCATGACCAAGAATTTGTCAATTATGAAAACTCAGCTTTGATGTAACGCACCATTATATTACCTGGCTTAACAAAAAAGAGACTGGTTGAAAAGCCAGTCCCTATATTTAGTCAAGTTCAGGCTAATTAAAACCCATCGGAATATACAAACGTAACGGTGTCTCGGGCCTGTGGTTAAATAGGCCAAATTCTGTTAAATGACAAACCGGTAGTCGCACCCAGTTATCATCAAAATTGCGCGTATATTCGCCATCCGGGCAAGTGCCAACAGCATCGCGCCAGACTATATCCTCTTCGTCAACCATCTCAATAGTAAGAAAGTTCTCGGGCGCGGTTCCGATGCCACCATCAGAGTAGTAGAGCGTAAAGTTCAAGGGCTTTGGGAACTGTGTCACCGGGCCCCGTTCATCCCACGCGCTAAGTTCAAAACTGTTTCTCGCCCAGAACATCGGTTCGTAGGCCTGGCTTGGTTTCATAAGAGGTGCCAGCATCAGTTCCAGCACTCCATTGCATGCACCAGCGGGAACAGCAATCTTTACCCGACCATTGCGCGAAATGATCTCGCCGCCCGAGACGCAGGGAATAGGTTTTTGAATGGCTTGGGTCAGGTACCAGTCAGGGTCTTTTGTGTTCAGAAAACTATGTACCGGTTCCTCCTGGGGAACGTTCAGACGGTTGTATCCGAAGTCTGTTCCTTGCCTAAGACGGCTTAAATTTGTAAGACTTTGAGGTACAACGCCTTCAATTTTATTGTTGGCAATATTTAAGGTATACAGGTACCATAATTGTCCTATTTCAGCGGGAATAGTGCCAGTGAGCTGATTGTCGGATAAGTTTAAGTATTGCAGGCTCTGAGCTTCACCCAATTCAGCTGGTATCTGACCAGTGAAAAGATTACTACCCAAATTTATAGCAACATAATCTCCATTTCCAAATTCTGGGGGAATAGTGCCAGTTAGCAAATTATCGCTTAGATTAATTCTAAGAAGATTGACTAAGTTGAAAATTCCAGATGGGATATAGCCCGTTAGAAAATTTTTAGACAATATTAAGCTTTTTAAATCAGAAAGGTTTTCGATTTCAGGCGGAATTGTACCGACAAGATTATTCCCCGATAACGATAATATGGTCGGTCCGTTATAAGATGCCGTAACACTAACTCCATACCAATCTCCAACAGTTGTACTCTGAAGCCAATTGGTATTATTTGTCCATGCCGAGCCATTTGTACTGGCATAAAGTGCTACAAGAGCCTCGCATTCAGACACGGGAACATCTTCAACTGTTTCGCAATCAAATGCCTGTACCTGTTCCATGGTCAGTTTTATACTCTCTTCACTGGGCGGGATAAATACACGCGGCTCTGGCAAGTCATCGCCTTCGCTTTGCTCCGCGATATCATCAAAAATAATGATATTGTCAGGATAGTTCGCGTTGATTTTCTCCATGGCGTTCACACCAAGGTCTGAGTTGAATGTGGCAAACAAAATAGCAATCAATAGAAGCGCAATGATGCTAATACCAATAATTTTCTTTTTCATACAGTGCAATTCCTTTCAACCGCTAGTATATCATGGCATTTTTTCTGGCATTTGAAAGTCAAACTATTTTACGCGCGCGACATTCAGCCCTTCTCTCAATGCAGTTTTTTGGCCGTGTCTGTTAAATAATAAGAGACTGACCTCTCAGCCAGTCTCTGTATCTAGTTCAGTTTAGACTATTTTAAACCTATTGGAAGGTACAAACGGAAGGGTAATTCCAGTAAATTGAATAAACCAAATTCCGTTAAGTGGCAAACTGGAAGACGCAGCCAGTTTTCATCGAAGTTACGCGTGTATTCGCCATCTGGACAAGTGCTAATAGCATCGCGCCAGACCGCATAGTCCTTGTCAAACAATTTAACAACGAGCTCTTCTTCGGGCATAACATTGAAATCATCCTCGAAATAGTAAATTGTAAAACTCAAGGGCTTTAGGAATTGTGTTACCGAGCCGTGTGCGTTCCACGCGCTTAGTTCAAAGCTGTTTTTTCCCCAGTACATAGGTTTGTAGTCATGGCTTGGACCCACTAGTGGCGTGAGTAACACGTCTAGTTCGCCATCGCATGCTCCCGCTGGTATCGTAATTTCCACTCTGTTGTTATGCAAGAAAATTTCTCCACCCAAATCGCAAGGAATAGTCGTTTGAATGGCTTGGGTCAGGTACCAATCAGGGTCTTTTTCATTCAGGAAACTCTGCACCGGCTCAGCTTGGGGCACGTTCAGGCGGTTATACCCAAGGTCTGTGTATTTACCGAGATTGACGAGGTTTGTAAAACTCTCTGGAATGGCACCTTCAAATTTATTATGGGAAAGGTTCAGGGTGATTAAATTCGTTAACGCGCCTATTTCAGCTGGGATAGTTCCTGAAAGTCGGTTGTTTTGCAGAAAAAGATATTCGAGTTTACTCAAGTTGACAAACTCGGCAGGGATAGACCCCGAAAGCATATTATCCGCAATAGCTAGATAATAGAGATTAGTTAAATTGCCTAATTCCGGTGGAATGTTCCCGCTTAGTTGATTTGATGAAAGAAGCAAACTGCCTAATCCACGAATATCACCAAGTTCACTCGGTACCGGACCTGATAGTTGGTTTCCGGATAAATCTAAATGCCAAAGGTATCCAACTTGTCCCAATTCGGCTGGTATTCGTCCGGTAAGTTTATTATTGCATAAAACCAATTCCCACGCATGATTCAAGTGACCCAATGAAGCTGGTATTTGTCCCGAAAAAAGGTTGTTATTCAATCTAATGATTTTTAAATTAGACATCATGCCAATATCTGAAAGGATGGGACCATTCAGTAGATTATCGTCTAAGTGGAGGTATTCCAATTTTTCCAATTGACTTAATTCACTTGGTAGATTGCCACTAATAAAGTTCTTTGACAGAGCTAAATAATCAAGTTCAGAGAGGTTTCCAATCTCTGGTGGAAGAGTTCCAGAAAGATTGTTCTCATTCAGCACCAAGCCCCAAATATTTTCGTAATTTGTTCGAATCCCATACCATTCCCCAACGGCCTTTGATTCGAGCCAATTGGTATTATTCGTCCATGCTGCGCCATTGGTACTGGCATAAAGTGCCACAAGAGCCTGACATTCACGTATAGTTGCACCTTCAATTGTTCCACAATCAAAAGCCTGGACCTTTTCCCGGGTCAGCTTTAGGCTCTCTTCGCTGGGTGGGGTAAAAATACGTGACTCAGGCTTGACATAACCCCGGCTACTTTCTATAGGGTCGTCACTTTGTGAGTAGTCATCAAAATCAATGATGTTATCAGGATATTTCTCATGGATATCAGCCATGGCGTTTGTGCCAAGCTCTGAACCAAAGGCGAAATACAAAATGCCAATCCACATAAGCGCGATGATGACAATACTAAGAAATTTCTTTTTCATAGAGTTCAGGTCCTTTCGATTGTTCAAAGTGGTAACAATCAAGAGCTAGTATACCATGGCGGCTTTTTTGTCATCTTAATAAATATGAATAGCTGGTAATTGCTTGGTTTGTTAACTGGCATTGTGAACCCAAGTTCTCTAAGTTTAAACAACAAAGCGCGGTCAGGAGACCACGCTGAACAATGTTATGGGCACTACTGGACTCGAACCAGTGACCTGTGCGCAGCCCCCAGCTTGCTGGGCTCGGGTGTGGACCTGCGCGCTCTAAGTCTTAAAAACGAAACACAGCCTTCTTAAAGCTGTGCTACTCAAAACTTATGGGCACTACTGGACTCGAACCAGTGACCTCACGGATGTGAACCGTGCGCTCTAACCAACTGAGCTAAGCGCCCAAAGTGTAGCGATTATAGCAAAACACAAGGCATTTGTCCAATGATTCAACGCCAATATTTTTATAGTGCCATCACCAAGCCAGCCACCGTTAAAATCAGGCAAACTATGCTGGTACTTATCAATAAGATATACACAAATGCTTTTTCAGCAAGTTCATCCGTCAAGATAAAAAAACTCAAAACCAGACTAACGATCCACATAAACGTGCCGAAAATCGGCAGTAATAAGAGTTGGATTGCCCGCACTTCTTCCAGGGTGACCCATGTAACCGTCTGGCGCAAAGCTGCCATCAGCCCAGCCACAATCCACAACACAATCAGCATAACAAGACTGACGATTAGCCAGCGCTTTATACCCTTATCACGCCATGAACGAAGCAGAAAACTTTTCAGGTTTTCTGCTTCAATAGTCGCCGCGCTGGGTGAAGCCAGGTTCCTGCGCTCCTGTAATCGCGCCAAAAATGCTGCTGGGTCTTCAGGCGACACCACCACGTAGCGCCCATCCGCTTTAATCAGTATCATTCTTTGCGGGTCGGTGGCAACAAACTGCGTTTTTCCCATGCCGTGTACTTCGAACAGATTGAAATACACCCCGGGCAAGTGCCAGCGTGGCAAGGGCATTTGCTGCTCGAATTCGCTCAGATGGTGCGCCCAGTCGATTTGTTTCAGCGGAAGGCTAAGCTTGTTCACGCCCCAATGAATACGCAAACTTTCATCATCAATAAGATAGCGGATTTGCTTCGCTTGATTATATTGATTGAAGATATGAAAAAAAGGCACAACCAGCAAAAATGCCACCGCCACAAAGACACTGGCATAGCGGATTAGCGTTGACAAATTGGCAAGCACAATCAAACCCACGCCAAGCAGAACCAAACCAACCATAATTACCACGTTCCAGGTCAGTTGTTTTTGTCGCGGAGGGATATAGCTTTGTTCCATGCTCCAATTATACGCAAGCGTAAAAGAAATGTCTCCATATCCTGGTACTTAAGTTAAAATAGATTAAAGGAGCAAGCATGGAAAACACACAGAAATTTTCGGGCAAAAGTGAACATTACGAACAGTCCCGCCCTGCCTATGCCACGGAATTCATCACCTGGCTGGCAGATACGCTGGAACTAGACGCGAACACGCCGGTTGCGGATTTTGGCGCAGGCACGGGCAAACTCACCCGCCAGTTGTTGGAACTGGGTCTGCCGGTCTATGCCGTTGAACCTAACCCCGATATGCGCGAAAAGATGATTGCCTTGTTGAATGGCTATGCTAATTTTCATCCCATCGCCGCGCCGGCCGAAAATTCCGGTCTGGCGGAGAAAAGCGTCAAACTCATTACTGCCGCAAGCGCTTTCCACTGGTTTGATACCCATGCCTTCCGCGCGGAATGCCAGCGAATTTTATGGCAGGATGGCTGGGTCTGCCTGGTTTGGAACCGACGTCAGCTTGACAATCAAATAAACCAGGGCTTTCGGGATATCTTTAGCCGCTATTGCCCCAACTTTTCTGGCTTTAGTTTTGAGCAACAAAAGACGACACAGGCAATCAATAACTTTTTTAAAGACGCGCCCCTGGTAAAACACTTTGATAACCCCGTTCGTTATGACTTATCGGGCTTTGTTGGGCGGGCATTGTCGGCATCCTACGCGCTTGTGGCCAGTGATGTGGGTTACGCGGAGTTCGTTGGCGACTTGGAAACCTTATTCCACCAACACGCCAGCGACGGTTTTATCCTTATGCCCCACCAAAGCGTTGCTTATCTCGGCAAGGTCTAACACAAGCCTAAATTATTTGCCTAAGATTTCTTTTTCTGCCTGGGATATTTCTTCGATAACCGCCCGCGCGTCGGCTTTGACGTCTTCCGGCGTTGCCGGTGAGTGATTAATCAACTTGACCAACTCAAAGGCCTTGCGCAAGTTGTCTTTTACATTCGCGGTATAGCTAAAAAACGCCCATCCAACTGATTGAGGCTTCTCGATTTTGCGTGCGTCTTCAATTAATGCACGGGCTTTCTTAATGCGGGTTTCGGGGGTCAATGCTCTTGCCATAGTTATCTCCTTGCTTCTGCTTAGCTAATTGTAGCACGCCAACACCGCCAAACAACGGAATTCCCGGTGCCTAATGTCGCTACAGGGCTTCAATTTCGCTTGACGCATAGGCGCCATCGCGTATAATTAAGAAAACTAAATAGCCTTTAGCGCTCTTATCCAGAGAAGTGGAGGGATCGGCCCGATGAAACTTCGGCAACCAGCACAAACAGCATGGTGCCAAATCCGACAGGAAAACTGGAAGATGAGAGGTGAGAAATCCCAAAACAACTTGCCCCTCAATCGCGGGGCTTTTTACTGAATAAACATAGGAGATTTATATGTCAAGTTTTGCAAATTTACCCAAGTACTTGTTTACTTCGGAATCGGTTACAGAAGGACACCCTGATAAACTCTGTGACCAAGTTAGCGATGCTGTTTTAGACGAACTCCTTCGCCAGGACCCCTTTAGCCGTGTGGCTTGCGAAACCGCGACCAAAACCGGTTATGTGATGGTTCTCGGCGAGGTAACAACAAATGGCTTTGTGGATATCGACAGTCTGGCGCGCAGCGTCATCAAAGACATCGGTTACGATCGTGGCAAAAAAGGTTTCGATGCCGAAGTCTGTGGTGTGCTGACCGCTTTGGCGGGACAGTCGCCTGATATTTCTCAAGGTGTTGACCGCAAGGGACGCACCCAGGATGTTGAATATACCGAAGAATACATCAACGCGGGTGGTGCCGGCGACCAGGGCATGATGTTCGGTTTCGCTTGTGACGAAACGCCCACCCTGATGCCCATGCCCATTTACTACGCCCACAAACTGACCCGTCGCATGGCAGAAGTGCGCAAAGCTGGTATCTTGCCCTGGATGTATCCAGACGGAAAAAGCCAGGTAACCATCGAATATTCTTACGGCAAACCAAAACGCGTGCATACCGTTGTGGTAAGCACCCAACATGCTGATAAATTCGAAGGCGTTCAGCTTTCCAACGAAACCATTCGCGAAGGCATCATCGAGCATGTGATTAAACCCGTCATCCCTGCTGAACTGATGGACGAAGATACCATCATCTACACCAACCCAACCGGTCGTTTCGTGGTAGGTGGCCCGATGGGCGACGCTGGCTTGACCGGACGCAAAATTATTTGCGACAGCTATGGCGGCATGGGTCGCCATGGTGGTGGCGCGTTTAGCGGAAAAGATCCGACAAAAGTTGACCGCACCGCTGCTTACGCTGCCCGCTGGGTTGCCAAAAACATCGTCGCGGCCGGACTGGCAACACGCTGCGAACTGCAATTCGCTTATGCCATCGGCATTCCCCAGCCATTGAGCGTCAACGTGGACACCTTTGGTACCGGTGTGATTGATGATGGCAAACTGGCTGAAATCGTGCAAGCGGTCTTTGACTTGCGCCCACGCGCGATAATTCGCGATTTGGATTTGCTCAAACCCATCTATCGCCAAACTTCCAATTATGGCCACTTTGGACGTGATGACGTGGAATTCACCTGGGAGCGCACCGACCGCGTTGAGGCTCTCAAGAAAGCCGCAGGCATTTAGTTAGTTCTTTCGCGAAAATAAGGATATTTATATCATGAGAGGTTGTCACCATGCTTTTGGAACAGCCTCTTTTCTGTTTAGCTCAAGAAGTGGGCGAAACAGGTTAAAGCCTTAATAAACCCAAGCCTTATTGCTTAGTTTTCAGTGTTTTTAGTAAAATAACTCATTATGAGCATGGATCTTCATTATCAGAAAATGGGGATGGTTATTGGGCGGATATTCCTTTCAAATGGATTGGGATGACATCTCGTTTAGATGAAATTGAATTCATGATCGTATTTTGCAACATCAAGACCTAAAAGGTTTTCAATAGCATCATTCTTTTTCAGGCTCCCTAATCTGATAAGAATCCTTTTTAGTTTAGGACACCCCTTCAAACACAAAAAATTATTGACGGTTAATTGAGGTGAGTCTAAAACCAATAACTCCTCCAATATGGGTGCCTCGCAGATAGGTGAAACATCAGTTAATCCTTTCATGGTTTGAATATGTAATCGTCGCAAGGACACTAAGTTTTTGAAAGATGGTAAGGATTTGATTTGATTTAATGTTTGTAAAAATAGAAACTGTAAACCAATCATATTTTCAAGAAAATCCAAGTTGTCGAATTTGTTAATTCTCCAAAGTTCAAGGTATTTTAGTTTCTTAAACTCAGAGAGCACGGTTAAATTTCTTGTTCCTCCAAGCTTTAAAGCAAGCCACCAAAGTTTATCGTTCGAATTCAGAAAGTTCAAATTGTCCAATGACAATGATCGAAGTGTAAGTCGCTCCAAACTTACGATTTCTCCAATACTTTCTATGCCTTTCGCATGACCATCTATATACAGTTCTTTTAGAGAGGAAAAGTCCGCTAAAAAGTTAACAGACTTTTTACGCTCAGTAGGACCGATTGCCAGTGATTCCAAGCTGTCCGAGAGATATTCGAGCCCAGCGAAAGAATTCAGCTTCCAAACATCTACTGAAAAATCTTTAATAAAGGAGAAATGCCTTAAAAATGAAAGGTCTTCCAGTCCAAATTCGCGATGGCCGAAAATACGCAGTCCTATCTGAGGGTTATTTCTAAGGAAATCAGACAGCGTCAAAAAGTCATATTTAGTTAATGGCGTATCAAATTGAATAACCTTGCATCTTGGATCTAGCTTTGAGAGCTCTTTCAAACGCACGGGAGATTCTACATTTTTGAAAGGTAAATATGATTCCGACATTTTTTATCCTGACAATCATTATATATGCTTGCCACAAGTTGTGTGATGACTTTTTGCTTCATTACTGGCATAAGGTGCAGACAAGGTAATAGGTCTAAAAATTGCAAAGAGTTGGTTCTGTTTAGTTGAAAAATGTAATAAAAGATAGTTTATCAATATTACCTGCTTCGCTTTCTGGTTTCCAACTATTATTTGTACTCATTCAATCACTAGTGCTTTTATAAGCTTTGATAACCCAAAACGCCTACTTCCCCGCAGTCACCCAGGCGGCGATGCGGCGGGCGAGGCATTCCGGCGCGAAACGCAAGATGAATTTATAGACCTTGTAATACCAATCTGGCACGGAGATGGGCTTGCCTTTCATCATGTCGCGATAGCCAACCTTGGCCACAAAGCGCGCGTCCATGACTTTTAGGGCTTTGAACATGTTGGAGTTCTTCATTTCGGCATTTTTCTCAAAACCGGTTTGGGTTGGTCCGGGACACAAAGCTGTTACAGTGACGCCGGTTCCCTTTAACTCCTGATGCACGGATTGCGAAAACGAGTACACATATGCTTTTGACGCGAAATAACCGTTCATGTACGGGCCGGGCGTCCAGGCAGCGATCGAGGCGACGTTCAAAACCCGTCCAAAGCCACGCGCGACCATGTCCTTTGCAAAAAGCTGGGTCAGACGCACCGGCGCGATAAGATTGACGCCGATTAAGTCGCGTTCGCGTTGCCAGTCGATATCAATTAAGCGCCCAAAATCACCAAAGCCGGCGTTGTTGACGAGAAAATCAATCTCAAACCCACGCGAACTTAAATCTTCATACAGAATCTCCGCGCTGGATTCAACGCTTAAATCCTGGGGGATAAGCTCCACCTTTACATCATACTTTGCGCGAATTCGCTCGGCTATTTTCTCCATCTTGGGCAGATTGCGTGCGGTCAAAACCAAATCAATGCCATCGGCAGCAAAAAGTTCGGCAAAAACCTCGCCAAGTCCACCCGTCGCGCCGGTAATTAAAGCTGTTTTACTCATCTTTTCCTCCAGGAAAGGTCATTTTGCTTAAGTGTAATGCATTCTTTTTATTTTTTCTTTTAAACGCGATTTGTGGGTATAAAAACAAAAATTTTCTGTACTTTAGATGTATAATTTAGCTAATTATCATCTTGTATTAAGGAGGCAAAAATGATAATTTGTCCTAACTGTAAAAGTCAATGTACACCAGACCATAATTTTTGTCCGGCATGTGGTGCCAAGATGCCCCAGGCTGCATCTCAAACTCAGCAACAAGGCACATATTACACCGGAGCGCAACAAGCAGGTTATAGTTATCCACAAGCTGCTTACCAACCGCCCGCGCCCAAAAAGAAAAGCAATGTTTGGTTGATTGTCGTCATTGCGGTAGTAGCTGTAATTTGTATTGTAAGCACCATTCTTCTCATCTCATATATTCGAAAAATTAAGGGCAAATCGACTGATTTGCTCCAAACCGCCACAGCTATTCACTCTGCGTTAGAAACTGATATACATGGTCAGGAGAATATATGGCAAACAGAAGAAGCTTTACTTACGACGATTAACGATCCTGAGCGCACTGCCACAGCTTTTGCTCAGGAAATAGAAAGCGCTCAAACGCAAGCAGTCCGTACCCAGGAAGCCTGGGAAACGCAAACACAAGCAACCCAAACCCAGGAAGCGTATTATATAGAACAAACCGCAAGTGCCCAAGCCGCACAAGAGCAATCGGTTTTAGCGCTTCTTCCTGAAGATGTTCGTCCGCTTGTTGAAAATGCCACAAAGGTGGATGCTCCAACTTACCTGGAAGAGGTTTATATTCACAACGACTATTTGGAGAATGTTTGGGTAGCAGAAGATATCAAAAACTTTGTGCTTACCGTAACATTTGACAACCCAATTGATGTAAGAGTGAATGACTATTGGGAAATGGGCATTTTGTTCCGCTCAAAAGCTGCTAATGATCAGTTGCGTCTTTTTGTGAAAGTACCAAAATACTGGGAACTCTCCTATGTGGGGGGTTCAGGAGGGTATTGGAGTACGGTTAGGAGCTGGACTGCTACAATTGACGCGCTTGATCTCTCGGAAGGTGGATCAAATACGATTACACTCGTTTCGAAAGGGCACAAAGGTTCTTTCTATATCAACGGCGTTTTTATTAGCGACTTAGACCTTAGCAGCCGGGCAAATTACGGTGGCATTAGTCTGTGGATAGAATACAACACAATGGTGCGCAATAACGAAAAAACAATCTTCCGCGATATTCACCTTTGGGATTTGGACTAATCCCTAAGATTTAAATTCATCAAGCTGGAACTAGCTAAACAAGACCAACATCTCTTGTAAGCTGGTTTCAGCTTGAACTTTATATGAAAAATCATCCCCGTTTTCAAGGGCGCGTTTGATTATTCTGGATGGTGCCGTATCGCCAATCAAGCTTGCGCCAAGTACTTTTCCCTGGCCAAACAAAATACTGTAATAATTACCCTCTTTTTCGCCGGCAATCACAAATTCATCTGGCTCGGTTGGAGCGATTTTTCCGATGCTAAAGAGATTAAAGCCCATTACTTTCAAGAGTGCCGCGGGGCTCCAGTCTTCAAATGTGCTGTCTTTGCCTGTTGCGGTCAGGCCGGCGATTTTGCCTTGCGTGTTGGCAGGAATCCACTGTCCGTAAACCTTGCCGTTACATTCACACACATCGCCCACTGCCAAAATGTTTTCAACAGACGTGCGCATGGCGCTATCCACCACAATGCCACGGTTGGTTTTTAAGCCCGCGTTGAGTGCCAGATCAAGATTAGGCCTGACACCCGCGCTGATGACCACCAAATCTGCCGGCAGTTCCCGTCCATCCGCCAGGCGCACCTTTTCAACGCGCCCGTCGCCAAGAATCGCTTCAGTTTGCACATTCAGCAAAACACGCACGTTCTGTGCTTCAATGCGACGCTGCAAATGCTGGCTGGCGCGTTCGTCCAACTGACGGGGCAATAACCAGGGTTGTGCCTCAAGCACCACAACCTCGCCACCGCTTTCAGCAATCGCGCCGGCAACTTCAAGCCCAAGCAGTCCGCCACCGATGCAAACCACTTTCGCGGCGTGTTGGCTTGCTTCCAGGATGGCGTTCGCGTCGGCAATTGTGCGCAGGGTTTTTACGCCATCAAGTTCCACACCTTTGATGGGGGGCACAAAAGGCGATGCGCCATTTGCTAAAATGAGTGTGTCGTATGCCAGTTGGCTGCCATCGCGCAAGTGAACGATTTGCTTTTGTGGGTCAACGCGCTCGGCAACAGTATTAAGCAAGAGATTGATATTCCTGTCGGTGTACCATTCCGCGGGGTGCATGGCAAGGCGCTCGGCCTCCATGCTGCCAGCCAGGTACATGGTTAGGTTGATGCGGAAATAGGGCAGAAGCGTTTCTTCGCAGAGCACGGTGATTTTAGCACCCGGTTCATTTTTGGCGATGGTTTCTGCAGTCGCTATGCCCGCAACTCCGCCACCGATGATAAGGTAATGTTTTGAAATTTTTTCTTGTCTGGTTTCCATGACACACCTCTTTTTATCAGAATCTTGATGAGATTATTTTAGCATAGTGCCAATGGATAGTTGATGCCCGTGGATAGTTAATGCTTATTGATTTTTAAAAGAAAACCACGCAAGTTTGCTTGCGTGGAATGCCGAAGGTGGGAATCGAACCCACATACCCGTAGGTACGCGATTTTGAGTCGCGCGCGTCTGCCTATTCCGCCACTTCGGCGAGTGAAAAGAGTATACTCTCAAATGGCGTTTGTGGTCAAGTATTTCGCATTAATTTCGAATGTCTCAAGCTACATTCCTGATTCTATGCGCTCAATACCACCCATGAAGGGTAACAACACTTCCGGAACCACAATGCTGCCATCAGCCTGTTGATATTGCTCAAGCACCGCAATCAAAGTGCGTGGCAGGCCCAGACCGGAGCCGTTGAGAGTGTTCACAAATTGTGTGCCACTGCCATCTGCCGCGCGGTATTTAATCGCCGCCCGACGCGCCTGGAACTGTCCAACATTCGACACCGAAGACACTTCCAGCCACTCGCCACAGCCCGGCGCCCAAACTTCAACGTCAACTGTTTTGTGCGCGTTAAAGCCCAGGTCGCCCGTGCACTGTTGCATGGTGCGGTAGGTTAAACCGAGTTGTTTGCAGACTTCGGTGGCGTCTGCCACCATATTGTTGAATTCAATTTCGGCGTTTTCTGGCGTGCAGTATTTGTAAAGTTCGACCTTGTCAAACTGATGCCCGCGTTTAATACCACGCACGTCGCGTCCGGCGCTCATCTTTTCGCGTCTGAAACAGGCGCTGTAAGCGGTCAGGTTCATCGGTAAGTCTGCTTCATCCAGGATGGTATCCATCATCATGCCGGTCAAAGGCACTTCAGCAGTGGGTACCCACCAAAAGTTTTCTTCGTGATCGTGATATAAGTTTGCTTCAAACTTAGGAAGTTGCCCAGAAGCGAACATAACTTCCCCGCGAACCATCCAGGGCGTGTAAATTTCCTTGTAACCGCGGCGCAGATGCAAATCCAGCATCCAGAAGATAAGCGCGCGCTCGAGCCTCGCCCCGGCACCTTTAAGCACATAAAAACGCGACCCCGCCAGTTTTACGCCGGCTTCAAAGTCGATGATGCCCAAGTCGGGGCCCAAATCCCAGTGGGGTTTGGGCTCAAAATCAAAGACCTTTTTCTCGCCAAACTGTTGCAAAACGACGTTTTCTTTATCGTCCGCGCCATAGGGCACGCTGGCATCGGGGATGTTGGGAATGCCCGCCACGGCGGCGTAAAGCGCTTCTTCAACCCCTTTCAACTCCTCGTCAAGACGCGCGATTTCGTCGCCAAGTTCGCGTGTCGCGGCGATTTTTGCTTCGCGGGCTTCCTTGTCTTTCATCTTGCCAATTTCTTTGCTGGCAATGTTGCGTTCTGCTTTTTTGCCTTCAACGTCCAGGATGATGGCGCGGCGGCGTTCGTCCAGCGCGATGACTTCATCAACGACTTCAATCTCCATGTGTCGTTTTTGCAGTGCTTCGCGCACGATTTCTGGGTTTTCACGGATTAATTTGATATCAAGCATGATGTTTTCTTTCTGGTTTTTATTTTGTTATTGAGTCTAAAATGTTGCAAAGCAGATTTGTGTTTACTGCCTGAGTGGCGCGCCAACGTTATCTCTAAAGCTGCCGATCAGGATTTTGATGATATCCACAATCCAGCCGATTCCAAAGAGACCAACAGTAAATAAATACAGCAAACCTTTGCCAATCTTGCCAACATAAAACTGATGCGCGCCAAAGACGCCAAGAAATATGCACAGTAACAAGGCTGTTATCTTTTTCTTATCACTGGTGATTACAACATATCTGCTCATTTTTTGTACTTCCTTTTATTTTTTCTTGCAAAGCAATTCTACCACTGCCAGGGCTGATTAAAGGCATAATCACGAAACTGGCTTATACCTTCGTTTTATTCAGGAAACACGCAATCTGTATGTGTTCTTGTTTGCAAGGGGCACTATTCCAGGGCTTCTACTTCAAAGTTTTCGCTTTCAAGCCTCACCTTAATTACCCAGCCCAGCTTATCTTCAGCATAAAGGGTTTCAGGCAAGCGGATAACCCAGTGTCCGAAGCCTTCAAGGTCTTTGCCAACGCGCAATTCCAGGGTGTCTCCGCTGGCCAGCAGACTGGCTTGGGAAGCGATAGACTTCATGTGGTACAAGGAAAGCCATTTGCCTGTCCACTTTTTAGGTTCCAGGACGGTGATATACAACAGGCCCGGCTTGTGCGTGAAATAGACGCCATCAAGTTCAAACACATACTCTGGCGTGGGCAGAGTATGATAAAAAGCTTCGGCGTTTCTTGTCAGAAAAGCACCGATGGTGTCCAGGATTGTCGTTGAATCTTCGGGCAGGCTCCCGTCGCCACGTGGGCCGACGTTCAGCAAAATGTTTCCGCCACGGCTGATGATTTTTAGCCACTTTTTGATCAGCTCCGCTGGGCTTGTCCAGGCTTCGTCCGACGCTTTATAGCCCCAGGACTGGTTTAATGTAACTGGCACTTCCCAGGCGCTTTTAATTGCTCCGCGCGGAATGCGATTATCCGCCATGCTGAGATAATCACCCAGCCCATGCCCAATGCGTCCGTTAATCAGGCAGTCTGCCTGGAGTGACTTCACCAGCGCGACCAGTTTTTGACTCTGTTTGAGTGTCATGCCCATAGGTGTGTCGAACCAAAGCATGCTAATCTCACCGTAATGGCTCAAAAGCTCACTCACCTGGGGCAGGCAAATGGATTCAAAGTAGGTCTCAAAAGCTTGTGTGTCGTTTTGCCCTTCATCGTGATAGTAGGCGCGGTAACCGCCCGCGTGATGCCAGTCTTGTGCCTGTGAATAATAAAGGCAAAACTTAAGGCCTTTCTGGCGACAGGCTTCGGCGAGTTCGGCGACAAAATCGCGCTGGCATGGACTGGCTTTTACGCTGTTAAAATCTGAAACTTGTGTATCAAAAAGCGCGAAACCGTCATGGTGCTTGGCGGTAAAGCAAAGGTATTGCATGCCCCACTGTTTGGCCTTGCTGGCAATTTGATGGGCGTCAAAATGCTTTGGGTCAAATTGCTTTGCCAACCGGGCGTACTCATCAACAGGGATATTCAGGTCATTTTGAATCCACTCTGCCAGGCCAGGCGTTATTTGCCCTTGCCATTCTCCGCCGAGAAGTGAATACAAGCCAAAATGGATGAACAAGCCATATTTCATCTGCCTGAATTGTGTCAATGCGCTCGAATTTTCCATAAAACACCTGTCAGAATCATAGCATAATTGTCCGCTTCCTTGTCCTCTTTTCACTTGCTCAATTAAGGCAAATATCCGCTTGCATACTCAGAAACCAGGAATGAAACCCAAACCCACAGAAATTTATCCCGAATGGGACCCGCTCGATAAACCAAACTTTTCTTCCGCGTTCGGTGGCTTGTTTAAGAGTAATTCCCAAAAGCTATATAACAAAAACTGGCTGTGTTTCAAACACAGCCAGTTTTTTACGGATTCTGAAGTACAACTAAATCAGAAGAAACGCTAAGTACTAAAGATCTGCCGCGAGACTCTTTTTCTTCTTCTGTTGTCTGGAGAAGATAAACAGAGCAACAATTGTTGAGATATAAGGCAGCATCGCGGTAAACTGGCTTGGTATGCCAACATTCTGCAAGCTCAAACCGACACCCTCAAAGACACCGAACAAGATCGAGAGTAAGAGGATGCCAATCGGCTGACCCTGAGTCAGAATGATGATCGCCAACGCGATCCAACCGCGACCAGCAGCCATATTCTCTGTGAACAGGCTCATATAGCCCAGCGAGAGTGCTGTTCCACCCAAGCCGCACAACAAACCGCAGATCAACAGCGACTGGAACTTGATCGGGTCAGATTTAATACCGACAGAATCAACAGCTCTGGAGTCAAAACCGGTTGCCCGCAATCGTAAACCCATTCGAGAACGATAGATTTGGTAGAAGACTAACGGGACAACAATGATCAGTGAGATATACACCAAAATGTTTTGACCGCTGAGAATCGTGCCCAAAACCGGAATATCTTTGATTAGGGGGATATCAATACGCGGTAGTGGAACGATCTTCGGGCTAATCAGAGCTCCTTTGACATTAAAGATTTGGCGCAGCAGGTAGGTCGTTGCTCCAGTGGTGAACAGGTTCAGCGCGATACCGGTGATAAATTCGCCTGTCTTTAACTTTAGGATAAAGAAGGAAAAAATCAGCGTGATTACCAGGCTGCCAGCGATCCCACCAACCAAGCCCCATACCCATGAACCAGTGGCATACGAGATTGCCACGGCTGTAAAAGCTGAGGTAAGCATCATGCCTTCCATGGCAATATTGAATACGTTGGCATGGAAACTATATGCTCCACCCAGTGCCACCAATAGCACAGGAATTGCCGAAGCAAGTGATGATCTGAGAATTTCAACAAACAGGTTCATGATCTTCTGTCCTCAACTTTCTGGATTTTGATCGAGCTTTTATCAGATTGATAAATAGCTCAGAATAATCTCTGAAGGCAACCACGAACAAGACCATAATTGCCTGCAACATGACGGTAAACTCACTCGGTACATTGGTATCCATCTGCATACCAACTGAGCCAGTCTGAATGATGCCGAAGAAGAGCGAGAAGAATAACACGCTGGGCATGCTCTGTCCCGAAATAATGGCGATCATCAAACCGTCACTGGCATTGGTTTCACCCAGATTGGGGATAAGCTTGTTCTGCTGTGTGCTGCCCATAATCAGGAAAGCACCCGCGATACCAGCTAAGACACCGCTGATAACCATCGATGAGAAGAAGTTCTTGTTTACTTCACAACCGCCCAATCTGGCAAAAAGGTTGTTTGCACCGGTTAGACGGAATTCGTATCCTCTGCGGGTAAAGTTCCAGTACAGGAATACGATGATAAAAATCAGTATCGCGAGAAATACGGTCATGTCAATATCACCGATTCTGCTAAACACGTTTGACTGTAGAATTGGTCGCGACATCGGCCACTGACTGTTGGGATCGCGCATCGGGTTGGTAACCAGATAAGCTATCAGGTACTTAGCGATAAAGTTCATCATCAGCGTGGTGATAAATTCGTTCATCCCAAAGCCGAGCCTAAAGAGAGCGGCAATACCAGAATAAACGCCACCAGCGATTGCCGCAGCAATCAGCATTAATGGAATTGCGATGACAGGGCTGGCATTCAAGTGTTGACCGATCAAAGTTGCCACAAGCGCGCCCATCAGAAGCTGACCAAACAAACCCAGGTTGCTGACACCGGAATTGAAACCGAAGTAAGCTGCCAAGCCAAGCATGATAAAGATTGCCATGCGGGCTAAGGTGTTACCCAGAGCAATTTTAGTCAGCAAACTGTTTTTAAACATTGAGATATAGCTTTCGATCGGGTGATACCCCTGAGCTGACAGGAGGATCGCACCGACGATAAATGCCAGCAAAACACCTAAAATTACAACGACTGTTTTCTTCATTGGGAATCTCCGATCGATCCGAGCATATAACCACCAATCTCATTTCTGGTCGTATCCTCGGGAATACGCTCCGCGACGATCTTGCCCTTGTACATCACGATAATGCGGTCAGACAAGCTAAACAGCTCATCCAGATCTGCGGAAACGAGTAACACTGCTGCGCCTGCGTCACGCTGCTCAATGATGCGGCTGTGAATGTACTCGATCGAGCCCACATCCAAACCGCGCACCGGTTGATCCAACACCAAAAGTGGATGCTCTAGCCCAAACTCGCGTCCCACGATTACTTTTTGTTGGTTTCCTCCGGAAAGCGATTTGATTGGAGCTTTGCGGCTTTCACAGACAACATTGTATTTTTTAATCAACTCATCAGCGAACGATGCGATTTTGCCTTTATCCAGTATCTTATTCTTTGTCACCAGTGAATCGTTTAAATAATGGTGAGACATAAACGCATTGTCCTGGATTGAATCGTCCTGCGAACTGCCGGCAAGTTTACGGTCCTGAGAAATATATGAGATGCTCTCGCGTCTGCTGCGAATCGTGTCCTTGCTAATGTCGGACCCCAAAACCGAAACTGTTCCTTCATCTGGGAACTGATTGCCGATGACTACCTGAACAAGTTCATATTGCCCATTGCCTTCTACACCAGCTACGCCGACAATTTCTTTTTCATGAACGGTCAGATTGACGTCATCCAAAAGCATTCTGCCGGCAACTTTGTCAGACTTAAGGCTGATATTTTTGAGTTCCAGAACAGGTTCACCGTGCTCAATTTTCGTCTTTTCGACGGTGAACAAGACCGAGCGACCTACCATCGCCTCAGCAAGATCGGTTTTGGTCAGGCCAACGTTAGGTTTCGTCCAGACGTGTTCACCCTGGCGCATGACAGTAACAGTATCTGAAATTTGCAGAATCTCATCCAGTTTATGACTAATGAAGAGAATGGTCTTGCCCTCTGCTTTGAGACTTTCGACCATCTTAAATAACTCATCAGCTTCCTGAGGGGCCAGAACTGCAGTAGGCTCATCCAGAATAAGGACGTTGACTTCCCGGTAAAGCTGCTTGATGATCTCAACCTTTTGCTGGATAGCGACGGAATAATTCTCCACCTTCTCATCCAGGTTGACATCAAATCCCATTTGATCGCATAAAGCCTGAAGCTTCTTGCGGGAACGGTTGAGATCCAATAATCCTATTTTGTTTGTATCCTCATAACCGAGGATGACGTTTTCAAGAATAGTATAGGAAGGAATCAGCATGAATTCCTGGTGAACCATGCCGATTCCTTTTGCAACGGCGTCGTTTGGTGAGTGAAAATTCACCTTTTCGCCGTGAATGTAGATTTGTCCGGAAGTTGCCGGCTCTAACCCAAAGAGAACTTTCATCAAGGTCGATTTGCCGGCTCCATTTTCTCCGATAAAAGAGTGTACTTTGCCTTCTTCAATTTCCACACTGACATTGTCTAGGGCGACATTTGAGGGAGGAAATATCTTGACAATACTCTCCATTCTTATGAAACTATTTTCGGCTTGCATATTACTTCCTCCCATAGCGGGAATCTTATTCCTTATTCTTTGGGATAGCGTTCGACAACGATCTCGCCAGCTTCAAGCTTCTTGGCGATCTCATCGATCTTGGCCAACATTTCTTCAGGGAGGATTGCCTTGGTGAAATCATCGATAGCCAGGTAAGTACCGGCATAGCCATAGTGGAATTCGTAGGTTTTACCCACTTCGATTGTTCCTTCGACCATCATCTTGTAGATTTCAAAGGCGGCTCCACCGAGATCTTTGACCATTGAGGTAACAACGTATCCGGGATAAGTGCCGTTCTGGTTGGAGTCAACACCGATCACATACTTGCCATCTTCTGACGCGGCTTCAAGAGCACCGCTGCCGGTAAGACCAGCAATCTGGAAGACGATATCAGCATCCTGCGCAAACAGTTGTTTGGTGGCAGTTTTGCCGGTAACGGGATCGCTGAAAGTACCAGCGAAGTTGGTAACAACCTCAATTTCGGGGTCAATAAATCTCACACCCTGTTCGTAGCCGTACATGAAGCTGCGGATTACCCACATGTCCTGACCACCCATGGCGCCAACGACTTTGGCGGGATTGGCATAAGGCAGATCGCTTGTGGTAACCAAAGCGGCAACAACACCAGCCATAAATGAGCCTTCTTCCTGAATAAAGGTGACGCTGTTGATGGTGTTGGCATCATTTTGCAGGACGAAGTCGAGATTGACGACCTTGACATCAGGATAACGGGTTGAGTAGTCCTTAATCAGGTCTTCCATACCGTAGGCGTCGGTAAAGAGTACGTCAGGTCCCCAGGCAAAAGCGGCTTCTACAGATTGAGCGTATTTGGAAGAGTCGAAACCGTTCTCGATAACTCTAACTTCTGCGCCATATTCTTTGGCGATTCGCTGCAAACCTTCGTTCACAGAGTCGGTGAAGCCATTGTCGCCGAGTGTACCAGGCGTTACATATACAACTTTTTTCAAAGCGCCCTCAGTCGCTGGTGCATCACCATCGCTGGGGGTGTCGGGGGTCTTAGCTGTGCCACAGGCACTGACCAGTAGCATGAGAACCATGGCTATGATCATGACAATACGGAAATTCTTTGTTTTCATCTTTTCTCCTTTTTTACTTATTTACTTTTTCTTAGATTTTCTTTTAGCAATCGGACGAAACGCTCACGATCCGATCTTAAAGCAACGGTACAGTTGGGTTTGCGGGCACGATTTCGTTTTTCGAAATCGAACAGGCTCCAGCCATCTGCAATCCCATGGGATACACAAACATCCATGTTTACTTCGTGTAAGTCCTGCAAAACTTCAGGGTCAATCAGTGCTGCGACTGCGAGCGCATCATGAATCGGAGCTGTGTTGTGGATAGGGAGCGGTTGGAATAAATTATAACCAGTAATTCTCTGCTGCATCAATAATCCGCAGAATTTGGATGCTTTTGAATTTTCTGCCAGCATTTCTTCAGAATCTTCCCAGCTGATGTAAGCATCATGGGTGGCATCCAGTGGAACAATCCGCATTGGCGCACCGCAATCGGCAACTATCTTGGCGGCTTCCGGATCAATCCAGAAGTTGAACTCCGCGCCAGCAGTGACGTTGTTGATCGCGTAGCCACCACCCATGATGACGATCTCTTCAATATTCTCCACAATTGAGGGAGCGATGCGCAGTGCCATTGCCAGATTGGTGAGAGGTCCGACAAAGACCAGCGTGATTTTTTCAGTCGTTTCGGTCAAGGTACGGGCCAGCCAAAAGACAGCATGTTCTTTTTCTTCTTTGCGGGTGGTTTCGGGTAAAGGCAAATAATCGCCGTGCACATCTTCTTCCTTGTTATCGGGACCAATATATGGGACGTTCTTGCGGCGGTTGGGGGTAAGCGAAACAACCATAGGCAGGTGGCATCCGCGATAAACAGGGATATCAAGATCCAGATAGTCCACCAAGCGCAGGGTGTTTGTTGTCGTGATATCGATGTTGCGATTGCCATTGACAGTCGAAACGCCGATCAGATCCAGCTCTTCAGAAAGCCCTGCCAGCATAACCGCGATGGCATCATCTGAACCGGTATCAACATCTAAAATGATTTTCTTCTTCATCGTACTCCTTCTGTAGTGTATTTTTGCACGAAACTTTGCGTGTCATCGTTGCATGGAATTGACGACTGAGCGCCAACTTTGGTAACTGCCAAGGCGGCTGCGCCGCAGGAGTTGACCAAAGCTTGTTTCAAACCAAAGCCATTAATAATTGCCGAAGCGAAATACCCCACAAAAGTATCTCCGGCTGCGGTGGTATCTACCGCATTGACGGTAAATGCTGGTTGGTGGATGACTTCTTCATTGCTAACCAGCACGGCGCCATCCCCGCCCAGTGTGATAAGTACTTGTTTTACGCCCATCTGGTTAATCTTTTTACCTGCGCGGATGACATCTTCGATTGAACTGACCTGGGCCGGCACAATGCCTTGTAGTTCGACTTCATTTACAACCAGATAATCGACTTTTGTCAGGACGTCAGTTGGAATCTCATGAAATGGCGCGGGGTTTAGCATGACAGGAATCGAAGAAGCATGCGCTTTTTCAATAATGTAATGACAGGTTTCCAAAGGAATCTCATGCTGCAATAAGATCAAAGAGGATAGCTTGATTTCGTCCCAGTGGCTGTCGACATAAGCCGTGTCTACCAGATTGTTGGCACCGCTGATGATGATAATGCGGTTTTCGCCAGAGCTTTCAAGAATAATTGAAGCAACACCGGTGCGGACTTTTGAAGTTTTGCTCACATTAACAGTGTTTACCCCGGCATCTTTCAGTGAATTTAGCAGCACTTCACCAAATTCGTCATCGCCAACACAGCCAAACATAGATGTTGGGCTTCCGGCTTTGGCTGCCGCAATCGCCTGATTGGCGCCTTTGCCACCGGGAATCAGGTTGAAATCACGACCGGAAATCGTTTCACCCGCCAAAGGCACTCGCTCTGTCTGGATGACCAAGTCCATGTTCAAACTGCCAATGACACTAATTCGATTCATATCTCTCCTAATATTTTGTTGTAGATTCGCGAATAATCAAAGAACCGCGGAAAACGATTCTTCGTCTATTTGCTGATTTGTGTTTAATTCGATCAGTTAAAAGTTCAACGATGGTCTCAGCCATCTTTTCAATAGGTTGATTGAAGGTGGTGATTGATGGAGCAAAAGCTTCTGCCAGTTCAATATTATCGAAACCGACAAGAGAAATATCCTTGGGAACATTCAGCCCCTTGGTAATCGCGTTGTTGATCGCGCCAATCGCCATCATATCGGAGAAGACGAAGAGCGCGCTTGGTTTGCTGTTATTCTGCCAGATCCAGTCGAAGGCAGAGAAACCGCTCGAAAGGGTAAACTTCCCGCTGGTGATGAGTTCGGGATCGTAAGGGATCCCCCATTCTTTGTGAGCACGGATAAACCCGTTAAGGCGTTGGATGCTGGGCGAAAAATTGTTCGGACCGGTGATGCAGCCAATCTTGCGGTGGCCAAGGTTAAGTAAATAATTAGTTACGTCAAAACCGGCTTGCTCGTTGTCCAGCGAAACAACGTCGGCGACATCTGCGGAAAATTCGCGGTCAGCGATTACAAAAGGAACATCATGGCTGATTAACGGATTTAATGTTTCCGGATCGCTGCCAGAGGAAATTAAAATAACGCCGTCGACCTGTTTGGATACCAGCGCATCAATATAGGCAGCTTCTTTATCGGTTTCGTTGTCAGTGTTACAAACAATCACGTTGTACCCGGCTTTAAAGCCAAAATCTTCAATTTTACGTAAATATTCGGCAAAAAAGAGGTTGGCTGCGTCTGGAATAATGAGGCCGATTGTTTGCGATCTGCCAGCTCTCAGGCTTCGGGCGGCGATATTAACACGGTATCCTAGTGTAGCAATCGCTTCATTGACCTTGGCGCGTGTTTTTTCCTCAACAAATCGGGTTTCGTTGATGACGTGTGAAACAGTTGTGGTAGAAACGCCGGCTTCTTTTGCGACGTCTCTGATAGTAACTCTTGCCATGGTGACATCCTATCTGAACGATTGCGCAAACGTTTGCTTGATGTTAACTTTTAATTTACATAGTGTCAAGGGAAACCGACAAATGAGACTGTTTTTTCGTTGGATTTTCAATCTTACTGGACAGTTTGAAATGAAAAAAACAGCAGCTTATGGTTTCTCGCCATTGATTTTTTAAAGCGAAATAACAATAACGGATACCAGAAATTTTTACTGTATTTTTAGGCCCTGGCTAATATGGAGTGTGATCCTACACAATTAGCCATGTCAAAAATTCTTTTTTGCTTGACAGTCTTGCCATCCCCGGTTAGAATCCTTGTTCACGCCGAGTTAGCTCAGTTGGTAGAGCATGCGACTGAAAATCGCAGGGTCCACAGTTCAAGTCTGTGACTCGGCATAAAAAGAGTCTCATTTCTGGGGCTCTTTTTGTTTTGCTTATTTTTTGTCTGTTTCTTAAACTAAGTAGATCTGTTTATCAAAATAAGGTCCACGGCGGGATGCCGGGACGAGATGGAGTTACGTGCAAATCCGCGTTTGCGTAGGGTGTTTTTTAGCTTCGGCGAGACGTCTCAGCGAACATTGCTACTGGTGCAGGGCATCCCTGCCCTGCACTTTTTGCACCGCCAGTTGAGTTTATAGCTTCAATTGTTCGTTCGTGGTCTCCTGACCACGGACAACTCATTTTCTCATCCTTGGAATTTCTGCATCCTTAGCACATTCTGCACAGCGGAACGCCGGCAGGAGAAATATCAACAAGTATTAACATGGTCAGGAGACCATGGTGGAACTGAGATTTAGTTTTGCTTCGGCGAGACGCCTCAGCGAACGGGGAGGGTGCTTCGGCGTGGAAGCAGGCACAAGGCCTGCGCTTTGATCTCCGCGAACGGATTGAATATGGTCAGGAGACCATGTAGGAACGTAGTTTTGTTTAGCCCGCGGCGGGACGCCGGGGCGAGATGGGGTTGCGTGCAGATTCGCGTTTGCGTAGGGTGTTTTTTAGCTTCGGCGAGACGCCTCAGCGAACATTGTTACTTGTTAGCGTTGGCGAATAAGCAGGCACAAGGCCTGCGCTTCGGCGGAACGTTAAAAAGTGGTATGTGTGTTAGTGGAGAAGCAGGCGCAAGGCCTGCACTTTGGCTTTCGCGAACGAGCTAAATTTGCTTGTGGCGGTGGGCTCTTAGTTTGTTGCCTGTAACTAATAAAAAGGAAGTATAGACTTCAATATGTCTACACTTCATGTCGGTTGATCGTTTTGTGGTTGGCGTTAGATGAAAAGGGATTAGTTCATGAAAAATGATGAAAATAATCCAGTAAGAATATTAGCAAGAGAATGGATGATTAAACTCGGCAAAATGGATCCATCGGCTATCCTTTCGTTCACATAGCCCATAAGCCATCCAACCAAACCTGTAAACAGGGTAATAACAATGGCTTTGATTACTCCAACTGATGAAAAGAACATTACTCCATGTAGAAGCCCAAAAACCAGTGCTTGAACGATGTTACCGGCGGCAAATCCAAATCTGTTGGATACGCGCTTTAAGAGAAAACCTCTAAAGAAAATTTCTTCCGGCAGCGCGGTGCTGAGTATGGCATAAATCAGTATCGAGGGAATTGCCTTTAGGCCTAAGCCTGAAAATTCCGAGCCTGCTGTATTGACATCTTGCAGGATTTTAAGAATAAATACCGATAACAGAAGAAAGGCTATGGTAATTCCTGCAGTCCAAATGACGGTTTTGCGTCTTTTTGCTTCAGGAATTCGTTTGAAGCCAAGCCATTCAAAGAATTCGCATTCTTTATGTGCAGTGTTTGCCCACCAAATGAAAGGTATCACTGAAAAGCCAACGATTTGAATAATGCTACTAATGATCTTTTTAAAAATTAAGCTCATGGTTTTATCTCCTGCGAGTGCAATAAATATCCATCAAAATTGTAACATTGCGCAGGTTGTTTTTTGGCTTTTTAGAACTCTGCATTTTGTAATATTTCCTTGTCTTTTTCTTTTCGTTTTGCATATATTTCCTGGCTGTTAATAGGGGCTTGTTTCGTGCAAACAGGGTTTCTTTTTGTTTAGCTTCGGCGCGGAAGCAGGCACAAGGCCTGCGCTTCGATCTCTGTGAACGAATTGAACATGGTCAGGAGACCATGTAGGAACGAGATTTTGCATAGCCCGCGGCGGGACGCCGGGGCGAGATGGGGTTGCGTGCAGATTTGCGATTGCGCAGGGTGGTTTATAGCTTCGGCGCGGACGCCTCAGCGAACGGGGAGGGTGCTTCGGCGCGGAAGCAGGCACAAGGCCTGCGCTTCGATCTCTGCGAACGAATTGAACATGGTCAGGAGACCATGTAGGAACGAGATTTTGTATAGCCCGCGGCGTCCCGCCGGGGCGAGTTTTTTATCTCGTGCCGGTGTCCTCACCGAGCACTTTTGCTCGGCGTGTTTTTATGCATCGGCGAGACGCCTCCGCAAACCAGCGAACATGACAGGAGACCATGTGGGAACGAGGTTTTGCATAGCCCGAGGCGAGATGGATTAACGAAACCAGCCATCGTGTTCTGTTACGCGATGGCTGGTGTTATGTGTGGAATAAAATACGCCAAAGCTTAGTCTTGTTTAAATAGCTCGGCTTTGAACACGGTGACGGCTTTGCCGCCGATATAACAGCGATTGTCGTCAACTTTTACCCAAACCCGGCCGCCACGTTTGCTGGCCTGGTAGGCGCAAAAGCCGGATTTATCCAGTCGGCGTTGCCAGAATGGGCCCAAAACACAATGCGCCATACCGGTTACGGGGTCTTCCGGGATACCCGTGCGGGGGGAGAAAAAGCGCGAAATAAAATCGAACTTTTCACCATCGGCTTCGGCAGTGATAATCAAGTCAATATAAGGTAAGGCGGCGATTTTCTTCATGTCTGGTTCAAAAGCGCGCACTTCATCTTCGGAGCCCAGCATCAAAATAAGCTGATTGGTCTCAGAAAGGGCAGCGGCAACTGGGTTCAGACCGGTGGCTTCAATGACATCCGCGGGTATTTCGACATCCTGGCTTTTGATCAGGGGCATATTGAGTTCGATGGTGCCGTTGTCGAAAGTTGCCGCGATTACGCCACTGGCAGTATGGAAATTGATGGTTTCATCAAAATCGTAAAAGCCATTTTCAAAGAGAATATGCGCGCTGGCAATGGTGGCGTGACCGCAAAGTTCGACTTCTGTAGTAGGCGTGAACCAGCGCAGCAAATAATCGTTGCCTTTGGGTAAAAGGAAGGCGGTTTCTGAAAGGTTCATTTCCTGGGCTACGGCTTGCATCCATTCGCTGTCTTTTTCAACAGGGAGAATACAAACGGCGGCGGGATTGCCCTTAAAAGGCTTTAGGGTGAACGCGTCGACTTGATAAATCGTGTACTTTGTCATAATGGCACCTCCGAAACTTTCCTTTTTACCATTTTACTTCACTAAGGCAGTTTTCAAAAGACTTTGGCCTGGCGATTCCCAGCTTAATTTTTTTACAAGTGCTCAAGCTGAGAATCGCTAGTTTAGTCTTTCAAAACCTAATCGCTCCATTCGCTGTTAGCGTTTAAATTTTATCCGCAATTTCTTGCAGGGCCAGGGCCAAGAAGGCATCCACATCCATGGCGCCCAGGTTCTCGCCACTGCGTCGGCGAAGGGCAACTTGTCTGTCTTCCATCTCACGGTCGCCGATGACGAGCATGTAGGGGATTTTCTCCTTTTGCGCGTCGCGGATTTTGGCGTTCATGCGGTCGGAGCGTGCGTCAACTTTTACGCGCAAGCCAGCTTCTTTATATTGCTTGGCGACTTCGTCAGCAAATTCCACATGGCGGTCGGCGATGGGGATAATGGCAACCTGCATGGGGGAAAGCCAGGCGGGGAAAGCACCGGCGTAATGTTCGATGAGCACGCCAAAGAAGCGTTCCATGGAACCCAACAACGCGCGGTGTACCATATAAGGGCGGTGTTGCTGACCGTCTTCGCCGATGTAGCTGATGTCGAAACGCTCGGGCTCGTTGAAGTCGAATTGAATGGTCGAAAGCTGCCATTCGCGTCCGAGAGCGTCTTTGACCTTGATGTCAATCTTCGGGCCGTAAAAAGCGCCACCGCCAGCATCAACTTCGTAAGGCACCTCAAGACGCTTCAGGCTATCTTCCAGCGCGGCTTCGGCAGCTTGCCATTGTTCGGGCTCGCCAACGCATTTTTCGGGCATGGTGCTGAGATAGGCCTGGAAGTTGGTGAAGCCAAAAGCGCGCAGCATCTTGAGGCTGAAGTCGAGCGTAAAGTCGATTTCGTCGGGCATTTGATCAGGGCGACAGAAGTGATGCGCGTCGTCCTGGGTAAAACCGCGCACGCGCAACAGGCCATGCAATACGCCACTGCGTTCGTAGCGGTAGACCGTGCCTTTTTCGGCATAGCGCAGGGGCAGGTCGCGGTAGCTGTGCAACTGGCTTTTGTAGATGCTCAGGTGAAAGGGGCAGTTCATGGGTTTTAGATAGTATTCCTGACCTTCAACGTCAATCGGCGAGTACATGTCATCCTTGTAAAAGCCGAGATGACCGCTGGTTTCCCAAAGGGAAGCTTTGCCCATGTGGGGCGTGTAAACAAGGTCGTAGCCATTGCGTACGTGTTGTTCGTCCCAGAATTTTTCGATTTGGTAGCGCACCATACCACCGTTGGGGTGCCACAGAATGAGACCCTGGCCAACTTCGTCGTTGGTGGAGAAGAGATCAAGTTCTTTGCCGATTTTGCGATGGTCGCGTTTGCGGGCTTCTTCGAGGCGCCAGAGATAATCTTTGAGCTCGTCTTTGCTCTGCCAGGCGGTGCCATAGATGCGCTGAAGCATGGGGCGGTTTTCGTCGCCACGCCAGTAAGCGCCCGCCACATTGAGCAGTTTGATAGCATGCGGGTTGATTTGCGAGCTGTTTTCAACGTGCGGTCCACGGCACAGGTCCGTAAAGTTGCCGGATGTGTAGATGGTGATGGGCACGGGTTGGTCAGTGGGGTTACCTTCTTCGTCGGTGCCACCATGTTCAAGGCCTTCAATGAGTTCCAGTTTGTAGGGCTGGTCTTTGAAGAGCTCTTTGGCTTCGGCCGCGCTGAGTTCGCGCATGGTGAAGACTTCCTTTTGCTTGATAAGCTCACGCATACGTTTTTCGATGAGTTCAAGGTCATCGGGGGTCAGGCTGCGGGGCAGGTCAAAGTCGTAGTAAAAGCCATCAGCAATAGCCGGGCCGATGGCGACTTTGGCAGTGGGGAACATCTCCACGACCGCTTCAGCCATGATGTGGGCGGCTGAGTGGCGAATGCGAAAGAGTTCGGATTGCGCGTATTCTTCTTTTTGTGACATTTCTTCCTCCAAGGCGATTTTCGCCTGTTTAATCGTATTGTGTTAAATAAAAAAGACCATCAGCCCTGGGGCATGAGGTCTCTCACGCGGTTCCACCCAGATTAACACTCCTGGGAGTGTCATCTCGATTAGCCGATAACGGGGCGTCCGTTCACCTTAGTGGGCTTGCATCTGGCAAGCTGTTTGGGCTCAAGCTGGCAGGGGGTTTTGGTGTGTTCGTCCGGCGGGTTCTCACCTGTTCCGCCTCGCTGTGGGCCGGTGGGCACATTACTCGTCCTGCGTCATCGCAACGGGGAAAGTATATCATGTTTTCGGGCTTGTAAAGGGCGAATTTGCATAAGGTCTTGGCATTAATTGGGTTGTTTGGCGAGGAATTTTAGGAATTTAAAACGAGTTTGCGTTAATTTGACGTTCTCGTGCATTAGCTTAATGAAGTCCAATATTTTGGAAACGAAAGGAAATATAAAATGAAAACAAGTAAAAAATTAGTAACCGGCATAGCTATCTTAGTCGTGATTGTGTTTGCATCCGTCTTTGTGTTGACTAATGCCAAAGCCTCACATTTTGTTAAAGGCTTGTTCTCTAAAAACTCATCAGGAATCCAAACGATGGGATTTGGCAATGCCAAAGTCAGTGAAATGACCGAGGAAGTTCTCGAAGCTTTGCTGGAACGCGGTTATTTTTCACTCGAAGACACTTTGGCCTTGTTGAAAAATGAAGACCCCGCCTATACACGCCAAATTTTGAATAGCCTGCGCGCGAATGTTGATATCTGGATGAAAGAAAATGCGTCTGGCTCAACCGAAGGCATAACGGACAATGACCGTGCTGTTGCCAAAGATCTGGGTGTTAGTGAAGAAACGTTCATGGCACTCAAAGCGATGCTCTATGATGCGGGACTCATCCAGGATGACGACCTCCATGCTGAAACATTAGACGCGCTCAAGGAATATGCCAATAGTCTGGGCGTTGATGTTGACGATCTCTTCGACGATGACTGGGATGATGATCTCTACGATGACGACTGGGACGACGACGATGATGACGACATGGACGATGATGATGATGACGACGACCAGGACGACGACGATGATGATGACGACGACCAGGACGACGACGATGATGACGACGATGATGATGACGATGATGACGACGATGATGACGATGATGACGACGATGACGATGACGACGATGATGATGATGACGATGATGATGACGATGATGGAGACGATGACTAAAAGTCAGCCAAGATTGTTAGACACACTTTACCTTTAGAATAGAATTTGGGATAATGAATAGGCTGGCAAAAAAAGCCAGCCTATTCGAAAACAAGATGGCTTACTCGTATCACCAGAAATTGCCACTACAGATCTAAGCATCAAACAGGGAGAACATGATTTTTTTCATGAATGTCATCGGAGCCCCAGCTCCGACAAGAACATATAACATTGATGATGAGTTAATAATGCGCATTGGCGCCGACGACCAGGAGGCTTTCAATACGCTTTATGAAAACATCAATCAGCCCCTGTATGCTTATATCTTATCCCTGACGCAAGATGTCCAAAACGCGGAAGACATTTTGCAGGAAACCTATCTCAAAATCCGTTCAGCAGCGCACCTTTACAAGGCAATGGGCAAACCAATGGCATGGATCTTTACCATAGCGCGTAATCTTTCGATGATGCAACATCGCAGTGCCAAACGTACGGCTGAAGAAGAAATTGACCATTTAGAGCATGACCCGCGATTTTCAATGCAGTTTGACCGAGATGATCACATTTTTTTGAAAGAAATTCTCTCTCAGCTCAACGAAAAAGAACGTAGCATCATTCTCTTGCACACCGTGTCTGGTTACAAACACCGTGAAATTGCCCGCGACTTGAATATGCCCCTTTCGACTGTACTCTCGAATTACAGTCGTGGAATGAACAAACTTAGAATGATGGTTGAATACCAAAAGGCAAGTTCTAAATGAACCGCAGAGAGATTAAACAACGCATTAACCGAGCAGTAAGGCAAATAACGCCAAACGTTTATGATGATGTCGCAACTGTGCCAGTAAGAAAAATGGCCGCGCATGATCATATCACCCGGCAAGAGTTGCCTGGCGAACGAAGCCTATCCGTGCGAATGTTTGGGTTTGCGCCAGCCTTTGCTTCGTTAGCTGTCTTGTTTATAGCCATTTTTGCCTGGTGGCAATTCCTGCGCATCGATAGTGTGGTCGCGGTGGATGTGAACCCCAGTATCGAGTTGAAATTGAATCGCCTAAGCCATGTGGTGGCTGTGCAAGCTTATAACCCTGAAGCGCAATCGCTGGTGGAAGCTGTGCCCTGGCGTTTTAGTCCGGTTGAAGATGTCATTCAGCGTTTGCTGGGCGCGATGAAACAACAAGGCTATTTGCAAAGTGAGAATAGCTTCCTGATGCTTTCTTACCAGCAAGATAATCAAATTCGCGCTGAGGCACTTGGCCGACGCCTTAATAAGGCGGTATTGAGACTGAAATTACAAAATCCGGAAATGGTCTATGTCCAACGGGTCGAAATCAAAGAAATCGCTGGGCTGGCAGATGACTATGATGTAAGTCGTGGCGTAATGCAACTTATCCTGAAAGCGCAAATTATGAACCCGCAATATAGCGTTGAATTATTAAGCGAACTTGATTTGCAAACACTTTATTGGTTATCAGAAAATAAAATGCAGTCTGCTCCTGAAAGTACCGCGCCAAGTCCGACACCTGTGCCTGTTACATTCCCAACGCCTGAGCCCACGCTTGGAATCCTGTCAACGCCACGCTCATGGGAATTTCTGTGCTGGGAAGAAGACGATGATGAATACGAATGGGATGACGACTGCTGGGAAGATCTTTGGGAGTATTGTGGCGAAAACGGACGACTGAACGATGACTGTGTTCAGCGAATCGTTGATGCCTGTTGGGATGGCGAGGAGCTGGACGACGATTGTTTTGATGATTAGAACTGAGTTTTTAACCCTCCCTGGAAACTCAGCTAATTAAAAGAGGCTGTCCGACAAGTATCGAGACAGCCTCTACCTTTTTAAACATGTAGCAAACGAATGCAATCCGCCTTTTTCTTAAATTTCAAAAAAGGCTTGAATAGCATCAAGCACTTTTTGATTCTGATCGGTATAGGGTTTGAAAATGATCCCCAGATGACCATCAGATCCAACATCAATTAATTGGTTTTCAACATGATGTTCATCTAACACTTTTTTAAAGTGATACGTCATTTCTCTTAATTCATCTTTTTCGTTTGTCAGCAAGATGGTTTTGGCTAATGATGATAATTTGGGGTTGTTTTCGAAAATTAAATAGTGATATTTAGCCATCTTTTTATAGCCTTTAGGGAATACCATGTTTCTCATACCCCAATATGCTATGTTATTAATGTAAAAATGCATTGCTCCGCAATCAAGAAAGATGCCATTATAGGTGTAATTCCTTTCGTCAAGGTTGAAATCATCTCTCATTTTTTCGTCATGACACAGTAATGCTTCTGCGACCGCTAAAACCCCACCTGCTGAATGCCCAGCGATATACATTTCATCAATGTTAGCTTCATAGTTTTCGGCATTTGAAACAATCCATTTGACTGCGTTAGATATATCTTCTATTTGATCGAACACATTAATAGTTGGATATGCCAGCCTGTAATTTAAATTGAAAACCACAAAGCCTCTTTGCGCCAGATAATTAGCGAACAAAGAATCCATTTCTTTATAACCAGCGATAAACCCACCGCCGTGTATATTGATGATGATGGGTTTGGATACATGATTGTTTTTATAATGGACGTCCAATTTGTGTTCAATGGAGTTGTCATTGATATAGCTAAGGTCTTTTACTGTTTGTATATTACTGTCACATTTAGATAAATCAATTCTGTCTAAATCTTTCAAATATGTTTTTTCGCTAAACTTCTTCATAAAATGACTTATCATAACGCATCACCCAGAAACATTTTAACACGAATAAGCGGCTCTGTATTCTTTAACTATTCACGAGAAACTCAGATAAACGCCAGGAAACTAAACCAACGATACGGAATTTAGGATTTCGTGTAGCCGAAATATAAGAAGAAAACTAGAACTAGAAAGTAGCTAGGGAAAAAAAGAAAGACGACGCAGGATTGTATCCGTTTGTCGTCTTTTTATGGTGGGTGGTATAGGACTCGAACCTACGACCTTTGCGATGTCAACGCAACGCTCTAACCAACTGAGCTAACCGCCCGTGGAAAAAAGATTATAACTGAGGCTTTCCTTTTGTGCAAGCGATTTGTATTTTTAATTTGGGATATTTTAGGCGAGGGCCTGCTTACTGATTAATGCGGGTCGTTGTGGAAGCGCAAACCATGTCCGCGGACGGTGACGATATAGTCATAATCGGGGTCAAGGGCGTTGATGCGTTCGCGCAGGCGGCGGACGAGCGCGTCGAAGGCCTGTTCGGTTACCCAGCGGGTATCTTCTTCCCAAACGGCGTTAATCAGTTCTTCGCGACTGACAACTTGCCCTGTTTTTGCGTACAACACTGACAAAAGGCTGAATTGCTGGGCGGACAGGGGCGGGTCAAGTTCAACACCGCGCACCCAAACCCGCTTTGAATCTTCTTCAAGACGCAGGCGGAAAGCCTGCATGAGTTCGGGCGGAATGCCGGCAAGGGGCATGGTGGCATCGGAACTTAAAAAGAGAAAGTTTTGGGTGAAGGCCACGGTTATCTCATCCGCCTCGGTCAGTTGTTTGGGTTCGGTAAGGGGTTGTCCGTTGAGATAGGTGCCGTTTTTACTGCCCAAATCTTCAAGCATCACCACCGCGCCGGTTTTGGTGATGCGCGCGTGTTGGCGCGAGACCTGGCGGTCGGGGATAACAACGTCGCAGGCCGCGTCGCGTCCGATGAGCAGGGTGTCGGTGATGACCCACTGCTGGCCATCCAGGGAGCTATTGTTGGCAATGAGAACTGGATCTTCCATAATATCTTTAGAATACCTTATAATTCATTATAATCTATTCCAGACGAGATAACACAGCCTGGAAAAATGTTTTTAACTTTAGACAAGAAGACCTGGATGAAACAAGAGTTTAGCAGCGGCAGCATTTTGCACGATCGTTATAAGGTGGAGCGGGTTATCGGTCAGGGGGGCTATGGCTCCATTTTGCTGGCAGAAGATTTGCGGCTTAGCGGGCGTTTTTGCGCGGTAAAGCAGGTGAGTTATGACCCTAATTACACATCCACAATGCTTGAAGACGCGCGTGACCAGTTTATGCGCGAAGCGACGGTTTTGGCGCGTTTGGATCACCCGAATCTGCCTAAAGTATCTGACTTTTTCTCGATAGACGACAATGATTTTTTGGTGATGGATTATATCCCCGGTGATGACCTGCGCGCTGTGATTGCCAAAGCAGAAGCGAACAAGCAATTCCTGAACGAAGCCGATGTGATTGATTGGGCAATGCAAATCGGCGATGCTTTGAGCTATTTGCACAGTCAAAACCCTGCCATTTTGCATCGGGATATCAAACCGTCTAACATAAAGGTGACACCAGCTGGGGTGGTAAAACTGGTTGATTTTGGCTTAGTAAAACTTTTGGCACCTGGCGAGGTGACGATTACGATTATGCAGGGGCAAGGCACCGCGCTTTATTCGCCTTTGGAACAATACGGTGGCGATTCGAACATGATGGACGGTCGCGCTGATATTTACGCTTTTGGCAGCACGCTCTATCATTTGCTTACCAACACACCACCGGTGAACGTGCGCGACCGCTTTTTGGACCCCAGCAACTTAGTACCACCACGTGAGATTAACCCTGCCATCTCACCACGCGTTGAAGACGCCATCCTGTGGGCTATGGAACTGCACCCAAACGAACGTCCGCGGAACGTGAAAACTTTCTTAAAAGCTTTGACCGGTGAATCTACCAGCAGTTTGCGTCATTTGGCGGGCAAGGTGAATTTCAGAGAGTATCAAGGCCTGGACAGAACAGAAATGATCCTGCTTTATATCGCCGGGGGACTGACCTTTTTTAGTTTGTTGCTGACTTTAATTCGGAATATCTAGTTTCTTCTTACGTGCTTGATAGCCTAACCACCAGATGAGTGAAGCAATCCAGCCAATCAGCATGCCCACAATGCTGGTTTGAATCACAAACCATGTGCCACTTTTGCGAATGACTTCAATTATCCATGGAACACCCAAGCTGAGCGTGAGATACGCCACCAAGCCACCCAAGACAGTGCAAAGTCCGGAACGAATTGCCCACTGTCTGCCTTTCCACCAGAAGTAGCCGATGGCATAGCTGATTCCAAAACCAGTAATAAGCAACATGATGGTTAGCAACCAGTCGTTTACGCTTGGATAGCCTGTGGGATGACTGACAAATCCCTCTTCAAGATCAGACACAGGGGCTGGTGTGGGCTGGGGCGTAGGCGTTGGTTCGGGCGTGCGACTTGGTTCAGGCATCGGTGTGGAAGTGGGCATGATGATTTCCGCCAAACCGCCCTGGGTGGTGAGAATAAGGGTGGCAGATGTGCTGGCTTCGCCACTGCTGGCGGTTACCGCAAAAATGCCTTCCCGCTCAACACGGTATTCAATAGTGGCATAACCATTAACCGTTGTCGCTTCGGGTAACGCGAGAATAAGCGCGTCGCTGACCATTTTAATGGTGAACTTCGTTAAGGTGCCATCGGGAACGATGTTACCGTTGCGGTCAAGGATAGGTCCGGCTTGAATACGCACCGCTTCGCCAAGCCTGAAAAGTGGCACGGGCGTTTGTGTAACTTCGGGTCCTATGATTGTATCTGTGGCAAGGGGGGCAGGATCTGGACTGGCTGGTATTGTATCAGTGACTAAGTCCAAATTGATGATTTGCTTCGGGTCGGGTGCAAGCTGATATTGCAGGTCATATGCTACAGCGGGTAAGGAATAAGGTAAAGCGCTTTTGGCGCGGGCTTCGTGCATGAGAACGCGCGCGGCGAGTTCCAAAGATGCCTTTGATGGGGTAAAAAGACCATAATAGGCGGTGAGTTTTGAAACTTCGGTGGAATCCAGGTAAAAGGGTGCCCGGTAAGCGAACACGATGACCATTTTGTCGCGAAGGAGATTAGCGTGTTCAGCTAATAGGTGTTTTAAGGCTAAACTGGCGGGGATTTCCGTGTTGGCGTTTTGAACGTTAAAAATAACCCATCGTGCTCGTTTGAGGTGTTCTTCCAGATAAGATGATTTTTCGTTTTCAACGTCATTGAGAAAATCGGAGAGTTGGGCAAAAGTGTAAGAATTAATACGGTAATCGACAATTTGGTTTGTTCCCTGGGAGCCATATAAGCCGAGTAAGGTGTTTTTAAAGTCATCTACGCCTAAGGTGTTAATTCTTGAGCATGTTTCACAGGGCAAAACACTGCGTGTATCGCTAAAAACGGTGATGTAGTCCGTTGTTCGGGGGCCTTCGTTAAAGATGGTGTTTAGGTAGTCTTCTTTGGGGGCGAGCAGGGTGAGACTTTCGCGGGCGATTTCCAGGTTAAGTTGGTTTAGGGTTTGGTCTTGCACTTCACTTACGGTGGAAGAAATGACGTTTTTCAAGCTAAACGAATCGTAAAGACCAAGTTTGTTTTTAAGAATTTTGCCCACAGATTCATCAACCCGTTGGGCAAAAACAGTGTCTTCCTGATATTTTTGGGCAAAAAAGCTGATGGTGCGTTTGATGGTTTCGGTCTGGGATTCATAGATAGAAGTAGCGAAGTTGTCAAGATAGAGGATATCGTTCCCCGCCAAAAAAGCGGTGCGGGCGATTGCGGGTGCATCAAATGAAAGACCAGTTGGGTCAAAAAAGCTTCGTACCGCGGGATTGCCCAGGCTGTCGCTGACCGTCAAACCGCCATTAGCTTGCCAGGTATTGAGGGGAGGTACAGAAAAAAGCTGTTGCAGGGCGATGGGGTCGAAACTAACCGGTTTTGTGGTGCTGAGTACATTCCCTTGCAGACCTTGAAATCGGATATGTGAAGTCATGACGCCATCAACTGTGGTAGCATCGTGACTGGCACCGGTCAGCGCGAGAAAAGGCGCCAGTTCATTTTGGACAAGTTGGTCTAAACTGCGTTGAATCGTGGAAACTTCCTGGTTGATCGGCCGGTCGGCACTCCCCAGTCCCGGAAAATGCGTTGCCACAACCGCCATCCGATTGTTGCTGCCCGTATGAATCCCGCCCACAAAAGCGTTGGCTATTTTTCCGACCCAGTAAGGGTTGGCGCCAAAACTGCTGGTACCGGTAAAAATGCCTTTGCTTGTGTCGCTGGTGTCGATGAGATCAAGGTTTGGGCCTAAAAAGAGATTGAAGCCCAAACTTGAAAGTTCGGTACCGTAAATTTGCCCGATGGCGTTGCTCAATTCAGGTGACCAGCTTGCGCCCAGGGTCATTTCGCTTGGCAGATTGTTTAATGCAGGCAACAAGCGTTCACTGTGATTGTCCGCCTGCGCGTGCAGATGAGCGACGTATAAGGGGATATAAACGGGCTCTCCGTCTTTTAGATGACCCGTTGCAGGCAAACCAAGGCTTTTTTGATACGCGCTTTCCTGCAAGGCAGTGATTAAAGCTTGTGTCGCCTGCGCGGTATCCACATCAGTGAAATTTTCGTTTTTGGTGCTGAGCACAACCCCACCGATATGGTAATCCTGGATAAGTTCGATGATTTCGCTGTTTTCTGAAACGTCCGTGCCATCGAAAGTGACCAGCATCAGTTGTCCGGCTTTTTCAAGCGGGCTCATGCGCTGAAGCATCTCGAGGATTATCTGCTCTTCTGCTGACAAGCCTGGCGTTTCTCCTTGCGCGTGCGCGGACGCAAGGGGAGCCAAGAGGCAGAGCGTTAAGAACAAGAGCAGAAATTTTCGCATATCAGATATTTAAGTTGTCTAGCACCTTGCGGGCATGTTCCGGGTCATCGGTGATGATCGAATCCACGCCAAAGCCTGCCATTTTAAGTAGGTCGTCAGTTTTGTTAACAGTCCACACATTGATTTGTTTGCCACGTTTGTGCAGGCTTTGCACCAGATTTTGACTAACGTCGCTATGGTGCGGGTGAAGCGCGTCGTAGCGGTAGCGACGGCCGAAACCGCCACGGTAAAGCGCACCGGCGAAACCTGGCAGGCAAAGCAAACCCGTTTGTACTTTTGGTTCGGCTTTTCTTAGTTTTATCAGATTGCGCGCATTGAACGATGAAAAAATGACGGTATCCAAAAGATTGTGCTTTTTGGTGAGTGCCAGCGCGATATCAGGGAGTTGGTCGTAAGGCCGGTGATAATTCTTAAGTTCCACATTGATTTTAAACTTCCCGCCAAATTGTTCGTAAACTTCATCAAGCAGCGGAAGGGGCGTGTTTTTGAAGGCATCGCCAAAGTGATAACCCGCGTCAAGTTCCTTGAGTTCGGCGTAACTGTGGTCAAGCACATTGCCTTTGCCGTTGGTGGTGCGTTCCAGGGTGGAGTCGTG
The DNA here is from genome assembly GCA_012839565.1 of Anaerolineaceae bacterium. GTDB lineage: Bacteria > Chloroflexota > Anaerolineae > Anaerolineales > Anaerolineaceae > Mesolinea. Next base: position 154,927 of record DUMZ01000020.1, read on the forward strand.
AATAACAATCAGACGGTTATCTTTGCTGAGCATCACATCCAGTTCGATGCCATCCGCGCTTTGTTCCAGCGCCAGTTGAAAAGCTGGTAGGGTGTTTTCAGGCGCGTGGGCGGACGCGCCACGGTGGGCAATGATTTTTGGATACTTGTGTGGATTATTCATGTCTCAAATTATAGCATCAAGTAACGGGTTCAGAAGCAAAACTTGTGTTGCGTTTTATTAGGATTCAGAATGAACCAGGAAAAAGTGCTTGACTTTTTTATGGGGGCTTCGTTATAATAGCGTTCTACCTTCCCTGGTAGCTCAATCGGCAGAGCGGGCGGCTGTTAACCGCTAGGTTAGAGGTTCGAGTCCTCTCCGGGGAGCCTTCGGACAAGACACTCTGCATAAGCAGAGTTTTTTGTTCAAGCGGTGATATAATAGACCGCGAGATATGGTCCTGTAGCTCAATCGGCAGAGCAAGCGCCTCTTAAGCGTTAGGTTCTCGGTTCGAGTCCGAGCAGGATCATTCTGTTTTAATTAGTAAGCACCTTAGGTTCTCGGTCTCCTCCTACGTCGGAGCGCAAGCAACGAGTCCGAGCAGGATCATTCTGTTTTAATTAGTAAGCACTTAGGTTCTCGGTCTCCTCCTACGTCGGAGCGCAAGCAGCGAGTCCGAGCAGGACTCATTTTCTTTTTAATTGCTGAGTACCTTAGGTTCTCGGATCTTCGACTGACGTCGAAGCGCAGACAGCGAGTCCGAGCAGGACTCATTTCTGTTTTAATTAGTAAGTACCTTAGGTTCTCGGATCTTCGACTGACGTCGAAGCGCAAGCAGCGAGTCTAAGCAGGACTCATTTTCTTTTTAATTGCTGTGTACCTTAGGTTCTCAGTCTCCTCCTACGTCGAAGCGCAAGCAGCGAGTCTGAGCAGGACTCAATTCTGATTTAACCACCCAAATTCTTAGGTTCTCGGATTCCCTCCTTTGTCGGGACGCAAGCAGCGAGTCCGAGCAGGACTCATTTTCTTTTTAATCAGTCATTGCAATTTATCCAAGTGACTCGTCGAATACAGTTTGTATAAGAAAATAGTGGCGAAGTATTATAATAGTTGTGTATTTATCTAGTCAAAAGGCGTTTGATATGAACATTACCCTAAGAAATTCTGCTAAAGCTGTCATTGTGCAGGGCGATAAAGTACTGCTTCTTCAAAAACAACATCCGGGCAACCCACGTTTCACTGTCTTTCCGGGTGGGGGGCAGGAGCCAGGCGAGACTTTGGCTGAAGCCTTAGCGCGCGAATGTCTGGAGGAAATCGGCGCGAAAATCCGCGTGGGCGACTTGCTTTTTGTGCGTGAGTATCGTTCGTGGATGCACGAATTCCATAACCCGGACCGTTTATGGCATCAGGTGGAATTCTTCTTTCTGTGTGAATTGCTTGAACCCCTTCATCCCGAACTGGCCGATAACCCTGATCCGAACCAGAAAGGCGTCATATGGGTTGAGCAAGACGCGCTAAAAACGCAAAATCTGTACCCCAAAGTTTTACGCGGAATTTTGGCTGACAGGCTTTCTCAGCTTGATAAAGCCCAAAACCCCATCTATTTGGGTGGTGTGAATTAAGGTTTTGGCTTATTACAGTTAAGTAAAACCTGGTGGCGTTTTGCTTGAAATCAAAAATTACCGCTTACAAAATCCATTTTTTATTGATGCAATGTCGGCAAATCAAAAATAATGACACCGCAAAAATTAACAGGATTCCGAAGCACAGTAAAGGCGGAAGGGTGTTCGTGCCCACAAATGCGCCGTTAAGGATGTCGGTTCCATATGTAAGTGGCAGAATGTAAGACAAAGGACGCAGAAACACAGGCAAACTCGTAATTGGCACGAATAAACCGCATAGAAAAAGCATCGGAAAGCGAAAAAAGTTTGATAAAGTCTGTGCTTCAAAGACCTGTTCAGCGGACACCGCAATCAAAAGTCCCATTAGTGCGGAAGTTATAGAAATCATCAAAACGGCGAAGAACACGATTGTCCAGTTTATCGCACTAAGATTGATGAAAAAACTCGCAAAAATGACCGGCACAAAGGCGTTGAAAATACCAAACAAAATGGTACCCGCAATTTTCGCCAGCACCATCGTACCAAGACTGATGGGTGCTAACAGCAGCCGCTCGAACGACCTGCCACTTCGTTCAAAAGTGATGGTGACAGCCAACATTGAAGTTGTGCCGAACAAAACACTCATAGAAATCAGGCCAGGAAGCAAGTTTAGAATGTTTCCATCAGGAGAACGAATGACTTGCATTAATGTCCATGAAAGTGGGAAAATGATGCCCCAGCTGATGTTCGGTGGCTTGAGATAATAGTTTTTTATGTCTTTTTTTAAGATGTTCCAAAACGCAATCCAGGCTTTCATTTTGGTCCCACTTTTTCTGCATCTTTTTTTAGTACAGAAGACTCGATACCGGTCAACTTGACGAAAACATCTTCTAAAGAAGGGCGTATTTCTCTGGCTTCAAATACATCAATACCCCTGTCTTGAAAAAATGCTATGACTGGAAATAACGGTATTCGTTGCTCTGCCACTATAACGAGAGAATGGTCAGGCTGAATGGTAACCTTAGTTCCTTTAAAACACGTTTCCAGTTCTGTGGCAAAGCTTTCAGCGTTTTTATCTGTAAGAAAGTGAATGCCATGTCCGTGGCTAATGCTCCCCATTAATTTTGGAACGGTACCTAACGCAACAATGTGACCGTTTGCTATAAAAGCAATACGGTCACATATACGTTCAGCTTCTTCAATATAATGGGTAGTGAGGAATACGGTAGTTCCTTGCTTTTTCAAATCTACTATCATTTCCCGGATTTGCCGTGAACTTTCGACATCAATCCCCGTTGTAGGTTCGTCCAGAAATAGAACTTGCGGGGAATGAATAAGTGCCGCCGCAATGGTGAGTTTGCGACGCATTCCTTTGGAATAGGCTTTAAACGGTCGCTTGCCTGCATCTTTTAGCTTGAACAGCTCCAAAAGCTCCAGTGCTTTTGCTTCCCGTTCTTTTTTGCGCATCCCATACAAAGCAGCACAAAAACAGAGATTATTAAATCCATCCATTTCATTGTAGAGATTGCTTTCATCTGGAACAATCCCCATGATGGATTGAGCTTTCTTTGTCTGTTTTCGCACATCTATACCATCAACCGTAATCTCGCCTGCGGTAGGTCGCGACAGTCCGATCATCATGTTGATGGTAGATGTTTTTCCTGCTCCGTTTGGTCCCAGGAAACCAAATATTTCGCCTTTCTGAATTTCAAAGGAGATATCATCTACAGCGGTAAACTTGCCATATGTCTTTTTTAGATTTTTGACACTGACCATTGCCATACTGTTTATCTCATTTGCTTATATCTTAGCCGTGACAGATTTTCTTCGTTTCCTCGTCACATTCGCCTTTTTTATGGCATTCCTGCTTATCGTTGGCGGGACAGTCTTTTTGAGTTTCGGGTAAACAGATTTCCGTTTTGATGGTAACCAGCGATTCAATCTCTTTCGCCAGTTCCTGCAAAACGTCTCGCTCAACTGTGTAGTGCATATAATAGCCACGTTTTTCGCCCACAAGCAAGCCCGCTTCGCGCAGTACCTTTAGATGCTGGGAAATGGTCGCTTCGGACAGGTTGAGTTCGTTGGCCAGCGCGCGGACACAGTGGTTGTGGCGCAGTAACAAAGTCAAAATATTCATACGGGTATCATCAGCAATAGCTTTTAACAATTTATTCTTATCCATTTAAATTCTCCTGTTATCTAATTAGGCATACACCTAAATAGATTGTAATACATTGTTTTGATTAGGTCAATACCTAATTAGATAATAAAGGTAATCTAAATTAAAAACGAATTTTGAGAATGCGGGAATTTGTTATATCTTCATTCGCAAGCAATCTTAGCTATGCTATAATTGTTAGCCTGGAGGGTTGCGAACAACCCTGATTTTGCTATGGAAAAAACACGAACCTTACCAAGTCACTATACGAGCTTTATTTCGCTTGCCATCGTCGCGGTGCTTGGTTTGATAGGCTTGATGGCTTGTCTGCCTGATGGGCAACAGGGCAGACCATCACTGGGCGATACGCCGGAGCTGGCTTTGCCATCGGGAACGCCTGGCCCAGGCCAGACACCCCATAGCGATGGAGAGTCTGTCGCCACGCGCTTGGCCTGGCCAACTTTCGCGGAACCAAATCGCCAGTCGGTCACGCAGCTGCCTCCAGCGGTCAGTCCGCTTGAACTGAATGAAGACACCAGCGTGTGGCTTTTGCTGGGCACGGAGTTTGAATCCCCCAACGCCGGACGCACGAACGCTATTCACCTGATTTTTATCCAGGAGCGTCTCTCAAAAGCGAGTGTGGTGTCGGTGCCGGGCAATCTGTTTGTTTATTTGCCGGGGCACAATATGCAGCGCATCAGCAACGCCTACGCGCTGGGTGGGATGTCCCTTTTGCGCGACACGCTGGCTTACAATTTTGGCATATTGCCCGACCGTTTTGTTTTGGCACATGCCGAAGAGTTTACCTGGCTGGTTGACGATTTAGGCGGCATTGATGTAAGCGTTTTGTTCCCCATTCGTGATGACTGTGGTGGCTTGCCAGCGGGCTTGCATCACATGAAGGGCGAACAAGCCTTGTGTTATGTTTCGTATAATAAAGATGGCGATGAGGTCAACCGCACGCGTCGCCAGCAGCAAGTATTGCAATTGCTCTTTACAAAATTAGTTCAGGATGGCCGTTTGGCGAAACTGCCGGCGATGTATTTGTCGTATCAGGACAAAATTGAGACAGATCTCAGCCTGCTTGATTTCCTGCAGCGCATTCCCCTGGCTTTGCGTTTGGGTGACCCCCAACGCGTGAATTATTTCCTGATCGGATGGGAAAGCGCGTCGCTTTGGGAACTGCCTGACCACACCAGGACCAAGGTCTTGCTGCCAAATCTTCAGGCACTGGAAAAAACTTTCGCGCAAGCCCTTGAAGCGATTGATGGCGCGTCACCTTTGGGCGAGGTGGTGGTGACCTATCAATGGCAGCTCACCGAAGCTGTTGCCGGCACACAAACCCGTCAGGCTGCGGACCCGCAATCAACATCTTTTGCGCCCACGCGCACGCCAACGCCCAGGCCAACCCGAACGCCGTTGTCGCCGGTTTATACACCTGCGTCAACAGCAATTATTGCTACTGCAACACCGGGGACTTATCCCTAGTGTGGAATGATATGATGAAACCGAAACGCGAAACAAGCAAAGCAATCATCAGAGTCCTTTTGGTTCTGTTCATTTTGCTTGCCTTTTTGCAGGATACGCCAGTTATTTCGTCTGGTCTGCCTTCGGAAGGGCCCAAGCGCAGCGTTAGCATCAGCAGCGATTACACCATCTACGAATGGTGGTTGCTTGACTGGAAAAACTCCGACCTTGTTTGTCAAATCTATACGGAAAGCGAAGCCATACCAGATTACAGCCAGGTCTTGCATTATTGTGGTTCCGCGGTTCAACAACGGTGGATAGACACCAAACCCTGCGTTTTCCAGGGTGGTATTAGTTCCCCGCAAGACTGTCCCGGTTTGTATATGCATTTGGTGCACACCACGCCATCAAAACGCGAGGTGGAAGTTCTTTTGCCATCGCCTGAAGTTTGGGTTTCGATAGCGGGTTGCGACAAAAGCCCGCAGAAAAACCATTGCAGCCAGGTGCCGTATTTGCGTTTGCAAGCCACGGAACCACTGCCCAACGAACAAATTATTCAAATCGTTGGGCGCATCAATAATGCCAGTTTTACCTGCCCGGGCGCGATTTGCGATTTGCCCCTAAGCCCCACAGGAATGAACGGCAGTTTGGTGGAGTTTTGGGCGGAGTCCAGCTATGGCGATGCCAGCCCGATTTTCACCGCGCAGGTCAGGGTCATTCCCTGGGGCGATTTTGCCAACCCGGATGGAAATCCGACCGACAAGCCCAGCTATTATGTGGACGTTTTAAGTTCGCAGTGGCTTGGCGAAGGTGTTTCAACCTGTTCCACGATTTGGCAGGCCTTTTTGCCGGTTGATGGCCCACCTGCCTGGTTGCGCACACCCGCTTTGGCAGAAGAACTCGAAAGCACCCGTGAATACTTCCTTTTGGCGGGATTGCTAATCAAACAAGGACTGGTCGATGCCAGCGCCTGTTCCTTTGGCGGGCTTGAAGCAAATGGCGCCGCCACGCCATGCGGAATGGACCTGGCGCGTCCCTATGTGCAGGAATGGCAAAATCAGTTCAACGCGGAAATTATTCGCGTAGCCAACCAAACGGGTGTGCCCGCGCAAATGATGAAGAACATCTTTAGTCGCGAAAGCCAGTTTTGGCCCGGTATTTACGATCGCGTTTATGAGGCGGGTTTGGGACATTTGAGTGAACAGGGCGCGGATACGGTTTTGCTTTGGAACCCCAGCTTTTTCAGCCAGTTTTGCCCGCTTATCCTTAGCGAAGAAAGCTGTCAGCGTGGTTTTGGCAACCTTGACCCAGACCAGCAAGCCCTTTTGCGGGGCGCGTTGGTGCAACAGGTAAACGCGCAATGCCCCGATTGTCCTACGGGCATTGACCTAAGCCAGGCGAATTTTAGCATCAGTGTTTTCGCGCGCAGTCTTTTGGCGAATTGCGAACAAGTGGGGCAAATTGTTTACAACAGCACGGGACGCCAGGCTGGCCAGGTGGCGACCTATGAAGATTTATGGAAGTTTACTTTGGTGAACTATCATGCGGGGCCGGGCTGTTTGGGTAACGCCATGCAACGCGCGATAGGCAATGACCAACGCCTGACCTGGGAAAATGTTTACCCTTATCTTGAAGAAGGCTGTCGAACGGGCTTTGATTACGTGCAGGATATCGCGGCGATGCCTGATGCAGATGAAACTGGTATCGGTGATTTGCTTAGCACTGCGGAACCAGTTCCCTATTTGCCCACGCCCACCTATCCGCCAACGCCCTGGCCCACGCGCACGCCAACGCGCATACCTGCCACATCCACGCCGGGCCCATCGCCAACGCCGCAACCGAGTTCAACACCGCCAATTTATCCTTAGTCTATTTTAAAGACCCGATAATAATGCGAAAGTACTAATTGATTTATTTTGTAAAAAAGCGTATACTCTAACCATACACAAACATGAGTGCTTGTGTATGGTTAGGAGACTGAAATGGGTATTTATACACTCGCAAAAAAAACGATTGATGAAAATGATGGCGTTGCCAGAAATGTAGACTTTCAAAAACACGGTCTAAAAAATTTCCAGATTACATATCTTTGCAATAAAGGATATCTTGAACGGATCAGGAGAGGCTACTATCAGCTTGGTACATTTGATGATACGACAGAAGAAAAAATCATCGCTAGGCTTTTCCCAGATGGAATCCTATGTATGGATTCCGCTCTTTTCTATTACGGTTATAGCGATCGAACGCCACTGGAGTGGACAATTGCTTTCCAACGGACTGTCACAAGAACCCGCTTGAAAGTTAATTCTCCAAAAATAAAACCCTATTTTATCTCTGAAGAAACCTTTCTGCTTGGTAAAACTGAACAGACAATCAATGATGTCCAGCTAGCTATGTATGACAGAGACCGAACTATTTGTGATTGCTTTAAATATCAAAACAAGATGGATGGCGAACTTTTTAATAAGGCAGTTTTGGCGTATAGCAAAGATGAAAAGAAAAACATCGCCAATCTTTCTGATTACGCAAAAAAAATGCGGGTATATAAAAAAATGGCTGAAATCCTGGGAGTATTGCTCAATGGCTGATAGGGCTGCTTCTGTTTTAACAAGATTGAAAAACCAAGCTAATCTCACAGGTAGAGCCTTCCAGTTGTGTTTGCAGTTATTCTGTCAGGAAGAATTCCTGCGTCGATTAGCAGGCTCAAAATACAAAAATAATTTAGTTCTAAAAGGTGGACACCTGATTTACTGTCTAACTGAATTCAGTAGCCGGCCAACAGTAGATATCGATTTTCTGGCTCGAGATACACCGAACACCATTGAAGCTTTGAGAGATGTCCTTTCGACTATTATCGATACCCCAACTGGGAACGACTTTATCCTTTACGAAATTAAGCATATTAAGATCATTTCGATAGACAAGAAGTATCCAGGCTTGTCCGCGGTACTACAGGCACGTATAAAGAATACAAAAACACCAATAAAAATCGATTTTGGTTTTGGGGATCTGGTTTATCCTGAAGATCAGATGAGAACAGTCCCGACACAATTAAATGATTTTATTGCTCCGCTGGTTAAGACCTATTCTCTTGAGACAGTAGTTGCTGAAAAACTGGACGCAATTCTCAACTTGATGGAATTTTCAAGTCGAATGAAAGATTACTATGACCTGTATTTTCTTTCTGTAGGATTTGACCTTGACGGAAACCAATTGCGTACAGCCTTAATAAAAATTTTTAAAAACAGGGAACGAACATATAAACAGGAAGACATGAAAAGAGTTCTTGCTTTTGACCAGAATAAAGATATGGTAAGGAAATGGGACACTTTTTTGAAAAAGGTAAAATTGTCCCCGATCCAGTTTAATGTGGTAATTGCTGGCATTGCTGCATTCCTTGAACCAGTATGGGATTCCATTTATACAAATCGTTCTTTTGCTTATTCTTGGCGTGCGAAGGATGGCCAATGGCTTGGCGATTGAATCTTCTGTTTGAAGATTTCACTTCAGTTTTCTTTCTGCCACAAATTGCTTAAACAAAAACCGCCATCTAAGAGTGGCGGTTTTACTTGACTAAATAGTTGACGATTATTTGCCTGAACGTAACTGGGCGAGTTCCTGTTCCAGTTCCTGACGTTTTTCCGCGGCAGCCTGGCGAACTTCTTCCTGGAAATTATTGGCAAAATCTTTGATGTTTTCTTGCAGCTCTTCACCCGACCAGGGTGTGAGCAACAGAACCAGCGCACTGCTAACAAGCGCGCCAACAAACAGACCTGTAAAAAGTGAGCATGTTTTTTTCATTTTAGTTCCTTTCTCCATTCATCTTTATTATAAAGGACTTACGCCTGATATGAACAGAATTAATTAAGATTTTACACTCTCCAAACCTTAATTTTCCAAAGCGATGGTTACAGGCCCATCGTTTTGGATATCCACCACCATGTGCGCGCCAAAAATGCCACTTTGCACCTTGATGCCAAAGTCGCGCAGCTGTTCAATGAAATACTCAACCAGCGGTTCGGCGAGTTCGGGCCTGGCGGCGTTGATAAAACTCGGACGGCGTCCGCGGCTGGTATCAGCGTGCAAGGTGAACTGCGAAACGACAATCATCTCGCCAGCCACATCCAGGAGAGAGCGGTTCATCTTGCCTTCGTCGTCGCCAAACACGCGTAAATATACGATTTTCTCAGCAAGTTCGCGCGCTTTGGCCTGGGTGTCTTCATGTCCGACGCCCAGCAAGACGACGTATCCCAAACCGATATCAGCCACAATCTGGCCGTCAACCGTCACACTGCCTTTTGTCACCCGTTGTAAAATCGCGCGCATCGTTCTCTCCAAAATCCTGTCATTGTTTTATTTTGTGGCTTGTGGTCGGGAGTTCACAAGCGAACAAATGGTTTTCCTGGTTCGGATATGGTCTCCTGACCATGTCCATCACAAGATGAGCCTTGCCAAGTCTGATTATAGTCGGCTTTGGTCAATCGGGGTGTATAATTGAGACATGCCTTTAGCTTCAATGCCATCCGCCGAGCTGATTACAAGCCCTGAGCGCTATCAAATGATGATCGCGCACTTGGGTGGACAAAAGGCCATCGCTATCGACACCGAATCCAACAGCTTATTTGCCTATCAAGAGCGCGTTTGTCTTATCCAGCTTTCATCGCGGGAGCGTGACTATCTGCTTGACCCCTTCGCCTTTGACGATTTGCACGCCCTGGGCGAGCTGATGGCGGATGAGCACGTTCAAAAAATCATGCATGCCGGTGATTATGACATCTCAACGCTAAAACGCGATTATGATTTCACGTTCAACAATGTTTTTGACACCATGCTGGCCGCGTCGGCTTTGGGGGAGAGCAGTTTGGGCTTGAGCACACTGCTTGAAAAATACTTCGGCATTGAACTGGCCAAAAAATACCAGCGCGCCAACTGGGGCGAACGGCCTGTCAAGGATGATATGTTGCGCTACGCCCAGGCTGACTCGCATTTCCTTATCCCTTTGCGCGATTATTTGCTGCCCAGGCTGGAAGCAATCGGCTGGCTTGAACTCGTGCAGGAAGATTCAAACGCTATGGCCAAGAACACGCCCGCGATGAAACCCCACTGCGAAGACGTCTGGCGCGTAAAAGGCACGCGCGATTTAAGTCCCGAAGAGATGAGCCTGCTGGCCGAACTCAACCATCAGCGCGAACTGCAGGCGCAAAAACGCGACCGCCCACCGTTTAAAATCTTTGGCGACCCATCGATGGTGGCCATCGCCCAGGCTATGCCCCAAACGCTCGAAGAGCTTTCCGCGCTCAAGGTCTTTTCGAAACACCAAATGAAGCGATATGGCAATCTGATCGTAAACACCGTGACCAACTGGCTCGAAAAGCCCACCAAACTGCATCGGCCAGCTGTTTTGCGTCCCTGCGACGCTGAACTGGAACGTCACGAAGCCTTAAAGAAATTACGCAAAACCATCGCGGAAAAAGAAGGCATTGCCAGCAACCTGGTACTGCCCCGCGATTTACTGGAGAAAATTGCCCGGCATGACCCCCAAAGCATGCCAGAGCTGGAAAGTTTGATGAGCGACTACCCACTGCGCTTCGCGCGTTTTGGCAAAGCGATATTTGATTTATTACTAAGGAGAAGACTATGAAATTAACCGTTTTTGGTGCAGCCCGTACGGTAACCGGATCAATGACGCTGATTGAATACGGTGGCAAAAAACTTTTGTTGGAATGTGGCACTTTTCAGGGCCGGCGCGAAGAGTCCTACTTCACGAATCTGAACTTCCCCTTTAATCCCGCGGAAATTGACGCGATGATTCTCTCGCATGCCCACATCGACCATAGTGGCAACATTCCCAACCTGGTCAAGCAAGGTTTCAAAGGTAAAATTTACGCCACCAACGCCACGGTCGATTTGGCGGATATCATGTTGCGCGACTCGGGACACATCCAGGAAAATGATATCAAATATCTTAATAAAAAGCGCCGAAAAAAGAATAAACCGCCTTTGGAGCCCATCTACACCCAAAAAGATGCCCTGGCGGCCATGCCCCATTTTCGCATGGTTTGGTACGACGTGGCCTTTGAGCCCATCCCGGGTATCAAGGCGCGCCTGGTTGAAGCGGGGCATATTTTGGGTTCCGCCGCAATTGTTTTGGACTATAAAAACGCGGCGGGCGAAGAAAAACGCCTGTGGTACTCCGGCGACATCGGCCGGCCGGATATGCCCATCCTGCGCGACCCGGTTTTGCCGTCGGACGCCAACACGCTGATCATGGAAACCACCTATGGCGACAAACCGCACGATTCACTCTATGATGCCTACGACGAGTTTGTGGATGCTATCAACCGCACGGTTAGCCGCGGTGGCAAGGTGATTGTGCCGGCTTTCGCGGTGGGGCGCACCCAAAACCTGCTTTATTTGCTAAGCGATGGGATTGAAAATGGCGAAATCCCCGACATACCGGTGATTGTTGACAGCCCGCTGGCAGTCAACGCGTCGGATTTATACCGCAAGCACACCGAATGTTTTGATGATGAAACCTGGGAGTTTATTGCTCAGCACCGCATGCAGGGTTTGGATTTTCATAACATCCTCTTCACGCGCAGTGTGGATGAATCCAAAGCGCTGAACGACTGGAACGAGCCGATGATTATCATCTCGGCCTCGGGCATGGCGGAAAGCGGGCGCATTTTGCACCATCTGCGCAACAACATTGAAGACGGACGCAACACGATTTTGATTATTTCCTGGCAGGCGCCTTATACTCTGGGCCGACGCCTGGCGGATCAGGAACGCCGTGTGCGCATTTTTGGCGAGGAGTTTTATCGCAAGGCGGAAGTGGTCACCATCGGTGGCCTGAGCGCGCACGCCGGGCAAACGGGTTTGCTGGAATATGCCAGAGCGTCAAAAGACAGTCTGGAGAATTTGATTTTGGTACACGGTGAAGAATTCGCCGCGTCAGCCTTTATGGCAAAACTCGATGAAGAAGGCGGTTTTCCTGAACCGGTTTATGCGGAAAAAGGGCAAACATTTAATTTGTAATCGGGTATAATCGTTGAACCTGGAGAGATGCCGGAGTGGTTGATCGGGGCGGTCTCGAAAACCGTTGTGGGACTTGTGCCCACCGTGGGTTCGAATCCCACTCTCTCCGCTGACTTTGGACTGAGTGGTTGACACTAGTTGGCTTGTCTGGAATTGTCATTCTCAATAAACCGTCATCGAGTCATGGATTAATGAATGTTCTCCTAAAACAAGTTCTATGAGACATGCCGAACTGTTTCAATATATTTTTAACCGATTGGTCAACTAAACAAAAAACAAATATATTCTCTTTTTGAGCATCCTGGTCACTAGCTTGGTCAATATCCGTGTCATGGTCACTGCCATTTGACCATGATAAAAATCGGATATATAATTTCTTTAAAGGAAGGTGTTGTTAATTTGAAAATAGTACACGTACTAGACCTATATGACCAGCCAAATAACGGTGTAGCTACTGCAACCAAAATGAACGTAGAGCATCTTCAGAATCTGGGACATGAGGTTAGAATTCTATCAACTGGAGAGCCAGCCACTGAAAAAGTCGTAGTGGATGAATTCAGTTTACCCCTTTTTCAACATTTGGTTGACGCGCAAGGGTTTTCATTCGCTAAACCGGATGACAGCAAATATTTTGAAGCTTTCAATGGGGCGGATATTATCCACTTCCATCTCCCCACCCCTTTTTGTATTAAGGGTGAGAAAATTGCACGGCAGATGGGTATAACGACTATATCTTCCTTCCATCTCCAACCGCAAAACATTACCTACTCCATTGGTCTGGGCAAAAATGAAAAAATCAATGACCGTTTGTATAATGACTTTTATAAGTACTTTTACAATAGATTCAACTACATTCACGTCCCAAGTCAGATGATTGCTGAGCAACTTATTGCCCGTGATTACAAAGCAGAGATAAGAGTTATTTCAAATGGAGTAAGCCATATTTTCAGACCCATACAGGTTGAGAAAAACAAGCACTTTGAAGATAAATTTTTGATTTTAATGGTGGGCCGCCTTTCCGGTGAAAAGCGACAAGATCTCTTGGTTGAAGCAGTTAAGCAAAGCAAGTATAAAGACAAAATACAGATTGTCTTTGCCGGTCAGGGTCCGGAGCAAAAAAAATTAGAAGAGCTTAGTAAGACCTTGCCTAACGCGCCGGTCTTTAAATTTTTCCCACAAAATGACTTAGTGAAGCTCATGAATCAGGCTGACTTATACGTCCACGCATCTGATGCTGAGATCGAAGGAATCTCCTGTTTAGAAGCAATGGCTTGTGGTCTGGTTCCGGTGATTTCTGACTCGAAATTATCAGCAACCAAGAGTTTCTCACTAACTGAGAAATCTCTCTTCGCTTCTGGTGATGCATCTTCTTTGGCTGAAAGAATTGAATATTGGATTGATAACCCGGCAAAAAAAGCATCCTATTCTAAGAAATATGCTAAAAAAGCGGACAAAATGAGAGCGGAAACTACAGTTCAAGATCTGGTCAAACTCTATCAGGATGCTATTAAAAAACAAAAAAGAGACGGATATCCTAGAGTAGATGTTTCATATGCTCAAAATACAACACAATTGCAAAGAAAAAGAGAAAAATATGTTGAACCAAAATCGCCAGGCAAAATTTGGAGTTTTCTCACAAGGCAAGCCAGGAAAATTTTTAGTTTTGTAGCTTATGTGATTCTTTTTGTCCTTTATGGTGTGAAAGTTGAAGGCAGAGAAAATATTGCCTTGCTCGACAATGAGGGCGGAATAAGCATTATGAACCACATCCATAACATGGATTCAAGTATGGCAGCTATTGCTCTGTCACCGGAAAAAGTGACATTTGTCTCCTCTCCAGCGAATTTACAGCTACCGGTCATTGGGAAAATTCTTAAGCTACTCAGGGTTATTCCGATACCGTATAGTACTTCTTCAGCTAAAGATTTTGTTAGGATAATTCAGAATGAGTTGAAAAATAATAGAATTGTTCACTTTTTTCCAGAAGGGATGTTGTTAAAGAATTTTCAAGGTTTGAGAGACTTCAAAGATGGTGCTTTCTACTTTGCTACAAAGGAAAAGAAAGCAATTTTACCCATGGCAATCAGACAGGTGAAATCGCGCAAGGGTAAACAAAGATGGTTGACAGGAAACCCGAGATACTTCATCTTTATAGGAAAACCCCTTTACCCAAATAATGATCTGTCACAGAAAATTGCAATTGAAGACCTCAAGGCAAGATCTTATAACAGCGTGAATTCTTTGCTTAATAAAGAAATCGAGGTTCCTAACAGGTTATTGTTTTTGACCTGGCAAGGGTTGGCACCTTTGTAGCCATCATTGATAGGGTTCTTGCTCTCATCAATTAAATTCCCACTATTGAGTCTTTCTCGTTTTGACGGTTTTTAAAAAACTAACAACTTGCAAGAGTACCTGTTGTCAAAAAACAACTCAATAAAGCTTTTCTTACTTAAAGAAGAAGACTGTCCAGCTTACATACCGGACAGTCTTCTTTGAGCATTATGCATTATTTGAGTCAATGATTATTTCGATGTAGCACCTAATTAGGACTTGAAGCCCAAACTTCATTTGCTTTGGGAGCCCAGCGGTCTGCATACGGTTTACACTTAGCATACAAGTCGTCAATGTCTTCAGGAGACTGCATATCAGTTGAGTAAGCTTCGGTACGTTTTACCATACTGCATAAACATTCTGGATTTTCCAACATAGGACAAGGACGGAGCATATTTTCATTAAAAGGTTGCCCTTCTTTGTAAGCCATAAACAAAGGTCGTTTATAGGCTTCCAGAAGTGTGTGTGTTCTAATGTTGGAATCTGCGTAGTGGATAAAAGCACACGGTTCAATGTCACCATTAGCGTTAATGTGTAGATAGCTACGACCACCGGCAATACATCCGTTAACAAATTCACCGTCATTTTGAAAGTCAATGGTAAAAATAGGTTTGCTTTTTCTGTACTCTCTGATTTTGCGATACATGGTCTCACGTTGTTCAGGTGAAGGCAACAGTTCAGGAGCAGCTGTGTTGCCAATGGGCATATAATGGAAGAACCATGCAAACTTCGCTCCTGCCTCTACCAACATGTCGATATATTCTTCAGAACTAAGAGAATCTATATTTTTGGAGGTATAGCAACAGGATGCACCAAACGGGAGTTTTTTCTCTTTGAGAATACGCATAGCGTTCTTGACTTTCTGATAAGTTCCCTTGCCCCGACGATAATCAGTCGCTTCTTCAAAACCCTCAATGCTAATAGCAGGAACGAAATTCTTGACACGCAACAATTCATCAGCAAACTTCTCATCAATCAACGTTCCATTAGTGAAAGCGAGGAACATACAATTAGGATGGGCTTCACACAAACGAATGATATCGTCCTTACGAACCAATGGTTCACCGCCGGAGTAAATATACATATAAGTGCCCATCTCGGTACCCTGACGGATAATACTATCAAGAATCTCGTACTCTAAACTTAGCTTGTGACCGTAATCGGCTGCCCAACAGCCGATACAATGCAAATTGCAGGCAGATGTAAGGTCCATCAGAATTGCCCATGGGATATTACAGTTATGGATCTTTTTCCATTCATCCTGTTTGTGTGAACCAATCAAAGTAGTATTTAGAATAAAATTTTCAAAGAAAACTTTACGAACACCAGGATCTATGTCTGTCCACATACTCTTAAGAAGGATATGCCAATTGCTGTCAGGGTTATCAATAATGGCATGAAAAGGTTTAATCAAATGCGCATTCTTACCATTCTTGTCAAACTTTTCAGCCCATTCTAAGATTTTGGGCAAACTTTTATCTGGATCTTCATCTAAGTAATTAAGAACCTGCTTTATGGCAAATGCCTGTACATTTTCTTTTAATGTTCTGCTCATCGTATATATCTCCTTTTCTCTATTTAATGTATTTGTAAATTTGTCAATGGTCCAAAATCAGTTGACCAACATAGTTTTATTTAATTCAGATTATAAGAAGCAAGCCCTAAAAAATCCTTAGACACTAAAAAGCAAAAGTCTTAAAATGTAACATAACTAATAATTTGTCATCTTTTACGACATTGAGAAGACTTTGTGCATTGTCAGCAACTGTCTCTTTTAATACGCTTTTGGTAAGATGCAAAGAACGTATCTGTGTTTTAGAAGGAGTGAATATACATCAATGGAAAAAAGAATGTCTCGAATAATAATTGAAACTATTGTTAAAAAGGCATTGAAATATATTAAACACAGTCCGGAACGAGGTCTTAGAAACCTTATAGATATGGCCTTGCAATTTTCAGAGGGCAGGTTTCAAAAAGAATTTTTTACGGTAGTCCAAACTATGCTTCAGAATAAGAACAGTGCTTATTATGAGTTAATAAGGGATACCATAACACATGTAGACACCGAAAATCTTTATACATTTGGCATCAACGTTGGATATAACAGTTGTACCGTAGGTGCACAACGTATCCGTGAAAATGAGAAGATCCTGGGTTGTAATATTCCATGGACAATGTCCGTTCATATAAACACACAACAGTTTGAAAAAAATCAACAGAAATATGAAGATCTGATCTTTGAGGGTGAACATTTAGGTATTTACACATGGATGCTTTTCGCCTTAGATCAGCCTGAGAAAACCTTTTCTATGGTGAAAAACCATCCCGATAGTGCATTTTGTATCTTTTGTGATGTGAAAGATATGCCCCTTACCTTTCTTGAAAAAGTAACTCAGCTTAAGAATCTAATGATTATTGTTCGCTACAATGAAAATGCTGCTGATATTTGTGCTGAACTCCGTGCAAAAAAGCTATTTTACTCTGTATGGTATCAGTATGGACAGAAAGACACCGAGTCCATTATCAATGGTAATCTGTTTCGTGATGTTCAGCAACTTTCACCGGTTTTCACCGTTCTGATACCAGAAAATAAATGTCCGGAAGAAGTGCGTCAAGCAATCTATTCGACGGTAAAGCGAACTCGCCTTGACCAATCGTACAGTACTATCGCCTGGGATTTCCAAGGGGATAATTATTTGGTCGACACGATTATTTCAGGGGATGCTTGCTCCGTAAACTTTAATAAAGACGGCAATTTGTGTGATTTGGAAAAGACGTTTGAGAATGGACATCATAATCTCTTTAAAAGCAGTATTATCAACATTTTATTGAATACTTTTCCTAAAACAAAAAGTGAATTGCTGTGAAAAGCAAAAAACGGGCAATGTAGATTTGAGTAGTGGCTTTGAAGAGATTTATGCAAGACGAGATACAAGTGTATTCCGCCAACCATATAAAAGGATACCATGCGGGGATAGAGATAAGCTTATTTTGAAAGAGTGTAATTGTTAATTTCGGAGAATCATTCCCGGGAGAATCTTCATCAATTATTCTGTCTTATTTAATTCATCGTTTAATACCTTTGCTCCTTGCTGAACAACGTGCATCAATTTGCTCAAAAAATCATCCGGCGCCATACAATTTTTATCTAACAGCCAACGCTCTATTGTCGCCACCGCTACATCAGTAAAAAAATTCAATGTAAACTCATCTTCACTATCACCGAATAAATACTCAATTTGCAGCTTTATGATTGGCATTACATATTCCCGGAAATGTTCAGGAAAAGAGTTTTGTCCTTCTGTTTGCAACGCCTTGCGATAGAAATATCTGTTTTCATAAAAATAGTTGCATATATTTTGGAGTGCATCTACATGCTCATCAAGTTCCTCAGCTTGCGAAAGATCCTTAGCAAATGAAATAAATTCGGTATCAAAAATCCAGTTTAAGAGATCATACTTATCCTTAAAATGGTAATAGAAACTCTTTCGATTCATATTACATCGATTACAAATATCTGCTATGCGGATTTTATCGAAAGGAACTTCTTCCATGAGTTCTTTCAAAGCATTTGAAAGTGCTTGTTTTGTTATATTGGAATTTGCCATATAGTTGCCTCCTTTCCTAATCGGTATTCTTAAATCTGAGATGTTTTAACAAGATTTTAGGGCTTAGCAGAATAGGGACAATGTCTCATCAAGTGTTCTTCTCATCAACAAAACCCTAAATATCACTACATCACAGTTGATTGCCAAATTTACTCGTTGGATGCTGTCGAGCGAAACGTCCTTCCTGCGCTTGAAGTATTACCTTTATTTTATCACTTCCAAATGAATAATTATTGAGGATGTTTATTGAAATGATTAAGCTGGGTTTTGGGGATGGTTATGTTCGAATGGGGACATAACCAAACGGAAAAGACCACGACCGAATGGGAACGAAGCAATGGCTTTTAGCCCGCTACTATGGAAAAGCTTTCTGGATATACCTAGGTTTCAGGGGTTAGAGACATACAAACTTGCATTTACATTCCGAACAAGTGAAATATATATGCTATGATAGCTGCTAGCATCGGAAATACGACTATAGTACCAAGCCACTTTCTGATAAATGCCTTCTTTGGAATGTATGGTTTTAAATCTTCGGTACCTTCTATCTCCCATGCTTTTGTATGTCCAACCCAGTACCAGTCAATAAACAGTCTGTCAAAAAGATTCATGATCAAATATATCCAAACCATCTGTGTGAACCCATCCCAAAATCCTTTCGCGCCATTAACAAAATAAACAAGTATGGGGACAACGATTAAAACAGGAATAAACAACGCCAGACCCGTTAGTATTGCGCTTTTCTTTATTTTCTCAGGTGTTGTCAGCCCTAATTCAATGACTCGATCTTTTACGTTTTGCTCATAGAGAACAACTAATCCTACTGGTCCGTTTGCTATGCCAACAACGCATACAAGCAGAAGCCAAAAAGACATTGCTAAACCTTCCAAAATAACCATTTTAAGCCTCCGAAATACCGCATTTATCTGGGTTTACCACTAAAAAAGACAACCTGCTTTCCACGCTGTTTCCTTTTTAAGATACTGCCGTGGAGATGCTTTCAGTTCTTGAAGTATTACTTTTATATTATCACTTCCGGGTGATAAGTTGTCGAAGATGTGAGAGAAAGCAAAGGTTAGTTTTGGGGTTATTTGTTTGATTTTGGGCTAGACGTGGTCGGGAGACCACGTTTGAACAGCTGAATGAACATCTGAAAAAAGGCGGGAAAGTTGTTAAATGATAAGAGCCCGGTGATTAGTCATCGGGCTCTTGTGAGTTGTATTTGCTCTAGTCCGCGTAGTCGTACATGAAAAGATTTGGATTGCTAGGCAGGTAGAGCAAGTCAATTTTGGCTTTCCTGAGTGAGTGAAGGTCTACCAGGCTGATGATTTGTGTGTGGTAGGCGCGGACAGGGACGCCGTGTTCATTCTCATACTGGATGTTAAAGCGAATCTCGGGTTGTTCATTGATATAGGTGCCTGTCTGGCTAAAGCTGAGAACTTCACCATCAGCTGACCGTCCGTGCAGGAGAAGCTGGGCAAGGTCTTTGCTTTTGCTTGTTGAATGAAATTCGTAAGCGGATTGTTGGGTATCATCGCCTTTCAAGCCAAGGATTTTGGAAAGGAAAACGATTATTGATATGCCCACGATGGGTGCCCAGAACCAGGGGGCTTGCGGACCTAAAAACCGCCAGCCCATGCCCTCGCTTTGGAAATGGTACGAAACGAGAAAAAGCGCTATGGAATAGGCGATGTCAAAAAACAGCCATACCCAATGAAGAATTCTTTTGGCAGGCGCATATTGAGCAGTCACGACGGTGTAAGGTGGGTCGAAGTCGGTTTGGTTTAGCCTGAGTTCGACTTGCTTGCCGGTTTCAAATCTTCTTTCGTGGGGCTTGGTATCAGATGTCCGGAGAATGGTCCTGACAGGGTTGCCAACAAGATTGTTGAAGCTTAAAAGGATGTTGTAAACAGGATAGTCGCCATCCTGGTCAACTATCTCGCTGGACAGCACTTTTGCCTGAACAGGTCTTCCTGTTTCCTGGACTTTTTTGTGTTTTTTCTTGAGTTTATAGGGATGCCGGATCAGCCCGATGATGAGCAGGTGTTTTACAAGCCATAAAATAATGCCCAGGCCCAGGAAAACGGTTGCCACAACGGGTTTGGTGTAGAGAGTGTCTTTCCACAGGAAAAAAACAGGAAAGATGTACATAAAAAGGAAGGGCAGTCCAAACAATAATACGAGTTGCATTTTTTACCTCTGTTTCTCAATTAAATTCCCGTCAGAGTCGAATATCAGGGTAATAAGATCCCTTTCGCCTTTGACAATACTTTTAATGCCTAAACTATGATTGCCAGCTTTCCAGTCAAGGAAAATGGCGATGGATTGAACGCCCTTAAAAGTGCTGGCGTTTTCATAGGGAAAGTCTTCGTTGTATTCAGCGATTTCTTTGAGCGCGTCCAGGGAAGCTTCCGTAACCTTGTGGAGCGCTTGCAGGGGAATATCGGTGATAAGCACGGACTTTGCCAAAGGGCTTTGCGAATTAAGGTTTTGCAGGGGAAAAACGCTCCATTCATCTTTATCAATGTCGTAGGTGTAGGAGTCAATGTGATTGTAGTTTTCGGGTGTGTGCAGTACAAGGTCGATGTGGTCTTTGTATATGTTTACACTTCCCAGGTAAACATATACCTTGTCCCAGCCCAAGTCCTTGCTCAGGTCTTCCAGCGCTTGAATGGCTCTTTCGGGGTTTAGGATTAAGTTTTGGCTGTGGAACAGGTCTAACAGGTCTTGCGCTTCTTCAAGGCTTAGGTAGTCTTCAATCTCGTTCTTCCCTATGTAATCCCTGACAAAAAGTTTGAAGTCCAGCAGTGGATCTTCGAGTTCCAGTTTCGCGTAGATATTCTCTTCAATGTCGGATATGAGAAGTTTCGTGCCTGTTTCAACAGACGCACCATCCATAAATAAGTCGTCGGTCAACAGATTTCCATCAGAGTCGAATTTTAGGCTAATGTGGTCTCTTTCGCCTCTCACCGTACTTTCAATTCCGACGATATAATCGCCATCCTTCCAGCTAAGGGATAGGGTGATGGATTGAATGCCTTTAAAAGTGCTGGCGTTTTCATAGGGGAAATCTTGATTGTATTCGCCGATTTCTTTGAGTGCGTCCAGGGAAAATTCCGTTACCTTGTAGAGAGCTTGCAGGGGGAGGTCGGTGATAAGCACGGACTTTGCCAAAGGGTTTTCCGAATTGAGGTTTCGCATGGCTTGGCTGCGCCATTCATCCGCATCTGCATCGTAGGTGTAGGAGTCAATATGGTTCTCGTTTTCGGGCTGGTGGAGTTGCAGGTTTATCGTATCGTTGTAGATCGTTATTCTTCCGTTGTAAACGTAGATCTTATCCGAGCCCAGATCCTTGGGCAGGTCTTGCAACACCTGAATGGTTCTTTCGGGGTTTAGGATTAAGTTTTGACTGTGGAACAGGTCTAAGAGATCTTGGGCTTCTTCAAGGGTCAGGTACTTGTCAATCTCGTTTTTATTGATATAGTCAATGACAAAAAAATCGAAGTCCGAAAGCGGATCTGCGAGTTCCAGTTTTACAAAGATATCATCTCGGATATCAAATAAGTTCGGGTCGATGCCCGTTTCAAAAAAACCGTCTTCCATAAAGAAATCTTCTACCCTTTCGAGAAAACTCTGGTCGGATTTATCAACAGTTGCTTGCTTTTGGGGCAGGGGCCTGAAGGTGTCCTCAATGGCTTGATCGATATGTTGGCAGGATGTCATCAGCAGCAAGGCGAGTGTGGCTAAAATGATGCCTGTTATCTTTTTTCTCATAAATTCTCCTTTTCTTTTTTAATCCGGAAACTGACCTTGCAGGATTTTCTTTCGAGTTCTTTTTTGAGAATGAAAACGCCTAAAAACAAAAGTGCCAGGGAGATTAGCTTGTAGGGCAGCCCGGCAAAGGGCAAGGCGATGACCGAGAAACTGATGCCGAAGACGGCGAGAAAGGAAATGACGCATGGGGTGCAGCCATAGGTGAAGATGCCAAAAATGACCGACAGGATGCCCATGTTGTCGCCTTTGGTCTTGATGTTTTTCTCTTTTAGGACATGATCGCTTAGAACCAGCATAAAGGCTGAAATGGCCGCCATGACGAGATTAAGCAAAATGTTTAGCACTACCAGCCAGATGCCGAATTGACTGGCCATTTCTGAGTAGGACAGGTTGAAACTGTCCAGGACAAAATAGAGAATGCTAAAGACTGCAAATCCGATAAGCAGGTATTTTTTGTTTAAGTCCGCGATTTTAATCATTCGTTTTCCTTTTAAGGTCAGTTTGTTTTTGCAACAGCTGGGTAAAAGGATTCTGCCTGCTGTTGCCGTGTGAGCTTGTTTTATCATTTTAGTTTGCTCGTTCTCAAAGTTTTGTATAATTTTTGTACAGGTATTAATACAGGTTTAATAGAGTGAGTGGGAATGGTTGTTTTTCGACTTGCTGGATTATGTTTGAGCCGGTTTTCCGCTTTTGGGCTATTGAGAACAGGGTTTTCACCTGTGATAGAATGAGAAAAAGAACTTGATAAAATTTTAGTTTGCACAGATTTTTAGCGGAGAACGGACAATGGAAAAGGGTTTTATTCAGCTTTACACAGGAAATGGAAAAGGAAAGACCAGCGCGGCATTTGGCATGGCACTGCGCGCGGCAATGGCGGGAAAAAAGGTCTATATCGCACAGTTCGTTAAGAGTATGAAATATTCTGAAACAAGAATTGAAACCCTGCTGGAGAACATCACCATTGAGCAGTTTGGACGAGGCTGTTATTTGAATAGGGATGTGGATGACGCGGACAGGCAGGCAGCCCGCGATGGGCTTCGGCAATGCCAGCAGGCGTTGCGTTCTGGCGACTGGGATTTGGTCATTCTCGATGAAGTGACGATTGCCTTGCATTTTGAATTGTTTTCAACGGTTGAGCTTTTGCGCGTCCTGGATGAAAAGGCAACACACACCGAAGTTATTTTGACTGGGCGATACGCACCGCAGGAACTCATCGACCGCGCCGACCTGGTGACGGAAATGGTGGAGAATAAACATTACTATAGTCAGGGGGTGCTCTCCCGTCCTGGTTTTGATTGTTAGTTTTTAATGGCTTGTGAATGGGGTCAAGGGGGCTATATTCGGATGAGTTTTTAATTACCAAATACGAAAGCCTGACGCGGTTTTATAAAAGTAATTTTACAAAACAGCCCGAAAGAACATAGTAGAATCATCTTGTCTAAAGGTTTTTCGATAAACAATGGTATCTGTCCTTTGCAGGATATGGAGAAAGTTATGAAGAAAGAAAAACGAATTTTGCCAAGAGTTCTATTAATCATTTTGATTGTTCTTTTCCTGGGATTTGTTGTCATTACCGGACTGATGCATTACACGGTCACTACTTCATTCACGCGGGGTGATTATCCCGACTATCCGGTGGTGAAATACAGATATGACCATTACCAAAGTCACTATCCGCGGGAAGAAGTCTCATTTTTGTCCGGCAAAAATCACTTGCGGGGCTTTCTTTATGGCGACAAGGACGCAGACCGGCTGCTTGTTTTCAGCCATGGTCTGGGCAGTGGTCACGAAGACTATATCAACGAAATTATCTACATGGTTGATGCCGGCTATCTCGTTTTTGCCTATGATGGTACCGGCTCTGGTATGAGTGAGGGCAAAAGCACGGTTGGATTGTTGCAATCCGCGCTGGACCTTGATGCCGCGTTTGACTACATCCATTCTTCCGACGCGCTGAAGGATCTGCCAGTTTATCTCATGGGGCACAGCTGGGGTGGCTTCGCTGCTACTGAAGCTTTGGGACGCCATGAAAATATTGTCGCCGCGGTTGATTTGGCGGGCTATGCCTATCCTGCAGACCTGCTCATTGACCAGGGCTCGCAGATGATGGGGCAGGATTTGAGTGCTATGAAGTTTCTCTTTAATATCAGTCAGCTGCTTACATACGGACCAAAAAACTTTTTACGCAACGCTGTGGACAGTATCAATTCGACAGATACGCCCATCCTTTTGGTGCATGGCAATCAGGATGAGATGATTTCGCTCGACAAGATTTCAGTTATCGCTTATCAGGATAAACTGACTAATCCTAATGTGCAAACGCTGATTATCACCGCGGAAGGACAGAATGACCACAATGGCATACTGCATTCTGCCGAAGCGGTGCCACATATCGCGAAATTAAATGAAGACTTTGCGGCAAAGATGAATACCGTCCAAGGTCTTCCCGAAGAAGAACTGGAAGCCCGTGCCATTGAATTTCGCAGGGAGATGGTTGAAGCGGCTGACCTGCCATTGATAAATCGGGTGAATGCGGAACTTTTTAGCCAGATTCTTGCGTTTTTCGATGAGGCTTCCCGCTAGATTGTTGCCGATTTTTTAGTACATATAATCTGGCTAGGCCAGGTTGAATACAAATAGTTTTATATTGCAGTGAAAGGAAAAATCATGAATAAAGCAATAAAAGTTTTGTACTATATCAGTTTGTCTGTCAGCATGTTGGTGGGTCTTTGGCACTTTTTTGTGCCACGTCTTTTTCAATGGTACGATTATCTTCCCATGCAATATGAGAATCTCATCGTGGGGATTGATTACACAAACTATTGTTTTTCCGCCTTGCTGTTTGGAATTAGCCTTGTTTTGATTATATTAGGCAAAAGCGCATTTTCATTAAATCGTGAAACGATCATTTTCTATACCTTTTTAACAGTAGTGTGGGTGTTTAGGGCTTGTCTGGCTGTTTTTATCGAACCATGGCCCCTGGAACCCGTTCCTGCGGCAGCTATTAGTCAGCTGGTTGCTTCGGTGGTTCTGGCTATTATGATGGTGGTTGTTTCGGTTAGTCTTTGGTGGGCGCGCCGCTAGAATGCGTTAGCGCTCAACAAATAAATACTAAAATCTGATATTCCTGAAAGGTTTTTATGCCTTTCTATTGACGTTATTATTTTAATGTATAATGGGTTCAAACATATACATAAACAGAGTAGATATGTTGCGTTAAGTGCTTGCGGATGGGACGTCGCCGCAAGACGAAATGATTAATCATGCGGTAACATATCGCTTCCGCTGTACTCTTTTACTATGCTGGAAGCAGGACTACTTTTTGTAAGTCCTTCTTTTTATGTAACGGAGGTGTAAATGTATAAAACAAAATTTTTAATCCTGGTAACTGTTGTTTTCTTAGTAATAGTATTAAAATTTAAGTCTCGTCTTAGCAAGGCCTGGCTGTCCGCTGCAATTATTGCTGTTATTTTAGATTTTCCTTTTAATCACGCAACGATGCTGAGCAGTTCAGGCGGGAGTATTATCCCGATAGCTATATAACAAGACTGGAATTTATAATCCCTGCTGAAAAGTATAAGGATTACTTTAAAGGAGAAAGAATGAAAGATCTACAGTTTAAATTTGGCAAGTACACAATCCATAACAATGAAAGACCCTTGTTATGCGGAATCCTCAATGTAACACCTGATTCATTTTCGGATGGTGGCAGGTTTTTCCAGAAAGACACCGCGATTAAAAGAGCTTTGGAATTAATTGATCAAGGGGCTGAAATGTTGGATATCGGCGGGGAATCAACCAGGCCCGGCTCTTCTTATGTTGAAGTGGACGCTGAAATAGAAAGGGTCGTACCGGTTATTGAGGCAATCAAAGCAAGCGTTGATATCCCCATTTCTGTAGATACCTGGAAGTCTGATGTCGCCAGGGAAACTATTAAAGCGGGCGCTGATATCATCAACGATATCACAGGTTTTTTGGGTGATCCGCATATGGCGCATGTGGTCGGGAAAACTGACGCGGGCGCTGTTTTAATGTTTAATCCTGTTATTGCCAGGCCTGAACATGAAAGTGCCCGTGTTTTCCCAAAGTTTGGTGCTGAAGGCGTTTATAGCCCCGAAGAAGAAAAAGAAAACTTAAATATACCCATCTTAGATTTGATGTTTGATTATTTTGACAGGGCATTAGTCAAAGCCAGGGAAGCTGGTATTGAAAATAACAGGATTATGCTTGACCCTGGCATCGGTTTTGGCCTGACGCAAGTTGAAAATCTGACATTAATTAATGAAATCGAATGTATTAAAGACTATGGCTATTTGGCATATCTGGGTGTTTCCAGAAAGCGATTTTTGCAAAGCATCTTAGCTGAAAATGGCTTTGCGTCTGACGCGAAAAGTGAGGAAGGTTTCATCAACCGGGATTTGGCTTCATCATATATCTCGGCGTTTGCCTCTGCCAAAGGTGTATCTGTATTAAGAGTTCACGAAATATTGCCTCATAAAATGGCTGTTGCAGTGGGGACAAGTCTTTTTAATGCCAAACTCTCGCTTTAAAAGAAATAGCAGCAAATCTGTGCTTTGAAAAGCGTGGATTTGCTTACACTTAATCCGCGAAATTTTTTACAAATAGTTTACAAATCGTGTTAGGAAAACTTTAAAAGTGAACTGATCAAAAGTTTAAAAGTGAACTCTTTATTCGGTCAATAGCCAAAGGAAGAAAGGTAGAGAACAACATTTTATTCTCACAC